>NZ_JBVIHH010000012.1:100610-285932 GCF_055570395.1 Streptomyces sp. NPDC031210
AAACGCTCCTCTCCGAGCCGAAACCAAGACGAAACGCCCACCGGAGAAAAAAAAAAAACCCTGCCCCCCTTTTTCGGCCGGGCCGCGCAGAGGGCGGAAAAGGGGGCGCCGGTGGTGTCAGCCGCCGTCCGTCAGCAGGGCCGCCGCGAGGACCGGCGCGACCTGCTCGACCTGCCAGGCCCGGGCGCCGTGCCCCGCGAGGATGCCGGCGACCGTGTGCACGGTCGGCTCGGCGGGCGGCTCCCAGCACAGCCGGCGCACGGTGTCCGGCGCGATCAGGTTCTCCTGTGGGAGGTTCAGGCTCTCCGCGAGCGAGGTCACCGCCGCCCGGGCGGCGGCGAGCCGGGCCGCGGCGGCCGGGTCCTTGTCGGCCCAGGAGCGGGGCGGCGGGGGACCGTTGAGCGGCTGGCCGGGCTGCGGCAGTTCGTGGTCGGGCAGCTCCCGCGCCCGGTCGACGGCGGCCTGCCACTGCTCCAGTTGACGGCGGCCCATGCGGTGGCCGAACCCGGGCAGCGCGGCCAGCGCGTGGCTGTTCACCGGCAGGTTCAGCGCCGCCTCGACGATCGCGCCGTCCCCGAGCACCTTGCCGGGCGAGACGTCGCGCCGCTGGGCGACCTCGTCCCGGGCCGTCCACAGCTCGCGGACGACCGCCATCTGACGGCGCCTGCGGACCTTGTGCATGCCGGACGTGCGGCGCCAGGGGTCCTTGCGGGGCGGCGGCGGGGGAGCGGCGGCGATGGCCGCGAACTCCTGCCGGGCCCACTCCAGCTTGCCCTGCTGGTCCAGCTCCTCCTCCAGGGCGTCGCGCAGATCCACCAGCAGCTCGACGTCGAGCGCGGCGTAGCGCAGCCACGGGTCGGGCAGCGGGCGGGTGGACCAGTCGACGGCGGAGTGGCCCTTCTCCAGCGCGAAGCCCAGGACGTTCTCGACCATGGCGCCCAGGCCGACCCGGGCGAAGCCGGCCAGTCGTCCGGCCAGCTCCGTGTCGAACAGCCGGCTGGGGACCATTCCTATGTCCCGCAGGCAGGGCAGGTCCTGGGTGGCGGCGTGCAGCACCCACTCGGCGTCCGCGATGGCCTCGCCCAGCGCCGACAGGTCGGGGCAGCCGACCGGGTCGATCAGTACGCTGCCCGCGCCTTCGCGGCGCAGTTGTACGAGGTAGGCGCGCTGGCCGTAGCGGTAGCCGGAGGCGCGTTCGGCGTCGACGGCCACCGGGCCGGTACCGGCCGCGAAAGCCGCCACGACCTGGGCGAGCGCCTCGTCGGTGGCGGTCACCAGGGGGATGCCTTCGCGGGGTTCCAATAGCGGTACCGGCGCCGGTGGGAGATCCGGAGGCGCGTCTCCGGAGGCTCGCAGTGTCGTGTCTGCTGCGGTCTTTTGGGCGTCGGTCACCAGTCAAGGGTATCTGTGTATGCGCGTCGCCCGTCGAGGGAACTTTCCCTCGACGGGCGCGACGGCGGGGTGAAGGGGTCAGTGGATGATGCCGGTGCGCAGGGCGACCGCCACCATTCCCGCCCGGTCACCGGTTCCCAGCTTGCGCGCGATGCGGGCGAGATGGCTCTTGACGGTGAGTGCCGACAGGCCCATCGAGACGCCGATGGCCTTGTTGGACTGGCCCTCCGCCACCAGCCGCAGCACCTCGACCTCGCGGCCCGACAGCTCGCGGTAGCCGCCCGGGTGCCCGGGGGCGCCGGGGGGCCGGCGCTGCATACGGGCCGCGTTCGCGCCGACGGGCGCGGCGCCCGGCCGGCCGGGCAGGCCGAGGTTGGTGCGGGTGCCGGTGACGACGTAGCCCTTGACGCCGCCGGCGAGGGCGTTGCGTACGGCTCCGATGTCGTCCGCCGCGGAGAGGGCGAGACCGTTGGGCCAGCCCGCGGCCCGGGTCTCGGACAGAAGAGTGAGGCCGGAGCCGTCTGGAAGGTGGACGTCGGCCACGCAGATATCGCGCGGGTTGCCGACGCGGGGACGGGCCTCCGCGATGGACGACGCCTCGATCACGTCACGCACTCCGAGAGCCCACAGGTGGCGGGTGACGGTGGAGCGGACGCGAGGGTCGGCCACGACGACCATGGCCGTCGGCTTGTTCGGGCGGTAGGCGACCAGGCTCGAAGGTTGCTCGAGGAGAACAGACACCGGGCCTCCTGGGGGGAGTGGCGGGAACGGAAGCCGACGGGGGAGCGCCGGGATGATCCGTGTTTGAAGGGTCACTGACCTCTTCGGCAGTAATCCGGCGGGACTTTAGAGTTTGATCACGAATTAGTTAGGGGCAATTCGGGCAAATCGGATGCGTGAGCGATCAGAGGTGAACACAGAGTGAGCACCGAGTTGATCAGAGCCGTACGCGATCGGGAGCGCCGCGGCACCCGCCGACCGGCGGCCCGCACCTGCTCACGGGCCCCCGCCGACCGGGTCGGGCGGGCTCAGCGCGACCGCGCCCCGCGCCGCTGCGGCAGCGGCACGACACCGCCGCGCGGTGACGCCTCCGGTGCGGCCGGCGGCAGGCCGGCGACCTGGCACAGCAGATCGCACCACGCCGCCAGATGCGCCGCCAGATCCGGCACCCCGCCGGGACCCTCGGCCGGCGTCCAGGACGCGCGGATCTCGATCTGCGTCGCCGGGCGGCGCGCGGACAGCCCGCCGAAGTAGTACGACCCGGCCCGCGTCACCGTGCCGCTCGGCTCGTCGTAGCGCACCCCGCGCGCCTCCAGCGCGCCCGTCAGCCACGACCACGACACGTCGGGCAGCAGCGGATCAGAGCCCATCTCCGGCTCCAGCTCCGCGCGGGCCAGCGTCACCACCCGGAACGTGCCCTGCCAGGCGTCGTCGCCCGCCGGGTTGTGGAGCAGCACCAGCCGCCCGTCCGCCAGATCCTGGTCCTCCCCGTCCGGTCCGGTGCCGCGCTCGACGACCGCCGCCTCCAGCGCGTACGCGTACGGGGCGAGCCGTTTGGGCGCGGGCGTCGGGTCGATCTCGATCTCCGGCCGCAGTCGTGCCGACCGGAGCGCCTCGACCGCCTGACGGAAGGGGATCGGGGTCTCGTCCGCGCTGTCCGCGAGGTGTTCTTGAGCCGCAGCCATGCCCGGAAGATTAGGCGGAAGGAGGCCGTCATCCGGGGAGGACACCCGGCGCGCGCGTCGCCCATTCGGACGTGTCGCGCCCGCATGCGAAGATTTGGGGCGTGAGCGCCAACGACCTGCCCCAGACTCCCCAGTCCGCCCCCGCCGGGGAGACCCCCGTCCCGGGCCGGACCGGTACGTACGACTCGGCATTCCTCAGGGCCTGCCGGCGCGAGCCGGTGCCGCACACGCCGGTGTGGTTCATGCGCCAGGCCGGGCGCTCGCTGCCCGAGTACCGCAAGGTCCGCGAGGGCATCGCGATGCTCGACTCGTGCATGCGGCCCGACCTCGTCACCGAGATCACGCTCCAGCCGGTCCGCAGGCACGGCGTCGACGCCGCGATCTACTTCAGCGACATCGTCGTGCCCCTGAAGGCCATCGGCATCGACCTCGACATCAAGCCCGGCATCGGCCCGGTCGTCGAGAACCCGATCCGCACCCGCGCCGACCTCGCGGCGCTGCGCGACCTGGAGCCCGGCGACGTCTCCTACGTCACCGAGGCCATCGGCATGCTCGTCGACGAGCTGGGCGGCACGCCGCTGATCGGCTTCGCCGGCGCGCCCTTCACGCTCGCCAGCTACCTGGTCGAGGGCGGCCCGTCCCGCAACCACGAGCGCACCAAGGCGCTCATGTACGGCGACCCGCAGTTGTGGGCCGACCTCCTGGACCGCCTCGCCGAGATCACCGCGGCCTTCCTCAAGGTGCAGATCGAGGCCGGGGCGAGCGCCGTCCAGCTCTTCGACTCCTGGGTCGGCGCCCTCTCGCCCGCCGACTACCGCCGCAGCGTCATGCCCGCCTCCACCAAGGTCTTCGACGCGGTCGCCGGCTACGGCGTGCCGCGCATCCACTTCGGCGTGGGCACCGGCGAACTCCTCGGCCTGATGGGCGAGGCCGGCGCGGACGTCGTCGGCGTCGACTGGCGGGTGCCGATGGACGAGGCGGCGCGCCGGGTCGGCCCCGGCAAGGCGCTCCAGGGCAACATCGACCCGGCGGTCCTCTTCGCGCCCCGTGAGGCGGTCGAGGCCAAGGCCCGCGAGGTCCTGGACGCGGCCGCCGGCCTGGAGGGCCACGTCTTCAACCTCGGCCACGGCGTCCTGCCGAACACCGACCCCGAGGCGCTGACCCGGCTCGTGGAGTACGTCCACACCGAAACCGCGCGCTGAGCGCGACCGGTGTGCCGGCCTGACCGGAGCCCGCCCGGTCGGGCCGTGACCGGGCCCGGTCAGGCGCCGGCGGCCCGTACCGCCGCCGTCGCCTTGCGGGCCGCGACCAGGACCGGATCCCACACCGGCGAGAACGGCGGGGCGTAGCCGAGGTCGAGGGCGGTCATCCGCTCCACCGTCATCCCGGCCGTCAGCGCCACCGCCGCGACGTCCACCCGCTTGCCCGCGCCCTCCCGGCCGACGATCTGCACGCCGAGCAGCCGTCCCGTCCCGCGCTCGGCGAGCATCTTGACGTGCATCGGCTGGGCGCCGGGGAAGTAGCCGGCGCGGGCGGACGCCTCGACGGTCACCGTGACGTAGCGCAGGCCCGCGGCGCGCGCCTGGTCTTCGAGCAGCCCGGTGCGGGCGATCTCCAGATCGCAGACCTTGCTGACGGCGGTGCCGACGACCCCGGGGAACGTCGCGTAGCCGCCGCCGACGTTGGTGCCGATGACCTGCCCGTGCTTGTTGGCGTGGGTGCCCAGCGCGATATGGCGGTGGCGGCCGGACACCAGGTCCAGTACCTCCACGCAGTCGCCGCCGGCCCAGACGTTGTCGTGGCCGCGCACCCGCATCGCGAGATCGGTGAGCAGCCCGCCGGACTCGCCCAGCGGCAGGCCCGCCGCCCCGGCGAGCGTGGTCTCGGGCCGCACGCCCAGGCCCAACACCACCACGTCCGCCGGATATTCGGCGTCCTTCGTGGCGACGCCCGCCGCCCGCCCGTCCGCGTCGGTCAGTACGGCCGTGACGGCCGTGCCGCGCACCGTCTCGATGCCCAGCCGGCACATCGCCGCGTGCACCAGCGCGCCCATGTCCGGGTCGAGCGTGGACATCGGCTGCTCGCCGCGCTCCACGACGGTGACCTCGTAGCCGCGGCGGATCAGCGCCTCCGCCATCTCGACGCCGATGTAGCCCGCGCCGACGACCACCGCCCGCCGGCCACCGGTCGTATCGAGGCTCTCCAGCAGCGCCCGGCCGTCGTCGAGGGTCTGCACACCGTGCACCCCCGGCGCGTCGATGCCGGGCAGTTCCGGGCGCAGCGGCCGGGCGCCGGTGGCCAGCACCAACGTGTCGAAGCCGGTCCACGACTCCCGGCCCCCGTCGTCAAGAGCCCGCGCCCGCACCCGGCCCCGGTCCAGATCCAGCTCGGTGACCTCGGTGCGCATCCGCAGGTCGATGGCGCGCGCCCGGTGCTCCTCGGCGCTGCGGGCGATCAGGGCGTCCGGCCCGTCGACCACCCCGCCGATCCAGTACGGGATGCCGCAGGCGGAGTACGACGTGAAATGGCTCCGCTCGAACGCGGTGATCGCCAGCTCATCCGGTTTCCTCAGCCGGCGCGCCTGCGACGCGGCCGCCATCCCCGCCGCGTCCCCACCGACGACCACCACTCGCTCCGCCATCGCCCGCGCTCCTTCCTCTCGTCGTCCTCGCCGTCTCCCGCTAGCGTTCCAGGACGAGCGCGAGACCCTGCCCGACCCCGATGCACAGGGCGGCCAGGCCCGTGCCGGAGCCCAGGGCGGCGAGCTGGTGGGCGACCGAGCCGGCCAGGCGGGCCCCGGAGGCACCGAGGGGATGGCCGAGGGCGAGGGCGCCGCCCCGGGGATTGACCACCGTGGGGTCGAGTTCGGGCCACTGGCCGATGCAGCCCAGCGCCTGGGCGGCGAACGCCTCGTTGAGTTCGAAGGCGGCCACGTCACCGAAGCCCCGCCCGGACCGCTCCAGCGCGCGGCGTACCGCCTCGACCGGACCCAGGCCGAACATCTGCGGCTCGACACCGGTCACCGCGCTCGCGCGGATGCGCGCCAGTGGTTCGCGGCCGGTCGCCCGCAGGCCCTCGTCATCGACGAGGAGGAGGGCCGCGGCGCCGTCGCTCAGCGGCGAGGAGTTGCCGGCGGTGACCGTGCCGCCGGCCGCGCGGAAGACCGGCTTGAGCTTGGACAGCGACTCCAGGGACGACGCCTCGCGGATCGACTCGTCCCGCGTCAGCTCCACCCCCGGCACCGGTACGACCTCCGCGTCGTAGCCGCCCTCCCGCCAGGCCCGTACCGCCTTTTGGTGGCTGGCCAGCGCGAACACGTCCTGCTGCTCGCGGGTGATGCCGTGCTGGTCGGCGATCAGCTCGGCGCCTTCGCCGAGGGAGACCGTCCATTCGGGGCGCATCCGCGGATTGACCATCCGCCAGCCCAGCGTCGAGGAGTACATCTCCTGATGGGCGGCGGGGAAGGCCCGGTCGGGTTTGGGCAGGACGTAGGGCGCGCGGCTCATCGACTCCACACCGCCCGCCACCGCGATGTGCGCGTCGCCGTGCGCGATGGCGCGGGCGGCCTGGATGACGGCCTCCAGACCGGAACCGCACAGGCGGTTGACGGTCACACCGGGGACGGTCGGCGGCAGCCCGGCGAGCAGGACGGCCATCCTGGCGACGTTCCGGTTGTCCTCGCCGGCGCCGTTCGCGTCGCCGAAGCAGACGTCGTCGATGCGGGCCGGGTCCAGTTCCGGCGTGCGGTCGACCAGCGCTCTGAGCACATGGGCGGCCAGGTCGTCGGGCCGGACGCCGGCCAGGGCGCCGCCGTATTTGCCGACGGGGGTCCGTACGGCATCGACGAGGTAGACATCCCGTACGCGTGGATCGGTCATCAGGCGGCGTCCTTAAGGTGCTCGCTGTCCCGGCTCTGCGGTCGGCGGACGACGAACGAAGATCGCCACCGCCCGCCCCGAGTCTTTGCCCGCCGCCCCGCCCTGTCAACGGGGGAGCCGGCCACCTTCGAGGTCCGCGGGCGGACTCCGACGCCGCACGCCGGGGCTCCGCCCGGAAGCCACCGAGGCGGCTCTGAGACAGTGACGCGGCTCTGAGACAGTTGGGGCATGAGCGCAGCGCACACCCCCGCGGGCCCCGGGTCCGGTCACGTCGTCGTCATCGGTGGGGGCATCTCCGGGCTGGCCGCCGCGCACCGCCTGCTGCGAGGCGGCGCCCGCGTCACCGTTGTGGAGGCGTCGGGACGGCTCGGCGGCAAGCTGCTGGCCGGCGAGATCGCGGGCGTCCCCGTCGACCTCGGCGCCGAATCGATGCTGGCCAGACGGCCCGAAGCGGTGGACCTCGCGCGCGAGGTGGGCCTCGCCGACCGCCTGCAGCCGCCCGCCACCGCCACCGCGGCCCTGTGGACCCGCGGCGCGCTGCGCCCGATGCCCAAGGGCCACGTCATGGGCGTCCCCGGCGACCTCGCCCTGCTCGCCGCCTCCGGCGTGATCTCCCCGGCCGGCATGGCGCGGATCGCCGAGGACGAGACGCTGGCGCGCACCGAGGCCGGCGAGGACGTCGCGGTCGGCGCGTACGTCGCGGCCCGGCTCGGCCGCGAGGTCGTCGACCGGCTCGTCGAACCGCTGCTCGGCGGCGTCTACGCGGGCGACGCCTACCGCATCTCGATGCGCGCCGCCGTCCCGCAGCTCTTCGACGCCGCCCGCTCCCGGCGCTCGCTGATCGAGGGCGTACGGGACATCCAGGCCCGCGCCGCCGCCACCACGCCCACCGACGGGCCCGTGTTCACCGGCATCGACGGGGGGATCGGGACGCTGCCCGGCGCCGTCGCGGACGCCGTGCGGGCCGCCGGCGGCGAGATCCACCTCCACACCGCCGTGCGGGAGGTGAAGTGGCGGTCCGGGAGCTGGCAGGTGCGCGCCGGTGAGCGGGCGATGACGGCGGACGCCGTCGTCCTGGCCGCGCCGGCGGCCGAGGCGGCGCGCCTCCTGCGCCGGGAGAGCCCGTCCGCCGCCGCCGAACTGGCCACCGTCGACTACGCCTCGATGGCGCTGGTCACCATGGCCTTCCGCCGCTCGGACCTGGCGCGCGTGCCCGGCGGCAGCGGCTTCCTCGTGCCGCCCGTCGACGGACACCGGATCAAGGCGTCGACGTTCGCCAGCCACAAGTGGGGCTGGATCCACGACGCCGACCCGGACCTGTTCGTGCTGCGCACCTCCGTCGGCCGCTACGGCGACGACGCCGACCTGGCGCGCGACGACGCCGACCTGGTCGACCTCTCGCTCGCCGACCTCGCCGCCGCCGTCGGCCTGACCGCCCGGCCCGTCGCGACCACCGTCACCCGTTGGGACGGCGGCCTGCCGCAGTACACCGTCGGCCATGTGGAACGCGTGGACCGCATCCGCCGGGCCCTCGCCGGGATGCCGGGCGTCCTGCGGGTGTGCGGCGCGCTCTACGACGGCGTCGGCATTCCGGCGTGCGTCGCCTCCGCGCGCCGCGCCGCGGACGACGTCCTCGCCACCCTGCCGGGGGCCACCGCGGCGGGCGAGTGAGAATGGACGACATGACAGACGCTTCCACCACCGCTTCCACGCCGCAGGCCGCCGCGGCCGCCCCGGAAAAGGCCCCGAACGCCGGCAAGAAGGCCAAGGACCTCAACGAGATCATCCGCTACACCCTGTGGTCGGTGTTCAAGCTGCGCGACGTCCTCCCCGAGGACCGCACCGGCTACGCCGACGAGGTCGAGGAGCTGTTCGCGCAGCTCGCCGCCAAGGACGTCGTGGTGCGCGGCACGTACGACGTCTCCGGCCTGCGCGCCGACGCCGACCTGATGATCTGGTGGCACTCGGAGAGCTCGGACGCCCTCCAGGAGGCGTACAACCTCTTCCGCCGCACCCGCCTGGGCCGCGCGCTGGAGCCGGTCTGGTCGAACATGGCGCTGCACCGCCCCGCGGAGTTCAACAAGTCGCACATCCCGGCGTTCCTGGCCGACGAGGTCGCCCGCGACTACGTCAGCGTCTACCCCTTCGTGCGCTCCTACGAGTGGTACCTCCTGCCCGACGAGGACCGGCGCCGGATGCTCGCCGACCACGGCAAGATGGCCCGCGGCTTCCCCGACGTCCGCGCCAACACCGTGCCGTCGTTCTCCCTCGGCGACTACGAGTGGGTCCTGGCGTTCGAGGCGGACGAGCTGTACCGCATCGTCGACCTGATGCGTCATCTGCGCGGCTCGGAGGCGCGGATGCACGTCCGCGAGGAGGTCCCCTTCTACACCGGTCGCCGCAAGCCCGTCGCCGAGCTGGTCGCCGGCCTGGCCTGACCGGCCCCGGGCAGCAGGGCGGGCCGCCCCCTTAGGGACGGCCCGCCTTGGTCTTGCCGGTCCTGCCGTTTACTTCTTGCGCTGCGGGGACTGGCCCGGCACCGGCTCCGCGCGCGGCGCGCAGTACACCCGGTGCCCGGGAACCTTCCCGTGCAGCAGGTACGCCTCGGTGTACTTGTTCACGCAGGCGTTGTCGCTGAGCGCGATGCCGTGCGTGCCCGCGCCCTTCTCGGTCACCAGCGAGGAGCCGGCCAGCCGCCGCTGAAGCTCCAGCGCGCCCGGGTACGGCGTCGCCGCGTCCCGCTCGGCGGCCAGCAGCAGCACGGGCGGCAGCGCGCCCGGTTCCGTACGGACGTCGACGGGGCCGCGCCCGCCGTGCAGCGCCTCGTCGACGCCGGTCGCCGCCGCGTGCCCGGCGGCGTCCGCCAGCGCCTTCCCCGCCGGGCCCGGGTCGCCGCCGTGCCCGCCGGCCCGCTCGGTCATCTTGTTCACCGCGTCGTCCAGGCCGGCCTGCGCCGACTGCGACCGGTCCGGCCAGAAGGCGCACGGCAGGTTCATCCAGGCGTTGTCCCACGTCTCGAACGGGGCGATCCGCGCCACCTCGGTGTTGTCGCGGTCCCAGGTGGCCCAGTCGTGCGGCCAGGACGCGTCGTTGCACTCCACGGCGTTGTAGACGGCGTTGGAGTTCTCCTCCTCCGCCTCGCCGCCCGGCTTGGGCAGGGCCTGCGCGACCAGCAGCTTGTCGTCGCCGTGCACGAAGGCGGAGAGGGCCTCGGCGCGGATCGGCCAGTAGGCGTCGTTGTAGCCGGTCTTCAGGAACGCCCCCTGCAACTGGGCGGGCCCGATCTTGCCGTTGACCGGCTTGCGGCGGACCCGCTCGATGACCGTGTCGTAGGCGTACTGCACCTCCTTGGGGGTCTTGCCCAGGCGGTAGCGGGCGTGGTGCTTGGCGACCCAGCGCAGCCAGTCGCCCCAGCGGTGCTCGAAGGCGATGTTCTGGTCGAGGTTGTTGCGGTACCAGATCTGCCGGGGGTCGGGGTTGACGACGCTGTCGAAGACCATCCGCCGGACGTGGCCGGGGAAGAGCGTCGCGTACACGGCACCGAAGTACGTGCCGTAGGAGGCGCCCATGAACGTCAGCTTCTTCTCGCCGAGCGCGGCCCGCAGCATGTCCAGGTCGCGGGCGTTGTTGACGGAGTTGTAGAAGGGCAGGTCCGCGCCGGCGTTGCGGGCGCAGCCGCGCGCGTACGCCTTCGCCTGCGCCACCTTCGCCCGCTTGAACGCCTCGGTGGGATGCATCTGGGCGTCGGTGGGGGCCTTGGCGAATACCTTGGGGTTCTGGCAGGACAGCGGCGCCGAGCGTCCGACGCCGCGCGGCGCGTAGCCGACGAAGTCGTAGGCGCGGGCCGTGCGACGCCACTTGGACAGCGCGCCGTAGAGCGGGAACTCCATGCTGCTCGCGCCGGGGCCGCCGGGGTTGAAGACCAGGGCGCCCTGCCGTTCCTTGGGCGCGGTGGCCCTGATCCGGCTGACCGTGAGGCTGATCTTCTTGCCGTTGGGGCGGGTGTAGTCGAGCGGGACGGTGAGGCGGGCGCACTGGACGGAGGCGGGCAGATGCTCCACGGCCGCGCACCGGCCGAAGGTGAGGGGGTGGGCGACGGGGGCGGGGGGCGCGGTCGTCGCCTTGGTGGTGCCGCCCGCCGGTGCGATGGCGAGGGCGGACAGGACCAGCGACCCGATGGTGCCGTACAACGCGAGTGCTCTCACGAGCCGTCCCTTCGTGTGGTGCGTGGTGCGTGGCACACGGCGAGAGGCTCGGGTGCACTGGACCGCACGGTGTGCATACAAAAGGGATAGTTGAGGCGTCGATTGCGGATGTAAAGCACCGGAGATGGGTGTCGGCGGCTATGCCCCGGAAGAGTGGAGCGCGCGGAGCGGAGTGCGGCGCGCGGTGCGGAGTGCGGCGCGGGGTGCGGGGTTGTCCGGGCGACAGGAGGACGGGTCGTCCTGCGGCGGTGGCTCCTGCTGCCCGCCGCCCGCCGCCCCGCCGTTCGCCTGATCGCTCGTCAGCTTCCGCAGCCGCCCCCGCCACCGCCGCAACTGGAGCCGCCGCCGCAGGACGACCCGCCCCCGCCCCCGCCCCCGCAGCCGGAGCCGCTGCCGCACGACGAGCCGCCGGACGTACTGCCGCATCCCGACCCCGAGCCGCCGTCCGAGGAGCCGCACCACGAGGCGTCCGACCCGCCGCCCGGCGCGCCCCAGGCGGAGTCGCCGGAGGAGCCGGCGGCCGACCCGGAGGAGGCCGGGGCAGTAGCCATGGCCCGCTGGGCCTCCGCGAGCTGCCCGCGCAGGGCCTCGTCCGCGAGCAGCGCCGTACCGCCGAGGGCGACCACCAGTCCGGCGGGCCGGAGAGCCGCTTCGAGGGTGCCCGGAGCGTGGGTCACCCGCGCGGTGTGCAGGACGAAGGACCCCGCCTTCGTGATCCGGCTGCTGACCGCCCGCTTGCACAGGGCGCCCACGAGGATGCCCGCGACCACGCCCGGCACGATCCTGACCACCAGCGGCGCCTCGCCGAAACCGTCGCCGACGGCCCCCGAAAGCGTCAGCACCAGGCCGATGAAGAGGACCACCACACAGGCCGTGATCTGCGCACCCGCCATCAGCCGCCAGACCCGGCCGCGCCCCGGCGGACGCAGCAGACCGCGGGCCGCCAGCCGGTCGCCGATCCCCTGGACCGCCGGACTGCGCATCGTGGCGGCGCGCACCGCGGCCAGGGAACCGCCGGGCGTCCGGGCGAGCGCGTCCAGCACCGCCTGCTCCACCGCGTGCCGCGCGACGGCCTGACGGACGGTCACCACGCCGGGGCCGCCCACGGCCAGCCGGCCGTCCTCGTGCAGGGCGGCGATCGCGGCGTCCGCCACCCGGCCGGGGCCGCCGGCGAGGAACGCGATCTCCCACACCTCGCGGGCAGGGGCGCCCACCGGGGCGGCGGACGGCGCGCGGCGGGCCCGGACCGTACCGAGGACGAGCACCAGCGACGACGCGAACACCGCGAAATACACCCACTGCGCGAAGGACACGGCACTCACCCCCGTCCCAGGACGCGTCGCACGGCCCGCACCCCGCGCGCGAGGAGCCCCGCGGGCGGCGGCTTGGGACCGGCCCGGTCCCGCCACCACTGGGAGAGCCGCTGCCGGGCGGCCGGCTCCTCGGGCCGGCCCTGCGCCAGCAGGTACGCCGCGAAGTCCAGGGCGTCCTGGCGGTAGCCGCCGCTCATGGGACGACGGCGGGCGTAACCGAGGAAGGCGGCCCGGTAGTCCTCGCCCAGGATCTCGGGCAGTTCGGGCGCCACCTTGGCGACGACCGCGGCCCGCTTGGCCGTCAGCGCCTGGCTCTGCACCCGCAGCCGCGCGCGGTCGAAGCCCTCCGGCGCGGGGGTGCCGGCGACCAGCGCCGACAGCAGCGCCGCCTGCGCGAGCGCCAGCCGCTGCCGCGCCGGTTCGATGCCGGCGGGATCGGCGGCGGGGGACGGGGCGCCCGGCGTCCGCTCGGGCACCGACTCAAGCCGCCCGGACATGGCGGGCCTCCTTCAGGACGACGCGGATCGCGTCGAGTTCGCCGGCCAGCTCTCCGCCGCCGGGGAAGTTCTCATCGCGTTCCAGCAGCACGCCGGGCGGAGTCGTGCGGGCGCACAGCTCGGCCAGGACGTCCAGCACGGCCGGCGGAACGGGGTGGGCGTGGCTGTCGTGCCACACCCCGTCGCGTTCCACCCCGCCCGCCACGTGGACGTAGGCGAGGGCCTCCAGCGGCAGCTCGTCGAGGGCGGCGGCCGGGTCCTCGCCGCGATTGACGTGGTTGGTGTGGAGGTTGGCCACATCGATGAGCAGCCGCACCCCTGTCCGCTCGACCAGCTCCGCCAGGAACCGGCCCTCCGTCATCTCCTCGCCCGGCCAGTTGACCAACGCGGCGATGTTCTCCAGCGCCAGGGGCACCGGCAGCGCCTCCTGCGCGATCCTGACGTTCGCGCAGAGCACGTCCAGCGCGTCGCGGGTACGGGGCACCGGCAGCAGGTGCCCGGCCTCCATCCGCGGCGACGCGGTGAGCGGCCCGCCGGCGCGGACGAACGCGATGTGCTCGCTGACCAGCGGCGCGTCCAGCGCCTCCGCGCACGCGGCGAGAGCCGCCAGCCGCCCGGGATCGGGACGCTCGGCACCCCCGAGCCCCAACGAGACACCGTGCGGGACGACGGTCGTGCCGCGGCTCCGCAACTCACGCAAGGCGTCCGGCAGATGACCGGGACAGACGTTCTCCGCCACCACCTCCACCCAGTCCACGCCGGGCAGCCCCGCGATCTCCGCGGCTATCTCCGGACGCCAACCGATCCCCGTACCGAGGCGCTCCATGGTTCCCCCTCTCGCTCGGTCGTGACGGACTCATGGCCCCGGACAGGCAGGCCGAATCCCGCAGCCACCAGGTTCAGAGCTTCATTTGAGGATCGGAACGCCCGGCCAGGACCGCTGCGCCGGCCGTCACCGGCCCCGGCGCAGCGCGGGGTGGTCGGCGACGACTGTGGGGGAACCCGGGGCGATCTCCGTGAAGCCGGCGTCGTGGACGACCGGGAGGCCGCTGCGGGTCAGTGCCTCCCAGGCGGACGGGGCCGCGGAGCGTACGGCCAGGGGGAAGCCGGCCGTGTGCCAGGTCGCGCGCTCGTCGGCGGTGAGCTCCCACCACGCGAGTTGCGCGGCGTGGCCGGCCTGCGCCATTTCCTTGCCGGCCGACATCTTCAGGCGCGGGTTGAACCACAGCACCGGTACGTCGGCGGTGGGCGCGGCGGGCTCCACCGGATCGTCCAGCTCCGTCCCCGACACCTGCAACCGGGCGAGGTCCTTGGGCCAGGCGTCCAGGGGGACGGGCGGGAAGACCCGTACCTCGGCGCTCTCGCCGCGGACGGTGATGCCCGGCAGCGTCTCGGCCCGCCGCCACTCCGCGCCCCGTGCGCGGCGGACCACCTTGCGGATCTGGGTGTCCTGCCAGGCGTCGACGGCCGCCGCCCATTCGCCCTCGCCGTGCGCCCGCTCGTCCGACAACAGCGTGAGCACCGCGCGCGCCGCCGTCTCCAGCGCGTCCGTGCGCGCCGGGGGCGCGGCCTTCTCGATGCGCGTCACGAGAGGGAGTACGTACCGGGGCGCGTCGACCGCGGTGGCGGCCGGGCCGGTGCCGGTGGCGGGGTCGGCCGCGGGGTCGGCGTCCGTGCCGGTGTCCGTGTCGGCGGCGGTGTCGGTCTGGGGGCCGGTGGGGCCGGCGGCTGCGGTGCTGGTCACCCGGCCCAGTTTGCCAGCCGCCACCGACAGCGGGACCGGCCACCGACAGCGGTGCCGTTGCCGAGTGCGACGTTCCCGGAGCCCGGTCGCCCGCCACGACCTAGCATCCTGCCCATGAACAGTGACCTCTTCGCCGCCGAGAACATGGCCACGCCGGCCACCGCGCCCGGTATGACGCAGCAGAACGCGAAATCGCTCAAGTACGCGGTGGACGGCGAGTGTTACGCACGCCAGGGTTCGATGATCGCCTACCGCGGTGACCTGCGCTTCGAGAAGCAGGGGCAGGGCGTCGGCAAGTTCCTCAAGCGCGCCGTCACCGGGGAGGGCCTGGCGCTGATGGCCGTCCGGGGCCGGGGCGAGGCGTGGTTCGCGCACGAGGCCGCCAACTGCTTCATCATCGACCTCGCCCCCGGCGACGGGATCACCGTCAACGGCCGCAACGTCCTGTGCTTCGACCCGTCCCTCTCCTACGAGATCAAGGTCGTCAAGGGCGCCGGCATGGTCGGCGGCGGCCTCTTCAACTCCGTCTTCAGCGGCCAGGGCAAGCTGGGCGTGATGTGCGAGGGAAACCCGCTCGTCATCCCCGTCTCGCCGCAGGCCCCGGTCTACGTCGACACCGACGCGGTGGTCGGCTGGAGCAGTTCCCTGCACACCACCCTGCACCGCTCGCAGAGCGTCGGCTCGATGCTGCGCGGCGGCTCCGGCGAGGCCGTCCAACTGTGCCTGGAGGGCGAGGGTTTCGTGATCGTACGGCCCAGCGAGCTGCGCCCCGAGAAGGCCGCCGGAAACTGACCGGGCTACGGTTGCCGTGACGGGGGAGGCGCGGGGCGGATGAGACTGGACGGCGTCGGGCGGCGCTACGGGGTGCGGGGTCCTTGGGTGCTGCGGGAGGTGTCTCTCGACGTGCCGGCCGGCGCGCTGCTGCGGGTCGAGGGGGCCAACGGCAGCGGGAAGTCCACGCTCCTGCGCCTGCTCGCGGGGATCGACGCGCCCAGCGCCGGACGGATCACCGGCCGCCCGCGCACCGCGTACGTCCCCGAACGCTTCCCGGCCGCACTGCCGTTCACCGCCGTCGGCTACCTCACCCACCTCGGGCGCGTCCACGGCCTGCGCGGTCCCGAGGCGGCCCGCCGCGCCGACGAACTGCTGACCCGGTTCGGGGCCGCCGGGCACGCCCGGACGCCGCTGGCCGACCTGTCCAAGGGGACGAGCCAGAAGGTGGCCGTCGCGCAGGCGCTGCTCGCCGGGCCCGGGCTGCTGGTCCTGGACGAGGCATGGACCGGCCTGGACGGTGCGGCGCGCGACGTGCTCGACCGGGCGGTCGCGGAGCGGGTCGCGGACGGCGGCACCGTCGTCTTCGTCGACCACGATCCGCGCCGGCTGGCGGGCGCCGCCGACGCCCGTTACCGCGTCGCGGACGGGCGGCTGCTGCCCGTCGAGGACGCCGCGGGGGAGGCCCGGGCGACGGCCTCAGGGCCCCGCGTGATCATCGAGGTCGAGGGGCCGCCGGGGAGTGCGGGACCCACCGGGCTGCAGGGGTTGCCGGGGCTGCATGGGCTGCCGGGTCGGCCGGAGGTCGTCCCGGGGCCGGACGGCGGGGCCCGGCTGACCGTCGCCGCCGTCCACTCCGACGCGCTGCTGCGCGCCCTGCTCACCGCCCGGCCGCCCTGGCACATCCGCTCGGTCACCTCCGCGGCCGTCGCCTCCGCCGCGGGGAGCGCCGCGCCGGAACGTACTGACGCGGTCGGCGCCGCACCGGGCACCGACCGGCCGGGCCATGACGACCAGGGCGTCGCCGCCCCCTTCCACGGACCTCCCTTTCCCCCACCCCCCTGTCCCGCATCGCCCTTTCCCGGCTCCCACTCCGACGAGGCTCCGCTGCCGTGACCGCTCTCCTCCGCTACCAGGCCGCCCTCCTCCTCGGCTCCCACCGCTGGCTGCCGCCGGGCATCCTCTACGCGGCGTTCCTGGCCGTCGGTGTCCAGACCGGCGGACCGGTCCTCGACGCGTACGGTTACGCCGCCGCCGGACTGCTGCCGATGACGGTGTGGCTGACCCGGATCTGCGTCACCAACGAGCCGCCGGCCGCCCGCACCTGCGCCGCGGCCGCCGCCGGGCCCGGCCGGGCCCACCTCGCCTGCCTGCTGACCGCGGGCGGCGGCGCGTTGCTGCTCGCGCTCGTGGGTACGGCATGGGTGGCGCTGCTGTCCGACCCGCACTCCTCCGACCACCGGGTCGCCGTGCCGGTACTGCCCGCCGCCGGGGCCGGGCTGCTCACGGCGCTCGCGTGCGTGTTGCTGGGCGTGGCGATCGGCGCGCTGTGCAACTGGCCGGTCCTGCGCAGTCCCGCCTCGGCCGTACCGGCCGGGCTGCTGGCCGCGCTGCTGCTGCTCGTCCTGGGCGCCTCGCCCGCCAACGCCGCCGTTTCGGGCCTGGTCACCGGCTCGGCGAACGGCACGATCCACACCCCGTGGCTGCCGCTCGCCACCACCGTCCTGATCACGGCCGCAGCCACCGCGGCCGCCTGCGCCCTCAGCTCCCGGCGCGGCTGAGGCGCCCGTGGGCCGTGGCCGCGCCACTGTGGCGGGCAGGGCCCCTGTGACGGGCCGCGCCACGGTGGCGGGCGGCGCCCACAATGGCGGGACGAGCCGGGCGGCCCCGCGCGCAGAGGCGGCCCGGTCCGGCGCGGTCACGGCAAGCGCCCCACGCCCGGCTGCGTGCCCGGCCCCGGCCCGGCCCCGGCCCGGTCACGGGCAATAGCCCCAAGCCCCGCTCCGTGACCGGCCCCGCCCCACCGGCGTACGCTCGGAAACATGTCCGGCACCGATCCGCACCCGAACCCGCACCCGCTCAACGACTCCGGCGAGGCCGCTACGGCCCCCGCCACCCGCCCGGACACCACCGAGCCCCTCGCCGACTGTGTGCGGTGCGGGCAGCCGACCGAGTACCCGGTGAGCCGGCCCGGCATCGTGCTCTGCCCGGTGTGTGAATGGCAGGAAGCCGAGCGCGTGGCCTGCTCCGGCTGAGCAGGCTCCCGCGGTCACCGGCCGGCGGTCGTCAGTGGTTCCACGGCCCCGTCACGGCGAACGTCGTCCCCGGCGTATAGCAATTGACGTACATCGTGCGGTAGTCGGGGGAGAACGTCACGCCCGCGAATTCGCCCCACTCCGGCTTCTCGGGGGTGCCGATGTTCTGCCGGCCGCGCGCCATCGCGTACACCTCGCCGCGTCGGGTGAGACCGAAGACGTGCTGCGCGCCGTCGCCGTCCTCGCAGACCATCAGGCCGCCGCTGGGCGCGAGGCAGATGTTGTCGGGGGACTCGCCGGGGAGCTGGAGATCGGTGTCCGGGCCGAAGACGACGACCAGCGTCAGCCGGCACAGCTTCGGGTCGTACTTCCACACCTGGCCGTAGTGGTCGGCCGCTGAACCGGCGGCGCGGTGCGCGAAGCTGGAGACGAAGTAGACGCACGAGCCGCCCCAGTAGCAACCCTCCAGCTTCTGGGCGTGGGTGATACCGCCCGGGCCGAAGTCCTGGAAGCGGATCGGCGTCCGGCGCGCGAGCGGGTCGGGGACGTCCACCCAGGTGACGTGGTCGAAGACGGTGCCGGGCTGCTGGACGCCGGACAGGTCCGGCACGCCCGGGACGCGCAGGGCCTGGAGGCACCCGCCGGCCCGCAGGGAGCCGCGGCCGCCCAGGGGCTTGTCGGGCAGGAAGCGGTAGAAGAGCCCGAACGGCTTGTCGAAGGCGTCCTCGGTCTCGTAGACCGTGCCGGTGCCGGGGTCCACGGCGATGGCCTCGTGCTGGAAGCGGCCCATCGCGGTCAGCGGGACGGCGCCGGTGCGGCGCGGGTCGTAGGGGTCGACCTCGAAGATGAAGCCGTGGTCCTTGGTGTAGTTCTCCTCGCCCGCCCGCCGCTCGGTCTCCTCGCAGGTGAGCCAGGTGCGCCAAGGGGTGGGGCCGCCCGCGCAGTTGGTGGAGGTGCCGGCGATGGCGACCCGTTCGGAGCGCAGATCGTTGTCCCGGTCGACTTCCAGGGCGGTGCAGCCGCCCTCGCCACCGGGGTCGTAGGTCAGGTCGGGCACGGTGGGGACGGGGGAGCGGGACCCCGTGCGGTTCTCGTGGTTGCGTACGAGGTGGGTGCGGCCGTGCCGGCCGGCGAAGGCCGCCATGCCGTCGCAGTTGCTGGGGACCTCGCCCTCCCCCGAGAGCAGCGGATCGCCCTCGCGGGAGAGGACCTTGTAGCGAAAGCCCCGGGGGAGGTCGAGGAGCCCGTCGGGATCGGGGACCAGCGGCCCGTAGCCGCCCCGGCCCATGGTCTGGGCGGTGGCGGTCCCCGCGAAGATTTCCGTGAGGCTTCCGGTGAAGGCGAGGGACGCGCCCAAGGCACCGGTTCTGGCCAGGATCTGACGTCGTGTCGCGGACATGGGCAGCTCCCTGTTGGCGGACAGGTGACGTGACCAGCACGTGTGTATCACGCACTCAGGCCGCCGGGAACCATGCGCGAGGAACCGTGTACGGGAGTGTTCCGCGCGAGGGCGGAGGAACGAGGTGCCGGGCCCCGTCTTCCGTCAGCCTGCCACCAGCGGCCCGGCGTCGCGCGCCAGCGCGGTCAGGCGGGAGATGGCCCGGAAGTACTTCTTGCGGTAGCCGCCGCGCAGCATCTCCTCGCTGAACAGCGCGTCGAAGGCTTTCCCCGAGGTCAGCACCGGCACCTCACGGTCGTAGAGCCGG
The DNA here is from genome assembly GCF_055570395.1 of Streptomyces sp. NPDC031210. Taxonomy (NCBI): domain Bacteria; kingdom Bacillati; phylum Actinomycetota; class Actinomycetes; order Kitasatosporales; family Streptomycetaceae; genus Streptomyces; species Streptomyces sp. NPDC031210. The sequence goes on from NZ_JBVIHH010000012.1 coordinate 120,057, forward strand.
TCCGCGAGGACCACCAGGCGCAGAGCCGTCGACTGGTCCGGCACCGCCTGGACATCGGTGAGGCAGACCGCGCGGATGCCGTCGCACATCGCGCCGTAGCGGCTGGGGTGCACCCTCGACAGGTGCTCCAGCAGGGAGGGGAAGTCGTCGAGCGAGGCACCGGGCGTGCGGTACGCGGTCCGGGTGACGGTCTCCTCGTCGTACGGGTCCGGCGCCTGGGGCAGGCCGCGGTGGCGGTAGTCCTCGCCGTCGATGCGCAGCGGACGGAAGTGGGCGCTCAGACCCTGGATCTCGCGCAGGAAGTCGGCGGCGGCGAAACGGCCCTCGCCGAGCTTGCCGGGCAGCGTGTTGGACGTGGCGGCCAGCGCCACCCCGGCGTCCACCAGCTTGCCGAGGAGGCTGGAGACCAGCACCGTGTCGCCGGGGTCGTCCAGTTCGAACTCGTCGATGCACAGCAGGCGGTGGTCGCTGAGCGTGCGTACGGTCTGCTGGAAGCCCAGCGCGCCGACGAGGTTCGTCAGCTCGACGAACGTGCCGAACGCCTTGCGCTCGGCCGGCGCGGGCGTGGCGTGCCACAGGGACGCGAGCAGGTGGGTCTTGCCGACGCCGTAGCCGCCGTCCAGGTAGACGCCGCGCGGGCCCTTGGGGGCGGCGGGCTTCTTGGGCCCCTTGGCGAACCAGCGGCGCTTGGCGGAGGCCGCACCCGGCCCGCCGTCGATGCTCGCGGCGAAGGCGCTCAGGACGCGGACGGCCTCGGTCTGGCTGGGCTGGTTCGGGTCCGGGAGGTAGGTGTCGAAGCGGGCGCCCTGGAAGCGCGGCGGCGGCACCATCTCGGCGACCAGGTGCTCGGCCGGGACGTGCGGCGCGCGGGAGGTGAGCGCGACGGGGACCGCGCCGCTCCCGTCGGCCGGCGGTCCGACTATGGGGGCGGGGTGCGGGGGCGAGGGCTGGGAAGGCGACACAGCCGTCCAGCCTAGTCGCTGCGCGGTGTCCGCCGGACCGGTGAGCGAGGCATGTCACACTGCCGCCATGCGACGCTTGTTCCCCCTCACCGCCCAGCCCGCAGCCCGCCCCCCGGCTTCTTCCCCGGGCCGGCCCGTACCGGCGCCCGGCCCGGCGGACACCGCGTCGGAGGTCGCCGCCGACACCGCGGACCGCGAGTGGACCCTGGACGAGCTGGCCGAGGCGTACGCGTATCCGGCCGCGGACGACCCGGTCATGGCCGGGCGCACCGGCTGGCTGCGCGCCAACATGGTCTCCTCCATGGACGGCGCGGCCTACCACGACGGCCGTTCGCAGCCGCTGTCCGGTGCCGCCGACATGCGGATCTTCGGGGTGCTGCGGGGCCTCGCGGATGCCGTGGTGGTCGGTGCGGAAACGGTTCGGCAGGAGGGGTACCGGCCGGCGCGCGCCCGGGAGGCGTTCGCCGCCCGCCGGGCCGCCGCGGGACAGGGCCCGGCGCCCGCCATCGTGGTGGTGACCGCCGGGCTCGGCCTGGACTTCTCGCTGCCGCTGTTCACCGAGCCGCTGGTGCCCACCCTCGTCGTGACCGGGGCCGGGGCGCCCGCCGACCGGGTGAGCGTGGCCCGGGAGGCGGGCGTGGAGGTGCTCTTCGCCGGCGAGGGCCTGGGCGTCGACCCGGCGCGGGTGGCCGGCCTGCTGGCCGAACGGGGCCACACCCGGCTGCTGACCGAGGGCGGGCCGACGCTGCTGGGGGCGTTCACGGCGGCCGGCGCATTGGACGAACTGTGCCTGTCGCTCGCACCGCTGGTCACCGTGGGGGACGCGTCGCGGATCACGAAGGGACCCGCCGTCCCCGACCCGCGGCGGTTCTCCCTGGTCTCCGTCCTGGAGGAGGCCGGGTTCCTGTTCACCCGCTACCGTCGGTCCTGACAATCGGCGGAATTATCCGTTCCGCTTAGCTTCCGTTGGGCACACTTAAGGCCAACAGGCCCCGGTGGCGACGGGGCAGGATGGTTTCTGTTGGGTGCCGTGTCCCGCGGTGCCCATAGGAAGAGAAGAAGGGCGCCCGTCGTGTTCACGAGCGTATTGATGATCGAGAAGCCTCTGACGCCCGCCGACGTGGAGTTCGTCACCACCCTGCACGGCGACGACCAGATCTCCTTCGTCGTCCTCATGCAGCCGCGCGGCAAACAGGACGTCCTCCTGCGGGCGATCGACGATGTCGCCCTCGGCGAGTTCGACGAGGCCGTCCGCGAGGGCGCCCAACCGGGCGGCGAACGGGCCGAACAGCCCGCCGAGCGCGCCCTGGCCCACACCCTCGCCTCGCTCCGCGCCACCGGCGCCGAAGCCGTCGGGCAGGTGGTCGAGGAGCACCCGCTCGACCTGCTGCGCTCCATCGTCGACGAGACCCGCGCCGACGAGGTGATCGTGCTGACCACCCCGCACTTCGTCGAGGAGTTCTTCCACCGCGACTGGGCCTCCCGCGCCCGCCACAAGGTCGGCGTGCCGGTCCTCAAGCTGTTCTCGCACGCGGCCGACGAGCCGGTTCGGGACCAGGGGGAGTCCGGCCGCTGACCGGGCGCAGCCGGCCGTCCAGCACCTCGGCGACCTCGTCCGCCGCCTCCAGATGCGCGTGGTCGTGGGTGACCAGCACGGTCGCGGTGGCGCGCTCGCGCGTGAGCGCGCGCAGCAGGTCCAGCACCGCCGCGCCGCGCTCCCGGTCCAGCGCGCTGGTCGGCTCGTCCACCAGCAGGACGGCCGGCTCGTTCATCAGCGCCCGCGCGATGTTGATCCGCTGCCGCTGACCCCCCGAAAGCTGGTGCGGGCGGCGGTCGGCCCGGTCGGCCAGGCCGACCGCCGCCAGCAGCTCCAGCGCCCGGGCCCGGGCCTTGCGGGGCGGGCGGCCGTCCAGATGGGCCATCACCTGGAGCTGCTCGGCGGCCGTCAGCGACGGCAGTAGGTTCGGCTGCTGGAAGACCGTGCCGACGCGGGTGCGGCGCAGCGTCGTCAGCTCGCCGCGGCCGAGCCCCGCGGTGTCCGTGCCGTCGATCACCACCCGCCCGCGGTCCGGCGTGATCAGCGTCGCGGCCACCGCCAGCAGGCTGGACTTGCCGGAGCCGGACGGGCCGATCACGGCCGTCAGCCGGCCGGCGGGCACCTCCAGCGAGATGCCGTCCAGCGCGGTCAGCCGGGCGCCGCCGTCGGGATAGGTCAGGGTCACTTCACTCAGGCTCAGGCTCATCGGGCACTCCCCAGGGCGGTCAGTGGGTCGACGGACGTGATGCGGCGGATCGACAGCGCGGCACCGCAGGCACCCAGCGCGATCATGATCAGCGCGGGGACGAGGACGGTGGAGGCGTCCAGCACGAACGGCACCGTCCCGCCGACGGCCGCGCCCACCCCGGCCGCGACGGCGGTGCCCAGGCCCGTGCCCGCCACCAGCAGCACCACGGCCTGGCCGAGCGCGTCGCGCAGCAGATAGCCGGTGGAGGCACCCAGCGCCTTGAGCACCGCGACATCGCCGCTGCGCTGGATCGTCCACACGGTGAAGAACGCGCCGATGACCAGCGCGGAGATGGCGAACAGGAAGCCGCGCATCAGTTGCAGCGAGCCGTTCTCGGCGGTGTACGAACCGATCGCCTTCAGGGCGTCGGCGGCGGGGACCGTGGCGGTGCCGAGCGCCCGGTCGGCGGCGGCCAGATCCGCCGACCCCGTGGTGGCCAGGGCGAGCACCGTCGCCCCCGGGGAGTCGCCGGGCCCACCGGATCGACCCGGTCCGCCGACCAGCTCCCGCCAGTCGCCGAGCGAGGTCCAGATCACCGGCGTATGGCTGTACATCGCCGCCCCCGACACCGCCGCGACCCGCACCGTCCGGCCGCCCAGCGTGAAGGAGCCACCGGCCCGCACCCCGAGGGCGTCGGCGGCCTTCTCGGACAGCACCGCCGCACCGTCCCCGACCGTCCCCGCCGACGGCGCCGGCCGCGACCCGGCCCGCACCCCGAACGCCGAGACCGCGGCGGTCCGCCCGCCCGCCTCCGCCTTCGCCGTGGCGATGCCCAGCGGCTCGGCCCGCCGTACGCCCGGCACCCGCGCCCACTCCCGTACGGTCCGCTCCGGCAGCCGGGAGTCGGCGAACGCGACCTCGCCGCCCTCGGCGGGCGCCGAGAACACCAGGTGATCGGCGGGCAGCGAGGTGATCGCGGAGGTGTTCTCCCGGCCCAGGCCGGCCGTCAGCCCCGACAGCAGCCCCACCAGCACCGTGATCAGCACAATGACGGTCCCCATCAGGGCGAACCGGCCCCGGGCGAACCCCAGGTCTCTCCAGGCGACGAACACAGGCGCGGCCATCCTCGGCTCCGGCGCCGGACCCACTGCCCGGCGGCTGGCACCACCCTCGCCCGCCACCCGCGCCCGGGGCATCGCGCCCGGGAGTGCCTCGCCGGCGACGAAAGGCGCAGGCCACGCTCCACCTTTTGATTGATGCCGGCGCCGGCCCCGGCACTTAGCCTGGGGAGGCCGTGACCGATCACTCCCTCACCCCCGTCCTGCGGGCGCTGCGCACCTGCCTCCACCTGATGGTGGCCGCGCTGCTCGCGCTCGCCGCCGTACGAGCGGTCGCCGACCACACCGCGGACGCCCCGGCCGTCATCGCCACCGCCGCCGTGCTCCTCGCCCTCTACGCCGCCGGCCCCGCACTGCCCCGCGTGCGCGCCTCCCTCCCGGCCGCCGCCCTCTGGCTCGGCGCCGTGACGCTGGTGTGGACGGCGCTGCTGGCCCTCACCCAGGACGGCGTCTGGCTGGCCTTCCCCCTCTTCTTCGTCCAACTGCACCTGCTGCCGCTGCGCTGGGCCCTGCCCGCCGTCACCGCGACCACCGTCCTGGCCGTCGCCGGTTTCGCCGGGCACACCCACACCCTGGGCGTCGGCACGGTCATCGGCCCGGCACTGGGCGCCGCCGTCGCGGTCGCCGTCGTCCTGGGCTACCAGGCCCTCTACCGCGAGAGCGAACAGCGCCGCCGCCTCATCGAGGACCTGACCGCGGCCCGCAGCGAACTGGCCGCCGCCGAGCACGCCGCTGGCGTCCTCGCCGAGCGGGAGCGGCTGGCCCGCGAGATCCACGACACCCTCGCGCAGGGCCTCTCCAGCATCCAGCTTCTGCTGCGGGCCGCGGAGCGCGCCCTGCCGGAGCGTTCGGGCACGGCGCTCGGCCACGTCCGGCAGGCCCGCCGCGCCGCGGTCGGCAACCTCGCCGAGGCCCGCCGGTTCGTCCGCGCGCTGAGCCCGCCCGACCTGGACGGCGGCTCGCTGCCCGCCGCCCTGGAACGGCTGTGCGCCACCACCGCGCGCTCCTCCGGCCTGGCCGTGCACTGCCAGGTCTCCGGCGAGCCCACCGAACTCCCCACCCCGCAGGAGGTCGCCCTGCTGCGCATCGCCCAGTCCGCGCTCGCCAACACCGTCCAGCACGCGGCCGCCCGCCGGGTCGAGCTGACCCTCAGCTACATGGACACCGAGGTGGCCCTGGACGTCGTCGACGACGGCGCCGGATTCGTCCCCTCCGAGGTCCCCGATCCGGGCTCGGCGGCCGCCGGCGGCACCGGCTTCGGCCTGGCCGCGATGCGCGCCCGGGCCCGCGCCCTGCACGGCACGCTCGCCGTCGAGTCCGCCCCCGGCGAGGGGACCGCCGTCGCCGTCACGCTGCCCTGCCCCGCCGCGCCGGCCCCGGACGGCCCGGCCCTGGGCGGCCCGACCGCGCCGGGAGCCGGCTCATGACCGCCGCGACCCCCATCCGGCTGCTGATCGCCGACGACCACCCCGTCGTCCGCGCCGGTCTGCGCGCCGTCCTGGAAACCGAACCGGACTTCCGGGTCATCGCCGACGTCCCCACCGCCGAACAGGCCGTCACCCTCGCGGCGGACCTCGGCCCCGACGTCGTCCTGATGGACCTCCAGTTCGGCGGCCGGATGCTCGGCTCCCAGGCCACCGCCGCGATCACCGCACGCGACGGCGCGCCCCGCGTCCTGGTCCTGACCACCTACGACACCGACGCCGACATCCTGGCCGCCATCGAGGCCGGCGCCACCGGCTACCTCCTCAAGGACGCCCCACCAGAGGAACTCGCCGCCGCCGTGCGCACCGCCGCCGCCGGCAAGTCCGCCCTCGCGCCGACCGTCGCGCTGCGCCTGATGGACCGCATGCGCGCCCCCGCCACCGCGCTCTCCCGCCGCGAGACCGAAGTCCTCCAGCTCGTCGCCGACGGCCTGTCCAACGCGCGGATCAGCAAGGAGCTGTTCCTCAGCCAGGCCACCGTCAAGTCCCACCTTGTCCACATCTACGCCAAGCTGGGCGTCGACTCCCGCACCTCCGCGGTCGCCGCGGCGGCCGCGCGGGGCCTCATCCGCCGCTGAACCCCGGCCGCGGCGCCCGCCGGGGTCCGACGGCGGCCGTTGTCGGTGCCGGGTGCGAGAATCATCGGCAGCACCACCGCTCGCGACGATCAGGGAGACCCGCCCATGGCACCCGCCATCCCAGCCTCGATGGACCGGCCGCACTTCATCGGCATCGGCGGAGCCGGCATGTCGGGTATCGCCAAGATCCTCGCGCAGCGCGGCGCCCGCGTGGCGGGCAGCGACGCCAAGGACTCCCCGACCGCCCAGGCCCTGCGCGCCCTCGGCGTCACCGTCCACCTCGGCCACGCAGCCGAGCACCTCGCCGAGGACGCCACCAGCGTCGTCGTCTCCTCCGCGATCCGCGCCGACAACCCCGAGCTGGCCGCGGCCCACGAGCGCGGCATCCCGGTCGTCCACCGCTCCGACGCGCTCGCCTCCCTCATGGACGGCCTGCGCCCCATCGCGGTCGCCGGCACGCACGGCAAGACGACCACCACCTCCATGCTCGCCGTCTCCCTCGGCTCGCTCGGCCTGAAGCCGTCGTACGCCATCGGCGGCGACCTGGACGCCCCGGGCTCCAACGCCGAACACGGCAGCGGAGAGATCTTCGTCGCCGAGGCCGACGAGAGCGACCGCAGCTTCCACAAGTACGCCCCCGAGGTCGCCATCGTCCTCAACGTCGAGCTGGACCACCACGCCAACTACGCCTCGATGGACGAGATCTACGAGTCCTTCGAGACGTTCGCCGGCCGCATCCGGCCCGGCGGCACCCTCGTCATCGCCGCCGACCACGCCGGCGCCCGCGAGCTGACCGAGAAGATCTCCGGCCGGTTCGACATCGACATCGTCACCTACGGCGAGTCCCCCGACGCCGACGTCCGCATCCTCAAGGTCAACCCGCGCGGCCTGACCAGCGACGTCACCGTCAGCCTCGCCACCGGCCGGATCCTCACCTTCACCGTCTCGGTGCCCGGCCGCCACTACGCCCACAACGCCGTCGCCGCCCTCGCCGCGGGCATCGCGCTGGGCCTGCCGCCGCACAACCTCGCCTCCGCGCTCGGCACGTACACCGGCGTCAAGCGCCGCCTCCAGCTCAAGGGCGAGGCGGGCGGGGTGCAGGTCATCGACTCCTACGCCCACCACCCCACCGAGATGACCGCCGACCTGGAGGCCATCCGCGGCGCGGTGGACGGCGCCGGCCGCATCCTCGTCGTCTTCCAGCCGCACCTGTTCTCGCGCACCCAGGAGCTGGGCACGGAAATGGGCCAGGCGCTGGCCCTGGCCGACGCCTCCGTCGTCCTGGACATCTACCCGGCCCGCGAGGACCCGATCCCGGGCATCACCAGCGAGCTGATCATCGACGCCGCGCGGGCCGCGGGCGCCGAGGTCACCGCCGAGAGCGACCAGGCCGCCGTCCCGGACGTCATCGCCGGAATGACCAAGCCCGGTGACCTTGTTCTCACGATGGGCGCCGGCGATGTGACCGACCTCGGTCCCGCGATCCTGGCGCGCCTGGAGAGCTGAGGAGACTGAAGCGATGCCGTACGAGATCGACAAGCCCGACGAGCAGTGGCGCGCCGAGCTGACCCCCGCCGAATACCAGGTACTCCGCCAGGCCGGCACCGAGCCCGCCTTCGTCGGCGAATACACCGACACCAAGACCGCGGGCGTGTACTCCTGCCGCGCCTGCGGCGCCGAACTGTTCCGCTCCGACACCAAATTCGAGAGCCACTGCGGCTGGCCGTCGTTCTACGACCCCAAGGACTCCGAGGCCGTCGAACTCATCGAGGACCGCAGCCACGGCATGCTCCGCACCGAAGTCCGCTGCGCCCGCTGCGGCTCCCACCTCGGCCACGTCTTCGAGGGCGAGGGCTACCCCACCCCCACCGACCAGCGCTACTGCATCAACAGCATCTCGCTGCGGCTGACCGCGGAGTAGTACGCGCCGTCAGGACGGCGAAGGGGCGGGGGTGAGGGCTTCCTCGCCGATCCTCCGCCCCGACTGGTAGATCGTCACGACATCGTCGTGGATGCGGTAGCGGTACGGTCCGTTGCGCGCCTCGTAGCCGTCCGAGGTCCGCTTCGCCGGCATGGCGATGCCCGGCTCCCGCTCGTCGCTGAACTCCCCGTAGTAGTACAGCTTGCCGCTCGTCGTCCGGCAGAGGGTGATCCGCTTGTTCTTCGTGCGGAACGCCGCCACGAGATCGGCGTCGTCGTCACCGGGCAGCGCGGCGGAGACCCGCTCCGGGCAGGTGGGCGCGACGCGGTGCGAGGACTCCGGATCAGGGGAGCCGATACCGGAGAGAGCCGAACAGGCCTTGTTCAGCAGGCTCATACCGACGAAGAAGACGATCACCCACAGGCACCCCTTGGCCCTCCTCCCGCCCTTCGGCCGGGGAGCGTAGACGGGCGGGTAGTACGGCGTGGCCGGCGCGGGGGCGACGGGCGGCGGCGCCACCGGCGGCGCGGCAGCCGCGGAGGGGGTGTAGCCGCGGGGTGCCGCCGAGGGATAGAAGACCTCGCCCGCCGGGGCCCGGGACGCGGCGCGGCGTGGGCCGCCGCCGGTACCCGTCCGGGGAGTCGCGGCGCGGGAGCCGCCCGTGCCACCCGTACCGCCCGTGCCACCCGTACGACCGGTACCGCTCGCACCGCCCGTCCGCCGGGGCGGCGACGCGGCCTTGCGGGGAGCGCCACCGGAGCCCGTGCCCGCGGGCTTCGCGGGCGTCGATTTCTTGGACGCGGGCCGCTTCGCCGGGGCCTTCTTCGCCGTTTTCCAGCTCGCCCCGCAGACGATGCAGGACACGTCGGCCCGTGCGTTGTTGGTGTCGCACTGGCGGCACTTCCAGTCCGCCGACGGCCGCGCGGGGGCAGGCCGCTTCGCCGCCGGCCTGGCACCGCCGGCCTTCGCCGCCGCCGGTTTGGCGGCGGCGGGCTTGCCGGACGCGGGCGTGCCGGGCCGCGGGGCAGCGCTTCTCGCCGTCTCGCAGATCTCGCAGGCGTCGCGCGCCGGCTCGTTGTACGTATCGCACGCCCCGCACTGCCAGTTGGCCCCTGCCACCCTCACTCCCTCCCCTCCGGCCCGCTAGGACGCGGGTTCCGCGTCGATGCGCCGGAACACGTCCGCGTACAGCTCCTCCGCCGAGGCGCCGGCCGGGGAGCGCAGCCAGACGCGGCCGTCGTCCGGGACGCGGGTCAGCGGCTCCTCCTCGGCGTCGTCCCCGGTCGCGTCCTTGATTCCGTACTCCCGCTCCAGGGCCGCCACGAACTGTGCCGCTCCCTCGGCGAATTCGGGCGCGATGTCGACCAGCGCGACCACCGGTCCGCCGGCCTCCTGATCGGCCCGCCGGAACTGGAAGATGAGCTGCTGGTCACCGTGGCGGCCGCGCGACCGGAAGCGCACCGAGGCACAGCGGTCGGCATACACCTCCAGCCAGCCGAAGCCACTCCACTCGAACTTCAGAATTCCCTCGGCCACCAGGAGCTGGAACCCGGGCCAATGAAGCCTCACAGGCTGTTCGCGATCGTCTCGATGATCTCGTCCATCTCGAATTCCTCCAGCCCTTCCCCTGCCTTCGAGGCGAAATGCAGGGTGAGGTCCCACTCCTCCGCTATGGGGTCCGACCACGGCTCGCACTCCGGTGCGAAGAGCACCAGGCGCTTCGCCGACTGCTCCATCACCGCGCTCTGGCTGCGGGCATAACCCCACTGTTCGAAAAGCTCGTCCATGCTGCGCGGGATGCCCGAAGGGTAGGACTGAGCCGAGGCGCCGGCCGTGCCGAGGGGATGGGCCGGCGCGTCGGTGAACATCACGACGACGTGACGCCGCCGGTCCAGACCCCGCTCCCAGGGGGAGTTGATGGCGAGCGCCAGGGCTTCGAGTCCGGATTCGGGAATGTCGCCGCCGCCCTTGGCATCGATGCCGCGAATGAAGCTCTCGAAGTCCGTGGACTGCGCGGGAAGCTGGAGGAAATCCGTCTGCTCGATGGCATCGGAAGGATCGTCACCGAAGTCACGGAAGGCGATGACCTTCAGCCGGAGCTGGCTGATGGCCTTTCCCTTCTTGGCCATGACGTCATGGAGACGGTCGTGGAACTGCAGGGAGCTGGACTTCACCGACCCAAGGACGGGGAACATACTGGCGGTCGCGTCGATGCACAGCACGATGTCGACCGCGTACTGGAGGTTCCCCTGGTACTGCTCGGAATTCGCGTTCATATGGTGCCTCCTCGAAAAACTGGCTCTACGGTTTGCGGTGGTCGCCAAGATTGATCCGCACCCTGGACACCCTGGGTGGGGCGGCCTTGGGTTCCTCCGAGGGCGCGGCAGGCTCGGGTGCGGGAGGCGCGGGCTCGGGGGCCGGCGCGGGCGCACGGGCGGCGGAGCGCGGGCCGCCGCCCGTCAGGTTGGCCCGGATGCGGCTCGTGCGGGGCGCGGAATCCGCCGCCTCCCCGCCACCCGTCCCGACGCCCGTTCCGGCCCCACCCGCCGGCGAGGGCTTGGCCGTGCCCGGCCGCCGGTGCTGGAGCGCGCACACCTCAGGGTCCTTGAGCGCCGTCAAATACGTCGCCATCCGCGGTCGCCGCCCCGGATCGCGCGCCGTCATCGCCCGGATCAGCCCCCGCATCGGATCCGACAGCCGCCCGTCGAGCGCCAGTTCCTCGCCCGCGTTGACCGCGTCGGCGGGCGAGCCGTAGCGCTCGGCGTACCCCGGAATCGACCCCGTCAGGTAGTAGTGGGTCATCAGGCCGAGCGCGAAGACGTCCACCGCCGTCGTCAGGTGCCCGGGCTCGACCGACCCCTCCTCCTGGACGTAGCGCCGCCACTCCGGTGCGCCGTACAGCGAGTCGCCGGCGATGTCGTGCGGACCGGGCGGCATTCCCGAGACATAGGCGTCGTCGAAATCGATCAGCTTCGCGGTGTAGAAGGCCATGCCGTCCCGCTTCTGCACCAGGACGTTGAGCGGCTTGAGATCGCCGTGCACCACATCGATGTCATGGAGGAGTTGCAGGCTCGTCCCCAGGGTCTTGAGCAGCACCGCCTTCTGCCGCGGCTCCAGCGCCTGGGGCTTTTCCAGCGTGGAGGTGTCGATCCGCTCCGTGACCTTGTAATACGTACTGCCCTCGGGGAAGAAATCCGTCGCCAGGACGAGATTGCCGCCACCCCGGGCGTCCGGGCGCAACAGTCTCATGATGGTGTGATGGCGGTTCTCGAACTCCGCGCACACCTCCATGCGGATACGGCGGCTCGCCGCACTCGCCGTGGAACCCTCGCGGGGCCGCTTGGGTTCCAGGAAGCGCTTGAGGAAGAATTCCTGCCCGCCCTTCTCGGCGAAGGCCCACACACATTTGCCGCCATTGGCGTTGGTCGGCTCGCTGATGACGCGGTAGCCCGCGATCACGTCGCCCTTCTTCATACCCGCTCCTCCGGCGACGGTGGCAGGAACCGCTCGTAATCCGGGCGATAGGAACGCCACGTCTCGTCCTGCCAACCGCGCGTCTTCTCGGCCTGATCGGCGCCCTGGGGCCTGGTGTGCGCATAGCGGTCCCGCACGTGGGCGTACCGCTCCGCGAAGGCGTCGCGCAACCGCCCCATGTCCGGGTAGCCGAGGGCGACCAGGGCCAGCGAGGCGTCGTCCGCGGTGTAGTCCTGCACCGCCCGGCGGATCAGATCGGCCCACTCCTGCTCGTTGTGCGCCTGCATCAACGTGCTGAGCAGTACGTACTCGAAGTCCGCCGGCGTATGGACGTACCCGAAGAAGCCGTCCGTGGCGGCCACCAGCACGCAGGGCAGCGGGAGCGTGTCGCCCTGCGCATCGACCACGAACTCGCGGTCCGCGCATACGCAGTTGGTCATCGGCGGATCCGAGCGCAGCAGTTCCAGGGCGTCGCTCGCCTCCGTGTGGTCGCGGGTGAGCACGTGCAGACCGCTGCCCGGCAGCAGGGCGTACGCGCGCGAGTCCCCGGCCCACAGGGCCTGCCACTGGACGGAGTGGTCATCGGGCATGCGGTACCGCACGGCCGCCAAGGTCGTGGGAAGCCGGCGGCGCATGGATCCCACGATCTTGCTGCGCCGCTGCGGGGCGTTCGACAGGAAGTACCGCAGGTATTCGGCGAGGTGCTCGGAGGTGTCCGCCTCACCGCGCTCGACCACGTCATGGAACCAGCAGTCGGTGGCCAGCCGGGCGACGCGCGAGCCGACCCAGGCGCCGGTCCGCGTCCGGCCGTCCGGAGCCTGCCAGGCCGGCGAGGAGCCCGCGCCGCCGGAGCCGTCGAAGACCGCGACCAAGCCCTGATGCGTCCCGAAATGATGCGCGACGAACGGCTCCGCGTCCTCGCCCCGACCCGGGACCCGCTCGGTCCATACGACGACCGACTGCAGACCCCTGGCGCCGTGTCCCCAGATCATCTGCGGTGGCCGGGGCACGCTCGCCGCGTCGGGGCCGGGCACCGGCACCGGTGGATCGCCGGGCCGGGGCGGCCGGCCGGCCACGAGCTGTTCCGCGCCGCGCGGTCGCGCGGTCCCTTCCGGAGCTGTCATCGCCGCTCGCCACCCTCCGGGCCGGTGCGGCCGCTGCCCGGCCGCTTGGCCGTGCCCCGGACCCGGCTCACCCGCCGCGCCGGAGCGGGGCTGTCGTCGTCCGGCGGGGGCGGGGCCGCCGGCTCCCGTGCGACGGGGCGCGTGGGCACCGGTTCGTCCTCCGGCGGCGGGCCGGTCCGCCGGGGCGGCACCACCTCGCCGCGCAGCGCGCTCCGCGGCGAGGATTCCGACTCGTCCCGGGCCGCGGGCTCCGCCTCGGGGGCGCTCCCGCCCGCGGCCAGCGATCCCCTCAGCCGCGCCCGCCGCGCGCCGCCGAACGGACCTCCGCCCTCACCGAGTACGTCCTCCACCACCGCGCGTTCGAGCTCGGCCTGCTCGAACGGCTCGCGGTGCGCGTCACCCCGCTCCAGGACCATCCGCATGGCTTGGAGACGCGCCTCCCGCTTCTCGGCCTCGCCCTTCTCGATCCAGGCGAGCGCGGCCCGCGCCCCCTCCTTCTCCACGATCTCGGCGATGATGCCCTCGACCCCCTCGTCGCGGATCATGTCCAGGTGACGCTTGCGGCGCATCCCGTCCAGCCGGGTCTCCCGCACGACGTCCCGGAACTCGCGACCGCTGGCGGCGATCTCGTCCTCGTCCACGAGGAGTTCGACCCTGGTGTCGCGCAGCCGTACCGCGGAGTCACCGCTCAGGTCACGGACGGCGACGTTCAGCGCCTCCTCCGCCTCGTGGAACTCGTTGATGTCGTAGTCGCGGGCGACGCGGCGCAGCACGTCACGCAGGTGTCCGTACAGGGCGCCGCTCATGTCCCTGATGCCGCGGGCCACGACCTGTGCCGGGTCGGCGACCCGGCACACCAGGCCCACCCGGCTGCGGAAGGAGAACGTGGGGTCCCGGCTCAGCAGGGGGATGTCGAGGACGAGCCGGTGTTCGGTCAGATCGACGGTGAACACGCTCTGGTAGGTGCCGAAGCGGGCGTCGGGTATGTCCTCACCGGGACGGATCGTCAAAGCGGCACCGCTGTCCGGCACCAGCACCAGCGCCTTTCCCGGCGCCGGCGGCCGCAGCGGGTTCATCAGCCGCCATCGCGGCACCGTCTGGCTGTCCAGCACCGGGTTGTACGTCAGCTCCTGCACCGTCTCCTCCGCTTCCCTGTCTCACGTCCGTCCTCGCGGGGCTCCCCCGCCCGAGCGGGGGCGCTCCCGCGCCTGCTGTTTTCCCGGACCGCTAGGTCGCCCGTTCCACGGCCAGGCGCAAGGAGGCGGAGCGCCGGGAGGGGCGCTCGCGGTCGTCGGCCCACTTCGCCAGCCACCACAGGAGCCGCTCGCGGTGCTTGCCGGGCCGGCGCGCGATGTCCACGAGCAGCCGGCGGATCTCGTCCGGCGCCCCCGGGCAGCGGTCGGCGAAGTCGTCGATCCACTTGCGCAGCGCGTCGAGTGCCGCGTCCTGTACGGGTTTCCTGGCCAGTGCGCGCGCCCACAACTCGGCGGTCGACGCGCGGTGTTCGGCCAGCCCGCTCAGCAGCACGGGGACGCCGGGCACGGTGCCGCTCTCGGCGCCGGTCGCGCCGCGGGCGGTCTCCTCGTACGGCTGGGACAGCGCGAAGACGAACGCGGACAGCGTCTTGACCACCATGGGCGACAGATCCTGCGGGGCGGACCAGTCGAGGTAGGCGCGCAGCACATGACCGGCCCGGCCCTGGTGGATGAGGTGGACGCCGCCCCAGGCGACGGGGGTCAGGGTGCCCCAGTCGTCCTCGCGGTCGAGCGCGGCGCGCAGCACACCGAGGGCGCGCTCGGGGGCGCTCTTGCCGAGCAGTCCGCCCACGGCGTTGGCCGCCGATCCGGCCAGCCGGCGCTCGTACGCCGAGGAGCCGCCGCACGCCCAGTTGTGCAGCACCGTCCAGACCGCCTCGGCCGCTTCCGGCCTGCTGCCGGCCAGGCCCAGCGCCGTCGCCGCGGCCTGGCGTACGGGCCAGGAGGTGCTGGCCGCCCAGGACTTCAGGAACCGGTGCACGGCGTAGTGGTGGTCGGCCCAGGCCAGGACCCCGGCCGCCACCGCCGCCCGGGCCCGTACCTCCAGGTCGGAGTGGGTGAGCAGTCGGCGCAGCCAGCCGAGGACCGCCTCCCGGCGCCCGTCGAGGGTGGTCCACGCGTAGGCGAGCACCACCTGGCGCAGCAGCGAGCTGCGAAAGCGCACGCGGGGCGGGCCCGCGGTGGCTCCCGGCTCGGTGAAGACCAGCTCGATCCAGGGCTGTTCATAGCCGAGGCGGTCGCGGAAACGGATGTCGGGCGGTGCGTCATCGGTCGGTGCGAGGGCGTTGCGCAGCGCCATGGCGGCGTCGGCGACCGTCAGGTAGCCGCTGTCCTCCAGCACGGCCGCGGCCAGGGCGAAGGCGATCGCCTCCGGCTCGCGGTGGGTGCGGAACCAGGTGTGCACCTGGTCGCTGGGGTCGCGCAGCGTGGCGACCTCGGCGGCCAGGTCACCGTCGGCCGTGATGACGGACGCCAGCCGGGCGGCGTGCCGCGCCGAGGGGCGTTCGCGCAGCGCGGCGACGGCACCGGTCGTCTCCAGCAGGGCACGCAGCTCGCGCGTCGTCTCCCGCTCGGCGCCGTGGCCGAGCACCCGGCGCTCGACGATGGCCACCGGGTCCACGGCGGCCAGGTGATGCCGGGCGAGCCCGTCGACGCCGGACGCGGCGACGGTGAGGGCGTGGCCGCCGACCAGCACCAGATGGCTCCGCGCGGCCTTGAGGCGGGCCATCGTCCCGGCCAGTCCGCGCAGTTCGGCCGCGCCGAAGGAGCGGGCCCCCGCCGGACCGTCGTCGAGGAGGGCGACGTATCCGCTGTTCTCGGCGGGAGGCTCCCAGCCGGGCGCGGCGATCCCGGCCGGTTCGAAGACGCGGTGGCAGCCACCGCCGCCGGTGCCGTCGAGGGCCATCACCTCGGCGAGGAGGTTGACGGCGGCGGCCTCGCGACCGGTGCCCGGGGGCCCCGTCAGCACCAGCAGATGGCGCTCGCGGAGCAGCTCCAGCGCTTCGTCGTAGTGGTCGGGATAGAGGTACAGCTCGGTGAATTCGGTGAGTTCGGCCTCGTCGAGCGGGGCGGTGGCGGCTCCGGCCGGCGGGCGGGCACCGGCTCGGCCGCCGGTGTGGAAGCCGCCGCCGAAGCTGACGGACTCGTTGAACAGGGCCAGGGTGCCGATCCGGGTGCCGGAGGCGTCGGCGTTCAGGCGCTCGGCGATGAGATCGGCGATCGCGCCCGCGCGCACCGCCTCGGAGCGCTCCGCCTCGTCCTGGCCGCCGCCCCGGACCAGCGCCTGGAGGGCGTGTGACTCGCTGACCGGGCCGTCGCTGTCCTCATGGTGGCGCTCCGGCTCGGACGACGCGCGGCCGTCGGGGCGATCGGGTCCGCCGCCCGGACGATCGGGGCCGGCGCCCGGCCCGTCGCCGTGTGCGGCGCCGTCGGCCGGTGGTTCCTCGCTCATGAACTCTCGGTCTTCCGTGCCGGTGCGGAGCGCTTCAGGAGATGTTCCAGTCGCCCTGAATCTCCACCTTCTCGTTGAAGACCTGGGCGTTCTTGATGAGCGCGGCGTTCACCTGGGCCTTGCCGCCCTGGGCCGCCACGGCCTCGTCGACCTGCCGCCGGATGTCCGCCTCGAAATCGCGGTCGCGCAGCATATGGGCCAGCAGCATCCGCTGCAGCTCCTCCCGCGCGCTCTCGTCGTCGGGGCTCCGCTCGACGCGGTCGAGCGCGCCCACCGCGTCGCCGTCACCGCGGAAACGGGTGCGCATGCGCGCGAGCAGTCGCGCGCCGCCGCCCCAGCCGGACCGGCCCGCTTCCTGGCCGACGGTCTCCAGCAAGCCCTTGACGACCAAGGCGACCGCGGCCGCGGCAGTGGCTGTGAGCGGATCCATGTGCTCCCCCTTTTTCCCGCACGGAGGCTCACGCTAGGTGACCGAAGCGGTCGCTGTCGCGTCCCTTGGGAGAATGTCCCGAAGTCGCCCAACGGGCAGTCAACTCCGCGCTGAGTCAGGCGCATTCGTCCCGTAGCGCCGACGTTTCGCCCGTCTGTCGCCGAGCGATTTTCAGCCACCCGCCGACGGGCGCCGGACGAGGGCGGGCGCCCGGAGCGCCCCGCCCGGACACCCCGCGGGGAGCGCCCCGCTCACGCCGGCATCGCGATCGCCGTCACCACCAGCCCCGAGGCGACGAGCCACCGGCCGGTGAACTCGGTGATCTCCCGGCCGGCGACCACGGGACCCGGTACGAGGAAGCGGGCGGTGAAGGTGGCGTCCGTGGGGTCGAGGGTCAGATGGGCCTCGTGGAAGTCCAGCCAGCGGCCCGTGAGGGGATACCACGCCTTGTAGACGCTCTCCTTGGCGCTGAACAGCAGGCGGTCCCAGCAGACTTCGGGTTGGGCGGCGGCCAGGCGGGGGAACTGGGCGCGTTCCTCGGGGAGGGAGACCAGGGCGGTCACACCGGGGTCGTCGATCGGCTCGTTGGGCTCCGCGTCCAGCCCGAGGGTCAGGACGTCCGCCGAACGGGCCACCGCGGCGGCGCGGTAACCGGTGCAGTGGGTCATCGCTCCGACGACGCCCGCCGGCCAGCGCGGCGCCCGGTCCGGGCCGGGCAGCAGCGGTGCCGGGGCGAAACCGAGCGCCGACAGGGCGGTGCGGGCGCAGCCGCGTACGGTGCCGAACTCCCGTTGCCGCGCCGGGACCGCCGTGGCCACCGCCTCGCGTTCCTCGGGGAACATCGCCGAGAGCGGGTCGTCGTGGAACGCCTCGGCGGTCACGATCGGGGCGGGCAGCAGCTTGTCGATCACGCGGGCCTCCTGGGGGTGACGTCGCTCTCCGTGGTGCCGGCGGTGCCCGTAGTGCCAGTGGCCTCTGTGGCACCCGCGGTGCCCGCAGGGGCCGGCGCCGTGGCGGGGAAGACCTGGACCGGGCGGCCGGGTGGGCCCGTGCGGCGCCGCCACTCGCGCGGGTAGCCGAGCGATACCTCCTGGTGCGGCACCCCGTCGCAGACCAGGAGGCGGGGGATGTGCAGATGGCCGTAGACGACCGCGGCGGCCCGGAACCGGCGCGGCCAGTCGGCGGTCGCCTTCGTGCCGCACCACAGGGCGAACTCCGGATACCGCAGCGGCCGCGTCGGTTCCCGGACCAGCGGGAAGTGGTTGACGAGCACGGTGGGCAACTCCTGGGGTATGGCGGCGAGTCTGGCCTCGGTAGCGGCCAGCCGGGCCCGGCACCACGCCTCCCGCGTCGGATACGGGTCCGGATGCAGGAAGAACTCGTCGGTGCACACCACCCCGGCCTCCTCGGCGAGGGCGAGCGCCGCCTCCTTGGAGTCCACCCCCGGCGGCCGGAACGTGTAGTCGTAGAGCACGAACAGCGGCGCGATGACGACCGGACCGCCCTCGCCCTCCCACACCGGATACGGATCCTCCGGCGTCAGGACCCCCAACTCCCGGCAGAGGGCGACCAGATGCTCGTAGCGCGCGACGCCCCGCAGTTGCACCGGATCGTTGGACGGCGTCCACAGCTCGTGATTGCCCGGCACCCACACGACCTTGGCGAAGCGGTCCCTGAGCACGGTCAGGGCCCAGCGGATGTCGGCGACGTACTCGCCGAGGTCACCGGCGACCAGCAGCCAGTCGTCGTCGGACTCCGGCCGCAGCCGCTCGACGATGTCGCGGTTTTCGGCGTACCGGACGTGCAGATCGCTGACGGCCACCAGCTTGCCGCGGCCGCCGCCGCGCGAGGGGCCCGGCGCGGTCGCCGCCGAGGGATCGAGGGTGCGGATCTCGTAGCTCACCGTACGAAGTAAACCGGACGGCGGCGACGGTTGCCGGAACGTTTCCGTGTGCGGGGACGATCGGGGCGGACGGGAGCTTGACGACAGGGCCTACAGGAGCGGGTCGGAGGCCCCGCCGGTGCCGGGGGAGGGGCCGCCGCCGCGGATGCGGGTGGCGAGCCAGAGGTCGAAGCGGTCGTCGGGGTCCTCCAGGCGGCGGCCGGTGAGGTCCATGGCCTTGTCGAGGCGGTTGCGCACGGTGTGGCGGTGGACGCCGAGCCGACGGCTGGTGGCGTCCCAGGCCCCGCCGGTCTCCAGCCAGGCCGCCAGGGTGGCGATCAACTCCTCGCCGTGGTCGGCGAGATCGAGCGGGCCGAGCACGGTGTCGGCGTAGCCGTGCAGCGTACGGCGGTCGCCCAGGTCGAGCAGCAGCCGGCTGGCCTGGCTCTGCCGGGCCTCGGCCGGCTCTCCGCCGGCCCGGCTGACGGCGAGCAGGCCGGCCGCCTGGCGCAGGGACACCCGGACCGCCTCCGGTGCGGTGGCCGGCCCGATGCCGGCCGGGCGGTGCGGGGCGAACCGGCCGAGCACCTCACGGACGTCCAGGTCCTCGCCGGCCACCGCCTCGATGACCCCGTCCCCGACCCTGACCAGTCCACCCGGCATCGCCAGCGCCAGATCGGCGGCCATCTCGGCGGCCGCGCCGTCGGCGGCGTCCGGGCCGTCCGCGGCCGGCTCCACCACGACCGCCCGCACCCGCTCGGCGGTCAGGCCCGCCGAGGCGAGCAGGTCCCGGGCCCGGCCGGGCGGCAGCTCCTCGCCGGCCAGCAGTTCCGAGAGCAGCGCCGACCTGCGGCGGCGCTCGGGCTCATCGCGCAGGTGGCGGCGCTCCAGCTCCAGGGAGAGCAGCGAGACCAGGCCCGGGACGACGGACCGGGCGGCGGCGTCGGGGCGGCCGGTCAGCAGCAGCAGGCCGCGCAGCCGGCGGGCGCCCAGCGGCTGGACCTCCAGTTGCCGGCCCTCCGCCGTGCTGGAAGCGCTGCCGCGCAGGCCGCGCGCGGCGACCCGTTCGATCAGGTCGCGCGCCTGCTCCGGCGGCGGTCCGGCGGCCTGCCCGCCCGCCCGTTCGCCCGCCGCGAGCACCCGCCCCAGCGGATCGAGGACCGCCGCGCCCACGCCCGTGGCCGCCGTCCACTCCTCCAGCATCGGCCGCAGTCCGTTGCCGGCCGCCGCGGCCGTCAGCCGCCGCTGGGTGGCGAAGGCCCGGTGCAGCACCTCCCGCTGCTCGTCGGCCCGCGCGTCGAAGACGGCCTTGGTGACGGCGATGAACGGCACCTCGTCCGGCACCGTCAGCAGCGGCAGCCCCGCCTGCCGGGCGGCCGTCACCAGCGGCTCGGGGGCCTCCTCGTACGGCAGCCCCCGGCCCAGCCCGAGCGCCAGACAGGCCGCTCCGCCCTCGGCCACGTCCCGTACGTAGGCGCGGCAGGCGGCCGGTTCCATGGGCAGCAACAGGCCGATGGTCATGAGCAGTTCGCCGCCCTCCAGCCATTTCCCCGGGGTCAGCAGATCCGAGACGGTCGCCGCCTCGATGGTGCGGGCCAGCAGCTCCGGCGGCACGTCGTAGGTGACCGCCAGGCCGAGGTCGGGCCGGGCCAGGAGATCGGAGATACGCAGGGGCATAGACATAGTGTCCATCAGGGAGGGCACGAGTGGACGATCAGGCGACCGGGCGGGTGGGCGCCTTGGGGACGGACCCGGGCCGTATGTCCCGTTATGGCCGTGTCCCGTTATGGTCGACTGAAGAGGGGGAGACCTCCCCCCGGACCGACCCGGCGACCGCGCCCGGCCGGCCGGCGGACCAGGCCCGCCGGCCGGGAGCGGCCGAGACGAAGGGACGTGAACGCGGTATGCAGGTGGCGTTTCTGGTGGCCCCCGAGGGCACCGAACAGGTCGAGCTGACCGAGCCGTGGCGCGCGGTGACCGACGCGGGCGGCACCCCGAAGCTGATCTCCACCACGGACGGGAAGGTGCAGGCGGTCAACCATCTGGACAAGGCCGACACCTTCCCCGTCGACCTGACCGTCGGCGAGGCGTCCGCGGCGGACTTCGACGGCCTGGTGCTGCCCGGCGGGGTCGCCAACCCCGACGCGCTGCGCCTGGACGAGGCGGCCGTGGCGTTCGCCAAGTCGTTCTTCGACGCCGGCAAGCCGGTCGCCGCGATCTGCCACGCGCCATGGACGCTGGTCGAGGCGGACGTGGTACGCGGCCGGACCCTGACCTCCTGGCCCAGCCTGCGGACCGACATCCGCAACGCGGGCGGCACCTGGGTCGACGAGCAGGTCAAGATCTGCACCGGCGGGCCCAACACGCTGATCACCAGCCGTAAGCCGGCGGACCTGGAGGCGTTCTGCTCGGCCTTCATCGCGGAGTTCTCCCACTAGGCCCTGCCGTCAAACTCCCGTCTCCTACGGGCCGAGCACCACCGCCGACTCCGGCGGCAGCCGCAGCACGCCCTCGGCCGCGCCGCCGCTACCGTCGCCGTCGCCGTCCGGGAGGGGCGCCTCGCCCCACGCGGCCAGCGTGCGCAGGGGTGCCGGGGGCCCGGCCGCCGTGGGGATCGCCGCCGTGGTGTCCGGCGAGAGGTTCACCGCCACCCGCAGCGGCCCGCGGCGCAGCAGCAGCCAGCGGGCCCGCTCGTCGTAGGTGACGCCGGTGGCCGCCGGATCGGGATCGGTCAGCGCCGGGTGGTCGCGGCGCAGCGCCAGCAGCGTCCGGTACCACGCCAGCAGCGCGGCGTGCGGCTCGGTGGCCGGCTCCGCCCAGTCCAGGACGCAGCGGTCCCGGGTGGCAGGATCCTGCGGATCGGGCCAGTCCTCCGGCGCGCCGGACGCGCCCTGCGCCGCCCAGTCGTGCGCGGCGAACTCCCGGCGGCGCCCGGCCCGCACCGCCTCGGCCAGGTCCGGGTCGGTGTGGTCGGTGAAGTACTGCCAGGGCGTCCGCGCCCCCCACTCCTCACCCATGAACAGCATCGGCGTGAACGGCGAGCACAGCACCAGCGCCGCCGCGCACGCGAGCAGGCCGGGGGAGAGGGCCGCCGCGAGCCGGTCACCGAGCGCCCGGTTGCCGATCTGGTCGTGGGTCTGGGCGTAGGCCAGCAGCCGGTGCGGCGGCGTCACCCGCCGGTCCAGGGGCGCGCCGTGCGCCCGGCCGCGGAAGCTGGAGTAGCCGCCGTCGTGGAAGAAGCCGCCGGTCAGCGTCTTGGCGAGGGCGGCCAGCGGGGCGCGGGCGAAGTCGGCGTAGTAGCCCTGCGATTCGCCGGTGAGGGCGGTGTGCAGGGCGTGGTGGAAGTCGTCGTTCCACTGGGCGTGCAGGCCGTGGCCGCCGTGCGCACGGGGCGTGGTGGTACGCGGATCGTTCTGGTCGGACTCGGCGATCAGGAACAGCGGGCGGCGCAGATGGCCGGCGAGCGCGTCCACCGCGTCGGACAGCTCGGCCAGGAAGTGCCGGGCGCGGGTGTCGTGCAGCGCGTGCACGGCGTCCAGCCGCAGCCCGTCGATCCGGTAGTCGCGCAACCAGCTCAGCGCGCTGCCCACCAGATACGCGCGCACCTCGTCGGAGCCGGGCGCGTCCAGGTTGACGGCCGCGCCCCACGGCGTGTGGTGGGTGTCGGTGAAGTACGGCCCGAACCGCGGCAGATGGTTGCCCGACGGCCCGAGATGGTTGTGCACCACGTCCAGGACGACACCCAGCCCGTGGCCGTGAGCCGCGTCCACGAGCCGCTTGAGCCCGTCGGGCCCGCCGTACGGCTCGTGCACCGCCCAGGGCGCGATCCCGTCGTAGCCCCAGCCGTGGGCGCCGGGGAACGGGCAGACCGGCATCAGCGACAGGTGGGTGACGCCGAGCTCGGCGAGGTGGGGGAGGCGCGCGGCGGCCGCGTCGAAGGTGCCCTCGGGGGTGAACGTGCCGATGTGCAGCTCGTAGAGGACCGCGCCGGGCAGCGGACGGCCCGGCCACGGATGCCGCCAGGCGAACCGGCCGTGGTCGACGACCGCGCCCGGGCCGCCGGGCCCGTCGGGCAGGCGGACGGCGCGCGGATCGGGCAGCGGCGGCCCGTCGTCGACCTGGAAGGCGTAGCGGTCCCCGTCGGCGGCCGGTGCCTCGGCGCGCCACCAGCCGTCCCGCGCCCTCTCGCGCTCCATCGGCACCGCCGGTTCGTCCGCCCGGTCGCCCGCCCACCGCAGGGCGACCCGTCCGGCGCTCGGCGCCCACACCTCGAACAGCACGGCTGCACTCCTTCGTTCGCTCCCGGCCCCCTCACGAAGAAAGCACGCCACCACGCCACCCGTCAGTCCGACGTGGCGGGGTGGCCGACATCGGCCCCTCGCGCTGGGCTGTTCCGGGGAGCCGCGGCCCCGCGCACACACTGCCTGGACAGCGGCTCGCGGTGGCCGGAGAATCACGGCATGACTTCGCTCGAGTTCCCCGCGCGGCCGGCGCGCCCGTCGGACGCCGACCGGGAACGCGCCCTCGACCTGCTGCGCGAGGGCGCGGCACAGGGCCGGCTGTCCCAGGACACCTTCCTGCGGCGCCTGGAGCTCGTCCTGACCGCCCAGCACAACGCCGAACTCGACCTGGCCACCGCCGACTTGGAGAGCCGCGGCAAGGTCCAGGGGTCGCTCCTGCGGATGGTCGGCCGGGTGTCCGGCTTCCACCTCAGGGTGCGCCGGGCCTGGCGTACGGAGCGACTGCCCAAGCTCCTGCTGCCGGCGCCCGGCCCCCATCCGCTGCTCATCGGCCGGGCGCCCGGCGTGGGCCTGCGGCTCAACCACGAAACGGTCTCCCGCGCGCACGCCGAGCTGCGCAGCGCCGGCCAGGGCTGGCTGCTGCGCGATCTCGGCTCCACCAACGGCACCTGCGTCAACGGGCGCCGGGTGGTGGGCGAGGTGGCGGTCGGCCCGGGCGATCACATCACCTTCGGCCGGGTGGATTACGTACTGACCCAAGCCTGAGCCGGGCGGCGCGGCGGCCGTCGTGGGCCCGCCCTTTGTCCCCCGTTGGGCCGGGCCGGCTCAGCCGCCCTCTCCCGGCGTCGGCCCGCCCCCCTCGCGTACCGGGCGGTCGCCCGACGGACCGGACGGATGCGAGGTCCACACTCCTTCGCCGCGGGTCAGCCCGGGCAGCAGCCGCTCGCACTGCCGTACCTGACGGGTCGGCAGCACCCCGCTGACCAGCCAGGAACCCTCCCCGCCCGCCGTCTCGCGGATCTGCGCGCCGAGCGCGGCGAGCCGGGCGGTGACCGGTGCGAGGGCGTCGGGCGGGAGTTCGGCCTCGAAGGCGTGATACGGCTCGTGGAGGCGGGTGCCGGCCCGGCGCAGGGCCCGCAGCAGCACCACGGGAGTGATCGCGCGGAAGTCGCCGGCCGTGCTGAGCGGGCCGACGAAACCGGAGCGGGTCAGCGTCACCCGGCAGTCCGTCACCGCCCATCCCCGCGGCCCGCGCCGCAGCGTCGCCAGGACGGTCTCCTCGACGGCCTGGTGGAAGCCGTGCGGCAGGGCGCCCAGCTCCGTCTCGTAGGCGAAGGCCGGTCCCGAACCGCGCGGCCCCGGTTCGACGCGCAGTCCGACCGTCGCCCAGGCCCCGGTGTGGCCGCGCCGGGCGATCTCGTGGCACGCCTCGCCGATCCCCGATGGCCGCTCGACACACACCACCCGGCTCTCCGCGAACTCGGGCTCCACGCCGTATTCCTGGCGGAGGGTGGCGGCGATGACCTCCTTCTGCACCTCGCCGTGCAGCAGCACCGATGTCGCGCCGCCGGGCGCCGGGCGGACGCGCAGCAGCGGGTCCTGGTCGGCCAGGGTCAGCAGCGCGGCACGCAACGCGGCGGCCCGCGTCGGGTTCCGGGCCCGTACGAGCGTCTCCAGGGTGGGGGAGGGGAACAGGCCGGGCTCCGCCCGCACCTCCGCGCCGCCGCTCGCCCGTACCGGCCCCAGGCGGTCGCCGGTGCGGATGCCGGGCAGCCCGCGGATCACCGCGATCTCGCCCGCGGTGAGCGGGCCCTCGTCCCCCGGAGGGCGGCCGACGACCTCCAGCGAGGTGATCCGGCCGGTCAGCGCCACGTTCGCGCCGTCCGCGTCCCGCCGGTGCAGCTCGACGCGCTGCCGGGGCCGCAACTCGCCCGCGAACAGCCGGACATGCGCCGTCCGCTCGCCGTGCGGCGGCTGCCGGACGGCGAACACCGTGCCGCGCGGCTGACTGTCCCCGCCCACCGGCGCGGGCGGGATCAGCGTGGTCATGCCCTCGATGAGGGCGCCGACCCCCTGGCCGCCGAGCGCCGACCCGAAGTACACCGGGTGCAGGGAGGCGTCGGCGGTCCGGGCGGCCAGCGCGGCCCGGAGTCGGTCCGCGGTCGGCAGCGGGTCGCCGTGCCCCGTTCCGCTCCCCGTTCCGCTTCCCGCCCCGGTCTCGGCGCCGGTCTGGGCGCCGACGAGCTGCGCCAGGATCGCGTCGTCCACCTCGGCGACCGTCTCGGCGATCCGTGCGCGGACCACCGGGTCGGCCAGGTCGTACGCCGTCGCGCGCGCCCGGGGCGTGCCGAGGCCGTCCACGGCCGCCATGGGGACGGCGAGGGGCGCGAGCGTGCGGCGGATGTCCGCGAGCAGCGCGTCACCCCGGGCGCCCGCCCGGTCGATCTTGTTGACGAACAGCAGCGTCGGCAGCCGCAGCCGCCGCAGCGTCCTCATCAGCACCCGCGTCCTGGCCTGGACGCCCTCCACCGCGGAGAGCAGCAGGACGGCGCCGTCGAGCACCCCCAGCGCGCGTTCGACCTCGGCGATGAAATCGCTGTGGCCGGGGGTGTCGAGCAGATTGACCTGGGTGGCGCCGACGGTGAAGGAGGCGACGGCCGAGCGGATCGTGATGCCGCGCTGCCGCTCCAGCTCACCGGTGTCCGTACGCGTGTCACCGCCGTCGACACTGCCGAGACGGTCGAGGACACCGGTGTCGAAGAGCAGCCGCTCGGTGAGGCTGGTCTTCCCCGCGTCGACGTGCGCGAGGATGCCGATGTTCAGGGTGCGGCGCGGGCGCCGGGCGGCCGGTGCCGGACGCGGCGCGCGGGGGTCACCGTCGTGGGCGGTGGCGGGCTCGGTGGCAGGGGAGAGCGGGGGCTGCATGGCGGGGCGAAACCTCGAAAACTGTCGTCCGGTCAGGGCGCTGAGTCGTTTCGAGGCTTTGGCGCATGCGGTGCTCCCGGCAGCAGGTCGTGCGGACGCCGGACATGCTCGCGGGTGGGGCACGGGCACGGCAACCGAATTTCCGCCCGCCCGTCGCGACGGCCGGACTCCCGCCCCCGTCAGTGCTGGTGCAGCCCCCGCCCCGCCAGCGTCAAGAACACCTCGCCGACCGCCTCCGACAGCGTCGGATGCGCGTGCACGTGCTGGGCGACGTCGGACGGTTCGGCGTCCCACGCCACGATGAGCTGGCTTTCGGCGATCATCTCCGACACGTGCGGCCCGACCATGTGGACACCGAGCACCGCGCCGGTGGCCTCACCGCCCGCCCCGTCCGCCGCCGCGACGACCTTCACCATGCCGCCCTGCCCGTGCACCATGCCCTTCGCGGTCGCCGTCAGCGGCAGCGTGTTGACCTTGACCGCGATGCCCCGCGCGCGGGCTTCGGCCTCGCTGAGCCCGACCGAAGCGGTCTGCGGGCTGGAGTACGTCACCCGTGGCACGGCCGCGTAGTCCACCGGCGGTGACGGGATGCCCGCCAGCGTCTCGGCCACCAGCAGCCCTTCGGCGAACGAGGCGTGCGCGAGGCCGAGCGACGGCGGCGGCAGCAGATCGCCGACCACATGGATGCCCGGCACGGCCGTCTCCAGCCGCGAGGGGTCGGCCGGCGCCACGAAGCCCCGCGCGTCGGTCGACAGCCCGGCCGCCGCCAGATCCAGCCCGTCCGTCACCGGGGACCGCCCCACCGCGACCAGCAACCGCTCCGCCTCCACCAGGAGTTCCGCGCCGCCGGACGTCCGTACGGTGGCGCGTACGCCGTCGGCCGCCGGCTCGGTGCCCACCAGCGTCGAGCCCGTACGGACGGTGATGCCGCGCTTCTTCAGCCCGCGGGCCAGATGGCGGCTGACGTCCTCGTCCTCCAGCGGCAGCAGCCGGTCCGCGGCCTCGACGAGCGTCACCCGCGCGCCCATGGAGCGGTGGAAGGACGCGTACTCCACACCGATCGCACCGCCGCCCAGGACCAGTACGGACTCCGGCAGGCCCGGTGCGAACAGCGCGTCGTCGCTGGTGACGATCCGCCGGCCGTCCGGCGTCAGCCCGGGCACCCGCCGCGGCCGGGAGCCGGTCGCCAGCACGATGCCGCGCCGGGCGGTGAACGCGCCGCCGCCCGGCCCGTCGACGTACACCGACCGGGGACCGGTCAGCCGCGCCGAGCCGCGGATCACCCGCACGCCCGCCTGCGCCAACCGGCCCTCCACGCCCCGGTGGTTGGCCGTGACGATGCCGTCCCGGGTGCCGGTGAGCGCGTCCCAGTCGACGGCGTCCAGCGTGGCCTTCACGCCCCACCGTTCGCGGGCCTCGGCGATGCCGTCCACCAATTCCGCCGCGTGCAGCATCGCCTTGCTGGGGACGCAGCCGCGGTGCAGGCAGGTGCCGCCGATCAGGTCGCGTTCGGCGAGCACCACCCGCAGTCCGAGGGCGGCGGCGCGCAGCGCGGTGCTGTAGCCACCGGTACCTCCGCCGATGACGACGACATCCGCCACCTCGCCGGCCGCGGGTGCGTCGGGGGCCGGGTTCAGGTTGGTTTCCATGCCGTCAGCCTCCGCCCACCTGCCCCGATGAGTCCAAGGCAATGTTTCTATGGAGGCCATGAGCGCTGTGCATGACGCGCGCCGGGGGCCGGCCCGCGCGGGGGAACGGGGCAGCGATGAGTCTGCGGCAGATGGAATACCTGGTGGCGGTCGTCGAGGAGGAGTCCTTCACCCGCGCCGCCGAGGCGCTGCATGTCACCCAGTCCGCGCTGTCCCACCAGATCAAGGCCCTGGAGCGGGCCGTCGGCGGGCCGCTGCTGGAGCGGCTCACCCGCGGCGTGCGGCTGACCGCGATGGGCCGGGCCTACTTCCCGCACGCCGAACTCGCCGTCCGCAGCGCCCGGCAGGCCCGCCGCGCCGCGCTGGCGGCGTCCGGCGCGGAGAGCGGCGAACTGCACATCGCGACGGTGCACGCGCAGGCCGTGGGCGTGCTCCCCGAGGTCTGCGCCCGCTGGGCCCGCGAGCACCCCGGGGTGCGCCTGGTCCTCCACGAGTACGCCACCACCGAGGAGTTGACCGAACGGATGGAGCGCGGCATCGCCGACATGGCGCTCGGGCCGCGCCCCAAGGACTGGCCGGGCCCGGTCACCGTCGTCGGCGAGGAGGAGATGGTCCTCGTCGTGCCGCGCGGTGATCCGCTCGCCGCTCGCCGGTCGGTGCGGCTGGCGGACCTGGCGCTGCGGCCGTGGGTGCGCTGCGGGCTGGAACCGGTGATCGACGGCCGCCGCTGGCTGGACGTGGAGTGCGAACGGGCCGGTTTCACGCCGCTCACCGCCGTGCGGACCCAGCACACCTCGACCGCCGTGCGGATGGCGGCGGCCGGCGTCGGCGTGCTGCTGACCGCGGCCCACGAACTCACCGGCCTGGACTGCGCCGCGGTGCCCACCGACCCGCCCTGGCGGCGCGAGATCACCGTCTTCTCCCGCGTCGAACTGACCGGAGCGGCGGCCGAGTTCACCGAGCTGCTGCGCATCTGAGGCACGCGCCGCCGACCCGCTCTCAGTCCGCCTCCGCCGCGAACAGCGCCACCGGCGACACCGCCAGCAGCTCGTTCAGCCCCAGCACCGCGCCGCCCGGCATCTCCCGGCCGGTCAGCAGTTCCCGCCACGGCCCGCCCGGCGGCAGCCGCAGTACGGTGTCCCACCAGCCGCCGGTCTCCACCAGCCGCAGCGACAGCCGGGTCACGACGCTCACCACCCGGCCGCCGCGGCAGAACGCCACACAGTGGTCGGCGGCCGGTCCTTCCGCGGGCAGCGGCTCGTACGACCCGGCGGCGCCGAACCACTGGGGACGCGCGCGCCGCAGCCGCAGCGCGGCCGCGGTCAGCCGCAGCTTCTCGCCCGACAGGTCGCGCGGCGCCACCCCCTCGTCCAGCTCGGCCAGCAGGTCGGGCCGGAACCGGGCGGGGCGCCGGTTGTCCGGGTCGACGAGCGCGGCGTACTCCCGCTCGGTGCCCTGGTAGAGGTCGGGCACCCCCGGCATCGTGAGCTGGAGCAGCGCCGCCCCCAGCACGTTCGTCCGGATGTGGGGCGCCAGATCCTCCTCCAGCGCGCCGAGCGGGGCGGCCGGAGGACCGCACGGGCCGCCGCGTACGAACTCCGTCACGGCGTCCTCGTAGTCCGCGTTCCGTTCCGTCCACGTCGTGCGCAGCCCGGCCTCGCGGACGGCCTTGAGGACCGCGGGCGCCACCCGCTCCGTGGCCGGTCCGTCCGGCCCGGCCGCCCCGGACGGACCGCCGGCGGCCTGCCCGCCCAGCCCGAAGACGGTCTGCCAGGCCATCCACGACACCATCGGATCCGCCGACGCCGCCCCGTCCACCCCCGTGACCCCCAGGCGCCCCGCCGTGCCGCCGGCCACCGTGGCCAGCACATCGCGCCACCGGTCCGGGCACTGCGACAGCACCGCGATCCGCGCCCGCACGTCGGCGCTGCGCTTGGTGTCGTGCGTGGAGAGCACCGTGCCGGCCGCGGGCCGCTCCCGCTGCATCCGCGCGCAGTACGCGTGGAAGGACTCCGGGTCGAGCGCCGGCTCCCCCGGGTCGCCGCCGACCTCGCAGGCCGACAGCAGCACCGGATAGCGGTAGAAGGCGGTGTCCTCCACGGACTTGGCGTGCAGCGCGGAGGCGGTCTGGGCGAAGCGCGCGGCGAAGTCGGCGAAGTCGGCGCAGTCCGGGGCCTCCGCGAACCGGCCCAGCGCCAGATCGCGGACCAGGTCCACCGCCCGCGCCTCCTCCGGGACGCGGAAGGCGTCGCGGGCGCCCACCGCCGCCTTGTCCAGCATCGCCGCGTCCCGCTCGGCGCAGTCGGTGTCCGCGGCGTAGGGGCGGTAGACGGGCAGCCGCACCATCAGTTCGCGGATCGCGCGGCGCAGCGCCCACGGCGCGTGGTCGCCCGGCCGGGGCTCGCGGGCGCTGATCCGCGCCGCCGTGCGCACCAGCCGTTCGACCTCCGCCGCCAGATCGTGGCCGATCACCTCGTAGGCGGCCCGGCGGACCGTCTCCTCCCAGTCGCCGCCCTCATCGGCCAGCGGGGTGACGAAGTCGCGGTAGTGGGAGAAGAGCCGGCCGGCGCCCTGCGGGCAGACGAACAGTCCGTCGATGTGGCGCAGCGCGTCATAACCGGTCGTCCCGGCGCACGCCCAGCCGTCCGGGAGTCTCTCGTCGCCGGTCAGGATCTTCTCCACGACCGTCCAGCGGCCGCCGGTCGCGGCGTCCAGCTTGGCCAGATAGCCGCCGGGGTCCACCAGGCCGTCGGGGTGGTCGACGCGCAGCCCGTCCAGGACGCCCTCGCGGACCAGCCGCAGCACCGTGGCATGGGTCGCCTCGAAGACCTCCGGCTCCTCGACGCGCACGCCGATGAGGTCCGAAATGGTGAAGAAGCGTCGGTAGTTCAGCTCGCTACGGGCCAGCCGCCACCAGGCCAGGCGGTACCACTGGGCGTCCAGGAGGCGCTCGGGCGGCAGATGCTCGGTCCCGGGGCGCAGCGGGAAGACGTGTTCGTGATAGCGCAGCAGTCCGTCCTCGACGCGCAGGTGCCGCGCCTCCTCGCCGATCCGCCCGCCGAGCACCGGCAGCAGCAGCCGCCCGCCGTGCCCGCCGTCCCAGTCGATGTCGAACCACTTGGCGTACGGCGACGCGGGGCCGTCGCGCAGCACCGACCACAGCGGCCCGTTCAGCGACAGCGGCACCGGTACGGCCATGTGGTTCGGCACGATGTCGGCGATCAGCCCGAGGCCGTGCGCCCGGGCCGTGGCCGCCAGCGCCCGCAGCCCCCGCTCGCCGCCCAGCTCCCCGCGTACCGCTGAGTGGTCGACGACGTCGTAGCCGTGCGTCGAGCCCGGCACCGCCTCCAGGAGGGGGGAGAGGTGCAGGTGGGAGACGCCGAGCGCGGCGAGGTACGGCACGGCCCGCTCGGCGGCGGCGAACGGGAAGTCCGGCTGGAGCTGCAGCCGGTAGGTGGCGGTCGGTGACGGACTCGATGGCTGCGTCATGGGAACACCCGTACCCCGCTGGCGGCGGGTTGTGTCATGGGCGGGGGTGTTTCATCCGACCCGGGGAGCCGCCACCGGTGCGCCCGCGCCGGACGCCCGTACGCCACGGCCCGCGGCGTGCGGCCGAGCGGCGTACGGGCATCGTCTCCCGTCTCCCGTCTCCCGCAGGAGCCTAGGTGGGCCGCTGCAGGACCAGCAGACTGCGGCCGGTGAGCGTCAGCTTGTCGCCGGCCTTGACCTTGGCGCCCTTGCCCTCCGCCGCCGCCCGCGGCCGGTCGGTGTCCACCACCACCTGCCACTGCTTGCCGTGATGCGCCGGAACCGTGAAGTCCTTGTCCTGCTCGTGCGCGTTGAACATCAGCAGGAACGAGTCGTCCGTGATCGGCTCGCCACGCGGCCCGGGCTCGGAGATCGAGCTGCCGTTGAGGAAGACCGTGAGCGATTTGGCGTGCACCGACTGCCAGTCGCGCGGCCCCATCTCCTTGCCGCCGGCGGTGAACCAGGCGATGTCGGACAGCTCGGTCGGCGTGCCCTCCACCGGATGGCCCTGGAAGAACCGGCGGCGCCGGAAGACCGGATGCTCGCGCCGCAGCCACACCATCTGCTGGACGAAGGCGAGCAGCTCCCGCTCCTCGTCGGCCTCCTCAACCGCCTCCGTCCCGTCGGCCCCGTCCGTCCCGTCCGCGTCGTCCGCCGCGCGCGCCGGCTCCGGCCAGCACACCCAGGACAGTTCGTTGTCCTGGCAGTAGGCGTTGTTGTTGCCGCGCTGGCTGCGGCCGAACTCGTCGCCGTGGCTGAGCATCGGCACACCCTGCGACAGCATCAGGGTGGCGATGAAGTTCCGCATCTGCCGGGTCCGCAGGCGCCGCACCGAGGGGTCGTCGGTCGGCCCCTCCACCCCGCAGTTCCAGGACCGGTTGAAACGCTCGCCGTCCCGGTTGTCCTCGCCGTTGGCCTCGTTGTGCTTCTCGTTGTACGCGACCAGGTCGTGCAGGGTGAAGCCGTCATGGCAGGTCACGAAGTTCACCGACGCGATCGGGCGCCGGCCGTCGGCCTGGTAGAGGTCCGACGAACCCGTCAGCCGGGACCCGAACTCGGCAAGCGTGCGCGGCTCGCCCCGCCACAGGTCCCGCACCGTGTCGCGGTACTTGCCGTTCCACTCCGTCCACAGCGGCGGGAAGTTCCCCACCTGATAGCCGCCCTCGCCGACGTCCCACGGTTCGGCGATCAGCTTGACCTGGCTGACGACCGGGTCCTGGTGCACCAGGTCGAAGAACGACGACAGCCGGTCCACCTCGTGGAACTGGCGGGCCAGCGTGGCCGCCAGATCGAAGCGGAAGCCGTCCACCCGCATCTCCTGCACCCAGTAGCGCAGCGAGTCCATCACGAGCTGGAGCACGTGCGGACTGCGCATCAGCAGGGAGTTCCCGGTGCCGGTGGTGTCCATGTAATACCGCTGGTCTTCCATCAGCCGGTAGTACGAGGTGTTGTCCAGCCCGCGGAAGGAAAGCGTCGGGCCGAGGTGGTTGCCCTCGGCGGTGTGGTTGTAGACCACGTCGAGGATCACCTCGATGCCGGCCTTGTGCAGCGCCCGCACCGCCGTTTTGAACTCCAGCACCTGCTGACCCCGGTCACCCCAGGACGCGTAGGTGTTGTGCGGGGCGAAGAAGCCGATGGTGTTGTAGCCCCAGTAGTTCGTCAGCCCCTCGTCCACCAGCCGGTGGTCCTCGACGAACTGGTGGACCGGCATCAGCTCCAGGGCCGTGACGCCGAGCTTCGTCAGATGGTCGATGATCGCCGGATGCGCCAGCGCCGCGTACGTGCCGCGCAGCTCCTCCGGCAGGTCCGGATGGCGCATCGTCAATCCCTTGACGTGCGCCTCGTAGAGCACCGTCTCGTGGTAGGCGGTGCGCGGCGGGCGGTCGTCACCCCAGTCGAAGTAGGGGTTGACCACCACCGACGCCATGGTGTGCGGCGCCGAGTCGAGGTCGTTGCGTGTCTCCGGCCGCCCGAAGTGGTAGCCGTAGACCGCCTCGTCCCAGTCGATCCGGCCGCTCATCGCCCGCGCGTACGGGTCGAGCAGCAGCTTGGCGGAATTGCAGCGGTGACCCCTTCCCGGCTCGTACGGGCCGTGCACCCGGAAGCCGTAGCGCTGCCCGGGCATCACCCCCGGTAGATAGGCGTGCCGCACAAAAGCGTCGGTTTCCCGCAGCTCGACGGCGGTCTCCGAGCCGTCGTCGTGCAGCAGACACAGTTCGATTCGGTGCGCGGCTTCGGAGAACACCGCGAAGTTGGTGCCCGCCCCGTCATAGGTGGCACCCAGCGGATACATCTGTCCCGGCCAGACCTGCATGCGTAGACTCTTCCACTTTCTCTTCGGCGGCTCGGCGACTCCACGACACGCGTCCGCGGACCGAATGGGAATCCTTCCCCAACTTGACCTACACATGGGGATTTTCGCGAGATCTTCGCTGAAAGTTGGGCAACCTGCCGTGAAGTCGGATCGTCCTACTGGGCGACCCGGGGGAACCGACATGCGTGTGACGGAACGTGACAGCAGGGGGAGAGCGTGCACAAAGTGATGCGCCGCCATCTGGGCAAGACAGTGGCGGGCGCGGCCATCGCGCTGACGGGCACGGCCGCCATGGTCGCGATCACGCTGCCCGCCGGCGCCGGTGCCGCCGACGCGGCGAACGGCCCGGGCGCCAGGCCCGTAGCGGCGGACCGTGCCGCCCCCGGCCGCGCCGCCCCGGAGCCGCCGCCCGGCATCGTCGAGGGCGCCCGCGCCCAGGGGGAGCGCGGCCGGGGACGGGATCCGCTGACCGACGACGAGCTGCGGCGCGCCCGGGACCTGGCGCTGCCCCGTCCCGTGCGCGCCGCCGCGCGGAACGTCACCGGGCGGCCGGGGCCCCAGCTCCTCACCACCGATCTGGCCGAACCAGGGCCCTCGGAGGCGGGGCTCGCCGACCCGCCCCGCCGGGCGACCGTCACCTTCTACGACTACCGGAACGACACCTACCTCACCAAGACCGTCAACCTCACCACCTCCAAGGTCGAGTCCGCCGACACCCAGCACGGTGTCCAGCCGCCGCCCAGCCACCCCGAGGCCGTCGAGGCCGCCCGCCTGCTGATCGCCGACCCGCTCGGCGCCGGCCTGCGCCAGGACTACCGCGCCGCCACCGGGCGCGACCTGACCGGCCCCGACCGGCTCACCGTCAGCGGCTTCGTCTACCGCGGCGGCGCGGAGGGCGACGCGCCCGGCGCCCTGAGCGCCTGCGGCACCCACCGCTGCGTACGCCTGTTCACCAAGGTCGAGGACGGCCGGTGGATCGACACCCGCCGCTTCGTCATCGACCTCAGCGCCCGCACCGTCGCCCAGTTGGGCTGAGCCCGCCCACCGGCCCCACCCGTCCGGCCGCCTCCCGCGTACAGGAGATCGTCCATGCACCCGAGACTCACCGCCCGTGCCCGCCGCCGCGCGCGCCGGTGCGCCGTGGCCCTGGCCGCCGCCCCGCTGCTGCTCGGCGCGACCGCCCCGCTGTCCGCCGCCCGGGCCGCCCCCGCGGCGGCGCCTTCCGCCGCTCCCGCGCCGAGCTGCAGCGCCGCCTACCGCGTCACCCAGACGCTGGACGGCGGCACCGTCTGGCGGATGTGCTGGCACTACGAAGGCAACGCCGGCCTCGTCCTGGACGACATCTCCTACCAGCCCAAGGGCGAACGCGCCCCGATCAAGGTGCTCACCACCGCCAAGCTCGCCCAGATCCACGTGCCCTACGACGACGGCCGCAACGAATACGACGACCTCACCGGTCAGAGCTTCGCCCAGGGCCTCCAGAAGCTGGCACCCGCCGAATGCCCCGGCGGCACCATCAAGTCCGTCAAGGTGCCCGGCGCCTGGGACCCCGCGCACCCGGAGGTCGCCGGCCTGTGCGCCACCACCCGCGCCCGCGGCCACGCCTACCGCATGGGCACCTATCCCGGCGAGAGCGCCCGGACCTACCAGCTCCAGGGCAAGGACCTGCTGCTCTACACCGTCAACAAGGTCGGCTGGTACGAATACATCACCGAATGGCGGTTCTCCGGTGACGGCACCATGACCATGCAGGTCGGCGCGACCGGCACCGTCTCACCCGATGACTACGACGCGGGCGACGGCCGCGGCAGTCCGCTCGGCAAGGGCGCCAAGGACTTCGCCACCAGCCACAGCCACAACGTCTTCTGGCGGCTGAACTTCGGCCTGGACGGCTCCGCGGCCAACAAGGTCGAGCAGTTCGACTCCACGACCACCACCCGCCCCGGCGGCCGCACCCCCACCATCCGCACCACAAGGAAGCCCATCATCAAGGAACTGGCCGGTGACGCGGGCCCGATGCGCTGGTGGCGGGTGGTGAGCGCCACCGGCAAGAACAAGGACGGCCACCCGCGCTCGTACGAGATCGTGCCGGGCCACACGAGCAAGTACACGGGGCGCGCCTACACCAAACACGACGTCTACTTCACCGAGTACAACAAATGTGAGCAGTTCGCCAGCAACAACCTGGCCAACTGCGGAGCCCGCGGCGGCCGGAGCGTAGACGCCTGGGTCAACGGCCAGCCGCTGAAACACCCCATCGCGTGGGTCAATATCGGGTTCCACCACATCGCCAGGGACGAGGATCAGGAGCCGATGCCCGTCCACTGGCAGGGCTTCCAGCTCGCACCGCGCGACGTCACGGCTATGAATCCGCTCACGCCACCCGCGCTTTCCGGGCACAACGGGCACTACCGGTAAGGGGAGTTGGCAGACGACTCGATCCATCCTGCTGCACCGCCTCCCACACCGCAGTAGTCTGCCTTGATCGTTGGCACGGGGGTTCGGAAGGCGGTGGCAGGTGAGCGGCGGGCTGGAGTTGCCCCCTGGTGACGAGAGTCACGAGGGACACGAGGGCGGCTCCGTCGACGCACCGCCCGGCGCGGTGTCCCTGGCACGACCCCTGGAGATCGGCGCGGAACTCGACTGGGGCGCGGACGCCTGGAGCGAGGTACGCACCCGTGCCCGCCGGGCCGGACGCGCCTACATCTGGCTGAATCTCGTCGAGCAGCGGCTGCGGGCCGTCGTCGCGGCCGTCCTGTGCCCCATCTACGAACCGGTGCACGGTGACGAGTGGGTGATCGCCGCGGCCGGCCCCGCCGGACAGGAGTGGGTCCAGCGGGCCGTCGCCGTCCGCGAGGTCAGCCGCCGCAAGGGCTATCTCCTCGACCCCGCCGACGACAACATCCTCAGCTTCCTGACGCTGCCTCAGCTCCGGGAGTTGATGGTCCAGCACTGGCCGTGCTTCGAGCCGTACTTCGACGACCGCCGGGACGTCGAACTGGCCCTGGACGAGCTGGAGGTCGCGCGCAACATCGTCTCCCGCAACCGCGCCCTGTCGGAGACGGTGCTCGCCCAGGCGGAGCGGGCCTCCGCCCGGCTGCTGGACATATTGGGCTCTGGTGTCGGCACCCGCATCTCCGGCCGGCTGCCCATCGACGCCGTCGAGGACCTCGTCGGCGACCGCTACGCCGACGTCATCGGAGTCCACTCCGACCGCGTCCGGCTCCAGCGCCAGTTGCCCGCCGAAGACCTCTTCGGCGGCGCCCGCCGCCTCGACGCCGTGGGCATCGGCCTGAACCTCCTCGTGCAGAACTACTCCGGCCGCCGCCTGGTCCGGCTCGCCGAGTCCGGCTGCCGCATCCGCCTGCTCTTCCTCAACCCCGCCAGCAGCGCCGTCCGCCGCCGGGAGCGGGAAATCGGGCTGAAGAAGGGCGAGATGAGCCGCTCCATCGAGATGAACATCCTGCACATGCGGCGGGTCCGCGCCCGGCTGCGCGATCCCGGCGCCTTCGAGATCCAGGTCTTCGACGAGACCCCGCGCTTCACGGCCTACCTCGTCGACGGCGACGGCCCCGACGGTCTCGCCGTCATCCAGACCTACCTGCGCAAGAGCCGTGGCATGGAGTCACCCGTCCTCGTACTGCGCGGCGGCGGGCGCGAGGTGGTCCGGCAGGACGCACGCGAGGGGCGCGACGGCGAGCACGGTCTGTTCGAGACCTACCGCGAGGAGTTCGAAAGCATGTGGGCCGACTCGCGGCCGGTCTCCTAGCCCCTGCCTGCCGTCCGGCCCCGGCCGCACTCCCTACGGCGTCCCGGTGATGCCGCCGTCGACCCGCAGCTCGATGCCGTTGACGTAGTCGGCGAGCGGGCTGGCCAGATAGGCGACGGCGGCCGCGATGTCCTGCGGACGCCCCAGCCGGCCGGTCGGGTTCGGCGCGTACCGGGCGACGATCTCCGCCTCGCCGTCCCCCGGCCGCTCCCGGCCCGCCCCGCGCTCGTGGAACAACCGCAGCGCCGACGGGGTGAGGATCACGCCCGGGCTCACGCAGTTCGCGGTGACCCCCGTCCCGGCCAGATGCCGGGCCAGGCTCGTGGTCATGTTGACCACCGCCGCCTTGGCCGCGGAGTAGGTGGCCATATGGGGCAGCGGGGTGCGTACGGCCCGGCTGCCGATCGTGATGACGCGGCCCCATCCGTGGGCGCGCAGCGAGGGCAGCAGCGTCTGGGTGACGCGGACCGTCGGCAGGACGTTCGCCTCGAACGCGGCCCGCCAGTCGGCCGGCCGGGCGCTGTCCCAGTCGTGCTCGGCGAACGGGCCGGCGTTGTTGACCAGGACACGCGCCCCGAACTCCCGCGCGGTGACCGCGACCTGCTCGGCCACACCGGGCTCCGTCAGATCGCCGAGGACCACCTCGGCCCGGACCCCGCGGGCCGCGATCCGCTCGGCGACGGCGGCCGCGGCCGCCGCGTCCCGCCCGTGGACGAGGACGTCGCACCCCTCGTCCGCCAGTGTCTCGGCGATCGTGGCACCCATGCCCGAACTGCTGCCCGTCACCAGCGCGCCGTGTCCTGCCAGCCGTAGGTCCATGGTGGCCAGGGTAGGCGCGGCCCGGCGGGACGGGCGGGAGCGAGTCGGCGATGGCGGATTCGTGGCGGTCGGGGCGCCGGGGAGGCGGGCGGCCGGGGGCGTTGTCAGTGCCGCGTGCGAGAGTGTGCGAGCAACGGGGGACGCACCACCGAAGGAGGCCGCCATGAGCTGGCATCAGGAGCTGTTGGTCAGCTTCGACCTGGAGACCACAGGCACCGACGTCGAGCGGGACCGCATCGTCACCGCCGCGCTGATCCGGCTGGAGGGGGACGGCCGGACGGCGGACACACAGGCGTGGCTGCTCGATCCGGGCGTGCCGATTCCCGACGAAGCGGCGGCGATTCACGGCATTTCGACCGCGTATGTGCGTGAACACGGCCGGGACGCCGCGACCGCGATAGACGAGATCACCGAGGCGCTGACCGACGCCCTGCGCCAGGACATCCCGCTGGTGGTGATGAACGCGCGCTACGACCTCTCGCTGCTGGACCGCGAATGCCGGCGCCACGGCCTCAAGACCCTGACCGACCGGCTCGGCCACGCGCCCGCACCGGTGATCGACCCCCTGGTCCTGGACAAGCACGTCGACCGCTACCGCAAGGGCAAGCGCGCGTTGCAGGCGCTCTGCGGGCATTACGGCGTGCGGCTGGACGGCGCGCACGAAGCCGGCGCCGACGCGGCCGCGGCGGCCGGCGTGGCCCGCCGCATCGGGGAGAAGTACCCAGCCGTCGCTCTCCCTTCGCCGCGCGCGCTGCACGCCCTCCAGGAACGGGCGGCGGCCGAACAGGCCGCCTCCTTCCAGGCGTACCTGCGGCGTTCGGGCGACCCGCGGGCGATAGTCGAGCCGGCCTGGCCACTGATCCCGTACCAGGCACCGGCACCCCAGGCCGACAGGGCCTAGCCGCGCGTCATCCAGGCGCGTTGTCCGGACGGGGCGGCGACGAGGCCGGCGGCGGGCCGGCTCAGAACGGATACCACCGCACCGTCGCGTCCTTGTCGCGCAAGGAGGCGATCCGGCGCCGGAATTCCTTCAGGGCCGCCGGATTCCCGGGTGCGTGCTGCGCGACCCAGGCGCAGCTCGCCGTCTCCCGCGAGCCGCGCAGCACGGCGCAGCCCTCCCAGTCCCGCACGTCCCAGCCGTAGACCGACACGAAGGTGTCGTAGCCGTCCGCGGCCAGGCCGTAGCGGTCCCGGCTCAGGGCCATCACCACGAGGTCGTGCTCCCGCAGATCGCGGGAGAAGGTCTCCAGGTCCACGATGACCGGCCCGTCCGGCCCGACATGGACGTTGCGCGGCAGCGCGTCGCCGTGGATGGGGCCGGGGGGCAGGTGCGGCTCCAGCGCCGTGGCGGCCGCCGCGAAGGCGTCCCGCCGCCCGCGCAGGTAGTCGGCGTCCCGCGCGCAGACGGCGTCACCGGCCAGCCGCAGCCAACGCTCGACGCCACCGAGGAGTTCACGCCGGGGCAGCGCGAACGGCGGTTCCGGCAAGGCGTGGACGCGCCGCAGGAGGGTGGCCAGATCGCCGGGGCCCGCGGGGCGGACGGCTTCCGGCAGCGGTTTCCAGTACGTCACCGGATGCCCGTCGGCCAAGGTGGCGACGTCTTCGGCGGCCCGTACCGCCGGCACGCCCTCGGCCTGAAGCCACCGCGCCACGGCCAGTTCCCGCTCGGCGCGCTCCAACAGCTCGGCGCTGCGGCCGATCCGTACGACCGGGCCACCGCCGCCCAGGGCGAAGACGGCGTTCTCGCCGAGCGCGAGCAGCGTGGCGTCCGCCGCCGCGTCGGGCCGCCCGGCCGCGGCCAGGACCTCCCTGGCGCGCGCCTCCGTAAAGGCCCCTGGGCTCGGTTGGGTCATGGTGGTGCCTCCCGCGCGGTACGTGATCGTTGACCAGTCTCGCAGGTACGCGCGGGCTCCGAAGCGGATGAGATCCGCCATCGGTTCGGACCGGAACCTTGACTGCGGCGCCCGCCCTCACGACGATGACGGCGGCCGACCGCACCGCCGGTGCGGCGGAGTGCCGGAGCGAGCCGCGCCCTAAGGAGCCGTGCCGTGACCCTCACGACCACGCCCCGGCGGTCCACCACAGCGGGCCGGGTTGCCTTATCCGGACGCGACCGCGGCGCGTGGTTCCTGGTGCTGCCCGCGCTGATCCCCATCCTCGTGCTGAGCGTCGGACCCCTGCTCTACGGCATCGCCCTGGCCTTCACCGACGCGCAGTCCGGCCGGACCCGGGCCACCCGCTTCGTGGGCCTGCTGAACTTCTCCGACCTGCTCCAGGACACCCTGTTCTGGGACTCGTTCCGGATCGGCCTGGTGTGGGCCGTCGGTGTCACCCTCCCGCAGTTCGTCCTCGCCCTCGGCCTGGCCCTGCTGCTCAACCTCGACCTGCGGCTGCGCTGGCTGGCCCGCTCGCTGGCGATCATCCCGTGGGCGATGCCCGAGGTCGTCGTGGGCATCATGTGGCGGCTGGTCTACCACCCGGAAGCCGGCGTGCTCAACGAGACGCTGCGCGGCCTCGGCCTGGCCGGCGCGGGCGGCGGCCGGGACTGGCTGAGCGGCCTGGCCACCGCCCTGCCCGCGGTCATCGTCGTCGGCGTCTGGGCGGGGATGCCGCAGACCACCGTCACGTTGCTGGCGGGCCTGCAACACGTCCCGCGCGAGCTGCACGAGGCCGCCGCCATGGACGGCGCGGGCGCCTGGCGCCGCTTCCGCACGGTCACCTGGCCCGCCCTCAGACCCGTCGCGCTCGCCGTCACCGCGCTCAACTTCATCTGGAACTTCAATTCCTTCGCCCTGGTCTACGTCCTGACGGACGGCGGCCCGGGCGGCCGGACCCGGCTGCCGATGCTCTTCGCCTACGAGGAAGCCTTCCGCTACGGCCAGTTCGGCTATGCCGCGACCATGGGCCTGGCCATGGTCGCGGTGATTTCGGTCCTGCTGGCCGTCTTCCTGGCCGGCCGGCTGAAGGGGGACGACGCCGCATGAGCCGGAAGCGCACCACGACCCGCACCGGCCAGTACGCCGCCCTCCTGTGCTACCTCCTCTTCCTCGGCTTCCCCTTCCTCTGGCTGCTGTCCACCGCCTTCAAATCCCCGCGCGAACTGGGCAGCGCGCACCCCACCTGGCTTCCCCTGGCGCCCACCCTGGACAACTTCCGGCAGGCGTTCGAGGAGCAGCCGCTGTGGGCGGCCGCGGGCAACAGCCTGCTCGCCGCGGGCGTCTCCGCGGTGCTCGCGATCTCGGTGGCGACCCCGCTGGCGTACGTCCTGGCCCGTTCCCGCAGCCGGCTCTCCCGGGCGGCCACCGGCTGGGTGGTCATCAGCCAGGCGTTCCCGCTGGTGCTGGTGATCATCCCGCTGTTCCTGATCCTCAAGAGCCTGCATCTGGTGGACTCCCGCGGCGGGGTGGTCCTGGTGTATCTGGTGTGGTCGCTGCCGTTCGCCCTGTGGATGCTGACCGGCTATGTCCGGGCCGTGCCCAGGGAGTTGGAGGAAGCCGCGGCCGTGGACGGCGCGGGACGCGCCCGTACGCTCGTCTCGGTCACCGGCCCGCTGCTCGCGCCCGGCATCGTCGCGACGGCCCTGTTCGCGTTCATCACCGCCTGGAACGAGTTCTTCTTCGCCCTGGTCCTGCTCAAGTCGCCCGGCAAACAGACGCTCCCGGTGGTGCTGACCCACTTCCTCGGCGCGGAGGGCGTCGCCGATCTCGGGCCGCTCGCCGCCGCCGCGCTCCTGGCCACCCTGCCCAGCCTGCTGTTGTTCGCCGTCATCCAGCGGCGGATCACGGGCGGGATGCTCGCCGGGGCGGTGAAGAGCTGATGGGCGGCGAGCGCGCCCGCCCCGGTCGACGCGGCCTCCTGGCGGCCGCCGCCGCGCTGCCCGCCGCGGCCCTGCTGCCCGGCTGCTCCGGTGACGGGCGGCGCGGCCGGGGCGGCCGGGTCATCCTGCGCTTCGCGTCCCTGGCCTGGCAGCGGGACGCCGTGACGGCCAACAAGCGCCTGGTCGCCGAGTGGAACCGCCGCCACCCGGACGTCGAGGTGCGGTACGTCCAGGGCTCCTGGTCCACCGTCCACGACCAGTTGCTCACCTCCTTCGAGGGCGGTGAGGCGCCGGACATCATCCACGACGCCTCCGACGACCTCGCGGACTTCGCCTACGGCGGCGATCTGGCCGACCTGACCCCGCTGCTGCCCGCCCGTCTCCAGCGGGACATTCCACGGCGGAGCTGGGAGACCGGCATGTTCGACGGCCGGGTCTACGGCGTGCCGTTCCTCCAGGAGCCGCGGGTACTGATCGCCAACCGTACGAAACTGCGCCGGTCCGGCGTCCGCCTCCCGACCCCCGAACACCCCTGGTCCTGGCCCGAGTTCGCCGACGCGGCGAAGGCGATGACGCGGGGAGGCGACTACGGCGTGGCCTGGCCGCTGAAGGAACCGGTCTCCGCCACCCTCAACCTCGGCCTCTCCACCGGCGGGCGGGTCTTCCACCGCCACCCCGACGGCAAGGTGGAGGTCCGCTTCGACGCCGTCGACCAGGTGGTGCCGCGCACCATCCACGCGCAGGTGAACGTCGACCGCAGCGCCTCCCGTACGACGCTGGGCCTGGGCGGCTCCGACACCCTGCCGGGCTTCTTCGCGGGCCGTTACGCCATGGTGCCGCTCGGCTTCTCCTACCGTCAGCAGATCGCCCAGCAGGCACCCGAGGGCTTCGACTGGACGGTTCTGCCGGCACCCGGCAGCGCGGTGGCGCAGGGTGCGAGCCCGCAGACCCTCTCGGTCGCCGCGGCCTGCCCGTACAAGGAAGAGGCGGTGGCCTTCATCGACTTCCTCCTCGGGCCCGCCAACATGGTCCGGCTGGCCCTGGGCGACTGGCTGTTGCCGACGGGGCGGGAGGCGCTGAAAGCACCGGCGCTGCGGTCCGCGGAGCACGACTGGGCGACCGGCACGGCGCTGGCCGGTTCCCTGCGTTCCGCGCCCGCCCAGTCCGTCCGCGGCTATCCGGAGTGGAAGGACAAGATCGCGGCACCGGGCCTCCAGGAGTACTACAGCGGCGCCATCGGCCTGGACGCGCTCCGCCAACGGCTGGTCCACGACGGGAACTTGGTACTGGCCCGCTATCAGCGCTGACCGGCCCCGGACGCCCCGCGCACACCTCTTGCGGGGCGCGAGCCTGCCACATCGGGCCGACCGGCCCCGCGTCCGTTTTGCGCGCTGTCGGCCTTTGTTGCGCGGACGTAAACGGAGTTGAGCCCCTCTGGTCAACCCCACAGAGCCCTTTGGCCAGTTATGCCAGCTTTTTCATTTACTCAGGATTGTTGCTTATCTCACACGGCTGGACGGCCCTTGAATTGAACTCGTCAATCAGACAGGGTTTCGAGCCAGTCCGACGGAGATCTTCCGGTCCCACCGGGCTGTCACGCAACGCTTTCCCCCCACACCACGAACGAGGAGAACCCTCGCAATGGCTCACAAGCGTTCCAGCAAGAAGCGGCTCGTCACGGCGATAACCGCCGCGGTCGCCGCCACGGGCATCGCCGCCGTCACCGCGGTCACCGCCGGCGCTTCTCCCTCCGCCGAAGGAAAGATCTACGGCGCCGAGGCCAAGGGCGCCGTCAACGGCAGCTACATCGTCATGCTCAAGAAGTCGGTCCGCGCCGCGGAGAACACCGACCTCGCCGCCAAGTACGGCGGCAAGGTCAAGCGCAGCTACTCGTCGGCCCTCGACGGCTTCTCGGCGACCGGTCTGAGCGAGGAAGAGGCCAAGCACCTCGCCGCCGACCCGGCCGTCGACAAGGTCGTGCAGAACAAGAAGTTCCACATCGACGCCACCCAGGACAACCCGCCGTCGTGGGGCCTGGACCGCATCGACCAGGCGGACACCGAGGGCGACAAGAAGTACGCCTACCCCGACAGCGCCGGTGAGGGCGTCACCGCGTACGTCATCGACACGGGCGTGCGCACCACGCACAAGGACTTCGAGGGTCGCGCCTCCTCCGGCTTCGACGCCGTTGACGGCGACGACGACGCCACCGACGGCAACGGCCACGGCACGCACGTCGCGGGCACCATCGCCGGAGCGGCGCACGGCGTCGCCAAG
The DNA here is from genome assembly GCF_055570395.1 of Streptomyces sp. NPDC031210. NCBI lineage: Bacteria > Bacillati > Actinomycetota > Actinomycetes > Kitasatosporales > Streptomycetaceae > Streptomyces > Streptomyces sp. NPDC031210. The sequence goes on from NZ_JBVIHH010000012.1 coordinate 164,080, forward strand.
AAGGCCAAGATCGTGGCCGTGCGGGTGCTCGACGACCAGGGCTCCGGCACCACCGAGCAGGTCGTCGCCGGCATCGACTGGGTGACCAAGAACCACCAGGGTCCCTCGGTCGCCAACATGTCGCTCGGCGGCGGCGCCGACGAGGCGCTCGACGCGGCCGTCCAGAAGGCCATCGCCTCCGGCGTCACCTTCGCCGTCGCGGCCGGCAACGAGTCCTCCGACGCCGGCCAGGGCTCCCCGTCGCGGGTGAAGGAGGCCATCACCGTCGCCTCCAGCACCGACAAGGACGAGCAGTCCGACTTCTCCAACTTCGGCAGCGTCGTGGACCTTTACGCGCCCGGCTCCGACATCACCTCGGACTGGAACGACAGCGACGAGGGCACCAAGACGATCTCCGGTACGTCCATGGCCACCCCGCACGTCGTGGGTGCCGCCGCGGTCTACCTGGGCGGCCACCAGGACGCCACGCCCGAGCAGGTCTCCAAGGCCCTGACGGACGGCGCCACCGCCGACAAGATCACCAACCCGAGCGAGGGCACGCCCAACAAGCTGCTGAAGGTCGTCGAGTAACCGACCACCACCTCGCAGCACCACCCGCCGGCCGTCGCGCTCGCCCCCACGGGGCGCGGCGGCCGGCGCCGTTGTGCGCGCGGCACGGCGTCAGACGGCCTTGGGCAACTGCTGGGTGGAGCAGTGAATGCCACCGCCGCCCTCGCCCAGGGTGTCCACGGGCACCTGCACGACCTTCCGCCCCGGATAGAGGTCCCGCACGACGGACGCGGCCCCGTCGTCGGCCCTCTTGTCGCCGAAGCGGGGCATGACCACCCCGCCGTTGACGACGTAGTAGTTCACATAACTGGCCAGGAACCCATTCCCGCGGCGGCCGATGTCCACCGGCTCGGGCAGTTCCACGACCTCCAGCCGCTTGCCCCGCGCGTCGACGGCCGAGTCCAGCACCTCGCGGGCCTGGTCGTAGGCGGCCGTCCACACATCCCTCGGCGCCCGCGCGTCGGGGACGGACATGACCACCACGCCAGGCTCGGAGAACCGGGCCAGCGCGTCGATGTGGTAGTCCGTGATGTCCCGGCCCCTGACGCCGTCCACCCAGATCACCGTCGTGACGCCGAACAGCTCGCCCAGCGCCCGCTCGATGTCGTCACGCGTCTTGCCCGCGTTGCGGTTCTTGTTGACCAGGCAGCTCTCGGTGGCCAGCAACGTGCCCTTGCCGTCGACCTCCAGGGCGCCGCCCTCGGCGGTGATCGGCGCCTCGATCCGGCGGAGGTCCGCGTCCTTGAGGACCGCCCGGGCCACCTGGCTGTCGCGGCTGTGCGCCTGCTTGCCGCCCCAGCCGTTGAAGTTGAGGTCGACACCGGCGACACCGCCGGGACCGAGCACGAAGGTCGGCCCGGTGTCGCGCATCCACAAGTCGTCGACCGGCACGGGCAGGGCCTCGACGCCCGACCCGCACGCCTGCCGCGCCGCCTTCACCTCCCGCTCGCCGGCCAGCAGCACCACCGGCTCGAACTCGGCGATGGCCCGGGCGATCCGCGCGATGTCCTCGCGCACCCCGACGACATCCGATTCCCAGATCTGGCGAGTGGGCCAGGACATGTACGTCAGCTCGTGCGGATGCGCCTCGTCCGGCATCCGCCACGTCCCGGCCCGCGCCGGGCCCGTGCCGCCGTCCGGCCCCGACCGGTCGCCGTCCCCCGCACCGCAGCCGCTCAGAGCCCCGCCGAGGCCGGCCGTGAGCGCCGCGCGCAGTGTCCGACGTCTGGATATCGGCATGACAGCCCCCTGACTGAAAATTCCGTCAGGACGATATTAAGGGATGATCGGTCCCGAGCCACCTCAAGGAAATCCAGAAGCGGGAGCACGCGATGCCGGACCGGCCCACCCAGATCCTCGAAGCCGCCGCCCGGCTGATCGCCCGGCGCGGCGTCCGCGGGCTGCGTGTGGAGGAAGTCTCCGCGGAAGCCGATGTCTCGACCGCGCTGATCTATTACCACTTCAAGGACCGTGCCGGTCTCCTGCGGCGCACGCTGGAGTTCATCAGCCGGCGCGCCATCCGCTACACCGACGCGGCCCTCGACACCACGGCCGACCCGCGCACCCAGCTCACCGACATGCTCCTCCTGGAACTCCAGGACGTCCCCCAGGTCAGGGAGAACAGCGCGGCCTGGGGCGAACTGCGCGCCACCGCCGTCTTCGACCCCGACCTGCGCGAGCAACTGTCCGCCGCCACCCGCGACTGGACCGAAGACCTCGCCGACCTGATACGCCAGGCCCAGGCAGTTGGCCTGGCCGCCCCCGAAGCCGACCCGGACGCCGCCGCGGAACGTCTCACCGCCCTGGTCGAGGGCCTCAGCGAACGCTGGCTGAGCGGCACCACCTCACTGGAGCGCACCCATGAACTCCTCCGCGGCGCCATCGACGCGGAACTGCGAACGCTGTAAGGCAGAGGCGCGGGCCGAGTGGTCAGACACCGCGCGCCCGCGCGGCTCGTCCGGGAGTGCCTCTCGGCGGTCCGACAGCCGGGCGTCCCCTCCCAGTTGAGCCACATCCGGTATGCCGATGGCCGGGGCGGCGTCTTCCCTTGCACGGCGTTCCGTAAAGCGACGAACCCGCCAACACCCCAAAGGATTCACGGTGGTGAGCAAATGGGTGACGGCGCGGGGGTTCCCGTGACCGGGCCGGGGGGATTCGCGTTGCCCGCTGGGAGAGAACAGCGAATGAGCCTGTGAGTCGTCGTCGGGAATGCTCCTTCCGGTATCGGGGCGGTCTGGCCGCGCAACAGGTTCCGTCGTGTTTCCTGCGGGACGCTTCCGCCGTGGGTTGGCACGGGTGCGAAGGGTGTGCGGCCGGAGGTTTCCTCTGCTCGCACAGTCAAGTCACCGATAAGTAATCAGATTTCCATACAGGTAATGAAGGGCCGAGGGTTTTATGCGCAAGCTTCAGCAGGTCGCGCTCATCGTCGCAGCGGCGGGCGGTCTGACCGCCATCGGCGCCGGCGTGGGCTTCGCCGACGCTCCCGTCGGGTACAACGGTGCCGCCCCGCCCGCCGCTCCGCAGCAGGACGCTCCCCAGGCCGGCGCCTGGACCGCTTCGCAGGCCACGGCGCACGCTTCCGGCTCGCAGGTCGCGCCGCAGCAGGCCGCCGCCCCCCAGGCCGCTGGCCCGCAGCAGGCCCCGCAGGTCTCCCCGCAGGTCAACCCGCAGCTCAACCCGCAGCTCTCCCCCCAGATCTCGCAGGCGCTGCCGCAGAACGCTCCCCAGTCCGGGCCGCAGGGAATGGCACCGGGTCAGGGGCAGAACAACCTCTTCCGCCCGTACCAGGAGTGCAGCCCGCAGACGTTGCTCGACGCCAACGTGCCGGTCGGCCTGCTCGCCACCCCGGAGAGCCGGGGCTTCGCCTGCACCCAGGCCAACACCCAGTCCAGCGCGTACGCCACTGCCAGGTAAGGCCGCTGAGCCCACCGGCAGTGCGCGCCGCGGGCCCTTCGAGGGGATTCCTCGAAGGGCCCGTTTTCTGTGTGCGGCGACCGGTGAGTTCTGTGCCGGGCGGCCGAACAGGTGGTTCCTCACAGGGCGTCGGCGCACGTTCCCACTTGTCGGCGCCCCTAACTGTGCAGGTTCCGGGGCAGCTTCCGACTTTTTCGATCTCGCAATCCGGCGCGTCGTTGAAGACTCGGGGGCATTTCGTATTAGCCTCCCCGATCGTAGGAAGTCGGTAAATCACCGGACACATCGTCTCAATCTTCAGGAGGAGAAATGCGCAAGCTTCAGAAGGTCGCCATCGTGGCCGCCGCCCTCGGTAGCCTCGGCTTCATCGGGGCCGGCACCGCCTCCGCTCACGGCGGTGGGCACGGTGGCGGGGGCTACAACGGCGACTTCGACATCAAGCAGAGCAGCTCGTGCAAGTCGCACGACCTGAACCTTGATGTCCTCGGCGAGGTCGGGATCCTCAACGGTCTGCTGGGCAACGCGCTCAACGGCGAGGGCAACCCGGGCGCCCAGTCCACCCACCTGGGCTCGACCATGGGCTGCAACAACAGCGCCTTCTGAGCGAGGGCAGTCTCGTAGGTCACCCAAAAGGGGTCCCGGCGACGGCGTAAAGGCCGTTGCCGGGACCCCTTTTTGACGTTTCTCAGGGGAGCGTACGTTCTTCAGGGCCCGGATTCCGGTGGGGGGATCCGCGGGGCGGCAGACGCGAGGACGAGCGGTCGGCGACCGGTCCGCGTTGACGACCTCGCTAGCTGAACGCGCGGGCTCAGCGCGCCAGTTCTCGGTGGACGGAAGCACCACCTGTAACTCGCGGCCGTCAAAGGCATATCAACCGCATCAGCCGATCGAACGACAGAGCCTCGTTCGCGCGAAGGAGCACAAGCGGTCTTCGATCGCTGTGTGACCGGCGGTTGGGCGACGTGTCAGGCGATTTCGTCAACCCATCAGTGCCGTCACGCGACCAACACCCCCTACACGTCATGCACTCCAAAGGATTCATGGCCGTGAGCAAACGGGTGACGGTGCCTCGGTTCCCGTGACCGGCTCCGGGCAATTCGCGTTGCCCGCTGGGAGAGAGCAGCGATGCGCCTGTGGGTCATCGTCGGGAATGCTCCTTCCTGGCATCGGGGCGGTCTGGCTGCGCAGCGGGTTCCGTCGCGTTTCCTACGGGATGCTTCCGCCGTGGTTCGGCACGGGGTGCGGAGAGTGTGTCGTCGGAGATTGCCTCGGGTTGTGCACCCAAGTCAGCAATAAGTAATCAGATTTCCATACAGGTAATGAAGGGCCGAGGGTTTTATGCGCAAGCTTCATCAGGTCGCGCTCGTCATCGCAGCGGCAGGTGGTCTGTCAGCCATCGGCGCCGGTGTGAGCCACGCCGACGCTCCCGTCGGGTACAACGGCGCCGCCCCGCCCGCTCCGCAGCAGCCCGCTCCGGCTCCTGCCCAGCCCGCTCCGGCTCCTGCCCCGCAGCAGTACGCTCCGCCGCAGCCTGCTCCGGCCCCGGCCCCCGCTCCCCAGCAGTACGCTCCGCCGCAGCCTGCTCCGGCCCCGGCCCCGGCTCCCCAGCAGTACGCTCCGCCGCAGCCCGCTCCGGCCCCCGCCCCGCAGCAGTACGCTCCGCCGCAGCCCGCCCAGGCTCCCGCGCCTCAGCCCGCCCCGGCTCCTGCTCCGCAGCAGTACACTCCGCCGCAGCCCGCTGCCCAGCCCGCCCCGCAGCAGGAAGCCCACCACGCCACCGCGTCGGCCTCTTCGCACGGCTCTTCGCAGGCTTCCGCCTCCTCGCCGTCGCCTTCGCAGCAGTCCGCCCCCCAGGCTTCCGCTCCGGCGCAGCCCGCTCAGGCCCCCGCTCCGCAGCCCCAGGTTCCTCAGGTCATCCCGCAGGTGGCTCCTCAGGCGGCCCCGCAGGTTGTCCCCCAGGTCGCGCCGCAGGTCGCCGTTCCGCAGGTCATGCCTCCGCAGTCCGTCCCGCAGGTGGGGCCGCAGGTCAACCCGCAGGTGAACCCGCAGGTCAACCCGTTGATCAACCCGTTGGTCTCCCCGGGCGTTCCGCAGGTCTCCCCGCTTGGGCTCGGCCGGCTCGCGGCGGCTCCGGTGGGACAGCTTGACCTGCCCCGCATGTCCTGACCGGTCAACAACGGCCTGGTGCGCCCGCCCCTGGAGTGCAGCGACAACCGAGGTGGGCCACCTCAGGCCGCCGTCGAACGCCTGGCGGCGCCGGCGCCGGACGCCCCCATGGGTCCGCCGTAACCGCCAGGTTCCTGTGGATCCTTCGGCAGGAGCAGGGCAGCCTCGTCCGTCCGCATCAGGCGTGCGGTTCGCCAAGGCCGCTCGGGTCCGATCCTTCGATCGGCTCACTCGACACCCCTCCCCAGGGCGTCACCTTTGCTCAGCCGCGGGGCTTCGCAACGGGTTCCCGTAACCCGCAAGAAGTCGATCAACTACACATTCACATCTGCTCAATCACCGGAGAAAAAATGCGCAAGCTCTACAAGGCTGCTGTCCTGGCCGCCGCCCTCGGCAGCGTCGGCGGACTCGGTGTCGGCACCGCCTTCGCCCACGGCGAGGCGGGCGCCCACGACATCGACGTCAAGCAGGGCACCGAGTGCAGGTCGCACGACATGAACATCGATGTGCTCGGGTCGGTCGGTGCGCTCAACGGCACGCTGGGCAACGCGCTCAACGGCGAGGGTAACCCCGGTGCGCAGCCTTCCCACTTGGGCTCGAACATGAGCTGCGACAACAGCGCCTTCTGAGCAACGGCCAAGCGCGCAGAAAGCCGAGAGTGATCCCGGCGCCGAGCCACAAGGCCCGGCGCCGGGATCATTGCTTTGACCTTGCTCCGACCTTCGTTTGGCCAAGTAGTCCTGGAAAGCGTGTGGTTGGCGATGACAGGTGCTGTACATCCCTGCCCGTAGGGCCTGGACGTCCCGCCGTGAAGGGTCCGGCACAGCGCCCGCTCATACGGACAGCCAAAAGGCGGATGGCCGGACCGGAATGATCCCGGTCCGGCCATCCGGAGTCCTGCGGCTCAGTCCATGCCCCGTTCGGTTCCCGGTGCCGAGTTGGTGCAGGTAATGGCCGGGCCCAGGTGGGTGCTACTGGGGCTCAGCAGGCCGCTTCCGGGCAGCGACAGGGGCTTCGTCGGCGTGCAGTTCTGCGCCTGATGGACGGTGAATCTGCCGTCCTCGTTCGTGTAGCCGTAGCCGGTCTGGCTTTGGGGGCACACGACATTGCCCGTAACGTCGACGGCGCAGAGGCTCGCGCCTTCCGCGGCGTACGTCTGGGGGGCGGCGGCGCATGTCACGGCCAGGCCGCCCAGGAGCGCCGTGACGGCTGCGATGTTCTTCCGACTAAGCATGTGCTGCGTTCCTTTGTGATCGATGCCCGGGCGCCATGCACAGGAATCGGCCCGCGCCCGGGCTCTGAAGACTGCCTAAAAGGGGCCTCGGTTGTCCGATGGGCTCCGGTGTCGAGCCGGCGGCTCAGACACCGGAGCCCATCCGGTTACCAGCCGCCGATGCTGCTGTTGCAGCCCATCTGCGAGCCGATCGGGGTGGCCTGCGCGCCCGGGCTACCCTCGCCGTTGATCGCGTTGCCCAGGAGGCCGTTGAGGATTCCGACCTCACCGAGGACGTCGACGTTCAGGTCGTGCGACTTGCAGTTGGCGCCCTGGTGACCGACGTAGCGGCCGCCCCCACCGTTGGCGGACGCGGTGCCGGCGCCGAGGAGGCTGAGGCTACCGAGGGCGACGACCACGACAGCGGCCTTGTGAAGCTTGTGCATTACCTCTCCTTCGTTTGAGCGGATGCGATCTGAAATTGATCGACTTCGTGCAGTTGCGGAGAGTAATGCGAAAATCGCCCAGAGTCGCTGACTGACGCGCCGGATGATATGGCCGCAGCGAACGGGTACCCACCGGGGAACGGCGCCGTACCTGGGCTGGCCTGGGGCGCAGCGGGCTCGGGCGCTCCGTGGTGAACCACTCGTTCGGCCGCTCTGCGTGCGGCGAGCCGTTCGGCCATACCGCGCACGAACGGGCCCTTCGGGGGGACACCCCGATGGGCCCGCGGCGAGCATCGTGTGCGGCTGTCTCGGCGAAGTTACCGGGTGAAGGCCTGGTTGAACTGGCCGCAGGTGGTGCCCCAGGTCTGGGGAACGGCGAGCACGCCGATCGGGAGGTTGTTGTCGACCACCGTCTGCGGGCTGCACTCCTGGTACGGACGGAAGATCTCGTTCGCCCGCGGCGCGGCACCACCGTGGGCGTTGGCGGTGCCGGCGCCGACACCGATGGCGGACAGACCGCCGGCCGCTGCGGCGACGATCGCGACCTGCTGAAACTTGCGCATGGAACCCCTGGGCCCTTCGTTACCTTGCATGGAACACCTGATTGCCAGGTGTGATCGCGCGAACACTAGCAGTAGTCATCCTGGGGGTTCCACTCCGATGCGCGCACTGTGTCGAACCGCGGTATAAGCCTCGCGTAGGGCCGCCGCGTTCCCTTCCGTGCGCCCGGGCGGTCGGCGGGAATCGGCGCCGCTACCAGGGGTTTGGGGAGGGGTGTGGGTCTGCGGGCGTCACCCGGACGGTATCGGCGGACGGGCGCGGTCCGCGCTGCCGGCCGTCGCCCTTCACCTGTTCGGCCGAGCCGGTGGGCATGGCTACCGCGGCGGCGGGAGCGTGGTGAAGGAGCGCGTGCGCAAGCACCGTGACGCCGTCGCGCGCCGATTGGGCCGAGAAGGGTCCGTCCGCGAGGGGTGTGCCGCCGAACACGTCCGGGCGTTCACCGAGTTGACTCGCCGGAACCGCCGAAGTCGGCACCTCGAGTAGTGGTTCCGGTGCTTCCGGGTTGACGGTCCGGCTCTCCTGCATGCGTCGTCAACTTCGGTGACGGCGGCGGCGGGACGGCGTCGAGGCGGCTGTCGGTGTGCAGCCGTCGGCGCCGGTCCGGTACGTGGTGGCGGCCAAACGGGTGACGAGGTATCGGCTCCCGTGACCCGACCGGGGGGACGTCTCGTTTCCCGGATGAGGGAGCGGCGAGTGGGTCCGCTGTGGCTGCGCCCTCCGGGGTTGCCCGAAGGGCCGCCATGCGAGCCCTTGGCGGGATTTGCCGAGGTCGGGCGGCCTGCCGTGGGGATCTCACGGGGGCGGCTCGCGACGCGAACCGGAGGGGAAGCGAGCCGACCGTCGTCCGCTTGGGAGGCGACCGGAGCGGACCGGCCCGACTTGCGGGCTCGACACGGCGCGTGTAAAGGCACGAAATCCAGGGATGGCTACTTTTAGTGTGCCTATACTCACGCTCAGTAGTTACGCCATGTCCTCTCCGTCCACCCGCGAGTGAAGGATCAAGAGTTCCATGCGCAAACTTCAAAGAGTCGCCATCGTCGTCGCAGCGGTCGGCTGTCTGTCCACCCTCGGCGCCGGCGTCAGCCTCGCTGACGGGTACGCCTCCGGCCCGCAGGCTTCTGCCTGGGCCGTCTCCCAGTCCGCCGCGGGGGCCAGTGCGCAAGGCGGTGCCCCGCACGGTGCCCCGCAGGCCGCTCAGCAGGCCCCGGCCCAGCAGGCTCCCGCTCAGCAGGCCCCCGCTCCCGCTCCGGCACAGGCCCCGGCGCCCGCCCCGCAGGCCCCCGCTCCGGCCCCCGCTCAGGCGCAGGCCCCGGCTCCCGCTCCGGCGCAGGCCCCGGCTCCTGCCGCGCAGGCCCCGGCTCCGCAGGCCCCGGCCCAGCAGGCTCCTCCCCAGCAGGCCCCTGCCCCGAAGGCTCCGGCCCCGCAGGCCGCCCCGCAGGCGCCGGCTCAGCAGGCTCCCGCCCCGCAGTCCTCCCAGGGCGACCACCGCAAGGTCAGCATCGGGCAGCACACCGAGTGCCGGTCGCACGACCTGAACCTCAACATCCTCGGTCAGGTCGGGCTGTTGAACGGCGCCCTGGGCAACGCGCTCAACGGCGAGGGCTCCCCGGGGGCGCAGCGCACCCACCAGGGCTCGACCATGGGCTGCAACAACGCTGCCCTCGGCAAGTAACTGGAACGGGGTCCGGTGCCCGAGCCGCGCGCTCGGACACCGGACCCGGTTTCGGCATCCTTCAGGGCTCGGGCGCCGGCCGGTTCGCTGTGCAGGGCGCCCGGGCATCGATCACAAAGGAATGCAGCACATGTTCAGTCAGAAGAAGATCGCAGCCGTCACTGCGCTCCTGGGCGGCCTCGCCGTGACCTGCGCCGTCGCTCCCCAGACGTACGCCGCGGACGCCACGGGAGACTGCAGCCACAAGGCTCAGGGAAACAAGTCCTGCGTTCACAAGAATGAGACGGTCTACACCAGCAAGGACGGCAAGCACGTGGTCGTCAAGCAGAGCCAGCGGTGCTCGACGACCGCCCGGCAGCGCACGGTGTGGCCCGAATCCGGCCTGCTGAACCAGGGGACCACGACGATCGGACCTGACATGGACTGCTCCAACAGGGTGCCTCCGCTCAAGGGCTTCAAGCCGCCTCGCATCGGGTGAACTTCGCACGATTCATGGCCGGGCCGGGTCGATCCTGAGCCCGGCTCTTCGGTTGTGCGGCTGTACCGTCGTCCCGCTGGACCGACGTAGCGGTGTAGCGCTGTACGGCTCCGTGGGGATTTGGTGGACGGCGGCTCCGGCCAGGATTCTTTGCCGGCCGCCACGCCAGTGAGAGTGCCTGACCTGCGACCGCGCACGCCCCGTACCGGCCGGCCTCCGCCCGCCGCGTACCACCAACGGCACTACGCCTGCCCGCCCATATGGTGCGGGGACGGCCCGTTGTGACTTACCTGCACCTCCGCCCGACTGGCTCGGCGTGCCGAAGGCCCTGCTGTCTCGCACCAGTTGACCAACGAACGCCGGGGGCTCGCACGGTAGGCACAACGGGCCATTTTTCGTGGGCGGGGGTTGGGGGAGGCGGGTCTGGCTGCCGTCCTCCCTCGGATGCCTGCGCGGTGCGGGGAGGGAATCTCAACGGGTATGACATCGGCGGCGGTTGTCGTCGGGTCTGACGGCAACGGGGCCGGGCCGGCATCGGACGAGAGCTGGGCCCTGTCCGGCGGCAACATCGCCCCCTTGGGTTCCTTCCTTCGGGTGGACATGCCCTGCGCATGAACCGGCCCCGGGGAACTGCCCCTTGCCGTCTGAGTGGCACGTACGAGGGACGGGCAGGACCGAGGTTCGCGCAAGGGGACGCGTCGGCTTGGCGCGGCGCTCCCTGGGTGAGGGGCGACGGGTGACGGGTGAGCATCACGCGGGGCGTTCCCCAGGAGCAGTGCGCGGTATGAGTGACAGGGGGGCTGGGTATCTGTGTGGCCGATGTCGCCCCGGAACGTCCTCGGTCAGCACCGGATTACACGCCTCCCCGCTCTGATGAGGATGGCGGTCCGAGGAACCCCTGTCGGCCTTGGTCGTACTCCCGTTGGCCAGCACTCACCACATGCAGATTGCGGCCCGGACGGATGTCCGGGCCGCAATCCAGGGGTTCATGAAGGGGGTTCCGGCGCCCGGCCTGAGGCTCGGACGCCGGAACCGATTCCGTTACTTGCCGAAGGCGTCGTTGTTGCAGCCCATGTTCGAACCGAGGTGCGTGGTCTGCTGACCAGGCGAGCCCTCGCCGTTGAGCAGGTTGCCGCCCAGGCCGTTCGCGATCCCGACCTCGCCGAGGATGTCGAGGTTGGTGTCGTGCGAGGTGCAGGAGTTGCTCTGCTTGATGTCGAACCGGGCGCCGCCCGGCCCGCCGTCGGCGGAGGCGGTGCCGGCGCCGAGGATGCTGACGCTGCCGAGGAAGGCGGCCACGGCAACAGCCTTGTGAAGCTTGCGCATTTCTTCTCCGGTGGATTGAGCGGATGAAGTCTGTGATGTACCGACTTCGTACTGTTAGAGAGGATATGAGAATTTCTCCTCCGGTCGCCCGCCGACGCGCCGGGTAGTACTATGGAGGATTTGATATTTGCCCCGTTTTTGGGCAGTTCAGGGCGTCGGCAGGCGAAAACAAGCGCCGCCGCCGCGTAGCGCTTCACCTGTTCGGCCGCATGCACCGACTTGTTCGGCCGCATGGCACCGATTTATTTGCTCTGCCGCACTTGAGCGGGTCTCGTGAGGCCCACATGTTGTCGAGCGGCGCCTGCGCTGCCTGCGGATTGCGCTTCGGACAGGGGAGGAACGGGGTGTTGGCTCGGGGCAGAGTTGCCGGGGCGGATATGCCCGGGATCAGGTATGTCGGGATCGGGCATGTAGGGACCGGGCGTAGGGACCGGACTTCCCCGAGAAGCCTCGATCAGCGGCCGCCTTGTTCGCGCCGGCCGCAGAGGCCGTAGATACGGGGGAGTGGGCGGGCGGGAGCCAAGGCCCGCCGGGCGCGGTCGCGGTGGGGCTGCGAGTCCGGTGAACTCCCGTTATTCCGGCGAACTCCCGTTATGTGGCGTGGAGATTCACGTCGGGGGATGCGGCCCACGCACCAATCCCGGCGGGGAGTGCCAGAAGGTTCGGGTGCGCAAAGGCGGGCCGCGTAGTGCCTTCGGGCTGGGATCGCGCGATCAGGTGATCGCCGTGCGTGGCCGACGGAGCCCGCCGTGCACGGGTGGCAGGGTGGCCCGTGCCAGCAGGACACCAACGTCACGCAAGGAAGCAGGAGCCGCTATGCGCCGTGTACTTGTCACCCTTCTGGGAGCCCTCGCCCTTACCGGAGCCCTCTCCGTCCCCGCCCACGCCGATACGCCCGACACCGGCATCGCCGGATTCCTCGGCGCTCCGGTGCAGGCCGGCTCCGACGTCGGTCCTCTGCACGTCGGCCGGCTGCCGTTGAAGGGGCTCCTCGGTTGAGGCTGATCACCTGATCCCGGTCAGGGCACCCGAGATCGGCCACGAGGTCACGAGGCCGCGAGGCCACGAGGTCAGGGTGTCCTGCGGGAGGGTGTTGGCGAAGGCGTCGAGGCTTGCGTGCGGAGTTGTACGCGTGACGACGCGTCCGGCGGTCGCGCCTGGGGGCGGGGGAGTTGGGACCGTCGAGGCGGCGTTCCTCATCGACTTGGTCCGGCCTGATTATCGTGGGAAACATCTCTCCGTAAAAACGGATTTAGCGTCACTCCTCAGCCCAGTAAGCATACATATCCAAGCTGAAAGAGTGATCGAAATGCCGGATTCAGAGCTTTCCTCCTCCAGGCTCGTTGTGGCTTGTGCGGTCCGTGGATGTGACCGCATTTTCAAGGAGGAGTCACGTGATCAAAAAGGTCATCGCCGCTTCGGTTGCCACCGGCGGCCTGCTGCTCGCGGGCGCGGGCACGTCCGTTGCCGACGCCGATGCCCAGGGGGCCGCCGTCGGCTCTCCCGGCGTCCTGTCCGGCAATGTGGTCCAGGTGCCCGTCCACATCCCGGTCAACGTGTGCGGCAACACGGTGGATGGGATCGGAGCGCTCAACCCCGCCTTCGGCAACGACTGCGACAACAAGGACAAGCCGAAGCCCCAGGCGCGGCCCCACCACCAGAAAGTGAAGGAGCACAAGCCGCAGCGGCAGCACTACAAGCCGTCGACCCACCACCGTTCGCCGGCCGCTCCGGTTGTCGCGCACAAGACCGTGATGAACCACCGTCACGCCGCGGCTCCTGTTCGGCCCCAACTGGCGGAGACCGGTGGGAAGGAGACCGGCCTGGCGATCGCGGCCAGCGTCGGGCTCTTGGCGGGTGGCACCCTGCTCTACCGCCGGGGCCGTCGCGCTGCGGCCCGCTACTGAACGTGATGTAGGGAGCAACGGCTGCCCGGGCTGGGGAAACCGCTCGGCCGCGTGTGAGTGTGGAGATCGGTTTCCGGTGGTGGGGTCCAAGGTGCCCAACTGGGCGAGCAATTGGCGCATCGTGCCGGGCAGGTGGTGAGGTCGAGTTCCTCGACCGGCTTGATCGAAAGGCCCGGGCCTTCTGGCCCGGGCCTTTCCGGTTCTGGGAGGCCCCTCCGGCCGGAGTTATCCACAGGAGGCTGCCTCCGTAACCATGCAACGGCCCGTCCCGCTACGGTCGGTGACATGCACGGAGGACTGCCGTTCATCGGCATCAGCACCATCGTCTACGGCGTGATCGGCCTGACCGTCGTCGTGGCCGGCGCCATCCGCAGGACAGGGGGAGCTCAGCATGCACACCGTCACCGTCATCGTCCCAGCTCACAACGAGGAGGAGGGGCTGCCGGCCACTCTGGAATCGCTCGCGCGGCAAACGGTTCCGCCTGACCGCGTGCTGGTCGTGGACGACGCGTCCACCGACCGCACCGGCGAGGTGGCGGCCTTACACGGCGTCACCGTCCTCCGCCCGCCGCGTAATCTCGGCAGCAAGGCGAAGGCCCAGAATTACGCGCTGCCGCATTGCACCAGCGACCTCGTACTGGCCGTTGACGCCGACACCGTCCTCGCGCCGGACTACATCGAAACGGTCGTCCCGGTCTTCGACGACCCCCGCGTCGCCATCGCGGCGGGCACGGTCCGCACCCGCCATACCCGCACACTCTGGGAGCGCGGTCGGTCAACCGAGTATCTCTTCGGCTTCCACTGGCACCGGCCCATCCAGGCCCGCGCCAACAGCCCCATGGTGTGCTCGGGATGCTGCTCCGTCTTCCGGCGGGACGACCTCGTCGCCTTCGGCGGATTTCCGGAGCGGACCATCGTCGAGGACATGGACTACACATGGTCGCAGCAGATCGCGGGCAGACGCGCGGTCTACGTCCCCGATGCGGTGGCCCTGGCCGCCGATCCGGAAGAGCTCACCTACCTGCGTAAACAGGTCTGGCGCTGGATGGCGGGCTTCTGCCAGAACGTCCGCCTCCACCTCGGGACGCTGCTCGTGCGCAAACCCCTGCTGGCGCTCTGGGTGCTGCTCGCGCTCTTCGAGATCCTCACCGCGCCACTGTGGTGGGCCACGCCCTTTGTCGTGGCGGCCACGACGGATCAGTCGCTGCAGGCTGGGTTCGCCTGGTGGGCCGGTGCCGAGCTGCTCCTGACGACGCCACCACTGATCTATGCCGCCCGCCGCCGCCGACTACCGCTCGCGGGCGTGCTCTTGAACATCCCGTGCGTCTATGCCACCAAGGCCGTCAATCTCGTCTACGCGTGGAAAGCGCTGGTGGTGGAGTTGTTGCTGGTGCCGCTCCACCTGGCGCGGGGGCTCACGGTCTACGAGAAAGGCCGGGCCGACGCGCCGGGGCGCCCGGCCCTCGCGGCGGCCGGGTGAAGTGCGGCGCGCGGTCCTGTCAGGCGACCAGTGCCGGTGCGGTCCGGTGGTCGCGGGCCCGCACCGACCCGTCGTAGCGCCGCAGCAGGAGGTGAGCCAGCTCGGGGGCGGGGCCGAGCACGGACGCGAGGATGTCGGCGCCGGCCTCGCGGGCCCCGGCGGCGATGCGGTCCGGGAGGAAGCCGGGCGCGATGACGTAGGGGGCGACGGCCACCCGGTCGACGCCCTCGGCCCGCAGTGCCCGCACGGCGTCCGCCGTGCGGGGAAGGGATGCGGAGGCGAACGCAGGCCGCACGGCACACCAACCAGCGGTGCGCCGCCACTCCCGCGCGGTTTCAGCGATCACTGCGATCGCCTCCGGGTCTGAGGAGCCCGCCGAGGCCAGGACGACCCCGGTCGAGCGGCGGTCGCCGGGCCGCAGCCCGGCCTCCGCCAGCCGCCGCTCCAGGGCGGCGGTCAGCAGGGTGGAAGGTCCGAGCACGTCGGCCCGGTGGACGGTCAGCAGCGGCAGCCGCGTCGCGGCCTCCCGCAGCGCCGCCGGGATGTCGGACTTCGCGTGAAAGGCACGAGTGAGGAGGAGCGGCAGCGCCACGACATCCCGTACGCCCTCGGCCGACAGGCGCTCCAGCACGCGGGGCACGGCCGGCGCGTTGAAGTCCAGGTAGCCGACCTCGACGCGCAGCCCGGGACGCAGCGCCCGCACCCGCGCGCAGAGCGCGGAGACGGTCGCCGCGTGCCGCGGGTCACGGCTGCCGTGGGCTATGACGAGGAGCGTGGGACGGGTGTCCATGGGTCAGCTCTTCACCAGCAGGCCACGGCTGCGCAGCACCCGCCGCTCGATCGGGGCGAAGATCAGCAACTCGATACCGATACCGACGATGAGGATGAGGAGGATCGCGGCCAGCACCCAGGACATGTCCTGGATCTCCCGGCCCTGCTCCAGCAACTGGCCCAGGCCGGTGCCCAGGTTGGGGGCGTTGACGATGAGTTCGGCGGCCATCAGGGAGCGCCAGGAGAACGCCCAGCCCTGCTTGAGCCCGGCGATGTAACCGGGCAGGGCGGCCGGCAGCAGTACGTGCCGCACGCCCGCGAGTCCCTTCGCACCGAGGGTGCGGCCCGCCCGCAAGTAGAGAGGAGAGATCTGGTCGACGCCCGCGACCAGTCCGTTGGCGATGGACGGCACGGCGCCGAGCAGCACGACGGCGTAGATCGTGGCGTCGCTCAGACCGAACCAGATGATCGCCGCCGGGACCCACGCCACCGAGGGCAGGGACTGCAGGCCGCTCAGGATCGGCCCGATCGCGGCCCGTACGACCTTGACCCGGGCGACGATCAGCCCGAGAGCCGTGCCGAGCACGACCGAGGCCAAGAAGCCCAGGGCGCCGCGCGAGACGCTCGTCCACACGAAGCTCAGCAGGGTCCCCTCGAGCCACTTGTCCTGGAGGGACCGGGCGACCTCGCCGGGGCTCGGCAGCAGGTGGTGGGCCTTGAGCTCGAAGTGGTAGGCGAGCTGCCACAGGCCCAGCACGATCGCGATGGCGATGACAGGAGGGAACGTTTTCGATGCGAGGGTGCGCAGCCAGGGCTGGCGGTGGACGACCGTGGACTCCAGGGCGTCCAGCCCGGCCTCCAGACCGGCGAGGTCGTTGGAGGAGTCGCCGGCCGCGGTGGTGGCCGGGTCGTCGGCGGGCCCGCCGGAGGGCTGGGCCTTGGTCTCAGTGCTGGCCATGGCGGCGGATCTCCCCACGCAACTGTTCGGTGATCTCGACGGAAAGGTCGGCGACCGCGGCATCCTCGATGCGGCGCGGCTGCGGGATGTCCACCTGCCACTCGCGGGCGATCCGGCCCGGGCGGGAGGACAGCAGGATCACCCGCTCGGCCAGCCGCACGGCCTCGCGCACGTTGTGGGTGACGAAGAGGACCGACAGGCCGCCCGCGCCCGAGCCGTCGTCGTTCGCGGCCCGCCAGATGCGGGTCAGCTCGTCGTGCAGGACATCGCGGGTGATGGCGTCGAGCGCGGCGAACGGCTCGTCCATCAGCAGCAACTGGCTGTCCTGGGCCAGGGCGCGGGCCATCGCGACCCGCTGGCGCATGCCGCCGGACAGCTCGTGCACCCGCTTTCCGTACGCGCCGCCCAGCCGGACGAGTTCGAGCAGCCGCTCGGCCTCGCCGCGGCGCTCCGCGCGGGGCACGCCGCGCAGCCGCAGCGCCAGTTCGATGTTGCGGCCCGCGGTCAGCCACGGGAACAGCGCGTGTTCCTGGAACATCAGGGCGGGCCGGCCGCCGGGCGTCTCGATCGTGCCGGCGGAGGGCGCGTCGAGACCGGCGACGAGATTGAGGAGGGTGGACTTGCCGCAGCCCGAGGCCCCCAGGAGGCAGACGAATTCGCCCGGTGCGACATCGATGCTGATGTCGTCCAGCACGTGCTGCTGCGCGCCGGGGCGGCCGAACGACTTCGAGACATGGTCGATGCGAGCGGCGTACGGGACGGACTCGTCCGTGTGTGCCGTGGCGGGCTGCTTGGCGAGCGTGGTGGTCGTCATCGGTGTCACCTCCTGGGGGACTGCGGTGCGGCGGGAGCGGGGGCTAGTTGCGGCCGAGGCCGGCGTCGTCGACCGGCGGCTTGCCCTCGGACTTGAGCACCTTGTTCAGCAGCGTGAGGTCGTAGATGCCCTTGAGGTCGGGGTCCTTCAGCAGGCCGGCCTTGACGGCGTGGTCCGCCTCCTGCTGGAGGGTCGCGGCCAGCGGGTCATCGGTGAGGTCGACGTTCTTGAACGCCGGGTCGATGACGTCGGTGGGCAGGGCCTTGCCGGCGATCGTGGGATCGGCGAGCTTGTCGTTGAGCGCCTGCTTGGCCTGGGCCGGGTGCGACCTGATCCACTCGTTGGTCTTCACCGAGCCGCGAAGCACCGCCTCGACGGCCTTGGGGTGCTCCTTGAGGAACTTCTGCGAGACGATCATGTTCGTGATGACGAACTTGCCGTCCTTCCACAGCGACTTCTCGTCCAGGAGCGTCTTGCCGCCCTCGGCGACGAGCTTGGAAGCGGTGGGCTCGGGGACCCACGCCCCGTCGATGCCGCCCTGCTGGAAGACGGTCGGCGTCACCTTGTTGTCGGTGCGCTGGACAGTGACGTCACCCTGGCCGGTGGTGGCGTCGACCTTGTAGCCCTTCCCGGCCAGGAAGTTCAGCAGCGCCACGTCCTGGGTGTTGCCCAACTGGGGCGTCGCGATCGTCTTGCCCTTGAGGTCGGCCAGGCTCTTGATCTTCTTGGGGTTGACCACGAGCGAGACACCGCCGGACGCCGAACCCGAGATGATCTTCAGGCTGGTGCCGTGCGACTTGACGTAGCCGTTGATCGCGGGGGAGGGGCCGATCCAGCCGATGTCGATGGCACCGGAGTTCAGCGCCTCGATCTCGGCGGGGCCCGCGTTGAAGACGGAGGGGCTGAGCGTCGTGCCGCCCAGTTCCTTCTGGAACAGGCCCTTTTGGATGCCGACCAGCGGCGTGGCGTGGGTGCTGTTGCCGAAGAACCCGATCCGTACGGTGTCGAGCCCGTCGGTCTTCGGACCCTTGGGGACCACCGAAGCCGCGGTGTCCTTCTTGGTCTCGGAGCCGTAGCCGCAGGCGCCGAGCGCCCCTATCAGCAGCGGGACGGTGGCGGCGGCCGCCAGAAGGCGGTGGCGAACGAAAGACACGGGAGGGGTCCTCTCGGAGGGCCGGGGCAGTACGCGCCTCTCTAAGGCGCGCCCGGCGGATCGGTGGGTCTTCGCAAACGGGGCGTGGGGGGTACGGAGTCAGGCATCGTCAGCACACACATCGGCCGACTCCGCCCTGCCCGCTGCCCAGGGTGCCGCTGCCGATGCGGCCGCCCTCTATGGCGAAGGTCGAGAACACGTCTTTGGGCATGATCAGAAGTCCCATTCCGCGTCGTCCGCCCCGGCCGCAGGCGCGGCGTCCGCGGCCGCCTCCGCGAAGGCGGTACCGGCCATGCCGGCGGTCAGCGTCGTCCCGTCCGCCGGATCGATCAGCAGGAAGGAGCCGGTACGGCGGGAGTCGGCGTAGGCGTCCAGGGCCAGCGGCTCGGCGGTGCGCAGCACGATCCGGCCGATGTCGTTGGCGACGAGTTCGCCGGGTGCCGGGTGCTGGGAGAGATCGTCCAGCGTCAGTCGCGACGGGATGTCCTTGACGATCGCCTTCACCGTGCGGGTGGTGTGCTTGAGCAGCACCCGGTCGCCGACCTTCAGCGGACGGTCCGCCACATGGCAGATGGTCGCCTCCAGGTCCTGCGAGGTGGCCGGCACCGAGGCGGTCGGGGCGATCAGGTCACCGCGTGAGATGTCGAGGTCGTCGGCCAGCCGGACGGTCACCGACTGCGGCGCCCAGGCCACGTCCACGGCCTGGCCGAGCGCGTCGATGGCCTCGATCGTGCTCGTCCGGCCCGAGGGCAGGACGGTGACGGCGTCGCCGACGCGCAGCACACCGGAGGCGATCTGCCCGGCGTAGCCGCGGTAGTCGGGGTGTTCGGCGGTCTGCGGGCGGATGACGTACTGGACGGGGAAACGGCCGGGGTCGTCCGAGGGGTCGGCGACGACGGGCACGGTCTCCAGGTGCTCCAGCACGGTCGGGCCGCCGTACCAGTCCATGTGGGCGGACGGCGTCACGACGTTGTCGCCGGCCAGCGCGGAGATCGGGATGGCGGTGATCTCCGGGACGCCCAGCGAGGCGGCGTAGGTCGTGAACTCCTCGGCGATGGCCGCGAAGACGGGCTCGGCGTAGTCGACGAGGTCCATCTTGTTGACGGCCAGGACGACGTGCGGGACGCGCAGCAGGGCGGCGACCGCGGCGTGCCGGCGGGTCTGCTCCACCACGCCGTTGCGGGCGTCGACCAGCACCACGGCCAGTTCGGCGGTGGAGGCGCCGGTGACCATGTTGCGGGTGTACTGCACGTGCCCGGGGGTGTCGGCGAGGATGAAGCGGCGCCGCGGAGTGGCGAAGTAGCGGTAGGCCACGTCGATGGTGATGCCCTGCTCGCGCTCGGCGCGCAGCCCGTCGGTC
Source organism: Streptomyces sp. NPDC031210 (assembly GCF_055570395.1). NCBI lineage: Bacteria > Bacillati > Actinomycetota > Actinomycetes > Kitasatosporales > Streptomycetaceae > Streptomyces > Streptomyces sp. NPDC031210. The sequence goes on from NZ_JBVIHH010000012.1 coordinate 183,847, forward strand.
AGCAGCGCCAGGTCCGGCGTCTCCTGCCCGCGGTTGCGGGAGGCGTGCTCGACGGCCTCCAACTGGTCGGCGAGCACCGACTTGGAGTCGTGCAGCAGCCGTCCGACCAGCGTCGACTTGCCGTCGTCGACGGATCCGGCGGTGGCGAAACGCAGCAGAGAGGTGGCGCCCGCGTCAATGGCGTTGATCGTGCTCATGGTTAGAAGTACCCCTCGCGCTTGCGGTCCTCCATGGCGGCCTCGGACATCTTGTCGTCGGCCCGCGTCGCGCCCCGCTCGGTGAGCCGGGAGGCGGCGATCTCCGCGATGACGGCCTCGATGGTGTCGGCGTCGGAGTCGACGGCACCGGTGCAGGACATGTCGCCGACGGTGCGGTAGCGCACCTGCCGGACCTCCAGGCTCTCGCCGTCCTTGGGGCCGCCCCATTCACCGGGGGCCAGCCACATCCCGCTGCGGGCGAAGACCTCGCGCTCGTGGGCGTAGTAGATGGCGGGCAGTTCGATCTTCTCGCGGGCGATGTACTGCCACACGTCCAGCTCGGTCCAGTTGGACAGCGGGAAGACACGCACGTGCTCGCCCGGTGAGTGCTTGCCGTTGTAGAGCTGCCACAGCTCGGGCCGCTGCCGGCGCGGATCCCAGCCGCCGAACTCGTCACGCAGCGAGAAGACCCGCTCCTTGGCGCGCGCCTTCTCCTCGTCCCGGCGCCCGCCGCCGAAGACCGCGTCGAAGCGGTTCTTGTCGATGGCGTCCAGCAGCGGGACGGTCTGCAGCGGGTTACGGGTGCCGTCGGGCCGCTCGCGCAGCTCACCGCGGTCGATGAAGTCCTGGACGGACGCGACGTGCAGCCGCAGCCCGTGCCGCTCCACCGTGCGGTCGCGGTAGTCGAGGACCTCGGGGAAGTTGTGCCCGGTGTCGACGTGCAGCAGCGAGAAGGGCACCGCGGCCGGCGCGAACGCCTTCAGCGCCAGGTGCAGCATGACGATGGAGTCCTTGCCGCCGGAGAAGAGGATCACCGGCCGCTCGAACTCGCCCGCCACCTCGCGGAAGATGTGCACCGCCTCGGATTCCAGGGCGTCCAGGTGCGACAGCGCGTACGGGTTCGCCGCGCTTCCGGCGTTCTCGGTCACGGCACCGACGGTCGTCATGCTGTGTCCCTTTCCTTCGCCTCGGCGCCGACGCGGCGCGGAGGTGCGGCTATCACGGTGGTCTGCGGACGGGCCGCCGAGCGCGCGGCGCTCACAGCAGGCCCCGCTCGGCGAGCAGCGCGTAGAGCGCCGCCGCGGACTCCTGCACGGTCTGGGTGTGCGACTCGATGCGCAGGTCGGGCGATTCGGGCTCTTCGTAGGGGTCGTCCACGCCGGTCAGGCCGGAGAGCTCGCCGGCCGCCTGCTTGGCGTACAGCCCCTTCACATCGCGCTCCGAGCACACCTCGACGGGCGTGGCGACATGCACCTCCAGGTAGGCGCTGCCCTCGGCCTGGTGCCGCTTGCGCACCGCCTCACGGGAATCCGCGTACGGCGCGATCACCGGCACCAGCGCGGTGACACCGTGGCTGGCCAGCAGCTCGGCGACGAAGCCGATCCGCTGGACGTTGGTGTGCCGGTCGGCGCGGTCGAAGCCGAGGCCGGCGGAGAGGAACTCGCGGATCTCGTCACCGTCCAGCACCTCGACCCGGCGGCCCTCGCCGCGCAGCCGCTCGGCGAGGGCGTACGCGATGGTGGTCTTGCCCGCGCTGGGCAGTCCGGTCAGCCACACCGTGGCGCCCGTCATCGGCTTCTCCTGAACATCCGCGAAATCCTGATCGATCCGTTCGCCACGAGGGCCCGCGAGCTTCGCCATCAGTGCAGCCCGCACTCGGTCTTGCTGCTGCCGGCCCAGCGGCCGGCCCGCGCGTCCTCGCCCGCCAGCACCCGGCGGGTGCAGGGCGCGCAGCCGACGGAGGCGTAACCGTCGGTCAGCAGCGGGTTGGTCAGCACGCCGTGCTCGGCGACGTAGGCGTCCACGTCGGCCTGCGTCCAGCGGGCGATCGGCGAGATCTTGACCTTCCGGCGCTTGGCGTCCCAGCCGACGACCGGGGTGTCGGCCCGGGTCGGCGACTCGTCCCGGCGCAGCCCGGTCGCCCACGCGTCGTAGCCGGCCAGGCCGTCTTCGAGGGGCTTGACCTTGCGTAGCGCGCAGCACAGGTCCGGGTCCCGGTCGTGCAGCCTGGGACCGTACTCGGCGTCCTGCTCGGCCACCGTCTGACGTGGGGTGAGGGTGATGACGTTGACGTCCATCACCTCCGCCACCGCGTCGCGGGTCCCGAGGGTCTCGGGGAAGTGGTAGCCGGTGTCGAGGAAGACCACGTCCACGCCGGGCACGACCCGCGAGGCCAGATGGGCGACGACCGCGTCCTCCATGGAGGAGGTGACGCAAAAGCGCGGGCCGAAGGTCTCGGCGGCCCACTTGAGGATGTCGAGCGCGGACGCGTCCTCCAGGTCGCGGCCGGCGCGCTCGGCGAGCTGCGGAAGATCGGTGGCAGTGGTCACGAGACACCTCCATCGGACGGTGAAACGGCGGGGGACAGGCCCGGGGAGAGCAGGCCGAGGAACTTCAGCCGGAACGCGCGGCTGCACGCCCGGCACTCCCACGCCGCGCCCTCGCCGCGGACCGAGCCCTCCTCGGAGGGCCGCAGGTCCTCGTCACCGCAGTACGGGCAGTAGAACGGGGCCGCTCGCTCGCTCATTTCAGCGCACCCTCTTCCGCGCGGGCCGCCCACTGGGCGAACCGCTCGCCGTCGGTGCGCTGCTCCTGGAAGTTGCGCAGCACCCGCTCGACGTAGTCGGGGAGTTCGTCGGCCGTCACCTTCAGGCCGCGGACCTTGCGGCCGAAGCCCGCCTCCAGGCCGAGCGCGCCGCCCAGGTGCACCTGGTAGCCCTCGACCTGGTTGCCGTCGGCGTCCAGGACGAGCTGCCCCTTGAGACCGATGTCCGCGACCTGGATACGGGCGCAGGCGTTCGGGCAGCCGTTGAGGTTGATGGTGACGGGCTCTTCGAACTCGGGCAGGCGGCGCTCCAGTTCGTCGATGAGGGACGAGCCGCGGCCCTTGGTCTCGACGATCGCCAGCTTGCAGAACTCGATGCCGGTGCAGGCCATCGTGCCGCGCCGGAACGGGGACGGCGTGACCCGCAGGTCCAGCGCCTCCAGTCCGGAGACCAGGGAGTCCACCCGCGACTCCTCGACGTCGAGCACGATCATCTTCTGCTCGGCGGTGGTCCGCAGCCGGCCCGAGCCGTGGTCGGCGGCCAGTTCGGCGATCTTGGTGAGGGTCGCGCCGTCCACCCGGCCGACGCGCGGCGCGAAGCCGACGTAGAAGCGGCCGTCCTTCTGCTTGTGCACGCCGACGTGGTCGCGCCACTGCTGGTCGGGCTGCGCCGGGGCGGGACCGTCGGTCAGCTTGCGCCCGAGGTACTCGTCCTCCAGCACCTGGCGGAACTTGGCCGGGCCCCAGTCGGCGACCAGGAACTTCAGGCGGGCGCGGGTGCGCAGCCGGCGGTAGCCGTAGTCGCGGAAGATGGAGATGACGCCCTCGTGGACATCGGGGGCCTCCTCGGCGGAGACCCAGACACCCAGCCGGACCCCGAGCTTGGGGTTGGTGGACAGGCCGCCGCCGACCCAGACGTCGAAGCCCGGACCGTGCTCGGGGTGCTCGACGCCGACGAACGAGATGTCGTTGATCTCGTGCGCGACGTCCAGCAGCGGCGAACCGGAGACCGCGGACTTGAACTTGCGCGGCAGGTTGGAGAACGCGGGGTTGCCGACGATCCGGCGGTGGATCTCCTCGATGACCGGGGTGCCGTCGATGATCTCGTTCTCGGCGATGCCGGCGACGGGCGAGCCGAGGATGACGCGGGGGGTGTCACCGCACGCCTCGGTGGTCGACAGACCGACGGCCTCCAGGCGCCGCCAGATCTCCGGCACGTCCTCGATCCGGATCCAGTGGTACTGGACGTTCTGCCGGTCGGTGATGTCGGCGGTGCCGCGCGCGAACTCCTGCGAGATCTCCCCGATGACCCGCAGTTGCTCGGTGGTCAGCCGTCCGCCGTCGATGCGGACCCGCAGCATGAAGAACTCGTCGTCCAGCTCCTCCGGCTCCAGGATCGCGGTCTTGCCGCCGTCGATCCCGGGCTTGCGCTGGGTGTAGAGGCCCCACCAACGCATCCGGCCGCGCAGGTCGTTGGGGTCGATGGAGTCGAAACCGGCCTTGGAGTAGATCGTCTCAATGCGTGTCCGCACATTGAGACCGTCATCGTCCTTCTTGAACTGCTCGTTGCCGTTGAGGGGCGTGAAGTGACCAACGGCCCATTGGCCCTCACCGCGGTGGCGCCCGGCCTTGCGGCGGGGTGTGTCCGCGGCGGCGGGGGCGCCCCCGGCCTGACGCTGGGGGAGTTCGGGGGTGTCGGCGGCCATGGGTGTACGTCCTTCTGGGCGACTCAAAGGGTCCGGACTGGGCGGGGGGTGCCACCCACTGTGACCTGCGCGGACATACCGAAGCGCGGCGCGTGGGGACGCGTCGGGGTGCCCTTGGGGTCGGGGGTGTCGCACGTCCGCGGCGATGGGGACGGCGTGGGGTGTACGGCGTGCCGGCGGTGCGGCCGGAGGCCCGAAGGCCCCTGGTCAGCGCAGCGTCAGCCCGCTCGACAGATGGCGCTGGACATGCGGCCGAGGTCGACGTGCCGCCGACTCACCAAGGCAATTCCAGCTCTAGACATGACGGAAGCGTGTCACGACGCTCTTGGGCCAGTCCACCAACGTCCAGAATTTGGACAAGAAAGTCTCACAAGATGAGATGGTGTGGTGTCCGTCACTTTTCGGGCGGGAATACCGGCCCGTCGGGCGTACGGGGTCCCGCGCCGGGCCAGGGGCCGGGAGTCGCCACCTCCGGCTCCTCGGTCACCGTGGTGTCGTACACCCGGAAGCCGCGCCGCTCGTAGTTCGCCCGCGCGTGCGGGCCGTCCTCGCTGCACGTGTGCACCCAGACCCGGCGGGTCGGCGCCCGCTCCGGCCACCGCTCGGCCAGGTCCCAGGCGCGCGCCGTCCCGTGGGCGAGCAGGTGTCCGCCGATCCGGCGTCCTCGGAAGGCCGGCAGCAGCCCGAAGTAGGCGATCTCCACGACCCCCTCCGGCTGCGCGTCCAGCTCGATGAAGCCGGCGGGCGTACCGCGCTCGTACGCCACCCACGTCTCCACCCCCGGCCGCCCGAGGTAGCGCGCCCACCGCGCGTACGACCAGCCCAGCCGGTCGGTCCACCGGACGTCCCCGCCGACCGCCGTATAGAGGAAGCGGCTGAACTCGGGCGAGGGCACCTCGGACCTGACGATACGGACACCCTGTTCGGCGGGCGGGCCCCCGACGGGCGGCAGATCGGCGGCCGAGGTCTGTTCGAGGTACCAGGTGGTGACCGTGAGGCTCATGGGGTCAGCACATCACACGCGTTTTCCGGCCCGCGTCCGGCTCGGTGGGTGAGACGCGGGTCTTGTCAGGCGACCGCGGTCATGCGGGCGAAGACCACCACGTCGCCCCGGCGGCCGGCCGGCGTGGAATAGCCGCCGCCGCGGGTCACGAGGCGGACCTCGGGGTGATCCGTCGGGTCGTAGACCCGCTCGGCGGGGGAGCGGTCCCGGTCGTGGACCCGCACCGCGTAGACCTCGAACACCGCCGTCCGCCCGTCCTCGCGGGTCACCCGTACCGTGCTGCCCTCCCGCAGGGCGCCCAGGCGGTAGAAGACCGCCGGGCCGCTGAAATTGTCGACGTGCCCGACGATCACGGCGGTGCCGTTCTCACCCGGGGCCGGCGCGCCCTCGTACCAGCCCGCCAGGCGGGGATCCGCGGCCGGCGGGGCGGCGACCCGCCCGTCCTCGTCCAGGCCCAGCGCGATCACCGGGGCGGACACCGCCAGCGACGGGATCACCACCCGGGTGGCGGCGGACCGGGGCAGCGGGGGTGGGCCGGTGGCGGCGGGGCGGGCGCCCGCGGGGGAGAGGGGCGCGGCGGCGGGGCCGGGCTGCGGCGGCCCGCCGGCCTCGTCGGACAGTCCGCCGCGCACGAGGGCGATCCCGGTGAGTGCGACGAGCGCGATCACGCCCCACCGGTCGCGCCGCCTGATGGCCGCCTCGGTGTCCGGCTCCTCCGGCGCGAGCGGCAGGCTCATCGCTCTCCTCCTGTGCCCGTACGGGCCCGCCCCGGCCATGCGGGTCCCCCGCGTACAGGTCCGCGCTGACAGGGTCCCGGCGTACACGTCCCGGTCGGCACGCTAGGCGCGGGCGGGGGCGGCGGCGACAGCAGCCGGCCGAACGGGTGGCGGCCCGCCCGCCGGCGGGCACGCGGACCGGCACCCGGCGGACTTCAGGCGCCGTCCCCGCCGAACACCGCGTCGGCGAGCCGGTCGACCTGGTCGGGATCGGGTGCCCAGCAGTAGAGCATCACCTCGTCCGGGCCGGCAGGCGCGGGCGGCCTCCACATCACGGAACAGGTCGTCCATCAGGTGGGACGGCAGGGCGGCGCCGAGGAAGCCGTCACCCCACCGGGCGACGTGTTCCACCGCGGCGGGGCCGAAGCCGCCGAAGAGCACCTCGGGACCGCCGGGCCGGGCGGGCGCGGGGCCGATCGGCCCCGTCTCACCCGCCCCGTCTCACCCGGCGCGCCACGCCCGCCGCGCCGCCGCCACCGCGGGCGCCGACGAGTGCGGCAGCAGCCGCGCCGGCTGCGCCGGCAGCCGCAGCTCCACATCCAACCCGTCCGCGAAGCGGTACGGCCGGTGCGCGAGCACCCCCGCGAGATGGTGGCGCAGCCGCGACAGCTCGGCGCGCACCGTGACCGTACGACCGCCGTCGCCGAACAGGTCCTGGGCGAGTTCGGCGGCGCTGCGGCCCTGGGGGTGTGCGGCGAGGACGAACAGCAGCTCGGCGTGGCGCGGGGTCAGCTCGTGCGACCAACTACCGGCCGGCCCGCTGACGGTGACCGTCGCGCCACCGGTGCCGCTGACGTCCAGTACCACCCGGCCGGGGCGGGCGGCCGGGTCCTGCCGGCCGACGCGGACGAGCCAGCCACCGGGCAGCGGCTCCAGCGTGCACATGCCGTACCGCGGCAGCCACAGCGGCCCGGCCTCGGGAGCCTTGGGCAGTGCCACCCGGTCCGGCGCGGTCATGCCGGTGACGCCCGCGACCCAGCCGTTGGCGTCGACGGCCAGCGCCCGCCCGCCGATCCGGGCCAGCACCGGCGCCGCGCTCGACCGTAACCGCTCCAACGAGGCGTGGTGGCGGCCGCGCAGCTCGCCCTCCGCGAGCCGGGCGACGGCGGAGACCAGGGACAGCGTCGTGGGGTGGAAGGTGTGCGCCGGGCCGCTGATGTCCACCGTGCCCAGCAGCCGCCCGTCGCGCGGATCGTGCAGCGGCGCCGCGGCACACGTCCACGTGTGGTGGCTGCGCACGAAATGCTCGGCGGAGTGCACCAGCACCGGCCGCCGCGCCACCAGCGCCGTCCCGATGGCGTTGGTGCCGACGACGTCCTCGCGCCAGTCGGCGCCCTTGTCGAAGCCCAGCCGGTCGGCCATCCGCCGGACCGGCGCGCAGCCCTCCCGCCACAGCAACCGGCCCTCGGCGTCGGTGACGACCATGATCTGCTGCGCGGCGTCGGCCGCCGCGAGGAGACCGTCGTGCAGGACCGGAAGCACCGGCGCCAGTTGCGACTTCTGCCGCCGGTGCTCCAACTCGGCCACCGACAACAGGCGTTGGTGGTGGTCCCGCTCGGGGTCCACACCCGATCCCAGCGCCCGCAGCCAGGATTCGCCGATGACCGGGCGGGGCGCTTCCAGCGGTGGGCCGAGCGGCGAGGCACCCGAGAGCGCGGCCTCGCGGACCGAGGCGAGGCGGCGTGCGGTCTCGCGGATGTCCTGGGCCGACCAGACGGCGCTGTCGATCGGTCTGTGATTCACGCTGCTCCCCGTTGCGCGCTGGTGGCCTGGGCCGTGCCCATGGTGCCGTCACCCGGGCGTCGTGGAAGGGCCATTGCACAGATCACTGCAACGAACTGCAACCGTTGTGGCCTATGACGCGCACGGGGACCCTGGTGCGAGTGGCCGACGGCTTCGCGTCGCCAGAGGTTTTCGCCGGTCACCCGTCGGGGATGCCGCTGGTTGTCCGCCGGGGATTACGTCGGCCGCGTGGTTCGTCGGCACGGCGCGGGAGGGGGAGCACACCATGGTGGCCAGCGCTCCGCGCGTCGTGGTGATCGGAGCGCACGAGGGCCTGCGCATCGCCCGCGCCGCCCGGCTGGCCGCTCACTACGGCGTCCCCCGGCTGCCCGCCGTCGATGTGCTCGTCAAGCGCCGGCCGCTGCCCGCCGAGGGCTATGTGATCGACGGCGCGCCCCAGTTGCTCGACCGGGTGGCGGGCGTCGGCGGTCTGCTGCCCGCACGGGCCTGCGCCGACCTGGTGGTGTACCTGCGCGAGGCGGGCCGGGGCGACCGGCCGGACACCTCGCGCGTCATCCGCTACTTCGAAGCCCGCGGGTCACTGGTCGGCTTCCGGCCGGACGTGCCCGACGACGACATCATCGTGGCCGTCGAAGCCGCGGTACGCGGACGCACCGCGGCGGACCCGCCGGGGTGGCCCTGAGACCGGAAGCGGTGCCGAGTCGGCGCGGCACCGCTTCCTGACCGGTGCGGCGGTGGAACCCCCGTGCCCCCCGTCCCCTTGCGGGGACGGGGAGACCGCCGCCGCGCCGCGTCGCTTCCCGCCCGCCGGGCCGTGCTTCCCGCCCGCCGGGCCGTACTCAACGCTCCACGGCCGGCCGCGCCCGCGCCACGATCGCCGCGAGATCCAGGGTATGCGGCAGCGTCCCGAACGCGGCGCCCGCGTCGCCGCCGAGCCGGGAGGCGCAGAACGCGTCCGCGACCTCCGGCGGCGCGTACCGCACCAGGAGCGAACCCTGGAGCACCAGCGCCATCCGCTCCACCACCCGACGCGCCCGCGCCTCGACCCCCTCCAGGTCGGCCAGTTCGGTCAGCAGCCCCTTGATCGCGCGATCCAGCCGGTGGTCCGCGCCCCGCGCCGCGCCGATCTCGGTCAAGAAGGCGTTCAGCGCGGCGGGTTCACGGCGCAGGGCCCGCAGCGCGTCCAGCGCCTGGACGTTCCCCGAGCCTTCCCAGATCGAGTTCAGCGGCGCCTCGCGCAGCAGCCGCGGCATCCCCGACTCCTCCACGTAACCGTTGCCGCCCAGGCACTCCAGCGCCTCCGCCGCCACCGGCGCGCACCGCTTGGTCACCCAGTACTTGGCGGCCGGGACCGCCAGCCGCAGAAAGTGACGGTCCTGCTCGCCGCCGCTGTCGTAGGCCGCCGCCAGCCGCAGCGCGAGCGTCGTCGCCGCCTCCGACTCCAGCGCCAGATCCGCCAGCACGTTGCGCATCAGCGGCTTGTCGATCAACGGCCCGCCGAACGCCGACCGGTGGGCGGTGTGGTGCACCGCCTGCGCCACCGCCTGTCGCATCACCGCCGCCGCGCCGGTGACGCAGTCCAGCCGGGTCGCCGCCACCATCTCGATGATCGTCGCCACCCCGCGTCCCTCCTCGCCCACCCGGCGCGCCCAGGTCCGCCCGTCGAACTCGACCTCCGCCGAGGCGTTCGAGCGGTTGCCGAGCTTGTCCTTCAGGCGCTGGAGGAGGAAGGGGTTGCGGGTGCCGTCCGGCAGCACCCGCGGCAGCAGGAAGCAGGTGAGCCCGCCCGGCGCCTGGGCCAGCACCAGGAAGACGTCCGACATCGGCGCCGAACAGAACCACTTGTGGCCGGTCAGGAGGTACTCCCCGGCCGCGGCCAGCGGCTCGGCCCGCGTGGTGTTGCTCCGTACGTCGCTGCCGCCCTGCTTCTCCGTCATCGCCATACCGGCCAGCGCGCCCGGCTTGCCGGCGGCCGGCAGCAACTCCTGGTCGTAGACCGGTGACGTCAGCCGCGGCTCCCACTCGGCCGCGAGCGCGGGATCGGCCCGCAGCGCCGGGACCGCCGCGTGGGTCATCGACAGCGGGCAGCCGTGCCCGGCGTCGACCTGCGTCCACACCAGGAACCCGGCGGTGCGCCGGACGTGGCCGTCGGGCCGCGTCCAGGCGCCGGTCAGCCCGGCGCCGACGGCGTGCCCCAGCAGCCGGTGCCAGGCCGGGTGGAACTCCACCTCGTCGACGCGGTGACCGTAGCGGTCATGGGTACGCAACCGCGGGGGGTGGTCGTTGGCCTGTTCGCCCCAGCGCTGGGCCTGCGCCGAGCCGGCCGCCTGCCCCAGGCCGCTCAATTCCCCCCGTACCTCATCGAGGCGGTCCTCGGCGACATACCGGGTGATGCCCTCGGTGAGGGCCGCGTCGGAGGCGAAGACGTCGTATCCGACCAGCGGCGGGGGCTGGTTCGTGACCGTGTGAGTGGTGGCTGCCATGGCAGATACGGTAAGGACGTGCAGCCGCCGAACGAACCTCCCCGCCGGCCCGCGGGCCGTTTGACCAGGGCCAGGGTCCTCTACCGCAACGTCTCCAAACGCCGGCTGGCGTGGCTGCTGCTCAAGGACATCGTCAACTCCTGCATGGAGTACCGCGTCACCGGCCTGGCCGCCGAAGCCGCGTTCTTCTGCCTGCTGTCGCTGCCGCCGCTGCTGCTCGGGCTCATCGGGCTCCTCGGCTATGTGGAGCCGTGGATCGGCCACGACACCATCGACACCATCCGGCAGAACATCCTCACCGCCTCCGGCACCGTCCTGTCCGACAAGGGCGTGAACCAGATCGCCCGGCCGCTGCTGGACGACGTGTTCACCGGCGGCCGCCCGGACGTCGTCTCGCTGGGCTTCGCCATCGCCCTGTGGTCCGGCTCCCGGGCGCTGAACGTCTTCGTCGACACCATCACGATCATGTACGGGCTCGACGGCCGGCGCGGCATCGTCAAGACGCGGTTGCTGGCGTTCGTGCTCTACCTCGCCGCGCTCGTCGTCGGTGCCGTCGCGCTGCCGCTGATGGTCGCCGGCCCGGACACGGTCGTCAGTTGGCTGCCGGCCAGCGAGGACATCATCCGGGCGCTGTACTGGCCGGTGGTCCTGATCCTCTCGGTCGCCTTCCTCACCACGCTCTACCACGTGTCCGTGCCGGTCCGTTCGCCCTGGCGGGAGGACATCCCGGGGGCGGTGGTGGCGCTCGGGATGTGGCTGCTCGGCAGCTTCCTGCTGCGCATCTACCTCACCGAGACGGTCGAAGGACCCACCATCTACGGCTCGTTGGCCGCGCCGGTCGCGGTGTTGTTGTGGACCGGGGTGTCGGCCTTCGCCGTGCTGGTGGGGGCCGCGATGAACGCCGCGCTGGACCGGGTGTGGCCGTCGGTCGCCACGGCCGCGGGGCGGGCGGAGAAGGAGCGGCGGGCCGCGGCGCGCGACGGCGACGGTGGCGGGGAGAGCGGGGAGAGCGGGGAGGGCGGGGAGGGCGGGGAGAGCGGGGAGGGCGGCAGGGCGAAGCCCGCGTGAGGGGGTGCGCGGTTCCTCCGCGCGGTTCGGCGCGCCGGCGGCCCGGCGCGAGCGGGCCGTGCTCGTACGGCGGGAGGGCGCCGGGCCGGTCGCTGACCCGCCCGCCGCCCGCGGGCACGAACCCGTCGTCCTCGACGCCCTGCTGCCCTCGGCCCACCGCACCCCGCCGCCCCCGCGCGCCGGGGTGCGCCGCCACGTCGCCGACGTCCGCGACCGGGCGGCCGTCGACGCGGCCCTGACGGGCGTGGACGCCCTCTGCCACCAGGCGGCGATGGTGGGCCTGGGCAAGGACTTCGCGGACGCCCCCGACTACGTCTCCTACGGCCTGACCCTGATGGCCCTGCCCGGCGCCGCGATCTTGCTGCTCATCCGCACCGCGCGCCCCCTGCCCCACCTCCTGGCGGGCGCGGCGATCGTCGCCGCCGTCTTCACCCTGGCGGGTTTCCGCTGGTGGGAGGGGTACCACCTGCTGGTCGAGCGCTACTACCAGGGCGCGGCGGCGGTCCGCCCGTGCGCCTACCGGGTAGGGGCCAATCTTGCCTGCACCGAGATCATCACCGGGCTCGCCTCGGTGGCCGGTCTGCGCCGCGTCCTCGTGGCGGTTCCCGCCGTCCTGCGGCGCTCGCGTCCGTCCGGCGCGCCGCCGGGGGACGCGGCCGGCCGGCTGGTCGTCCTGGTGTCGGCCGTGCTCGCCGCCCTGCTCGTCGCCGACCTCTCCGGGATGAGCAAGGCGGAGACCGAACGCGTCTGGCTGCCCTTCGCCGTCTGGCTGCTGGCCGCCACCGCGTCGCTGCCCACCGGCGCGCGGCGCCACTGGCCGACCGCTCAGGCGGCGCTCGCGCTCACCGTCGATCACCTGCTGTATACGGGCTGGTGAGCGCGCGCCGACCGCCTCGGGCCCGGGGGGCGTCGGCCGGCCCTCACCGGCTCCGGGCGGTGCTCACATCGGCGTGAGGGTGGGACCGATGACCGGCCCGGCCGCTTTCACCCGGCCCGGACGCAGGATCCGGATCGGGCCGCCGTTGCAGGACGGGCAGGCCGCGCGGGTCAGCGGAGAAGGGACCCTGGAGCCTTGGACGTAGTAATCGGCGCGCCGCTGCCCGGCGAGATCGGTGGAGTGCCGGATCTCGTATTCCTGTTCCCACCCGTGACCGCAGTGCAGGCAGACGAACGCGTACGCCTCGTGGACCGCCTCGGTGTCCCTTTCCATCCTGACCACGCCCTTTCCCCGAGGCCCGCCGCTTCGCGCGCCGGGCCCGGATCCATGCCGCTTTCCCTATTATTGCGCCCGGCGATGACGAACGGCAGGACGAGCCCGGCAGCGGCCCACCCGAGAGATCAGCCTCCCGACGGCCGCCGCCCCGGCCCGCGCCCCCGCCGGTCCTCGCGCGCCCGTCCCAGCGCCGCGTACGTCGCCGCGACCAGCCCCCGGTTGCGCGGATCGTCACCCGTGGTGCCGCCGGCGTACCGGTTCATGGTGTACGCGTAGGACAGCCGGTTCTCCGGGTCGGCGAAGGCGTAGGAGCCGCCCGCGCCGCCGTGCCCGAAGGCCCGCGGATTGGGGCCCGCCTGGCCCTGGTGGTTGAGCATGTAGCCCAGGCCCCAGCGGTGCTCCAGCCCCGCCGGGGCGAGCGCGTCGATGGCCAGGTCCGGCTCGCCGGGAAGGCTCTGGCAGCGGCGCATCGCCTCCAGGGTGCCGGGGCCGACGAGACGGCCGCGGGCCAGCGCGCCGTAGACGGTGGCGAGCCCGAGCGCCGAGGCGTGCGCGTTGCCCGCCGGGATCTCGGCCGAGCGGTAGGCGGCACTGTTGACGTCACCGGTGGGGAGGTAGGTCAGCGCCAGCATGACGGCGGTGAGCGGGTGGTCGGACAGGGCCCGGAACGGCGGTTTCGGCGCGCCGGGGAACCGCTCGGCGATCCGCGCCTCGTCCAGTCGCCCCACCATGTCCGCGCAGCGCGGGTGCTCCTCGACCGGGGTGCCGATGAACACCCGCGCACCGAGCGGCTCGGCGATCTCCCGGCGCAGGAACGTTCCCGGTGACAGCCCGGTGATCCGGCGGACGACCTCGCCCACCAGGTATCCGAAGGTCACCGCGTGATAGCCCTGTGCCGTGCCCGGCTCCCACCAGGGCGCGGTGGCCGCCAGCTCGGCGCATACGGCGTCCCAGTCGTGGGCGTGGCGGACCGTCAGCGGCACGCGGGGAGCGATCAGGCCCGCACGGTGGCTGAGCAGCCAGCGCACGGGTATGCCTTCCTTGCCGGCCGCCGCGAACTCCGGCCAGTAGCGGGCCACCGGCGCGTCGAGGTCCAACTCCCCCCGGTCGGCGAGGAGATGGGCGCACAGTGCGGTCATCCCCTTGGACGTGGAGTAGACGTTGACGAGGGTGTCGCGCTCCCAGTGGCGGGTCCGGGCCGCGTCGGCGTGACCGCCCCACAGGTCCACGACGGCCTCGCCGTCCACGATCACCGCCACCGCCGCGCCGATGTCGCCGTGCACGCGGAAGTTCCGCTCGAAAGCGGCGCGTACGCCCTCGAAGCCGGGTGCGCAGCGGCCCTTCACGGTGGTGCCTGCCATGGTGGCTCTCCCTCGCGTCGTCCGCGTGCGGTCATCGCCCACATCCCACGCGATGATCCGCCGAGATCGATGCCTGTGGCAACCATGCGAGCGGGCCCGGCGCGGCGGCGGACACCCTGACGACGGCGTGCCGGCAGCCCGTCCGCGAGCGGGGTGGTGTGTTCTCCTGGAAAGCGGTGGCGTGAGCGTTATGTGCGTCCGTTCACCCCACTCGTTCGTGCCTCCGGTCGCACACAACCGGCCGGCGGGCGAGCCTGAAGACGTCCGGCTCCCAGAGGAAGGCCCGCACAGTGAACAGCGCGGAACAGGCGGCACACGTGGAACATCCCTCGGCGGAGGTCGTGGTGGAGGTGACCGGCTGCGCGACGCAGGACGCGCACGCCGTGTTCACCGCGTTGCGCACCTGCTTCTTCTCCGACCGCGCCGCGGAGGACGTGCCGCAGGAAGCGGGGGGCGCCGGGCCGACCGTCTGGACGGCGACCTTCGACGTGACCGACATCCAGGCCGAGGCCGAGCCGCGCCGACTGGGCGCGCCGGTGATGGTCACGCTCCAGGGCGGCTACTGGGCGGTGGCGCGGCTGCGCCAGGGCCTGACGTCCGCGTTCGACGTGCGGGTCGTCGGCACCGCCGCCGGTGACCAGGAGCAGGAGGTCCAGCTTCGGCTGGACAACCGCTAGCGCGGTCGGCGCGGGCCCGCCGACGCGCGCCCCGCGCGCTGTCCTGGTAGGCAGGGTGCGAAGGCATCCGGACCGGAGCGGGAAGGGACGAGCCAGTGGAGTCCACGCGACATCCGGCGGACACCGGCGGACCACGAGCGGAGTACGCCGAGCGGTCCGAACTGGTCCTGCACGTCAACGGCACGGCATACGCGCTGACCCTGGACCACCGCACCACGCTCCTGGACGTGCTCCGGGAGCGGCTCGATCTCACCGGCGCCAAGAAGGGCTGCGACCACGGGCAGTGCGGCGCCTGCACGGTGCTCGTCGACGGGCGCCGCACCAACAGTTGCCTGCTGCCGGCGGTGGCGCAGGAGGGGCGGCACATCACCACCGTCGAGGGCCTGACCGACGGCGGCCGGCCGCACCCGGTGCAGGAGGCGTTCGTCGCCCGGGACGCCCTGCAGTGCGGCTACTGCACCCCCGGCCAGATCTGTTCGGCCGTGGGCGTGCTGGCGGAGGCGGCGGCGGGATTCCCCTCCCATGTCACGCCGGACACCGCGCCGCCCGGCGCGCCGAGCGAGCTGACCGCCGAGGAGATCCGCGAACGGATGAGCGGCAATCTGTGCCGGTGCGGGGCCTATCCGCGCATCGTCGAAGCGGTCGCGGACGCCGCCGGCGCCGCGGACGCCTCCCGTGCCACGGACGCCGCCCGTGCCGCCGACGGGCCGACCGGAGGGGGCGTGGCGTCGTGAAACCGTTCGGATATGTGCGGGCGGAAAGCGTCGAGGACGCCGTACGGACCGGTGCCCGCCACCCCGGCGCCCGGTACCTCGGCGGCGGCACCAACCTCGTCGACCTGATGAAACTCGGGGTGGAGACCCCGCCGCTGCTCATCGACGTGACCCGGCTGCCGCTCGACCGGATCGAGGAGACGCCCGACGGCGGGCTGCGGATCGGGGCGATGGTCCGCAACAGCGACCTCGCCGCCGACACCGCCGTCCGCGACCGCTACCCCGTCCTGTCGCAGGCCGTGCTGGCCGGCGCCTCCGGCCAGTTGAGGAACGCCGCGACCACCGGCGGCAATCTGCTCCAGCGCACCCGCTGCGGGTACTTCCAGGACATCGCCAAGCCGTGCAACAAGCGGCGGCCCGGCACCGGCTGCCCGGCCCGCGAGGGAGCCCACCGCGATCTGGCCGTCCTGGGCCACTCCGAGCACTGCGTGGCCACCCAGCCCTCGGACATGGCCGTCGCCCTCGCCGTTCTGGACGCCACCGTCCACCTGCACGGTCCGGACGGCGCGCGCACCGTCCCGGTGTGCGACTTCCACCGGCTGCCCGGCGACCGGCCGGACCAGGACACGGTCATCCGGCCGGCCGAACTGATCACCGCCGTGCAGTTGCCGCCCGCCCGGCCCGGCGCCCGCGCGCGCTACCGCAAGGCCCGCGACCGCGCCTCGTTCGCCTTCGCCCTGGTCTCCGTCGCCGCCCTGCTCGACGTGCGGGACGGCGCCGTCCGGCACGCGGCGCTGGCGTTCGGCGGGCTCGCCCACCGCCCGTGGCGGGCCCGCGCCGCCGAAGAGGTGCTGCACGGCGCGCCCGCCACCGAGGAGACCTTCGCCCGCGCCGCCGACGCCGAACTCGCCGCCGCCCGGCCGCTGCGCGACAACGGCTTCAAGGTCGCCCTGGCCCGCAATCTCGCGGTCGACACGCTCGCCGCGCTGTCCCCCCGGCCACGCCGACCGCCGCTGACCGACCGCCGCTGACCGACCGGCGCGGCCCGTTCCCGAGCAGAAGAACGACAACGAGGCACACGACACCAAGGACGCGCGCCATGACCCACGCCCCCTTCCCGACCGGTCCCTCCCCGCACCCGCTGGGCGCCCCGCTCGTCCGCCGGGAAGGCCGGGAGAAGGTCACCGGCGCCGCCCGTTACGCGGCCGAACACACCCCGCCGGACTGCGCCTACGCCTGGCCCGTGCCCGCGACCATCGCCCGCGGCCGGGTCACCCATGTGGACACCGCCGAGGCGCTCGCCCTGCCCGGGGTCCGCGCGGTGCTGACCCACAAGAACGCGCCCCGCCTGGAAGCCCCCGAGGACCCGACCCTCGCGGTGCTCCAGGACGACCGCGTCCCGCACCGCGGCTGGTACGTCGCGCTCGCCGTCGCCGACAGCCTCGACGCCGCCCAAGCCGCCGCCGAGGCCGTCCGGGTCAGTTACGAGCCGGCCGGCCACGACGTCCTGCTGACCACCGACCACCCCGGGCTCTACACGCCCGAGACGGCCAACGGCGGCTATCCCGCCGTACGCGAACGCGGCGACTTCGACGCGGCGTTCGCGGCCGCGCCGGTCACCGTCGACGTGACCTACTCCGTCCCCCCGCTGCACAACCACCCCATGGAACCGCACGCCTCCACCGCCCGCTGGAGGGGTGACCGGCTGACCGTCCACGACTCCAGCCAGGGCTCCACCAAGGTGCGCGACGACCTCGCCGCCGTGTTCGGCCTCGCCAAGGGCGACGTCACCGTCGTCTCCGAGCACGTCGGCGGCGGCTTCGGGTCCAAGGGAACACCGCGCCCGCAGGTCATCCTGGCCGCCATGGCCGCCCGGCACCTCCGGCGCCCCGTCAAGCTGTCCGTGCCGCGCCGCCACATGAGCGCGGTCGTCGGCCACCGGGCGCCCACCGTGCAGCGCGTCCGCCTCGGCGCGACCGCCGACGGCACGCTCACCGCCCTCGCGCACGAGGTGACCACCCACACCTCCACCGTCCGCGAATTCGTCGAGCAGGCCGCCGTCCCCGGCCGCGTCATGTACCGCTCGCCGCACAGCCGCACCGCGCACCGCGTGGTGGCGCTGGACGTGCCGACGCCGTCCTGGATGCGCGCCCCGGGGGAGACGCCCGGGATGTACGCCCTGGAGTCGGCCGTCGACGAACTCGCCGTCCGCCTGGGCCTCGACCCGATCGAACTGCGGGTACGCAACGAACCCGACACCGAGCCGGACAGCGGCCGGCCCTTCAGCAGCCGGCACCTGACCGACTGCCTGCGCACCGGCGCGGAGCACTTCGGCTGGCTGCCCCGCGACCCCCGCCCGGCCGTCCGGCGGGAGGGAAACCTGCTGGTGGGGACGGGAGTGGCCGCGGCCACCTACCCGGTGCTCGTCAGCCCCTCGCGCGCCGAGGCCCACGCCGCCGCCGACGGCGGCTACCGGGTGCGGATCAACGCCACCGACATCGGCACCGGCGCCCGCACGGTCCTCGCCCAGGTCGCCGCCGCCGCGCTCGGCGTACCGGAGGAGCGGGTACGCGTCGAGATCGGCAACAGCGAGCTGCCGGCCGCGGCGCTGGCCGGCGGCTCCGCGGGCACCGGCTCCTGGGGCTGGGCCGTCCACAAGGCATGTACGGCACTCGTGGAGCGGCTGCGCGGCCACGAAGGACCGCTGCCGGCCGAGGGCGTGACGGTCGCCGCCGACACCCGTCAGGAGACCTCCGAGGAGAGCCCCTACGCCCGTCACTCCTTCGGCGCCCAGTTCGCCGAGGTCACCGTCGACACCGTCACCGGCGAGGTCCGCGCCCGCCGCCTGCTGGGCGTCTTCGCCGCCGGCCGCATCCTCAACTCCCGCACCGCGCGCTCCCAGTTCATCGGCGGGATGACCATGGGCCTGGGCATGGCCCTGATGGAGGACAGCGCCGTGGACGGGGAGTTCGGCGACTTCACCGCGCGCGACCTGGCCTCCTATCACGTCCCGGTCTGCGCCGACGTTCCCCCGATCGAGGCGCACTGGCTCGACGAGGACGATCCGCACCTCAACCCCATGGGAAGCAAGGGCATCGGCGAGATCGGCATCGTCGGCACCGCGGCGGCCCTGGGCAACGCCGTGGCCCACGCCACCGGGGTACGCCTGCGCGACCTGCCGTTGACCCCCGACAAGCTCCTGCCCCACCTCCCCGGCTTGACGGTCTGAGCGGTCCGCGCCCCGGCCGCCGAACCGACCGGCCGGGGCGCGGAATCCCCCGACCGCACCACGATCTGTTGCGGGGCCTGTCTCGCCGGGTCACCATGTCAATGACCCATACGTGACGAAAGCTCACTCTTCGTGATCGGGGTTCGTTGGTCCAACGAGGTGAAGTACGTGAGCCTCGCGGTGAGGAGCCACGACATGACACTGCCCTACGACCGGCACTACACGGTTGAACTCCCCGCTTCGGCGGAGCGCGTCCCGCAGATCCGGCGCATCGTGGCCGCGCACCTGCGGCATTGGAATCTTGAACTGCATATTCAGCCGGTCTGCAGGGGAGTGGCGGAACTCCTGGAGAACGTGCACCGCCACATCGGCCCCGACGCCCGGTGCGTGGTCGAACTCCGCTGGTCCGGCCGCCACCTGACGGCCTCCGTCGCCGACGACGGTCCCCGGCTGCCCCGGCTGGTGAGCGCGGGCGGCGGCGGACTGTCGGCGGTGGCCGCCCTCAGCGACAGTTGGGGGACCTGCGCCACCGATACCGGCAAGGTCGTCTGGTTCACCCGGCGGGTGGTGGCGGCCCGCAAGGATCCGCTGACGGTACGGGCGCCCCTGCGCAGCGTGCCCGATACGAAGTCCCGGCCCGCCCCCGCCGCGACGCCCGAGGCCGTACCGGAGGCGGTCCGCGCGGCGGCTCCCCAGGCCGTCCCCGATACCGTTCCCGCGGCCTCCCTGGCCGCCGCCGTACCGGAAGCCGCCCACCCGGCGAGTGCCGCCCACTCGGCGAGTGCCGCCCGCTCGGCGAGTGCCGCCCACTCGGCGAGCCTCGTCGACGCCGTCTGATCCGGCGTCAACCCGTTTGATCCGGCCTTATTTTGTCGGATCCCGTCCGCGAAATCCTGTCGGATCCCGTCCGCGAAGAAGGGCCCGCGAGGCGCTGACGCTCCCGCACGCCTCGCCGGCCCGGCGGCTTCGGGCCCTCACCCGCGCCGCGCCGTCACCAGCCACGCCGCCCCGCCCAGGCTCACCCCGTCGAGCCCCTGATACCGGGCCATGACCTCCCGCAGCGCGCCGCGCGCCCGCTCCCCGGCCGCTTCCCCCGCCTCGGCCAGCGCCGCGTGCACCATCGGCAGCCCGAGCAGATAGTCCACGACATCGTCCGGGTCGCCGCCCAGCCACATCGGCTCATCGACCGGACGTACGGCGATCTCGTCGTATCCGGCGCCCGCCAGCATCTCTTCGATCCGGCCGCGATCGGCGAGCGAGAACGGGCCCGGCTCGCCGGGGCCACCGAGGTCGGGCGCCGGGATGTACGGCGCGAGGGCGGCCAGCGGCACCGACAGGAACGCGTTCTCGGGCAGGGAGCGCCAGCACAGGAACGCCAGCCGGCCGCCGGTGCGCAGACCGCGAGCGATATTGGCGAACGCGGCGACCGGATCGGCGAAGAACATCACCCCGAAGCGGCTCATCGCCATGGCGAAAGCGCCGCGGGTGAACGGATGGACCTGCGCGTCCGCCCGCGCGAAGGCCACGTTCGCCAGCCCCTCCGCCGCGGCCCGCCGCCGGGCGGCCGCCAGCAGGGGCCCCGACAGGTCGATCCCCAGGACCGATCCGGCGGTGGCGACGCGCGCCGCCGCCAGGGTCGTCCCCCCGCCGCCGCACCCGATGTCCAGCACCCGGCTGTCGGACCGGAGCGGCAGGGCGGACATCAGATGCGGCGTCAGGCGTCGGAGCATCGCCTCGTGGCGCTCCCGCTGCGCCACCCAGTACCGGCCGTCGTCGCCGTTCCAGGCCCGCGCCTGTTCGGCGTTGCCCGGCGCGACGCCGTCCGGCGCCGCTCCGTTGCCGTCCGCGTCCCGCACCATGACGTTCTCCTCGCCCTGCGATGTCTGCCTGTCCACCGATGTCGTGGCTGGTCACCGCCCCCGATGTCCGTCCCGAATATGCCGTATGCGCGGGACGCTCCCTGGTTGTGGCGCGCCACGGCCGGGCGCCGCCGCCGGGCGAAGCTGTTCGCCGTGTGGAGGGGGAGCCGTCATACGGCCGTCACCACCCCTTCCCCGCGACTCGTTCCTCTTGGAACACTCTGCTGACCCTGTTTTCCGCACACCTCCTCACGACCCGTCAGACGCCCGCGCACCTCCCCACACGACCGCACACGGCACGGCGCCACACGACCGCGCGCAGACCCCCCATCCGTGAACCCCCACACCCCAAGAGGTCCCCAGACTCATGCCTGAACTGAATCGGCGGCGCTTCCTCCAGATAGCCGGCGCGACGGCGGGCTTCTCGGCCCTGTCGAGCAGCATCGCCCGCGCCGCGGCCATCCCCGCCGCACGGCGCTCCGGCTCCCTCAAGGACGTCGAGCACATCGTCGTGCTGATGCAGGAGAACCGTTCCTTCGACCATTACTTCGGCACCATGAAGGGCGTCCGCGGCTTCGGCGACCCGCGCCCGATGACGCTGGAGAGCGGCAAGTCGGTCTTCCATCAGCCGGACGGCGGCAAGGACGTGCTGCCCTACCACCCCGACGCCGAGAACCTCGGCATGCAGTTCATCGAGGGCCTGAACCACGACTGGGCCGGCGGCCACAAGGCATGGAACAACGGCAACTACGACCAGTGGATCCCCGCCAAGTCCGCCGGCACGATGGCCTACCTCACGCGCCAGGACATCCCCTTCCACTACGCGCTCGCCGACGCCTTCACCGTCTGCGACGCCTACCACTGCTCCCTCATAGGCGCCACCGACCCCAACCGCTACTACATGTTCTCCGGCCACACCGGCAACGACGGCAAGGGCGGCGGCCCGGTCCTCGGCAACGAGGAGGTCGGCTACGGCTGGACGACCTACCCCGAGCGGCTGGAGCGGGCGGGCATCTCCTGGAAGCTCTACCAGGACATCGGCGACGGCCTGGACGCGGCCGGCAAGTGGGGCTGGATCGAGGACGCCTACCGCGGCAACTACGGCGACAACTCGCTGCTCTTCTTCAACGCCTACCGGAACGCCAAGCCCGGCGACCCCCTCTACGACAAGGCCCGCACCGGCACCGACGCCAAGAAGGGCGACGGCTACTTCGACCTCCTCAAGGCCGACGTGAAGGCCGGCAAGCTTCCCCAGGTCTCCTGGATCGCCGCCCCCGAGGCGTTCTCCGAACACCCCAACTGGCCGGCGAACTACGGCGCCTGGTACATCTCCCAGGTCCTCGACGCGCTCACCGCCAACCCGGAGGTGTGGAGCAAGACCGCCCTGTTCATCACCTACGACGAGAACGACGGCTACTTCGACCACGTGCCGCCGCCCTTCCCGCCGGCCTCCGCCGCCCAGGGCGCCTCCACCGTCGACACCACGCTGGACCACTTCCCCGGCAACGCCGGCTACGCCGCTGGCCCCTACGGCCTCGGCCAGCGCGTCCCCATGCTCGTCGTCTCCCCCTGGAGCACCGGCGGCTACGTCTGCTCCGAGACCTTCGACCACACCTCCCTCATCCGGTTCATGGAACGCCGCTTCGGCGTGCACGAGCCCAACATCTCGCCCTGGCGCCGCGCCATCTGCGGCGACCTGACCTCCGCCTTCGACTTCGGCCTGGAGAACACCACGCCGGCCGCCCTGCCGGACACCGACGGCTACCGGCCGCCGGACAACGAGCGGCACGACAGCTACGTCCCCAAGCCGCCCGCCCAGCCCGTCCTGCCCAAGCAGGAGCCCGGCGCCCGGCCCGCCCGGCCGCTGCCGTACGCGCCGCTGGTCGACGGGTCCGCGACCCCCTCCACCGGGCGCTACACCCTCACCTTCGGCGCCGGCGACGCGGCCGGCGCCTGCTTCACCGTCACGTCCGCGAACCGCACGGACGGGCCGTGGACGTACACCGCGGAGGCCGGCAAGCGGATCTCCGACACCTGGAACACCGCGTACTCCAAGGACACGTACGACCTGTCGGTGTTCGGCCCGAACGGCTTCCTGCGCACCTTCCGGGGCCAGGGGAAGACCGCGGGCCCCGAGGTGACCGCCCGCCATGACGCGGCCACCGCGGGCCTCGTGCTGACCCTGACCAACAAGGGCGGCGCCGACCGCCGGCTGAAGGTCACCAACGCCTACGGGGGTGCCGGCCGGACCGTCACCGTCCGCGCCGGCGCGACCGTCAGGCTCACGGTGGACCTCACCGCCGGCAAGCGGTGGTACGACGTCACGGTGGTCTGCGACAAGGACAGCGTCTTCCTGCGCCGCTTCGCCGGCCACGTCGAGAACGGCCGGCCGGGCGTCAGCGACCCGGCGATCCTGACCGGCTGACCGGCTGACCGCCGGCCAAGGCCGACCACGGGCCCCGGCCCGGACGCGAGAGGCGCGCCCGGGCCGGGGCCGTGTGCCACACCACTCCGCGGCTACGCCGGGCCGGTCACCCGGCGGACGTACGCACCTCCCGGGCGGCCGCGACCAGGTTCTCCAGCGCGGCACGCACCTCCTCCCACCGGCGGGTCTTCAGACCGCAGTCGGGATTGACCCACAGCCGCTCGGCCGGCACCGCGCCGAGTGCCGTACGCAGCAAGGCGGTCACCTCCGCCACCCCCGGCACGCGCGGGGAGTGGATGTCGTGGACGCCCGGCCCCACCTCGCGCGGGTAGCCGACGGTGGCCAGCTCCGCGGCGACCCGCATATGGGAACGGGCGGCTTCCAGGCTGATCACATCGGCGTCCAGGTCGTCTATGGCCTGGAGGATGTCCCCGAACTCCGCGTAGCACATGTGCGTATGGATCTGGGTGGCCGGGCGGGCGCCGCCGGTGCTCAGCCGGAACGCCTCGGTGGCCCAGGCCAGATACCCGGCGTGCCCGGCGGCGCGCAGCGGCAGCAGTTCCCGCAGCGCGGGCTCGTCGACCTGGATGACCGACGTCCCCGCCGCCTGGAGGTCACCGACCTCGTCGCGCAGCGCCAGCGCCACCTGGCGGGCGGTCTCGGCCGGCGGCTGGTCGTCGCGGACGAAGGACCAGGCGAGCATGGTGACCGGGCCGGTGAGCATGCCCTTGACCGGCCGGTCGGTGAGCGACTGGGCGTAGCGGGTCCAGCGCACCGTCATCGGCTCGGGCCGCGAGATGTCCCCGGCCAGGATCGGCGGCCGGACGTAGCGGGTGCCGTAGGACTGCACCCAGCCGTGCTGGGTGGCGAGGTAGCCGGTCAGCCGCTCGGCGAAGAACTGGACCATGTCATTGCGTTCGGGCTCGCCGTGGACCAGCACGTCGAGGCCGGCCTTCTCCTGGAAGGCGATGACCTCCCGGATCTCCGCCGCGACGCGCTCCTCGTAGGCGGCGGCGGAGATCCGTCCGGCCCGCAGGGCGGCGCGGGCCGTACGCAGGCCGGTGGTCTGCGGAAAGGAGCCGATGGTCGTCGTCGGCAGGACGGGCAGGCGCAGGTGGGCGCGCTGCGCCGCGGACCGCTCGGCGTACGGCTGCGCGCGGCGGCAGTCGGCGTCCGTGACGGCCGCGGCACGGGCCCGCACCACCGGGTCGCGGGTGAGCGCGGAGCCGGCCCGGGAGGCCAAGTCGGCCCGGTTGGCGCTCAGTTCGGCCGTGATGGCGCCGGTTCCCTGGTGCAGGCCGCGTGCCAGCGTGACGATCTCCGCGGTCTTCTGCCGGGCGAAGGCGAGCCAGCGGGCGACCTGCGGATCGATATCGCGCTCCGCGGTGACGTCCAGCGGGACGTGCAGCAAGGAGCACGAGGACGCCACGTCGACCCGGTCGGCGAGCCCCAGCAGGGTCCCGAGCGTGGCCAGCGACCGTTCGAAGTCGTTGATCCACACATTGCGGCCGTCGACGACCCCCGCGACCAGACGCTTGCCGGGCAGCCCGCCGACCGCCGCCAGCTCACCGAGGTTGGCGGCGGCGGGACCGGTGAAGTCGAGCGCGAGACCGTCGACGGGCGCCTTGGCCAGCACCGGCAGGGCGTCACCGAGGCGGTCGAAGTACGCGGCGACCAGCAGCTTCGGCCGGTCGGTGAGCGCGCCCAGGTCGCGGTAGGCGCGGGCCGCGGCGTTCAGTTCGGCGGGGGAGCGGTCCTGTACCAGCGCCGGTTCGTCCAACTGGACCCAGCTTGCGCCGGCGGCCCGCAGATCGGCGAGGACCTCGGCGTAGACCGGCAGCAGGCGGTCGAGCAGGGTCAGCGGTTCGAAGTCCGCCGCGACGCCGGGCGCCGGCTTGGCCAGCAGCAGATAGGTGACCGGGCCGACCAGGACCGGACGGCCCTCAAGGCCCAGCGCGACGGCTTCCCGCAGCTCGTCCACCTGCTTGCGGGAGTCCGCCGCGAACACCGTGTCCGGGCCCAACTCCGGTACCAGGTAGTGGTAGTTGGTGTTGAACCACTTGGTCATCTCCAGCGGCGCCACGTCCTGCGTGCCCCGGGCCATGGCGAAGTAGCCGTCCAGCGGGTCGGCGGCCACCGCCGCGCGGTGCCGGGCGGGGATCGCGCCCAGCATGACGCTGGTGTCCAGGACGTGGTCGTAGTACGAGAAGTCGCCCGTCGGCACCTCCCGGATGCCGGCCGCGGCCAGCTCCCGCCAGTTGCCGCGGCGCAGCGCGGCGGCGGTGTCCCGCAGGGCGCCGGCGTCGACACGGCCCTGCCAGTACCCCTCGACGGCCTTCTTCAGTTCCCGGTTCGGGCCCTGGCGCGGATAGCCGTGCACGGTGGGCCGGGCGGCGGCGGCCGCGGAGCCGGTGGTCGAGTCGGTGATCACGTAACTCTCCTTCGCGAGCGTGTCTCCTCCAGACCCCGGGACGGGTCGAGGGCGCGAAGGACGGCGAAGTGGGCGGAGCGTGGGAGTGTGCGCCCGCGCCCGCCACCTGAGACGTCCACCGACCCGCCCTCGAGGTCACCGGGATCTCCGTACGCGATCGCGCGCACGGACGCTGGCAGGTCTTCGGACTCGCGGGCACGTCTGCCGGGGCAGACATCTACTGGCCGTCGCTTCCCGGACCCGGTCGGGCCCAGTGCGTATGACGGCGGTCGTTCCCACTCACCGCTGCGGGGCAGTCCCGGATTCCCACCGGGTTCCCTCTTACGACGCGCCTGCCTGGCGGGCAGGGCGAACCAGTCGCCCGGTCAGCCTAAGCCCTGCCGTGGGTGAGCAGGCGCCGGATACGCCGAACGTCCGCGCCCGGATGGCCGGGTGGCGGTAGCCGGTGTCTAGTGGGGTGGGCGGCACGTCGGTCGGCCGCGCGCGCCGCCGCAGGGGCGGGGCGGACGGAACCGAAGGAGTGTCAAGGATGCGCAACAGCGCCAAGGGGGCCGTCATCGCGGTCACGGCCCTCGTCGCCGCGGGGATGGCCGGATGCTCGGACGACGGCGGTACGAGCAAGCCCTCCCCGTCCGCCGGCCGCACGAGCCCGGGCGCCTCGCCGTCGGGCTCTCCCTCGCCCGGCGAGGGAACCGTCGCCTCCCGCGCCGGGCGGCTCGGCCAGATCCTCGTCGACGGCCAGGGCCGCACCCTCTACCTCTTCGAGGCCGACAAGGCCGGCAAGTCCACCTGCTCGGGCGGCTGCGCCCAAGCCTGGCCACCGGCGACCGTCACCGGTACCCCGAAGGCCGGCGGCGGCGTCAAGAGCGCGCTGCTGGGCACGACGACCCGCGAGGGCGGCACGAAGGAAATCACCTACAACGGCCATCCCCTCTACTACTTCCAGGGCGACAAGCAGCCCGGCGACACCAACGGCCAGGGACTCGACCAGTTCGGCGCCAAGTGGTTCGTCCTCGACGAGGCCGGCAACAAGATCGAGAAGTCCGCCGAGGACAGCTCCACCGGGGGCGGCGGCTACTGACCACCCCGCGGGACCCCACCAGACACCACGGAGAGACCATGCCGCTCCCGCGCAGCCGGCCCCGGCGCGACACCCACCGCCCGGACCGTACGCACCGCCCGGACCCCCGCCCCCGTACCCGGCTCGCCGCGCTGGCCGCCGTCGTGTGCCTGGCCGCCCTCGCCGCCTGCTCCGACAGCGGCGGCGGGGCCGGTGCCACCGCGACGCCCTCCGGGTCGCCCACCGAGACGCCCTCCGGGTCGCCCACCGCCAACCCCTCCGGGTCGCCCACCGAGACCCCGGAGGGGAGGCAGCGGATCACCATCAAGGACTTCCGCTTCACCCCCGCGACCGTCACCGTGCGCCCCGGCGCGAAGATCACCGTCGTCAACGAGGACTCCGCCCCGCACACCCTGACGGCCGGCGGCGGCAAACCCTTCGACACCGGCCGCATCGGCCCGGACGCGACCGCCACCTTCACCGCCCCCACCGAACCCGGGGCGTACGCCTACCTCTGCTCGATCCACCCCTCCATGAAGGGCACGCTCACCGTCCGCCGGCCGTCGAGCCGCTGACCGGTGCGTCCGCCGCCCCAGACCCGCCGACCCGCTACCCGCCGACCCGCTCACCGTGAGGCTGGGAGAAGCCATGACACGAGACCTCAGCCCACCGGCGCCGGGCGCCCCGCGGGCCGGCCGGGTCGTACGCGGGATCGCGCGAGTGCTGGCGGCGGCCGGGCTGGCCGTGACCGCCTACGTCCACGCCGACCTCGCCGACCGCTACGACGCCATCACCGCGACCATCAGCCAGGGCACGCTCTTTCGGACCGAGGCCGCGCTCGCCGCCCTGGCCGCGCTGGTCGTGCTCCTGTGGCGGCGGCCCCCGGCCGACACCTTCGCCTGGCTGGTCTCGGCGGGCGCCCTCGCCCTCCTGCTCCTCTACCGCTACGTCGACGTCGGCGAGCTGGGCCCGGTGCCGAACATGTACGAGCCGCTGTGGACCGCCGACAAGAAACTCGCCGCCATCGCCGAAGCCGTCGCCGTCCTCGCCACCGTCCTCCTGCTGCTCACCCGGCCCCGCCGGCCGGTCCGGTGGCGCAGATGACCGGGGCGGGGACGGACGAATACCGGCCCGTCCGACGGCCCCGACGGGCCCGCGGCCGGGCTACTTCAGCGCGCTGCGCCGCTGCCACTGCGACCAGTTCTCCTGCCAGACCTCCAGGCCGTTGCCGACGTCGGTCTGCTTGGTGCTGGTGGTGCCCTTCACCTCGACGGTGGAGCCGACCGTCAGGAAGTCATAGACGCGCTGGGCGTCGTCCGTGGTCATGCCGAAGCAGCCGTGGCTGTTGTTGACCACGCCCACGGACTTGTTCCACGGGGCGGAGTGCAGGAACGTCCCCGACGCGGTCAGGTGGGTGACCCATTTCGAGTCCAGCTTCCACTCGTTGCCGTGGCCGATGGTGGCCGAATCCATCGTCTCCGCCGCGTTCTTGCTGCGTACGGTGTGGACGCCACCGCGCGTCGGGTCCTGCGGGGAGCCCGCCGAGCCGGTGACGCTGCCCACGGGCTTGCCGTTCTCGTACATCGTCAGGCGGTGACCGGGCACGTCGATGACGGCCCGGTGGTCGGCGCCGATGGTGAATCCGAAGTCGTAGTCACGGGCGAACCAGCCGCCGTCACCGGAATTGATCCCGGCCAGTCCGCCCTTGACGGAGACCTTCGTGCCGGTCGGCCAGTAGTCCTTGGGACGCCAGTCGATCCGGTCCTTGCCCGAGTAGTCCGTCACCCAGCCCCAGGCGCCCTGGACGTGCGGCTGGGTGCTGACCTTCAGCGCCTTCTCGATCTCGGCCCGCCGGTCCTTGGCTATGGGGTGGTCGAAGAGGATCGACACCGGCATTCCGGTGCCGACGGTCTGGCCGCCCCCCGGGGTGTTGGTGAGCTTGTTGACCCGGTCGGCCGACCGCGTGGTGAAAACGGAGGTGGCCGAGGACTCCTCGCCGCCCGCCGACTCGGCCTTGGTCCGCACGGTGTAGGTGGTGTGCGGGCTGACCTTGCGGTCCGACGTCCAGGACCTGCCGCCACCCGCCAGCCGGCCGGTGACCTTGGTGCCCTTGTCGTCCTTGACCTCGACGGAGGTCAGCTTTCCGCGGTCGGCCCGTACGGCTATCGGGGAGCCGAGCTCGGCGGCCTTGCTGCCGCCGGCCGGGGTGACGCTCACCTTGGCCACGGGCTGGTCCGACGCCTCCGACGTACCGGCGCCCGCCCCGCACGCGGTCAGCGACGCGGCCGCCGCTATCAGGGCGGGTATCAACAGAACGGGGTGGCGACGTGATCCGGCGTGCACGAGGGTCCCTCCGAAGCGAAAAAGCTGGCGTGACGGAGCCCGGCCCTGTGGCGACAAACGCCGTCAAGGCCCCCATGGCACCCGCCGCATATCCAGAGGGTTTGTCCGCTCCGGCGGTTGTCCGGCGCATCGGAGATTTATGACACGTTTCCGTCTCGGGCAGCGCGCGGCAGCGGCGACGGTGCCGGGGCCGCCGTCCGCGAGCGGGGGAGCGCGCCCGTGCTTACGGTGAGCACGGCGGGGCCGCCACGCCGTGACCGGGCTCCCGCCGCCCCGTCCTCCCCGACGCGCGCGCCCGGCAGGAGACAGCGTGAGCCAGATGCGAGGCCCCGGCGGCCCCATGTCAGCCGGCCCCAGGACCCCGGCACGCCCCGGCGGGGCCGGTCCTCTCCTACGGCCCTGGGCGGAGGCGCTCGCCGCGGCGCTCGCGGGCCTCGTCACGATGCTGGGGGTCGCCGCGCTCGGCCTGTGGGCCGCCGGCGCCGCGGATCTGCCCGGCGGTGCGTTCCCCCGGGTGGTGGCCGCCGTCGTCCTCATCGCGGCGGGCGGCTCGGTCAACGTGTCGGGCGACGCCGGGTTCCTCGCGCGGGCGGACGCCGCCGTCGACGCCGTACCCCTTTCGGTGACCCTGGCCGGCGCCCTGGCGACCGCCGCCGTCTTCCTGCTGCCGCTGCGCCACCGCGCGGTGGCCGACGCGACCGAACTCCTGGCCCGCGTCGCCCGGACCGCCCTGTGCTGGCTGGTGCTCCTGCTGCTCCTCGCCCTCGCCGCCCGCCACCGCTTCCGCGTCTCGGTGGGCGACGAACTCGCCGACGAACTGGGCGCCGAACTCGGCGCGACCCCCACCGTCCGCTTCCGCGCGGAGGTGGCCGCCACCCTCGGCGCCGGCCTCCTGTGGGTGCTGGCCGTGCTCGCCCTCACCTTCCTCCTGGCGCGCCGGGCGCCCCTGCCCTCCTCCGTCCTGCGCTTTCAGAGCGCGGTGCGGCCGCCCGCCTTCGCGATGCTGCTGGTGCTGCTGGTCTACGTGGCGATCGGGCTGGTCACCGCGCTGGTCGTGCTGCTGACCGAGGGCCACCCGGCCGACACGCTGGCCGTGGTGTTCCTCGGACTGCCCAACCTCGTGTGGCTTGCGCTGGGCGTCGGCACGGGCGGCGCGTGGTCGGGGCATGTCGACAAGGCGATCGGCCTGCCGATGCCGCACGTGCTCGACCAGGTGCTGCGGACCCGCGGCGGGGACCGCACCCTCGACCTGGGCGCGGTCGCCGAGCACGACGGCCGGGCCTGGCTGCTGGTGGCCGTGGCCGCCGTCGTGCTGCTCGCCGCCGCCTTCGCCGCGGCGGTCCGCTCCCCGGCCGGCACGCCCGCGTGGCGGCACGCCGTGGACATGGCCGCGGCCCTGGCGCTCACCCTGCTCACCGTCGGACTGCTCACCCGGATCTCCGCGCACTACGGACTGTCCCTGCTCGGCCTCGGGGACCTCGGCGGAAACCTGGGCGGCGAGGTCGTCCTGCGCCCGCACCTCGCGCGCCTGGTGGCGGTCGGGGCCGCGTGGGGCCTGGTCACCGGCTTTCTCGGCAGCCTGGCGGCGCGGCGGGTACGGCATCCCGGCGAGGTGGGCGAGGCGTAGCCGGCCCGGACCGGGGTGGCACACCGCCGCCGGTGCGCGGGTGCGTTTCCCCGCCGCCGGGGATGCCGACCGGTTACTCGCGAGAAAGGCCGGGGGTCAACTAGGGTGAGCGATTCGATCGGCCCCCACCTGCAAATTCCAAGGCAATTACGGACTTTGTCGCGCCGATCGAAGGAAGTCCTGCCGAACCAGGACGCAATGTGCAGCGCAGGGCTACGTGGGCCGGCAACACCGCTCACCGTCGGCTTTGTCCGGCCGGCCGGCCGTCCTGTCACCCCGGGACCGGACGGCGTCGGATATCCCCTCTTATTCACCTACCTCGTGAAGGCAAGGCAGAGATGGCACGACTCTCCCGGCACACCTCCCAGCACTTCCCCCCGCAGCGCACACACCCCGTCGACGAGGTGCTCCCCCTCGGCAAACTCACCCTTTACGGTTTCCAGCACGTCCTCGCCTTTTACGCGGCAGCGGTCATCGTCCCGATCCTCCTCGGAAACGCCCTCGGCCTGTCCCACGAGGAACTCGTCTATCTGATCAACGCCGACCTGCTCACCTGCGGTATCGCCTCGATCATCCAGGCGCTGGGCATCTGGAAGATCGGCGCCAGGCTGCCGCTGGTCCAGGGCGTCACCTTCACCGCGGTCTCCCCGATGATCGCCATCGGCCTGGGCGCCGGCGGCGGCACCGCCGGGCTGCTCGTCGTCTACGGAGCGGTGATCACCGCGGGCATAGCGACGTTCCTCTTCGCACCGTTCTTCAGCAAGCTGGTGAAGTACTTCCCGCCGATCGTCATCGGCACGATCCTCACCGTCATCGGCCTGACGCTGATACCCCAGGGCCTTCAGGACGCGGCCGGCGGCGCGCAGTTGGCGGGCCACCCCGGCTACGGCGACCCCAAGAACCTCGCCTACGCCCTGGGCACCCTGCTGTTCATCCTGGCCGTGGTCCGCTTGGGCAAGCCGTACCTGAGCAGCCTGGCGGTACTCCTCGGCCTGGTCGTCGGCACGTCGGTCGCCTGGCTCCTGGGCGACGTGAGCTTCGACGCGGTCAACGACGCCGACTGGTTCGGGGTCAGCACGCCCTTCCACTACGGGCTGCCGAAGTTCGAGCTCTTCCCGGTCATCGCCATGATCGTCGTCATGGTGATCACGATGGTGGAGACCACCGGCGACGTCTACGCCATCGGGGAGATCACCCGCAAGCGGGTCGACAACGACACCGTCGCCCGTGCACTGCGCGCCGACGGCGTCGCCACCGTCCTCGGCGGCGTGCTCAACTCCTTTCCCTACGTGGCGTTCGCCGAGAACATCGGCCTGGTGCGGATGTCGAAGGTGATGAGCCGGTTCGTGGTGGTCGCGGCCGGCGGCTTCATGATCGTGCTGGGACTGCTGCCGAAGGCGGGCAGCCTGGTCGCCGCGATCCCGCACCCGGTGCTCGGCGGCGCGGCGATCTCGATGTTCGGCATGGTCGCCACCGTCGGCATCCAGATCCTGGGCAAGGTGGACCTGCGCGAGGAGCGCAACGCCCTGATCCTGGCGGTCAGTCTCGGCGCCGCCTTCCTGCCCACCGCGGTCGGGCCGTTCTTCGACCGGATGCCCGATGAGGTCCGCGCGGTCCTGGACAGCGGCATCACACTGGGCGGCCTCACCGCCATCCTGCTGAACCTCTTCTTCAACGTCTTCACGCGCCGCAAGTCGATGGAGATCGACTGGGACGACATCGAGGAAGGCGAGGACGAGCCGCTGGAGCCCGCCGGCTCGGTGGGCCGGCCCGACCGGCCCGGCCCCGGAAACCCGATGAGCCCGGGAAGCCCGATGGGCGCGGGAGATCCGATGCGAGGTCCGGTGGGCCCGGGAGGCCCCATGAGCGCCGGAAGTCCGATGGCCCCCGGAGGTCCGAGGGGCGCGGCGGGACCGCCGTACCAGGGCGGGCCGGTGGATCCGATGGACCCCATGGGCCCGCATTGGGGCGCCAACCGCTGAGAACGCGCCACCCGTACGCGGAGGAGGCCGGGCCCGGGGCCACCCCAGGCCCGCCCCCGGGCTCAGTGGCCCACGGTGTTGAACGGCGGCGCCTCGCCCGCCTCGCCGATCAGCTCCCAGAACCGGTCGACGAGCCGGCGCAGATAGGCGGAGCGCTCGGCCGCGACCTCCTTGAGACGCGAATCGTCGTTCCTGGCCACCAGGTGCCCCATGTAGCGCTCGGAGAACTCCGTGAACTCCGCGTTCATCGTGCGCAGGGCGTCGCCCACCCGGGTCTTGTTCAAGGTCGTGATCTCCGTGACCGGTCCGACGTGCGCCTTCCAGCGCCCGTCGATGGCCGACCGCAGATGCCCGGCCAGCTCCTCGTCCCGGCCCATGATGCCGATCAGTTTGCGCAGCGACAGACCCAGGGCCTCCACCAGTGCCTTGGTCTGCCGGTAGTCGCCGTTCCACTGCTGCGCCGACTCGGCGGCCCGGTACATATCGGCGTCCATGCCGATCAGTTGCGCCAGCCGGTCGGTGCTCAACTGCCGGGAGAGCCGGTGCTCGGCCAGCGTCCGCGGCTCGACGCCCATCAGGTCGGTCGGCGAGCACCACAGGACATCGGCCAGCACGAAGAGCTGCTGCTCGGTGGGCAACTGGGAGCCGTACTCCCAGGCGTCCACCATCTCGGGGCGGACCGGGGCGCCGCAGGCCGCCATCGACTGGGCCACCTGAGTGGTGCTCAGGCCCACCCGGGCCCGCGCGGATCTGGCCTCTGCGGGGGAAAACGGAGTGCTGTACACGTACGGGACACCTCGCTGCACCCGGCGAGCGGGGGGCGCTTGGGGGGAGGGGGAGATGGAGGAACATCCAGGAGCGGGCAGATTAACAGATGGTCCAGAGGTACGAACCTCTAGTTCCCCTTCGACTCGAAGGCGGCCCAGCGCCACCGGAGGCGGAAGGAGGAGGTATGCCCTATCTGTCGATACCGCTGCTCAACTCGCTTACCGGGTATAGCAGATAGGTCGGTGCTTACCGGTTGGTAACGGCTCGTGAGCAGGGTCTCGCCAAGGTGACGTAATCAGAGCGTTACGCGGATGAAGGGGGAGTGTCACAGTGATCCTCAAGGCTGGGCTTGCCGTCGGGCCCCGCGAGGGGTCGGGCGGTGGCACTGACGACATCCGGTCCTCCCCCCACGATCCGATCAGGATGGGACCCTTCATATGCGAAACCCGCTCGAGCGCGCTCGCGCGTCCCGAGGCTTAATACCCGCGCGTCCCGACGCGACGGACCAGACCACGCGAAGACGGCTTTTCCCGGCGGCCGCGACGCCCTTCGTTGTCATGCATCTGGCAGAGGCATCTCCGGCGGGCGCGAGTCACGCCGCACTGCGCCCTCCCACCATGACGGCCACGCCGCCGCGCGCCCTGCCGCGTTCCCACGGGTGACCCCCCACCTCCCCGTACGGGCCCGCCACAGCCGTAGCCAGGCCGGCGTCACCGACTGACCCGCCTTACGCGCACGGGCGGTGGGACCGCCCGCGCGCACGGCCACGCGCCCGCCTGTCGCCCGGCCTCGATCGCCGAACGGCCGGCGGCCGCCGTGACCCGGCCCCGCTCTGCCGAAATGGCCCGCATCGCCGCGCTCGCGCGACCGGGCCGCCTTTCGCATGCTTCGTCGCAGAAAGGACTTACCGGTGCTCACTTCGCACCCCTCAAGCTCCCCGGAATCCTCCATAGCCCTGCTCGGCGGCGGGGAGGCCACCGCTCCCGCCGCCGCCCCGCCGACCGGGCCGGCCCCCGCCGAGCACGCCGCCACCACGGGCTCCACCACCGCCGGACACGTGCTCGTCGTCGGCACCCCCGGACCGCGGCGGGACCGGCTCACCCACAACCTGCGCGCCACCGGGCACGACGTCAGCCACGCCCGGCCCGGCCAGGTGGACCAGCGGGTCCGGCAGACGCCGCCGGACGCGATCGTCGCCCTGGACGAACGACGCGAGACGCGCGCCCGCCCCCACCACCCCGAACCCGCCGAGAGCCACGCCTGGTTCGGCACCCCCGGCCCCGGCGAGGACCACGACCGTCCGGCCGGCCACCCGGCGCCACCCGGCGGCCAGGCCGGACTCGACGTGATCCGCGAGGTCCGCACCGTCCCCGCCGGCCGGGCACTGCCCCTGCTCATGGTCACCGACACCCCCGAGGCCGCCGGCGTCGTCGACATGCTGCGCCTGGGCGCCGACGACTGCGTACCGGAAGCCTCCGACCCCGCCGAGCTGTCGGCCCGCATCGAAGCGAAACTGCGCCGGGTCCCCGTACCCGTCGAGAACCTCCTCCTGGACCCGCGCACCGGCCTGTACTCCCACCCGCACTTCCGCGACGAACTCGACCGGGAACTGCGGCGCCCGGAGACCGGCCGGCGCGGCGGCGTCCTCGCCGTCGTCGGCGTGGCCGAGATGAGCGCGCTGGAATCCCGCCTCGGGCCGCGCGTGCGCCGGGAGGTCGCCGAACGGCTGGCCGGCGTCGCCGAGCGGCTGGGCAGCTTCTGCGACCGGCTCGGCCGCGACGACGAGGGCCACCTGCTGATGCTGCTGCCCGCCGTCGACGAGGAGACCGCACTGCGCGGCCTGCGCGAGTTCGCGGGGACCGTCGCCGGCACCCGCTTCATCGTCGCCGACGAGAACGTCCGCCTGACCCCGGCCATCGGCTGGCTGCCGCTCGACGGATGCGCCGACGGCACCCAGGCTCTCGGCCACGCCGAGGACGCGGTCGCCGAAGCGGTCCGCCACCGGGACCTGCGGCCCGTCAGGTACGCGCCGTGGATGCGCGGCATACCGCACCGCCACCGCCGCCGCCCCCTCAGCTCCCTGATCCGCCCCGCCCTCTCGGCGCTCTCCCCGGTGCTCGCGCTGCTGCTCGGCGTCGCCGTACCCTTCGCGCTCTACCAGCAGACCTACAACCTGGGCTGGGACCTGGGATCGGCGATGTACTGGGTGGTCGTCTCCGGCCTGGTGCTGTCCGCGCTGCTCATCGTCCTCGAATGCCTGTACTCGCTCGACGCCACGCCCCGGCCGAAGACGCCCGGCCAGCCGTACCCGCCGGCCAGCGCCGTCATCGCCGCCTACCTGCCCAATGAGGCCGCGACCCTCGTCGACACCGTCGAGTCGTTCCTGCGCCTGGACTACCCCGGCGAACTGGAGATCGTCCTCGCGTACAACACACCGCACCCCATGCCCGTCGAGGACACCCTGCGCGACATCGCGGCCCGCGACCCGCGCCTGGTGCTCCTGCCCGTCACCGGCAGCACCTCCAAGGCGCAGAACATCAACGCCGCGGTCACCCGCGTCCGCGGCGAGTTCGTCGGCATCTTCGACGCCGACCACCACCCCGCCCCGACCGCCTTCCGCGACGCCTGGCACTGGCTGTCCAACGGCTATGACGTCGTCCAGGGCCACTGCGTGATCCGCAACGGTGACAGCTCCCGGATCGCGAAGCTGGTGGCCGTGGAGTTCGAGGCGATCTACGCCGTCAGCCACCCCGGCCGCACCCGGCTCTACGGATTCGGCGTCTTCGGCGGCTCGAACGGCTTCTGGCGCACCGACCTGCTCGCCCGCACCCGTATGCACGGCTCGATGCTGACCGAGGACATCGACTCGACGCTGCGCGCGCTGAACGAAGGCGCGCGGTTCGCCGTCGACCGCACCCTGATCTCCCGCGAACTGGCGCCCACCACCGTGAAGTCGCTGTGGAACCAGCGCGAGCGCTGGGCCCAGGGCTGGCTCCAGGTCTCGCTCAAGCACCTGTGGCGCGGGCTGCGCTCCCCGGTCTTCACCGCCCGCCAGAAACTGGGGCTGTTCGTGCTGCTCGGCTGGCGCGAGGTGCAGCCCTGGCTGACGCTCCAGATCCTGCCCATCCTGCTGTTCTCGGCGTGGCGTGCGGGCGGCTTCGAGCGGCTGGACTGGGCCGTGCCGGTCTGCGTGCTGGCCGTGCTGTTCACGCTGGCGGCCGGCCCCGTCCAGGCGCTCTTCGCCTGGCGGCTCGCCATGCCCGAACTACGCGCCCGCAAGCGGTGGTTCTGGTCCTACCTCTTCGTGTCGACCTTCTTCTACAGCCACTTCAAGAACATGGTCGCCCGGCAGGCCCACCTCAAGGAGGCACTGGGAGACCGCCAGTGGCGGGTCACCCCGCGCGCCACGGCCGAGGCGGTGGCCCGACGATGACCACCCTCACCCCCACCCGTCCGCCCAAGACGCCCGCGTACCGCCCGCCGGAGGGCGCACCGGCCCGCACCCGGGCCCGCGACATCGACGGCTTCCGCGGGCTCGCCGCGCTCAGCACCGTCCTCTTCCACGTCTGGCAGCAGTACTTCCGCTACGACGCGCACGGCAGCCACCCGCCGGTCGACAACCCCTTCCTGGGGGCCGTGCTCTCCTTCGAGGTCATCGACCTCTTCTTCGTGATGTCGGCGTATCTGCTGACGCTGTCCTACGCGCGCGCCGCCATCGACGGCCGCTCGACCCGGCCGGCCGGAGTCTTCCTCTTCCGCCGCGCGGTCCGCATCCTGCCGCTGTACTTCCTGGCGGTCGTGGTCGTCTGGGCGACCCGCAACCCGACCCTGCCCGGCAACTGGCGGGACCTGGTCGAACACCTCACCTTCACCCACGTCTTCGACCAGCGGCGGATCTTCTACACCCTCGGCCCGACCTGGTCGCTGTCGCTGGAGGTGCTGTTCTACCTCGTCCTCGTGGCGCTCGGCCCGCTCGCGGTACGCGCCTGCCGGCCGCTGCGGCACCGCCACACCCGGATCACGGTGTGCGCGGCGGGCTGCCTGCTGCTGTACGCCGCGCCGGCCGCCTGGATCGCCGTCGCCCACTACGTCTTCAAGGTGCCGCACACCGACTGGGCGGTGTACTTCGGCCCGCAGGCCCGCTTCGGCGGCTTCGCGGCCGGCATGGCGCTGGCCGTGCTCACCGCCGCCCTCGGCGGCCGCGGCAGGCTCGGCAAACGCACCGCCCTCCCGCTCACCGCGCTGGCGCTCGCCGGCCTCTACTGCCTCTCCCTCTTCTCCGACCCCGAGAACTTCACCTTCACCTTCTACCACCCGCTCGCCGCCGTCCTGTGGGCGCTGCTGCTCTTCAGCACCCGCCACATCCGGCAACGCAGCGGGTGGAACCGGCTGTTGACCGCCCGCTGGCTCACCGCCGTCGGACTGATCAGCTACAGCCTCTTCATCTGGCACGAGCCGGTCATGCTCCAACTCCACAAAGCCGGTCTGCTCCCCGCGGGTCAGGCGGGCTTCCCGCTGGCCCTGGCCCTCGTCCTCCTGGCGGCCCTGCCGACCGCGGCGGCGAGCTACTGGCTCATCGAATACCCCGCCGGCCTCCTCGGCCGCCTCAAGGACCCGGCGGGGCGCCCCCGGGAGTTCTATCCGGACCGGCCGCCGGCCCGGTCGGCCTGACCGGGGCCCGACCGACCGGACGCCCGACGCGGAGGCCGCCACACGGCGCCCCGCGCCGGGCGTCCGCCGTCCGGCATCCGGCCCAGGCACCCGGCACCTCCTCGGCGCGACTCAGTCCGCCGATCCGACGAGCGCCGCCAACCCGGCGATCAGCCCCAGCACCACCAGGTTGACCACCACCGCGTAGAGGATGCAGAGCCAGCCCACCACGATGCTCGCCAACGCCATCTAGCGCCCTTCCGCGCCCGTCCGCTTCGCCCGGCGGCGGCCCATGTGTCCGCAGACGACGGCGACCAGCGCGCAGACGATCAGCAGACCCAGGATCGGCGCCGAGTACGTCACCGTGAGCCAGCCGCCCATGACGGAGCCGCTCGCGTAGACGACGCTGCCCGCGGCGGCGTACGCGCTGACCACGGCGGGCTTGTTGCGCGGGCGGTCGGACGTCCCGGGGGAAGGGCTGCTCATGACCGGAGAGGCTATAGCCCTCCGGCGGCGGGGACAGCGGCACCTCCCCCCGGCCGAATCCGGCGGCCCCCTCACGCCCCGGCGGTCCCGTTGATCTTCTCGATCGCCTGCCGGGCCTGCTCACCCGGGGAATGAGCCGGCAGCGACGGCCCCGCACCCGCCGCGAGCGAGGGCTGCGCGCGTTCCTGCGCGGCGGGCTTGGCGTGCGCAGCCGGCGGCCGTATCCGCAGCCGGTGGCTCGCGGCCTCGTCCAGCGTCACCGGCCGCTGCAACTGGGCGGCGAGGCGACCGGCCGCCTGGCCCAGCGCGGCGACGTCCTCCCACTGGAGCCGAAGCACCAGACGCAGTTCCGCCTCGCCGTCCGGCAGGGCATGGATCGATGGGTTGCCGGGCTCGTTCACGGGCCCCTCCTCATATCTCGGAACGCTGCCAGGGACGGGAGCGGCACGCCCCTGGCCGGAAGCGGACGAAGGGGGGTACGGGAAGGCGGTCCCGCCCGTTCACCGCCGCCACGGATTGTTTCGGAGCCACAAGGAGCCACCGCCGAAAACGGCGCCGAGGGCCTGCCCGCCCCTGTGGGGCCTGCCCGTATGCTGGCGGCGATGTTCACCCCCGAAGGCCCCACGTTCCGTGAACTGGCCGTCCAGGCGCTGTCGTCGGTCGAGCGCGGCTACGACCTGCTCGCGCCGAAGTTCGACCGCACGCCCTTCAGGACGCCCGACGCGGTACTGGACGCCGTGGCCGAGGAGCTGCGCGCGAGGGGGCCCGTCGACAGCGGTCTGGACCTGTGTTGCGGTACGGGCGCGGGCACGGGCGTCCTGCGGCAGGTCTGCCGGGAGCGCGTCACCGGCGTGGACGTCAGCGCCGGCATGCTCGCCGTCGCCCGCGATGCCTTTCCGGAAGCCGGCGGCCCCCGTGTGGCATGGGTGCGCGCCGACGCCCGCGCGCTGCCCTTCGGGCCCGTCTTCGACCTGGTGACCAGCTACGGAGCGTTCGGCCACTTCCTGCCGCGGGAGTGGCCGGGGTTGTTCGCCCAGGTCCATGCCGTGCTGCGGCCGGGCGGCCGGTTCGTCTTCCCCATCGCCGCGCCCGCCCGCCCGGGCTCCTCGCTCTACTGGGCGCTGCTGGCCTTCGACGCGGTGATGCGGGTGCGCAACGCCCTGTGGCGCCCGCCGTTCGTCATGTACTACCGCCCGTTCCGGCTCGGCGACGTACGCGAGCGGCTTCTGCGCGCGGGTTTCTCCGTGCGGCTGAGCGACCTGCCCGCCCTCGGCCACCGGTCCGACGGCAGCCCCCGGTGCCGACTCGTCGTGGCCACGCGCGTCTGACGGCGGACACACCGGCCGCGGGTCGCCGGGGGCCGGGGCCGGGGCCGGGGCCGGGGCCGGAAAATGGTTGGCGCGGCCGTTCGGGGCCGGTCTAGGGTGAGTTCGTTGCTCAGCGGTGGCGTCGCCCACCGTTCCGAGCCAGGTGTTTTCGGCTGTCGATGGATCAGGAGGTGTGACCGATGGCTGTCATGACGGTGGGCGCTGCCCGCATTCACGAGTTCATCAGTTTCGCTTCCGTGGTCTCCGGCCGAATCCTCGACTGAAGTCCGGTTCTCCGACTTCTCGTTCTCGTCGCGCGTCGCGCGCGGTCCCGGGGTCCACCCTGTGAAGGGTCTCCCTTGCATTCCTCAACCTCCTCTTCGTCACCCTCTTCCTCTTCGTCACCCTCTTCCTCTTCGTCACTCTCTTCCGCTCCGCACACGTCCCCGTCATCCGGCTCCCCGGCTCCGCGTTCGCTGGCGTCCTACGGCTGGGACGACGGCTTCGCGGACAGCTTCGCCCCCTATGCCGGACAGGGATTCGTGCCCGGCCGGATCATCCGCGTCGACCGTGGGCGCGTCGACGCCGTGGTGTCCGACGGCGACGGCGTCCGTACCGTCCTCGCGGATACCGCACTCGTCGCCACCAGCGACCCGATGCGGGTGCCGTGCACCGGCGACTGGGCCGCGATCGACCTCGACAACGGCCCGGCCGACGGCCAACTCGACGGAATGGTCCGGGCGTTGGTCCCCCGCCGGACCGCCTTCGTCCGGTCGACGTCGTCCACCCGCTCCGAGGGACAGATCCTCGCGGCGAACGTCGACCACGCCGTGATCGCGGTCTCCTCGGCCGACCCGCTCGACCTCGGCCGCATCGAACGCTTCGTCACCCTCGCCTGGGAGAGCGGAGCGGGGCCGCTCGTCGTCCTCACCAAGTCGGACCTGGCCGGCGGCCCGGAAAACCTGAGGTATCTCGTCGCCGACGCGGAGACCGCCGCTCCCGGCGTGCGGGTGCTGGCGGTCAGCGCGGCGACGGGAGACGGGGTGGAGGCGCTGTCCGCCGTCCTCGCGGACGCCACCTCCGTCCTGCTGGGGCAGTCCGGAGCCGGGAAGTCCACGCTCGCCAACGCCCTGCTCGGCGAGGCCGTCCAGGAGGTCCGGGCCAACCGCGACCGGGACGGCAAGGGGCGGCACACCACGACCACCCGGGATCTGCTGCCGCTGCCGGGGGGTGGCGTCCTCATCGATACGCCGGGGCTGCGGGGCGTCGGAATGTGGGACGCGGAGGCCGGGCTGGCCCGTACGTTCTCGGATGTCGAGGCGCTGGCCGAGGAGTGCCGGTTCCACGACTGCGCGCACGAGGCGGAGCCCGGCTGCGCGGTGCGGGAGGCGGTGGCCGACGGGACGCTGCCCGCCCGGCGGCTGGAGAGCTACCGCAAGTTGCTGCGCGAGAACCAGCGCATCGTGGCGAAGACGGACGTCCGGCTGCGCGCGGAGCTGCGGCGGGACTGGAAGCAGAAGCAGGCACTGGGCCGCCACATGGTGGAACGCAAGAGGGGGCGAGGCTGGGCGTGAGGCCCCCGGCGGCCGACCCCGGGGCATAGGGGCGCCCGCCGCAAACGCCACGTCCGATTTCCGCCGGTCGGGGCGCCGGCGGCGGCGCACACTAGGGGTGTGATGGATGACGAGACCAGGTACGAGGCCGTGTCCAGCCGGGACGCGCGGTTCGACGGTGAGTTCTTCTTCGCCGTGACCACGACCGGCATCTACTGCCGGCCGAGCTGCCCGGCCGTCACGCCCAAGCGGGCGAACGTCCGCTTCTACCCCTCGGCGGCCGCCGCCCAGGCGGCCGGGTTCCGGGCCTGCCGCCGCTGCCGGCCCGATGCCGTACCGGGCTCCGCGGAGTGGAACGTGCGCGCCGACCTGGTGGGCCGCGCGATGCGGTTCATCGGGGACGGCGTGGTCGACCGGGAGGGCGTCGGCGGGCTCGCGCAGCGGCTGGGCTACAGCGCGCGGCAGGTGCAGCGGCAGTTGACCGCGGAGCTCGGCGCGGGGCCCGTGGCGCTCGCCCGCGCCCGCCGGGCGCACACCGCCCGCGTGCTGCTCCAGACCACCGAGCTGCCGGTCACCGAGCTGGCGTTCGCGGCCGGATTCGCCAGCATCCGCCAGTTCAACGACACGATGCGGGAGATCTACGCCGGTACGCCGAGCGAGCTGCGGGCGGCCGCGCGCGGGGCCGGCGCGCGGCGTACGGGCGGGGCGTCACGGCGGCTCGGTGAGGCGACCGGGGCCGGGGACAGGCGCGGTGGCGGCCGCTTCACGCCCAGCGGAATACCGCTCCGGCTGGCCTACCGGGGCCCGTACGCCGCCGCCGAGATCTTCGACTTCCTCCAGGTGCGGGCGGTGCCCGGCGTCGAGGAGATGTGCGGTACGCGCGGCGACCGCACCTACCGCAGGACGCTGCGGCTGTCCTACGGCAGCGGCGTCGCCGAGGTCGACGAGCACGACGGCGCGCGGCAGGGGCGGCGGCGCCGGCCACCGGCCGGCCTGGTCTGCCCGGCGGCGCGCGGCGCGGAGGGCGGCTGGCTGGACTGCCGCCTGCGCCTGACCGACCTGCGGGACCTGTCGACCGCCGTACAGCGGCTGCGCCGCCTGTTCGACCTGGACGCCGACCCGTACGCCGTCGCCGAGCGCCTCGGCACCGACCAGCTCCTCGCGCCCCTGGTCGCCGACTGTCCCGGGCTGCGCTCGCCCGGCGCCGCCGACCCCGAGGAACTCGCCGTACGCACCGTCCTGGGCGGGCCGCCCGAGCACGCCGCCACGCTGGTACGGGCCTACGGCAAGCCGCTGGACGCGGCGGACGGCGGCCTGACGCACCTCTTCCCGGCGCCGGGCGAGCTGACCGGCGCGGAGGTCGCGGAGCCGGTGCGCACGCTGTGCGCCGCGCTCGCGGACGGCACGATCGTCCTCGACGCCGGCGCGGACCGCAACGCCGCCGAACAGGCCCTCGCCGCCCTCCCCGGTGTGGGCCCCCGCGCCGCCGCGTACATCCGGATGCGGGCGCTGGGCGACCCCGATGTGGGCGCGGAGGCGGCGGCGGGCGCGGACGGCGGATGGCGACCCTGGGGCGCGTACGCGGTGCACCACCTGTGGCGGGCCGGTCTCCTGGCGGACGGCGAGATGCCGGGGGAGAGGCGCGAACCGGTCTACGCGGGAGCGGGCGCGGGCGCGAGCGGGGGAGTGCGGGCCTGAGAGCCGGGGAGCGGCGGCGGTCCGGCACGTCCGCCCACCGGCGCCTTCCTCCGCCTCACCCGACGACCTCCACCCCGATCCACGCCCCGACGACCGCCAGGCAGGC
The DNA here is from genome assembly GCF_055570395.1 of Streptomyces sp. NPDC031210. NCBI lineage: Bacteria > Bacillati > Actinomycetota > Actinomycetes > Kitasatosporales > Streptomycetaceae > Streptomyces > Streptomyces sp. NPDC031210. The sequence goes on from NZ_JBVIHH010000012.1 coordinate 226,856, forward strand.
GAGGAGTTCGATCAGGACGCTCAGGCCGAGGGCGCGCATGACCGTGCGGGTGGAGGACCAGGCGTCGCCGTGGCTGCCCAGGCGGACGCGTTCCAGGAGGTAGAGCCCGCCGACGGCGCCCAGCGGTCCGCCCAGGACGGGGAGCAGGAAGAAGCCGACGATGCCGGCCGTTCCCGCCAGGAAGAGGGTGCGGTACGGCGTGCCGGCGGCGGCCAGGTTGCGCGTCGGCAGCAGCCATTTGAGGACCTGGTTGAGGATCAGGACGACGGTGGCGCCCATCAGGACCGTCCAGGCGACCGAGGTCCGTTCGGTCATCGCCCACCACAGGACGCCCGCCCATACGACCAGCGGCCCGGGGATGCCGGGAATCAGCACCCCGAACAGACCGAGCAGCATGACCAGGCCGACCGCGACCAACTGCCACACGCTCATGCGCCGGCCTCACTCCGTTCGGCGGACGCCCGCTCGCAGCCGTCGGCCGCCGGACGCGTCCGGTGCGGCGGGCCGCCCCGGCGGGGGCGTACGCCGCGCTCTCTCATGGCCCCAGCCTGCCGGACGCGACGCGGAACCGCTCCTTGGCGCCCGGCGGGCCTCCGCCTGGTCCGTGATGTGCGCTGTCCGCCGGCTTCCGCGCGCCCTGTTTCCGCCGGGCCGGTCGGTGGAGAATGCGGTCCATGGACCAGCAGGGGGCGCGGCGGGGCCACGAGGACCACTGGTGGCGGCAGTTGTACGGCGACGACGACGGCGCGGCCGGGTCCCGGGCCGGGAGGGGGAGAGGGGCCGGGGACGGGCGGGAAGGGGGTGCGGTGGGGGCCGACGGGCCGTCCGGCCCGGAGGAGACCGTCGATGACCGGCTCGACTCGGTGCTGCGCGCGGTGCGCTCGCCGCGGGAGGCGCCGCCGGAGCACCCGCCGAGCCCGCCGAGGGTGCCGAACTCGCCGAGGGAACCGGATCCGCCGAGGGAGCCGGACCCACCGACGGAACCGGACCCGCCGACGGAACCGGACCCGGAGCCCTCGGCCCCGAAAGGGTGGGAGCCGACTCCGTGGGAGCCACGGGCGTGGGAGCCGCCCACCCGTCGCGCACGGCCCGCGCCGCCTCCGCCGTCGGCCCCGATTCCGCTCCGGTCGCGAGGCCCGGCCGCCCACCGGGACCATGCCCCGCCCGCCCGTCCCCGCACCTCCCCGCCACGGCCCCGGGCCGAGGCACGCCGCCTCGGCGGTGACCGACCGGCCCCGCGCGACATCGAGCCGATCGCGCTGCCCGCCGCCGACCCCGCCGCACTCGACGAGCTGGTGCCCGACACCGTGCTGGACGGCGCCCGGTACGGCACCCTGACGCTCAGGGCCGTCTCCCAGCGCGGTGAAGCGGCCCGCTACCACGGCGCACCGCGCCGCGACGCCCTGCTCACCGCCCGCTTCGGCGCCGGTCGGCACGCCCTGATCTGCGTCGTCGTGGCCTCCGGTCGGCCGAGCGACGAGGGGGCCCACCGGGCCGCCCGCGACGCCTGCCTCATGATCGGCGGTGCGGTCGGCCGCAGTGCCACCCGGCTGGCGGAGGACATCAGGGCGGACCGCCGCGACGCCCTCACCTCCGGGCTGCGCCGGCTGACCGAACGCACCCACGGCAAGCTGCGCGCTCGCGCGGTCGAGCGGGACACCGTGCCCGAGACGCACACCATCGCGCTGCGCTGCCTGCTGCTGCCCGTGGACCCCGACTGCCGCGCCCGGGTCTTCTTCGGCACCGGGGAGGGCGGTCTCTTCCGGCTCCGGGACGGCGCGTGGCAGGACCTGGACCCCGAGGCGACCGTGGCCGAAGCGCCCCGGACCACCCCGGCCGATCGCGACCCGACCGACCCGCACCCCTCACCCGACGTGCCCCACCCGGACCCGTCACCTCCCGAGCCGCTCGGCCCGTTCCTCTTCCGCCGCTGCGCCGGCCGCCCGGGCGAGATGCTGCTGGTGTGCGGCGCGGGGCTGGCGGAGCCGATGCGGGAGGGGCGCGCGTTCGCCGCGCGGCTGGCGGGGAGATGGTCGGGCGGAGAGGCACCGGGTCTGACCGCCTTCCTCACCGACACCCGGCTCCGCGTAGAGGGGCATACGCGGGACCGTACGGCGGTCGGGGTGTGGGAGTCGTAGCGCCGTACGGGCCACCTCGTCCTGGTGCGCGCGGGCGTACGGCGGCTCCACGGCGTCGTCGGCGACAGCCTCAACCCGGACTTCGCGGCCCGCCGAAGATCAGCGCGGAGATGGTGTCGTGGTTCGCGCTGTCGCCGGGGAAGATCGTGCTGGCGGGGGCGTCGGCCGGAGGGTGCAGAGGGCGTGGTCCGACCCGCGCGACGTTCCCAGGAGATGAGGCGCCGGGCGGCGCGGCGCCGCCCGGCGGCCTGTCAGGGGCGGACGTAGGGCCGGGTCATGATTTCCATGTTGTGGCCGTCCGGGTCGGCGAAGTACGCGCCGTGGCCGCCGAAAAGGCGGTTCGTCCGGCCCGGTTCGGTGTGGCGCGGGTCGGCGTAGTAGGTGACGCCGACCGCCTCCAGGCGGGCGATCATGTCGGGGAACCGCTCGTCGGGCACGAGGAACGCGTAGTGCTGGGACTGGATCGGCTCGTCGCGCTTCTCGTAGTAGTCGAGGGTCACGCTGTTGCCGAGGTCGACGGGCAGGAACGGCCCGAAGGGAGCGCCGACTTCCAGCCCCAGGACGGCGGCGAGGAACTCGGCCGACAACTGCCGGTCCGTGGCGTGGACGACGGTGTGGTCGAGCCGGACGGCGGTCGCCGGCGGCTCGGGTGCGTGCGGGTACTGCTCGTCGTAGGACATGGGTGAGGTGTCTTCCGGGTCTGGGGATCGGCTGGGGCGGGGCGCCGAGGGGCGCCGGCGGCGAAGACACGGAAAAGGGGGCGGGCCTCTTGCCCGCCTCGCGCTCACGCCGAGGCCGGGAGCCCCACTCGTGTATGGCCCATGGCCGACCCGGCAGTCACCCGGATGATCTTAGCGACCGTCATGGGCACCGGCAACGCGGTTACTTGGGAGTGACCGTGCCCGATCGCCGTAAGCGGAAGCATGGTGCCTGGCCCGATGGGCATGCATGACCGTGAGGCTGTTCGAGGCAGAGCGCCGGTGGTTCGTTGGGGGCGGGGGAGAGAATGCGTCAGCCTTTGCGGCGCGAGGAACGGGACAGACGACAGGAAGCGGCGGAGGGGAGTCGCGGTGGGACGGTCGCGGCGCGGCCCGTGGGGACGCTGGAGCGCAAGGTGCGGCCCGCGGATCTCAGAGCGGTCGGTGAGGTGCGGCGCGAGCTGCGCCAGTTACTGACGCGCTGGTCGGCGCCGGGGAGCGGCGATCTGGCGGATGTGGCGGCGCTGCTGACCAGCGAGCTCGTCACCAACGCGCTGGTGCACGCGAAGGGCGGGGCGGTGATCACCGCCACGGTCACCGACCGGCTGCGGGTGGAGGTACGGGACTTCGCCGCCCGGCGTCCCGAGCCCCGCGCCCCGACCGCCGACGGGACGTCCGGCAGAGGGCTGACGCTGGTGCGTTCCTTAGCCGACGCGTGGGGGATCCGCTCCCACGGGGTCGGCAAGAGCGTGTGGTTCGAGCTGGGCGGCGGACCGGCCTGACGAGGCATCGGGGGTGTCGGCCGGCGCGGTCCGCCGCCGGTCAGCCGAACTGCCTTTCGATGGCGGCCAGTTTCTCCTCCAGTGAGTCCAGACGCGGCAGCGTCTGGGTGTCGTCCTCGGCGGTGAGATCCACGGTGAGCAAAGGAACGTCGCCTGGAGCGGCGCCCGGTTCAGCGCCCGCGACGGCCTTGAGGGCCGGGCGGGAGCGCGCCGGCGATCCGGACACGGGCAGCGGCTCGGGCTCGCCGGTTATGGCGGAGTCCGGACCGGCCACTTCCGCGGTCGCCGTGGTGCCCTGGGTGACCGCCAGCCGCCCGCCGCCCCTGCCGATGCCCCAGGAGCGGTGCTGGCGGTTGATGGCCTTGATGCGGGCCCGGTCGAGCTTGCCCTGCTCGCGCCTGCGGTGACGGTTCTGCTCCCGCTCGCGTCGGTCCTCGCGGACCTCCTCCACGGCCTCGTCCAGCGTCCGTACGCCCTCCAGCAGCATCAGCGACCAGGCCGCGAAGGTCTCGCGGGGAGCGCGCAGCCAGCGCACGATCCGGATCTGCGGCAGCGGACGGGGCACCAGCCCCTGCTCGCGCAGCGCCGCCCGGCGGGTCTGCTTCAGCGCGCGGTCGAAGAGGACCGCGGCCGACAGGGACATGCCGGCGAAGAACTGCGGCGCGCCGGCGTGCTCCATACCCCGGGGCGCGTGCACCCAGTTGAACCAGGCCGCGGCGCCCGCGAACGTCCACACCAGCATGCGGGAGCCGAGTGCGGCGTCGCCGTGGCTCGCCTCGCGCACCGCGAGCACGGAGCAGAACATCGCGGCGCCGTCGAGTCCGAAGGGCACGAGGTACTCCCAGCCTCCGGAGAGGTTGAGGTTCTGTACGCCGAAGCCCACCAGGCCGTGGAAGGACAGTGCGGCGGCGACCGCCGCACAGCAGAAGAGCAGCAGATACGAGGCCGAGGCGAAGAGGGCCTCCTTGCGGCGGCGGCGCTCCTCGCTGCGTTCCCAGGAGTCCTCGCCGGCGGATTGGGCCGCCGCGCGCTTGCCACGCAGCACCAGGGCCACGCCAACCAACACGGCGACGAGCAGCAGGACTACCGGAACCAGCCAATCAAGCGATATGTCGGTCATTCTCATTCTGGGGATCCCTTGCGTCGCGTACGCGGTTTCGCGCGACATCCTGGCGGAATCCGGTCCTGCCGCAGAGGCTTTCGGAGCAAGAGAACGCCAAGGGGGTGCGGTGACCCGGGGTAAGCGGCCGACTTCTCGAACACCCTTGAGCGAAAGCCGAGTTGAGTTCGAATTCGGCCACCCGAAAGGGTGGCGTATGGGTCGGGCGAGCGCGGTGGGGTGGCTGTGGTCGGGCCGTCGCCCGCGGGCCGCCCCGCTCAGGCCGCCCCGCTCAGGCCGTCGCGGTCAGGCGTCTGACGCGGTCCGCGTCGCAGGTGCGCGGGCAGGTGACGCAGGTGTCCTCGGGACGCAGGGTGTAGAACATGCAGCAGCTCGCCCGGTCGCGCGTCGCCAGCGCCGCGCCGTCCGGCCCGGTCAGCTCGCGGAACGCCGCGCCGCCGGGGTAGGGCGCGGTGGCCCCCGGCAGCAGCCGCTCCAGCTCGGCCCTCGCGCGCGCCTCCTCGCCCAGCAGATGCCCGACGTACCACAGGCCCTCGACGATCTCGTCGGACGCCGTCCCCCACAGGGCCCGCGGGCCGCGCCGCAGCCTGGGGCGGAACCCCTCCAGCACGGGTCCGAGATGCCCGGCCACCGCCTGACGCACCTCGGCGCGCAGGGCCTCCTCGTCGGGCACCACCCGGGCGCCCGGCAGCGCCGCCGCCGGATCGTCCGGGAGGCACGCGAACGAATGGATCCGGACCGCCATCCGGCCCAGCTCCCGCTGGTAGGACACGTCCTGGACGGGCAGCAGCGGCACCCGGCGGTGCAGGAACCACGGGACGGTGATCAGCAGGCAGGCGGGCCAGGCGTAGCGGTGCAGGGCGAAGGCGGCCACGACGTCCGGCCGGCCGCGCTGCCCGTAGTCCCGCAGGATCTGGGCGTCGTCCCAGGCCAGGAAGGCGTCCAGGCTCTCGCCGCCGGCCGCGAGACCGGCCGCGCACACCCAGCCTGGGCCGCTGGGCGGGGCCGCGTCCCACTGCGTCACCCGGAGGCCGGGGAAGACCTCGGTGAGCCGGGCGTACGCGCCGGTGAAGGGCGGGGCGAGGGGCGGCGCGGCGAGGGCAGGGAGCATGCGGGAGACCACCGAATCGGGATCGTTAGCAGGTAAGCCTTACCTTATCTGAAGACTGTACCCGTGCCCGCCGAAGTGTGAACCGCCGCCCGCGCCGCCTACAGTGCCTCGAAGACGTCAGGAGGAACCGTCATGGACCAGGGCACAGCGGAGCGGCGCCCGCGGGCGCGGGCCCGGGTACCCGAGCCCCGCCAGCCGTCGGCTCCGCCCCAGGAGCCCGCGTGGTTCCCCGCCCTCGGGGAACCGGCCCGGCGCCCCCAGCGGCACTCCGTCCGCGGCCAGGTCCTGGCCGCGCTGCGCGAGGCGCTGATCGCCGGCGAGCTGAACCCCGGCGAGGTCTACTCCGCGCCGGCCCTCGCCGAGCGCTACGGCGTCTCCGCGACGCCCGTCCGCGAGGCCATGCAGCAGCTCGCGGGCGAAGGGGCCGTCGAGGTCGTCCCCAACCGCGGCTTCCGGGTCTGCGAGCGCGGCTCCCGCGACCTCGCCGAGCTGGCGGAGGTCCGCGCCATGTTGGAGGTGCCCGCGGTCATCCGCCTGGCCAGGGCGCTGCCGCCGGAGCGCTGGGAGGAGCTGCGCCCGCTGGCCGCGGCGGGCGTCGCGGCCGCCGCGCACGGCGACCGCGTCGGCTACGCCGAGGCCGACCACGCCTTCCACCACGCCCTGATCTCACTCACCGGAAACCGGCGGCTCGTCCAGGTCACCGACGACCTGCTGCGCCGCGCCCAGTGGCCGGCGAGCGACGCCGCCCGGCCGCGCACCGCCGAGCTGCTGGCCGACGCCTCCGAGCACACCGCGCTGCTGGACGCCCTCGTGGCCCAGGAGCACGCGGTCGCCGAGCGGATCGCCCGCGAACACCTCTCGGCGGCACGCCACCCGCACTGACGCCCGGCGCCCGCCGGTGCGGGCCCGCGCTCAGTCCGGCAGCAGCCGCCCCAGCGGCAGCGCGGCGGCATCGGCGGCGGGCCGGGACAGGTACAGCTCGGCGTGGTAGTAGCCGTCGTCCTCCAGGCCCGCCGTGGACAGCCCGTGGCCGGCCAGCGCGGTGAACGCCGCCCGCCGCTCGTCGCCGTCGGCGAACCGCCGCTGCCGGAACGTACGCGTGGTGAGCTTCTCCGTCACCAGGCCCGCGCGGGCCAGCAGGTCGGAGACCGGCCGGTAGGAGACCGTCCGCAGCACGAACGCCGCGACCCAGGGCGGGGTGGAGACGCAGTCGAAGAGGCGGGCGAAGGTACGGGCGGAGATGTAGCCGACGCCGCCCGTGACGGTGATCAGGTCCGTGCCGGCCAGCGCCTGCCGCAACGGCGCGCTCGGCTCGTCGTTTTCCAGGTTCTCCGCGAACCCCCGGTCGAGCAGGCCGGCCGCGCGGGCGTAGCCGACCGCCCGGTCCGCCGCGTCGATGCCGGTCACCCGGACCGCGCCGGGACGCCGCCGGGTGGCGAAGAACGCACCGTCCTCCCGGGCGAGTTGACCGGCCTGCGGTACGCCGGGGCGGTGCACGGCGTAGCGGCCGTAGAGATCCGTGAGCGACAGCCGGTGGTTGAGCAGCGCGGCGTTGACCCCGTACGAGCAGCACAGATCGACGACGTCGAGCGGGCCGGGGCCGGTCCCGCGCCGGCGCAGCGCCTCGGTCAGCGTGCGGAACACCGCTTGGCCGTGGTGGGGGATCTGGTAGTCCAGGGGTTGCAGAGTGGTGAAATACCGACGGGGATCAGGGCAGTTGTAGATCGCCTCGAAATCCGCCTTGCCCCAGTCGGACTCGGCGGTCGTGTTGGTCACTCCTGCTGCCACGGATGGGCCTCCTGAAGGCGCTGCCAAAGGGGAACCGGCTGTTCCCGCAACAGCATCCAGGCCCCCGGCGTCGCACCACAGTGCGACTTGCGGCCATTCTCGGGGCGCCCGCGGCCGGGCGGCGCGCCCCCGTCGCCCGTCATTCACCGGCCTTCCCACCTCCCCGTTCGCCCGCCCGGAGGCCGATCCGGCGGTGGCCGGGAAGGCCGGTGCCCGGCCCGTCGGCGCCCCGATACCGGCAGATGGGGTCGCTGCCCGCCGCGGAGCCGGGGCGCGTCCGCACCGGCGCGGGGCGGCCGGCGCGCGCTGCCTCGCGCGCCGGCTCGCATGGCCCGTTGTCCCGGTGGTGGCGTCCATATCCGGCCAATCGATGCCCGAACCGGCATGGCCGATGACGAGGGGTTGACAGGGCGGCCGGACGCCGTACCGCGCGGCCTGCGGGCCGCCCCGCCGCCGTCAGTCGGCCTCGTCGGTCGCCGGCGCCTTCCGCGCCTGCGGGGCCTGCGGAGCGCCGGTCGCGTCGGGAGCGTCCGGTACGTCCGCGAGCTGGTGGGCGAGCCAGGTGGGAAGGCCGCCCATGAGGCGGAACAGCCGGGCGGCCTCGACGCGCAGCCGGCCGGCGTCGGCCTCGGGGGCGGCATCGGCCAGCGCGGCGAGCGCCGGCGCCGTACCGACGAGGAAGCCCAACTCCTCGCGGATCCGCAGGGATTCGCCGAACCCGTGCCGGGCCTCCGCCAACTCGCCGTCGCGCAGGGCGAGTCCGGCCAGATGCCGCCAGGTGAACGACAGCAGGAGGCTGTCACCGCGGGCGGTGGCGCCCGCGTGCGCGCGGCGGTAGGCGGCGCGCGCCGAATCCGGGCTGTCGGCGACGTGCTCGGCCATCAGCCCGCGACGGAAGTCCAGCAGCGGGCGGCCGGGGGCCGCCGGGGCGAGCAGGGCGGCGGCCCGGCCCAGTGCCGAGCGGGCCTCGTCGGCCCGGTCGCGGACTCCCAACACCGTCGCGGCGTAGGCCAGATGGCCGCGTTCACAGGCGGCGCCGCCCCGCTCGTCGTCGTCGCCGGCCAGCGCCTCCGCGGTGCGCAGCGCGTCCTCGGCCGCCGCCCACCCGGTGGCGGTGAACATGCAGCGCTCCACCAGGAGGGCGGCGCGGCGCAGCGCGGACGGGGCGTGGTGGGCGGAGCGGGGTTCCAGGAGCGCGGCCGCGTCGTCCCAGCAGCCGCGGGAGCGCAGCCGCCACACCGCGCGGTCGAGGGGACCGTCGCCCTCGGGTGTCGCACCGCCCGCCGTCACCACCGGTGGAGGTGGGGGGGGAGGGAAGTCTGCCAAGGGTTTGTGACGAAGGGGATCCACGGAACCACTCAGAACCAACACAGCGGTAGCCCCCCCCCCTCCCCCCCCCCCCACCCCCCCCACCACCCCCCCCCCCCCCCCCCCCCCCCCCCCCACCGTGACCGGTTGTGTGGAACGAATGGGATCCGCGGAATCCGTGGACCCTGACATGGCGGTATCCGCCACATTGCCCTCCCCGAGCGCGCCATTGAGCGGGAACTGGATGCAGTGGGCGAATCTCAGCACGAATTCCGTCGCCGGGCCAAGGGGGTGGGTGAACGGATTCACAATCACCCGTGGGGTGGTCGTGCCCGCCGCCGCGGCCCTGATCGGGCCCTGCCGGGGCCCCGTGTGGTCGCCGGGCGGTGGCACGGCGTTGAGGCGATGACGCCCGAACGAGTTAACCCGAATGGCGGTTTCGGCCCGGCCGGGCTCCGGCCGGCGCGGCGGCCCCGCTTCTGCGGCGGGGCGCGCGCCGACGGACCCGCCCGCTTCGGACGACCCCGCTTACGCCGGAGGAGTGAGGTGGGCCGGTCCGGAGGACGTAGACCGGCTCATCCCGCCGCGCGCGCCGGCCCCGCGCTTGTCCCGCGTCAGCTCATCCGCAGCGCCAGGAAGAAGTCGAGCTTGTCCTCCAGCCGGGACAGATCGCGGCCGGTGAGCTGCTCGATCCGCCCGACGCGGTAGCGCAGCGTGTTGACGTGGAGGTGCAGGCGGGTGGCGCAGCGGGTCCAGGACCCGTCGGAGTCCAAGAACGCCTCCAGGGTGGGGATCAGCTCCGCGCGGTGTCGGCGGTCGTAGTCGCGCAGCGGGTCCAGCAGCCGCGCGGTGAACGCCCGGCGGACGTCGTCCGGCACGAACGGCAGCAGCAGGACGTGCGAGGCCAGCTCCTCGTGGCCGGCCGCGCAGACCCGGCCCGGGCGGGCGGCGGCGACCCGGCGGGCGTGCCGGGCCTCCTCCAGGGCGCCGCGCAGGCCCTCCGCGGAGTGCACCGAGGCGCTCACGCCGACCGTCAGCCGCCCGTCGCCGTCGAGCCCGCGGCTGAGCGGCTCCCGGACGACGGCGAGCAGGGCGTCGGCGTGCAGCCCGGACACCGAGGTGTGCCCGGACTCGTCGGGGACGGCGGGCAGCGGGACCAGCGCCACCGCCTCGTCGCCGGTGTGCGCCACCGCGATGCGGTCCGAGGGCTCCGGGCCGAACGTGCCGGGGTCGACCAGCACCTCCTCCAGGAGCGACTGGGCCACCGCCCCGCCGGGCAGGTCGCCGTCCTCCCACTCCACCCGGGCCACCACGATCTGCCAGTGCGGCGCGGTGCCCAGGCCCGGCAGCAGGACCGGTGCCGCCACCCGCAGGCGGGCCGCGATCTCGGCGGGCGGCGCGCCGGTCTGGACGAGTTCGAGGACCTCCTGCGCCAGCCGCCTGCGGACCGTGCGGGCCGCGTCGCGCCGGTCGCGTTCCACGGCGATGAGCTGGGTGACGCCGTGCAGCAGGTCCAGGCGTTCCTCGGGCCAGTCGCCGGCGTCCGCCTCGACGGCCAGCAGCCAGTCCGACAGCAGCGTCTCGCGCAGGTCACGGCCGTCGTAGCGGATCGGGAAGAGGGAGTACGTCGCGCCGCCCAGCGTCACGCGGTGGGGGCCGCGGCGGCCGGTGCGGGACGCCGCCAGGTGTTCGCCGGCGAGCCGCGCGGCCAGCTCCCCGGGCAGCTCGGGCCCGGAGTCCGCGAGCGTCGATCCGGCGATCTGGCGGCCGGTGGGGGAGAGCACCCAGGCCCGCAGGTCCAGGTCCGAGCCGAGCAGGTCGAGGACGACCTCCGGGCCGCCGCCGGTGGGCCCGGACGTCATCAGCCGCCGGTGGCGGTCGACGACGGCGGCCAGGTCGCCGGCCCGTTCGCTGGAGACCTGGCGGACGACGTACTCGGTGATCGACGCGAACGACACGTCCTCGACGACCGAGAAAAGCGGCAGCCGGTGCCGTGTGCACGCCTGCACGAGATCGTCGGGGACGGCGCCCAGCTCCGCCTCGCCCGCCGCGAGCCCGGCGACCCCGGCGGAGGCCAGGATGCGCACGAACCGCTCGGAGTCCGCCGGCTCGCGGCGCCAGGCCAGGCCGGTGAGGACCAGCTCCCCGCCGGAGAGATAGCGGCTGGGATCCCGCAGGTCGGTGGTCATCACGCCCCGTACGGTGCGGTCCAGCTCGTCCTCGCCCCCGAGAAGCCGCAGGCCCAGGGTGTTCGTGTCCAGGAGTGCGCGGAGCCGCATGACCTCGCCCGCCGATCTTTGCTGTCTTGTGTTGCCGGTGGAATGCCGCGAGGTTCGAAGACCTCGTCTTTCGTTCGAATCTACAAGACGGGCGGCCTGGCCAGCCAACCGCTTCATGGTTTCGGTGACTGCACCGGGTGGCCCCGGGGCGCGTTCACTTGGCCCAACCGCGTTAACAAGACATGAACAGCTCGATGGCGACGAGGACCGACGGTCCTCACCATGAGCAGCGAACGATCGATTTCGTAGAAGAGGCCACCCATGGACTTCCTTCGCCCCGCCAGTTGGGAGGAGGCGCTCGCCGCTAAGGCCGAGCACCCCACCGCTGTGCCCATCGCGGGCGGCACGGACGTGATGGTCGAGATCAACTTCGACCACCGCCGTCCCGAGTACCTGCTCGACTTGAATCGCATCGGTGACCTGAGCGAGTGGGAGGTCGGCGAGAAGACCGTACGACTGGGCGCCTCCGTCCCCTACACCAGCATCATGGAGAACCTGCGGACCGAGCTGCCGGGCCTCGCCCTGGCCTCGCACACCGTGGCTTCCCCGCAGATCCGCAACCGGGGCGGCGTCGGCGGCAACCTCGGCACCGCCTCCCCGGCCGGCGACGCGCACCCCGCGCTGCTGTCCTCGGGCGGTGAGGTGGAGGTCGAGTCGGTCCGTGGCGTCCGCATGATCCCGATCGACGACTTCTACCTGGGCGTCAAGCGCAACGCGCTGGAGGCCGACGAGCTGATCCGCGCGGTGCACCTGCCCAAGGCGGACGGCCCGCAGCAGTTCTCCAAGGTCGGCACCCGCAACGCCATGGTCATCGCGGTCTGCGCCTTCGGTATCGCGCTGCACCCCGAGACCAGGACCGTACGCACCGGCATCGGCTCCGCCGCGCCGACCCCCGTACGGGCCCGGGCCGCCGAGGACTTCCTCGCCGCGGCGCTGGAGGAGGGCGGCTTCTGGGAGTCGGGCAACCCGATCCCGCCGTCCGTCGCCAAGCAGTTCGCGCAGCTCGCCACCGGCGCCTGCAACCCGATCGACGACGTCCGCGGCAGCGCCAAGTACCGCCGCCACGCGGTGGGCATCATGGCGCGCCGCACCCTCGGCTGGACCTGGGAGTCCTACCGCGGCAACGCCCATGGCACAAAGGGAGGCACACAGTGCGCGTGAACTTCACCGTCAACGGCCGTCAGCAGGAGGCCGACGACGTCTGGGAAGGCGAGAGCCTGCTGTACGTCCTGCGCGAGCGGATGGGCCTGCCGGGTTCGAAGAACGCCTGTGAGCAGGGCGAATGCGGCTCCTGCACGGTCCGTCTGGACGGCGTGCCGGTCTGTTCGTGTCTCGTCGCCGCCGGCCAGGTCGAGGGCCGCGACGTCGTGACCGTCGAGGGCCTGGCGGACTTCGCCAAGCAGCGCGCCGAGCTCGGCGGCTGCGCGTCGGGCGCCTGCGGCACCCCGCTGGACGCCGCCAAGCAGTGGCAGGCACGCCCCTCCGAGCCGACCTCCGGCGACAGCCAGACCGGCGAGAAGGTCGAGCTCTCCCCGATCCAGCAGGCGTTCATCGACGCCGGCGCGGTCCAGTGCGGTTTCTGCACCCCGGGCCTGCTCGTCGCCGCCGACGAACTGCTGGAGCGCAACGACTCCCCGTCGGACGCCGACATCCGCGAGGCGCTGTCGGGAAACCTGTGCCGCTGCACGGGCTACGAGAAGATCCTCGACGCGGTACGGCTGGCGGCCGCCCGCGGCGATTCACAGACCGCCGGACAGGGGGCCTGACCACCATGGGCGTCACCCGTACACCCACCAACCTCACGCAGGGCGGCAAGACCAAGGCCGGCATCGGCGAGTCGACGCTGCGGCCCGACGGCACCCTGAAGGTGACCGGCGAGTTCGCCTACTCCTCGGACATGTGGCACGAGGACATGCTGTGGGGCTTCACGCTCCGCTCCACCGTCGCGCACGCCGAGATCAAGTCGATCGACACCTCCGAGGCGCTCGCCACCTCCGGTGTCTACGCCGTCCTGACCTACGACGACCTGCCCACCGACGTGAAGAACTACGGCCTGGAGATCCAGGACACCCCGGTTCTCGCGCACGGCAAGGTCCGCCACCACGGCGAGCCGGTGGCCCTGGTCGCCGCCGACCACCCGGAGACCGCGCGCCGCGCGGCCGCCAAGATCAAGATCGAGTACGTCGAGCTGCCGCTCGTCACCGACGAGGCTTCCGCGACCGCCGAGGGCGCGCCGCTGATCCACGAGGGCCGCGACGACCACCACGCCGGTCACGTACCGCACCCGAACATCGTCCACCGCCAGCCGATCATCCGCGGTGACGCCGACGAGGCCGCCAAGCGCGCCGACGTCATCGTCTCCGGCGAGTACGTCTTCGGCATGCAGGACCAGGCGTTCCTCGGCCCGGAGTCCGGCCTGGCGGTGCCCGGCGAGGACGGCGGCGTCGACCTGTACGTCGCCACCCAGTGGCTGCACTCCGACCTGCGCCAGATCGCGCCCGTCCTCGGCCTGCCCGAGGAGAAGGTGCGGATGACGCTCTCCGGCGTCGGTGGCGCGTTCGGCGGCCGCGAGGACCTGTCGATGCAGATCCACGCCTGCCTCCTGGCGCTGCGCACCGGCAAGCCCGTCAAGATCGTCTACAACCGGTTCGAGTCCTTCTTCGGACACGTCCACCGGCACCCGGCGAAGCTCTGGTACGAGCACGGCGCCACCAAGGACGGCAAGCTCACGCACCTCAAGTGCCGCATCGTGCTGGACGGCGGCGCCTACGCGTCGGCCTCCCCGGCCGTCGTCGGCAACGCCTCCTCGCTGGCCGTCGGCCCGTACGTCGTCGACGACGTCGACATCGAGGCCATCGCGCTGTACTCCAACAACCCGCCCTGCGGCGCGATGCGCGGCTTCGGCGCGGTCCAGGCGTGCTTCGCCTACGAGGCGCAGATGGACAAGCTCGCCAAGAAGCTGGGCCTGGACCCGGTGGAGTTCCGGCAGATCAACGCCATGGAACAGGGCACGATCATGCCGACCGGCCAGCCGGTCGACTCCCCGGCCCCGGTCGCCGAACTCCTGCGCCGCATCAAGGCCATGCCGCTCCCCCCGGAGCAGCAGTGGCTGGCGGCCGGCTCCGAGGCCGACGTCCGCGCGCTGCCCGGCGGCCTGTCCAACACCACCCACGGTGAGGGCGTCGTCCGCGGTATCGGCTACGCCGTCGGCATCAAGAACGTCGGCTTCTCCGAGGGCTTCGACGACTACTCCACCGCCCGGGTGCGGATGGAGGTCGTCGGCGGCGAGCCGGTCGCGACCGTGCACACCGCGATGGCGGAGGTCGGCCAGGGCGGTGTCACCGTCCACGCGCAGATCGCCCGTACGGAGCTGGGCGTCCAGCAGGTCACCATCCAGCCCGCCGACACGCAGGTCGGCTCGGCCGGCTCCACCTCCGCCTCCCGCCAGACGTACATGACCGGCGGCGCGGTGAAGAACACCTGCGAGGCGGTGCGCGAGAAGGTCCTGGAGATCGGCCGCGCCAAGTTCGGCACCTACCACCCCGCGTGGGCCACCGCCGAACTGCTGCTGGAGGGCGGCAAGGTCGTCACCGACGGCGGCGAGGTGCTCGCCGACCTGGCGGACGTGCTGGAGGGCGAGGCGATCGACCTGGAGCTGGAGTTCCGGCACCGGCCGACCGAGGCGTTCGACCTGCGCACCGGCCAGGGCAACGGCCACGTCCAGTACTCCTTCGCCGCGCACCGCGCGGTGGTGGAGGTGGACACCGAGCTGGGCCTGGTGAAGGTCATCGAGCTGGCCTGCGCCCAGGACGTCGGCAAGGCGCTCAACCCGCTGTCCGTCGTCGGCCAGATCCAGGGTGGCACCACCCAGGGCCTGGGCGTGGCGGTCATGGAGGAGATCATCGTCGACCCCAAGACCGCGAAGGTGCGCAACCCCTCCTTCACGGACTACCTCATCCCCACGATCCTCGACACCCCGACCATCCCGGTCGATGTGCTCGAACTCGCCGACGAAGCGGCTCCTTACGGGCTCCGCGGCATCGGCGAGGCCCCGACCCTGTCGTCCACTCCGGCCGTCCTCGCGGCGATCCGGAACGCGACCGGGCTGGAGCTCAACAAGACGCCGGTACGCCCCGAGCACCTCACCGGCACCTGAAGAAACTCCGGGGGGTGACCCCCGGACCCGAAACCTCCGGGCGGTGCGTGTCAGGGGTGTCCCTGTCCGTCCTCCTCCGCGTGCCGCCCGGAGTTCGTATCCGCACCACGCAGTCGCTGCTTCGCCTCACACCGTGGCAGTACCCACAGTTCGTCTCGGGCCGTCCCCCGGGTCGTGCAGCCAAGTTTCGTCCCAAATCTCGCACCTGATGCGAGTGCCCCTTTGAACCTTGGGAGTAAGGCACCATGACCCAGCAGTCCATACAGCCGAAGACCTCGGCGGAAGACGCGGCCGAAGGCTCGCGTCAGCCCGCCGGCCGGTCTTGGCTCGACCGGTACTTCCACATATCCGACAGAGGATCGACGATCTCGCGAGAGGTCCGCGGCGGCATCACCACCTTCATGGCGATGTGCTACATCCTGCTGCTCAACCCGCTGATCCTCTCGACGCCGGACGTGGAGAAGAACACGCTCGCCCACGCGGGCGTGGTCACCGCGACGGCGTTCGCCGCGGCGCTCAGCACCCTGCTGATGGGCTTCATCGGCAAGGTCCCGCTCGCCCTGGCGGCCGGACTGAACGTCTCGGCGGCCCTGACCAGCCAGGTCGTCCCCAACATGACGTGGCCGCAGGCCATGGGCATGTGCGTGATGTACGGCGTCGTCATCATGCTCCTGGTGGTCACCGGCCTCCGTGAAATGATCATGAACGCCATTCCCCTGGCGCTCAAGCACGCGATCACCATGGGCATCGGCATGTTCGTCGCCCTGCTCGGCCTGGTGAAGGCCGGCTTCGTCGGCAAGGGCGAGGGCGGCCCCGTCCAACTCGGCGCCACCGGACAACTCGTCGGCTGGCCCGTCCTGTTCTTCTGCGTCACCCTCCTGCTGATCTTCATGCTCCAGGCCCGCAAGGTGCCCGGCGCCATCCTCATCGGCATCGTGGTCGGCACCGTCCTGTCCATCGCGGTCACCAAGATCGGCGGCCTGACGGACAAGGACTGGGGCGGCGTTCCCCCCGAGCTGCACGGCAGCGCCGTCTCCGCACCCGACTTCGGCCTCTTCGGACACGTCGAGTTCGGCGGCTGGGGATCGATCGGCGCCCTCGGCGTCGGCATGATCGTCTTCACCCTGGTGCTGGCCGGCTTCTTCGACGCGATGGCCACCATCATCGGCGTCGGCACCGAAGCCAAGCTGGCCGACGACAAGGGCCGCATGCCCGGCCTGTCCAAGGCGCTGTTCGTGGACGGCGCGGGCGGTGCGATCGGCGGCGTCACCGGCTCCTCCGGTCAGACCGTGTTCATCGAGTCGGCGAGCGGCGTCGGCGAAGGCGCCCGTACCGGCCTGTCGTCGGTGGTCACCGGCCTGTTCTTCGCGGCCTGCCTGTTCTTCACCCCGCTCACCCAGCTCGTACCGGCCCAGGTCGCCGCGGCCGCCCTCGTCGTCATCGGCTCGATGATGATGAGCGCCGCCAAGCACGTCGACTGGAGCGACCGCTCGGTGTCCATCCCGGTCTTCCTGACCGTCGCCCTGATGCCGTTCACGTACAACATCACCGCCGGTGTCGGCGCGGGCGTCCTGGCCTACACCGCCATCAAGGCGGCGCAGGGCAAGTGGCGTGAGGTCGGCGGCTTCATGTGGGTGCTGAGCCTCATCTTCCTCGTCTACTTCTCGCTCAACCCGATCGAGCAGTGGCTGGGCGTCAAGTAGGAAACAGCCCGCCCGCTCCACGACTCCTAAGGAGACCGACATGCTGGACATCGCCGAAGAGTTGCACCGGTGGGTCGAGCAGGGACGCGACTTCGCCGTGGCCACCGTCGTGGCCACCAGCGGCAGCGCGCCCCGCCAGCCCGGAGCCGCCCTCGCCGTCGACACCGACGGCACGGCGATCGGGTCGGTCTCCGGCGGGTGCGTGGAGGGGGCGGTCTACGAACTGTGCCAAGAGGCGCTGCGCACCGGTGAATCGGTCCTGGAGCGCTTCGGCTACAGCGACGAGGACGCCTTCGCCGTGGGTCTGACCTGCGGCGGCATCATCGACATCCTCGTCACCCCGGTACGGACGAGCGTCCCCGCGGCCGCCGGCGACGGCGGCGCGGCGGGGGAACCGGTGGACAGCACTGCCGACACGCTCGCCGCCGGGCTGGCCGCCGCCGCCCAAGGAGAGGCGGCGGCGGTCGCCCGGATCGTCCAGGGCCCCGACGACCTCGTCGGACGCGCCCTGCTCGTCCGCCCCGACGGCAGCCACACCGGGACCCTGGGCGGACACACCGCCCTGGACCGCACGGCGGCCGCGGAGGCCCGCGCCCTCCTCGACGCCGGGCGCACCGCGACCTTCGAGATCGGAGCGGGCGGCTCCCGCTGCGGGCAGCCGGTCCTGGTGCTCGTCGAATCCTCCGTCCCCGCGCCCCGGATGATCGTCTTCGGCGCCATCGACTTCGCCTCCGCCCTGGTCAAGGTCGGAAAATTCCTCAACTACCACGTCACGGTGTGCGACGCCCGCCCCGTCTTCGCCACCGCCCGGCGCTTCCCCGACGCCGACGAGATCGTCGTGGACTGGCCGCACCGCTACCTCGACTCCCAGGAACTGGACGCCCGCACGGTCCTGTGCGTGCTCACCCACGACGCCAAGTTCGACGTGCCGCTGCTGGAACGCGCGCTCAAGCTCCCGGTCGCCTACGTCGGCGCGATGGGCTCGCGCCGCACCCACCTCGACCGCCTTCAGCGGCTGCGCGACGTGGGACTCACCGAGATCGAACTCAACCGGCTGCGCTCGCCCATCGGCCTCGACCTCGGCGCCCGCACCCCGGAAGAGACCGCCCTGTCCATCGCCGCCGAGATCGTCGCCAACCGGCGCGGCGGCACCGGCGTACCGCTGACCGGCGCGCACACCCCCATCCACCACGACGCCGGCCGCTCGGTGGGCCGCATCGGATCGGTCGCGTGAGCCGCGGCGGGACGGTGCGTACGGTGGCCGGGCGGTGCGTACGGTGGCCGGGCGGGAAGGGCATGCCGTCGCCCTGACGTGTGCGCCCGCCCGGCTCCTTGAGGACGCGGACTGTCCGCGAGGGGCCGTACCGTCGTCGCCATGACGCAGCGCACCGCCCCCACCCTCACCGCCCGCGCCCTCGGCCGCGCCACCCTCCACCGCCAACTCCTGCTCCGGCGCGCCACGATGAGCGCCCTGGAGGCCGTCCGGTGGCTGGTCGGTCTCCAGGCCCAGTCGCCCTCGCCGCCGTACTACGCCCTCGCCGCCCGGCTCGCCGGCTTCCGCCCCGAGGAGCTGTCCGGGCTGCTGGAGACCCGGCAGGCCGTCCGCCTCTCGACGCTGCGCTCGACCCTCCACCTGGTGAGCGCCTGCGACGCCCGGTTGCTGCGGCCGCTCACCGCCCCCGTGCACGAGCGGACCCTGCGCGGCAGTTGCGGCAAGCGGCTGACCGGCGTCGACCTGGAGCGGCTCGCCGCGACCGCCCGGGCGCTCGTCGAGGAACGGCCGCTGACGTTCAAGGAACTGGGCGACCGGCTCCAGCGGGAGTGGCCCGGATGCGACGCCCAGCCGCTGGCGATGGCCGCCCGTCAGCTACTGCCCCTGGTGCAGGTCACCCCGCGGGGCCTGTGGGGGCGCGGCGGGCAGGCCGCGCACACCACCCTCGAAGCCTGGCTGGCGGAGGCGCCGGCCGCCGACGCCTCCCCGGCCGCCCCCGCCGACGCGTCCCAGGGCGCTCCCACCCCCGGCACCCCCGGCCCCGACGCACCGGACAGCGACCCCCAACAGGCCCTCGCCGCCGTCCTGCTGCGCTATCTCGCGGCGTTCGGACCCGCCTCCGTCAAGGACATGCAGACCTGGTGCGGGCTGACCCGGCTGCGCGAGATCGTCGACCCGCTGCGGCCGCGCTTGCGCACCTTCCGGGACGAGAACGGCGTGGAGCTCTTCGACCTGCCCGACGCGCCGCTGCCGGACCCCGACACCGAGGCCCCCGTCCGCTTCCTGCCGGAGTACGACAACCTCACGCTCTCGCACGCCGACCGCACCCGGATCATCGCCCCCGCCCACCAGGGCCGCACCTGGGATCGCAACGTCGCCCACCGCGTCTTCCTGCTCGACGGCACCGTGCGCGGACTGTGGCGACCCGACCTCACGGCGGACGGCGCCCGGCTGACCCTCGAGCCGTTCACCGACCTGACGCCCGGTCAGCGGGGCGCGCTGGAGGAGGAGGCGGCCGGCGTCCTGCGGCTGGCCGCCCCCGACGCCCGGCACGACATCCGCTACGGCAAGGTCGGCAAGGGCGCGGACCGGGTGGGTTGACCAGCGGCGTCCTGGCTGCCTACCGCCCCGCCGCCCCGCGCCCCGTGCTCAGCGCCGCCATCACCAGCACGTCGTGCCACTCGCCGTCCCAGTGCAACGCCTCGCGCATCCGGCCCTCGACCTCGAAACCGCACTTCTCGTACGCGCGCCGGGCCCGCTCGTTGAAGGCGAACACCTCCAACTGCACGCGGTGCAGCCCGACCCGGTCGAAGGCGTGGTCCAGGAGCAGGCGGATCGCCTCGCCGCCGATGCCGCGGCCGGTGGCCCCAGGGGCCAGGGCGATCCGGAACACCCCGTGGGCGTTGTCCCGGTCGATCCCGCTCAGCGCGAGTTCGCCGAGACAGTCGCCGGTCTCCCGGTCCTCGATGGCCAGATCCAGGCGGTCCGCGCGGGCGCCGGCACCGGCGCACCACTCCTCGATCTCGGCGCGGGTGAAGTGCCGGTGCGTGCCGGTCAGCCGGCGGGTCTCCGGGTCCAGGCAGGCGGCGTGGAAGGCCGCCGCGTGCCGCACGGACAGCGGCGCGAGCCGGATCCGGCGGCCCGGCAGCACCGGCTTCTCGGACAGTGCGCGGTCATCGATCACGGGGGCATGATGGCCGGGCGGCGGACACCGCGGCAATCGGATTGACGCCCGGCCCTACGGCAGCACCCCGCGCCGCCGCGCCGCGATCACCGCCTGGCCGCGGGTGCGCGCCCCCAACTTGCGCATGGCGGCGCGGAGATAGCCCTTGACCGTCTCTGGGCGGAGCCCCAGCCGCTCGGCCGTCTCCGCGTTCGTCGCGCCCACCGCCACACACGCCAGCACATCCACCTCCCGCGGCGCCAGGGCCGGGCCCGGCACTCCGGCGTGCGGTCGGCCGGAGGACGCCCTGGCCAGTTGGCCGCAGGCCGCCAAAAGCTCCTGCCGCAGCAGGGGATCGGCCACCCGCTGCGCCAGCGCCCGCAGAGCGCCGTGCGCCTCGCGGACCTCCTCCCACATCGCCGGGTCCGCCGCCGTCGGCTGCCGGGCCACCGACAGCAACCGCGCCGCCTCGTCCTGGAGCAGCAGCTCCTGCTCCAGCTCGCGTGCCGCCTCCATCGCCGCCGCCAGCGGCCGGTCACCGAGCCGCGCCGGGCGGCGCAGCGCCCCGTAGAGAACGCCGCGCACCCGGCGCCGGACGATCACCGGCACCGCCAGCACCGACCGCAGCCCCTCGGCGGCCACCGCCGCGTCGTACTCGTGGCTGATCACCGAGGACACGCTGTAGTCGGTCACCGCGAACGGCCGGGACAGCGCCACCGCCTTGCCGCCGAGCCCGTTGCCCTGGAGGACGTCCAGACCGCGCAGCACCCCCGTCCGCGTCCCGGACAGTTCACGGATGCGGTAGCGGCCCGTACCGGCCAGCAAGCCGCCGAACGCCACCGGCAGACCGCTGTCCCGCCGCAGCCGCGCCAGTGCCGCCCGTACGTCCACGCGATCGTCCGCCCCCGAGCCGAGCTGCACGCCGAAACCTCCGGTTCCCCCCGTTCGGGGGTGGTGAGAACTGCGCCACTGATTACACGATGGCAGGTAGCGGTGCGGCAACGAGGAGGACGAGGAATGACGGACACGGAAACCGGGACGGCGGGCCGCGCACCGGCCGCCACGCGGGAGTTCCGGGCGGCGCGGGATCTCCTGCTCCGCCACCGCGAGGACTACGACGCGGCCCGGGCCGCGTTCCGCTGGCCCCGCCCGGCGCACTTCAACTGGGCGCTGGACTGGTTCGACGTCATCGCGCGCGGCAACGACCGCATCGCGCTGCACCTCGTCGAGGAGGACGGCACGGAGACCCGCCGCACCTTCGAGGAGATGCGGCGCCGCTCCGACCAGGTCGCCAACTGGCTGTCCGCCAACGGGGTGCGCGCCGGCGACCGCGTCATCGTGATGCTCGGCAACCAGGCCGAACTGTGGGAGACCGCGCTGGCCGCGATGAAGCTGCGCGCCGTCGTCATCCCCGCCACCCCGCTGCTGGGCCCCGCCGACCTCGCCGACCGCGTCGACCGCGGCCGCGCCCGGCACGTCATCGTGCGCGCCGCGGACACCGGCAAGTTCGACGCGGTGCCCGGCGGCTACACCCGCATCGCGGTGGGCGGCGCGCCGCCCGGCTGGCTGGCGTACGAGGACGCGCGGGAGAGCCCCGCCGTCTTCGAACCGGGCGGACCGACCGCCGCCGACGACCCCCTGATGCTCTATTTCACCTCCGGCACCACAGCCCGCCCCAAACTCGTCGAGCACACCCACTCCTCCTACCCCATCGGCCACTTGGCCACGATGTACTGGACGGGTCTGCGGCCCGGCGACGTGCATCTGAACATCTCCTCGCCCGGCTGGGCCAAGCACGCCTGGTCCAATCTCTTCGCGCCCTGGAACGCCGAGGCGACCGTCTTCCTCCACAACTACACCCGCTTCGACGCGGCCCGCCTGATGACCGAGATGGACCGGGCTCGGGTCACCAGCTTCTGCGCCCCGCCCACCGTGTGGCGCATGCTCATCCAGGCCGACCTGAGGGCGCTCGCGCATCCGCCCCGGGAGATCGTCGCGGCCGGCGAACCGCTCAACCCGGAGATCATCGAGCGGGTGCGGCAGGCGTGGGGCGTCACGATCCGCGACGGCTTCGGCCAGACCGAGACCGCCGTACAGGTCGCCAACACCCCCGGCCAGCAGGTCAAACCGGGCTCCATGGGCCGGCCCACGCCCGGTTTCGACGTCGTCCTGCTCGACCCGGTCAGCGGCGCCCCGGCCGATGAGGGCGAGATCGCCCTCGACCTCTCGGCGCGGCCCGTCGGCCTGATGACCGGCTACCACGGCGACCCGGCCCGCACCGCCGAGGCCATGGCCGGCGGCTACTACCGCACCGGAGACATCGGCTCGCGCGACAAGGACGGCTGGATCACCTACATCGGCCGCGCCGACGACGTCTTCAAGGCGTCCGACTACAAGATCTCGCCGTTCGAGCTGGAGAGCGCCCTGCTGGAGCACGAGGCGGTCGCCGAGGCCGCCGTGGTGCCGGCGCCCGACCCGCTGCGGCTGGCCGTGCCCAAGGCGTACATCGTCCTGGCGGCAAGCTGGGAGCCCGGCCCGGAAACCGCGAAGCTGCTCTTCGCCCACTCGCGCGCCGT
This sequence comes from Streptomyces sp. NPDC031210, assembly GCF_055570395.1. NCBI lineage: Bacteria > Bacillati > Actinomycetota > Actinomycetes > Kitasatosporales > Streptomycetaceae > Streptomyces > Streptomyces sp. NPDC031210. Next base: position 249,670 of record NZ_JBVIHH010000012.1, read on the forward strand.
CTTGGCCCCCTATAAGCGCGTCCGGCGGCTGGAGTTCGCCGAACTGCCGAAGACCGTCTCCGGCAAGATCCGCCGTATCGAACTGCGCGAACGCACCGCGCAGGGCGACGGCGGAGCAGAGTACTGGGAGGAAAACCACCGATGAGCGCGATCCGGACACACCTGTCCTACGCCAGCGGGGTCGCCGAACGGCCCCTGCTCGGCCACACCATCGGCGCCGACCTCAGCCGCGCCATCGCCCGGTACGGCGACCGGGAGGCGCTGGTGGAGGTGGCGAGCGGCCGCCGCTGGACCTACCGCGAGCTGGGCCGCGCGGTCGACGAGGTGGCCCTCGGCCTGCTCGCCAAGGGCGTCGGCAAGGGCGACCGGGTCGGCATCTGGGCGCCCAACTGCGCCGAATGGGTACTGGTCCAGTACGCCACCGCCCGGATCGGCGCCATCCTCGTCAACGTCAACCCCGCCTACCGCGTCCACGAACTGGCCTACGTCCTGCGGCAGTCCGGCATGCAGGTCCTGGTCTCCGCCATCCGCCACAAGACCAGCGACTACCGCCGCATGATCGAGCAGGTGCGGGCCGAGAGCACCGCGCTGCGGGACGTCGTCTACCTCGGCGACCCGACCTGGGGCGGGCTGCTGGCCGCCGGCGCCGCCGTGCCGCAGACCCGGCTCGCCGCGTGCGAAGCGGCCCTGACGGCCGACGACCCGGTCAACATCCAGTACACCTCCGGCACCACCGGGTTCCCCAAGGGCGCCACCCTCTCCCACCACAACATCCTCAACAACGGCTACTGGGTGGGCGAGACCGTCGGCTACACCGAGCACGACCGGGTGTGCCTGCCCGTCCCCTTCTACCACTGCTTCGGCATGGTGATGGGCAACCTCGGTGCCACCACGCACGGCGCCTGCATCGTCATCCCGGCGCCCGCGTTCGACGCCGAGAGCACCCTGAAGGCGGTCCAGGACGAGCGCTGCACCTCGCTCTACGGCGTCCCCACCATGTTCATCGCCGAGCTCGACCACCCCGCCTTCGCCTCCTACGACCTCTCGTCGCTGCGCACCGGCATCATGGCCGGCTCGCCCTGCCCGGAGGAGGTGATGAAGCGGGTGATCGCCGAGATGCACATGGCGGAGGTCTCCATCTGCTACGGCATGACCGAGACCTCGCCGGTCTCCACCCAGACCCGCCGCGACGACGACCTGGAACACCGCACCGCGACGGTCGGCCGGGTGCTGCCGCACATCGAGGTCAAGGTCGTCGACCCGGCCACGGGCGTGACCGTGCCGCGCGGCGAGCCGGGGGAGTTGTGCACCCGCGGGTACAGCGTGATGCTCGGCTACTGGCAGGACCCCGAGCGCACCGCGGAGGTCATCGACGCCGCCCGCTGGATGCACACCGGCGACCTGGCCGTGATGAACGACGACGGCTACGTGCGGATCGTCGGCCGCATCAAGGACATGATCATCCGGGGTGGCGAGAACGTGTACCCGCGCGAGATCGAGGAGTTCCTGTACTCCCACCCCAAGATCGCCGATGTGCAGGTGGTCGGCGTACCGGACGAGAAGTACGGCGAGGAGATCGCCGCCTGCGTCATCCTCCGCGACCCCCAGGACCCCCTCACCCGCGACGAGTTGGCGCGCTACTGCCGCTCCCGGCTCGCCCACTACAAGGTGCCGCGCCACCTCGACATCCTCGACGCCTTCCCGATGACCGTCAGCGGCAAGGTCCGCAAGGTCGAACTCCGCGAGCGGCTGGCGCGGGAACTGGGGCGCGTCGCGTCGTGAGCCTCCCGCTCTTTTCCGCGCTCAGCGCTCTCCCGGCCAGTCGAGCAGGAGGCGCTGGGCGCGGGGGAGCGAGGCGACGACGAGGTCGTAGGAGTCCTCGATCATGTCGAGGATCATCCGGTCGGGGAGGTCGCCCTCCAGGGAAACGGTGTTCCAGTGCCGCTTGTTGAGGTGGTAACCGGGCACCACCTCCGGGTGCGCCGCCCGCAGCCGCTCGGCGAGTTCCGGCTCGCATTTGAGGCTCACGGTGAGCGGCGCGGCCGTCAGCGTGGTCAGCGCGAAGATCTTGGCGCCGACCTTGAAGGTCGAGACGTCCGGGTGCCGTGGAAAGGGGAATTCCTCGGTCGCGCCGTTGAACTCCAGGCAGGCGGACCGCAGGGCGTTCGCGTCGATCATCCGTGCATTATGACCATCCGCGGGGCGACGGCGGCCCCGGGCCGGGCTCGTCGTCGGCTCTCCGCCCGCCCCCGGCTCACCGCCCCGTCGCGCCGTACTTGATCAGTTCGTCCGCCGGGTCGTTGACCGGCTGCGGGGTGCCCGTGAGGTCCATGACGAACAGCGGGATGTGCAGTTCGTCGGCGCGGGAGCGGGCATCGCGGGCGTAGCCGGCCAGGGAGAAGAAGACGGCGATGGCGGAGTCGTTGAGGCCGTTGAGCCAGACGCATTCGATCTCGCGGAGGGTGGTGGAGCGGGTGGTCGGATCGACCTGGGCGACCACCCCGGTGCCGCGCAGATCGACCCCGGAGGCGGTCCGCTCCTGGGTGCGGGCGACATCGGCGTAACCCAGCCACTTCAGATACTGCGCGGCGGCGGTGACGCAGTCACGGGCCGTACGGATCGTCACCGGGCGGAACGCGGGCCGCAGCACGGCGGGCCGGGCGCCGGCCGCGGTCGCGGGCAGCGGCGCGGGGGTGCCGTGCGGGCCGGCGGCCGGGAAGAGGGGCGGCGGGACGGGCACGGGCGAGACCGGGACGCGGACCACGGTCCCGCACGCGCAGCCCGACTCCGGCGCCGGCCACTCGTCCTGCCGCCCGCAGACCTCGCAGCGCACCTGGACCCAGGAGGACTGCCAGGTGCGGTGGAGTATCTCGACGGGCACCCCGCCGCGCAGTACGGGCATCGTCAGCGGGGCACCGCACGCGCACGGGAAGGTGGGCGGGGTGAAGGCGTTCTCGGGGCGGCACGTGGGGCACCGCACCGGCACGCTGTCGGCCATGGTGGGCTCCTGGCGGTAGGTCGGCAGACAGGACGGCTCTGCTGCTGCCTTCCATGGTCTCTCCAAAACCGGCCGCCGGGGGCCGAAATCGCGCAGAGAGCCGCAGGTCGGGGGAGAAACCGGGGGAGTCCCGGAGCGCGCGGGCAGGGGCGCGCGGGGCGCACCGGCCTCGCACGCGCCGCGTACGCGCACGGGGCCCGGCATCCGTGACCGTACGGACGCCGGGCCTCGCGAGTGGTTCCCGCCCGGCAGCGCGAGAGTTGGGCGCGACAGGACATCGCACCGCCGGACGGAGTCTGGGAGAGGGGCTGGAACCCGGGTACCGGGTACCGCGGGTTCCGGGTACCGCGGGTTCCGGGTGGGGCTTGGAGGAGGCGGGCTCCGCGGCGGGGAAGAGGCTCACCCATCCCTATCGGGTGAGCGCTGCCACCGCACTGGTATCTCCCCGCGTGCCGCGGAGCTCCGCACAACCTCTCCGTACCGGCCGACCACCCCTCAACGGGCCGGCCGGTACGGATGCGCAAGGATGCTGACCTCCCGTCAGTCCTCGCGCAGCTCGCGGACGCGGGCCTCGACGCGCTTGCCGTAGTCCTGGTCGGCGGCGTGGAAGTGAGCGAGGTTCTTCTCGATCACGTCGTCGCGGCTGACCTGGGAGAGGCCGCCGGCGATGTTGTCCACCAGACGGCTCTTCTCCTCCTCCGACATCAGACGGTAGAGCTCACCGGCCTGGAAGAAGTCGTCGTCCTTGGTGTGCGCCGGCGCCTCGTGCGTGCCGACGAAGCCGGAGACGGCGAGCGGGGCGGAGAGCGGCTGGTTCGTCTGGACCGGGCCGCTGTAGGAGTTGGGCTCGTAGTTCTTCGCGTGCCGGTCGTAGGCGTTGGCCGCCATCAGGCCGTCCCGGCCGTAGTTGTTGGCGGTGGTCGCCTTGGGGGCGTTCACCGGGAGCTGGGTGTGGTTGACGCCCAGGCGGTAGCGGTGCGCGTCGGCGTAGGCGAACAGCCGGCCCTGGAGCATCTTGTCCGGGGACGGGCCGATGCCGGGCACGAAGTTGTTCGGCGAGAACGCGGACTGCTCGACCTCGGCGAAGACGTTGTCCGGGTTGCGGTCCAGCACCAGGCGGCCGACCCGCTGGAGCGGGTAGTCGGCGTGCGGCCACACCTTGGTCAGGTCGAACGGGTTGAAGCGGTAGTCCGCCGCCTCGGCCGCCGGCATGATCTGCACGTAGAGGGTCCACGAGGGGTAGACGCCGCGCTCGATGGACTGGAGCAGGTCGGTCTGGTGGCTGTTGGGGTCCTTGCCCGCCAGCTCGGCGCCCTGCTCGCTGCTCAGGCAGCGGATGCCCTGGTTGGTCTTGAAGTGGTACTTGACGAAGAAGGCCTCGCCCTCGGCGTTCGTCCACTGGTAGGTGTGCGAGCCGTAGCCGTTCATGTGGCGGTAGGAGGCCGGGATGCCGCGGTCGCCCATGAGCCAGGTGATCTGGTGGGTGGCCTCGGGGGCGTGCGCCCAGAAGTCCCAGACGTTGTCCGGCTCCTGCTTGCCCGTGAAGGGGTCGCGCTTCTGCGAGTGGATGAAGTCGGGGAACTTGATCGGGTCCTTGATGAAGAACACCGGGGTGTTGTTGCCGACGAGGTCGTAGTTGCCCTCTTCGGTGTAGAACTTCAGGGCGAAGCCGCGCGGGTCGCGGGCCGCGTCCGGGCCGCCGAGGTTGTCGGCGACGGTCGAGAAGCGGATGAACGTCTCGGTCCGCTTGCCGACGGTGTTGAGGAAGTCGGCGCGGGTGAAGCCGGTGACGTCGTCGGTCACCTCGAAGTAGCCGTACGCGCCGGAGCCACGGGCGTGGACGACGCGCTCCGGGATGCGCTCGCGATTGAAGCGGGCGAGCTTCTCCAGCAGGTGCTGGTCCTGGAGGATGATCGGGCCGCCGACGCCGGCGGTGGCGGAGTTCTGGTTGTCGGCGACGGGGGCGCCTGCCTCCGTAGTGAGAGTGCGCGCCGTCAGCGTGGGCTTCGACATGGTGACCTTCCGTACGAGAGCGCGGAAGTTGGCTTCCGCATGTCGGAGCGTAAGAACAGCTCCGACCAAACGTCAACAGTTTGTTGAAACAAAGCTGGTGGTGTTCCGGGCGGCGGCCGCGCCTGGGCGCGACAGGACAGGTGTCAGCGCGACCACCGCCCGGAAACTCGGGGTTTTCGGGAGTTACCTCCCGAAAGTGAACTCCGGCACATGCGCTGCCGGTGGACCGCCGGAAGCCGGCACGCGCCCGACCGGGACCTCCACGAGGACCGGCCGCCGCGTCGAGACGGCTTCCTTACGGGCCCACTCGACCGCCGAGCGGAGTTCCGCCGGATCGACGGCGCCACGGCCTGCGCAGCCGTACGCCTCCATGAGCTTCACGTGGTCGGTGAGCCGCTCGTCGTAATGGACGTCGACCGGAAGTTCGCGGGGGTACCCGCCATCGGACCGCCGGGGCGGACCGGGGTACCCGGGGGTGAGCATGATCAGCACGAACGGCACGCCGTACCGCGCCGCGACCGCCAGTTCCTCGGCCATGAACGGGAAACCGCCCCCGTCGACGACCGCGACGACCTCGGCGTCCCGCTCGCCCCGGGAATCCAGGGCCGTACGGACGCCGATCGCGGCCGGCACCTCCCAGCCCGGCGGGCCGCCCGCGCCGGGCAGCCGGTGGCACCGGGGCACCGTCGCCGACGTCGCGGGGTAGCCGGCACCCGGGCCGCCCACGAAGTACACCGCCGCCCCGGACGGATCCCCGGGGCCGAAGATCTCGTCGAGCTCCGCCAGGACCCAGGGCGCGCGCACGGCGCTGTCAGGGCACTCCGTGCGCGTCGCCCCGGGTGGTCGCAGGGCCCCGGACCGGGGCGGGCGGAAGGCGAGCCGGTCGGCCCGCCCGGCGTCGTCACCGATCTCCGCCACGGCCAGATCGGCCGGGACATCGATCAGTACCGGACCCGGTCGCCCCTCCCGCGCGAGCGCGAACGCCTCGCGGAAGGCCCCCGGGATCCGCGCCGGATCCTCGATCCGCTCGGCCCGTTTGGTGACCGGGCCGGCGAGCCGGACCAGATCGGGCGGCCGGCAGGGGTCCTGGCGCAGCGAGCCGGCCGGCCGGTGGGTGCCGGCCGCCGCCCGCCCGGTGACGCAGACCAGCGCCACCGCGTCCTGCTGGGCGGCGTACAGGCCGGTGACCAGCCGCGCGGCTCCCGGACCCGCGGCCACCGCGGCGACACCGGGCCGCCCGGTCGTCCGGGCCCAGCCGTCCGCCATGAACGCGGCGCCCTCTTCGTGGCGCGCCGTGAGGTGCGCGATGCCGCCGGCCTCCTCCATCGCCGCGTACAGCGGGAGAAGAGCGGCACCGGGACAGCCGAAGACGGTGTCGACGCCTTCGTCCTTCATGATCTGGACCGCCGCCCGTATGGCGGGAACCCGCTGCGCCGCCATGGACTCAGCTTTCGGTGGTGTGTCCGGAGAGGCGTTCGACGCCGCGCAGGAGGGCGGAGTGGTCGAGGTTGCCGTCGCCCTGGGCGCGCAGGGAGGCGACGAGGTTGGCGACGACGGTGCCGACGGGCAGGGCGGCGCCGACGTTGCGGGCGGCGTCGGTGACGATGCCCATGTCCTTGTGGTGGAGGTCGATGCGGAAGCCGGGCCGGAAGTCGCGGTTTTTGAAGTTGTCCTTCTTGCGGGTCAGGACGGTGGAGCCGGCCAGGCCGCCGTTGAGGACGTCGAGGGCGGCGGCCAGGTCGACGCCGGACTTCTCCAGGAAGACGACGGCTTCGGCGCAGGCTTGGATGTTGACGGCGACGATGAGCTGGTTGGCGGCCTTGACCGTCTGGCCGGAGCCGTGCGGGCCGCACAGCACGATGGTCTTGCCCAGGGCCTGGAGGAGGGGCAGGGCGGTGTCGAAGTCGGCCTGCTCACCGCCGACCATGATGGACAGGACGGCCTCGATGGCGCCGGCCTCGCCGCCGGAGACGGGGGCGTCCAGGACTCGGATGCCCTTGTGGCCGGCGGCCTTGGCCAGGTCGATGGAGGTCTGGGGGGTGATGGAGGACATGTCGATCAGCAGGGCGCCGGAGCGGGCGTTGTCCAGGATGCCGTCGGGGCCGTAGGCGATGGCCTCGACCTGGGGGGAGGCCGGCACCATCGTGATGATCACGTCCGCGTCGCGTACGGCGTCGGCGATGGAGGTGGCGGCGGTGCCGCCGGCCTCGGCCAGCCGCTGGAGCTTGTCGGCCTCCAGGGTGTAGCCGGAGACGCTGTAGCCGGCCTTGAGCAGGTTCTCGGCCATGGGCGAGCCCATGATGCCCAGCCCGATCCACGCGATCTTGGGAAGGTTACTCATCTGCGAAGCCTCTTTCACACTCAAACGTTTTCGGTGACGCAAGCGACCGCACCAACCGAACCTGACCCGGCCGGGTTGGTGGGGTGGTGGTCAGTGGGCGGCGCGGTGGGCGGCGGGCAGCCAGCCGAACGCCTCGGCGCTGGGGCCGTCGCCGGGCTTGTACTCCAGGCCGGTGTAGCCCGTGTAGCCCCGCTCGCGCAGTTGGTCCAGCAGCGCGGCCAGGTCCAGCGACCCGGTACCCGGCGCGCCGCGGCCGGGGTTGTCGGCGATCTGTACATGCGCGGTCTTGGCCGTGCAGGTGTCGATGACCTTCTCCAGGTCCTCGCCGTTCATCGACAGGTGGTAGAGGTCCATCAGGAACTTCGCGTTGTCCAGGCCGGTCGCGGCGTTGACCGCGTCGACGATCTCGATGGCCTTCGGCGCGGAGACGATCGGGCACTTCGGCGACTCGGGCGCGTTGAGCGCCTCGATCAGCAGCGTGCCGCCCACCTCGCCCACCGCCCGCGCGGCGAAGGTCAGGTTCTCCAGCGCCAGCGCGTCCTGCTCCTCCGGCGAAACCCCCTCCACCCGGTTGCCGTAGAGGGCGTTGAAGGTGGTGCAGCCCAGCGACGTCGCGAACTCGATCGCCACCGGGACATTGGCACGGAACTTGTCCGACTCCTCACCCGGCACCGACAGCGCACCACGATCAGGGCCCGGCAACTGCCCCGCGTAGAAGTTCAGCCCCACCAACGCCGTCCCCGCGTCGTTCAGCGCCTCGCGCAGCGCGTCCAGCTCCGACCGCTCCGGCACCGGGGCATCCACCCACGGCCACCACAACTCCACCGCCGTGAACCCCGCCGCCCGCGCGGCCGCCGGCCGCTCCAGCAACGGAAGCTCGGTGAACAGGATCGACAGATTGACGTTGAAGCGCGTGTCCGAGAAACCCATGAGGGCCGGCGCTCCTTCCGGATAGCGGAACTTACTTTCTGCGTAATGGAACATTGCCTGGCGGGCTCCAAGGCTGTCAAGGGGGCCCGGGGCCAATTTCTGGTCGCCGGGCCCAACCGCGCGTAGGTTGAGCGGCGTGCGATTGAGAGTGGAATTCACGACGGAGCCGTTCGACCTGGACGAGGCCCCGGCTCATGCGGTGGTGGCGCGCGACATCGTCACGGGCGCCGGGCTGGACGCCGTGGACGTCGGGCCGTTCGGTAATACGGCCGAGGGCGACGCCGAACGGGTCCTGGGCGCGGTGTCCGCCCTGCTGCGCGACTCCCTGGGGGCCGGCGCCACCCGCGTCTCCCTCCAGGTCAATGTGATCGCGGAAGACGGCGGGCCCGAGGGGAGCGACACATGACCGAGCCTGCGGACCACCCGTTCGTCCAAGCGGTCAAGCCGCTCGTGGACGCGATGGGCGGCGAGATGGTCGCGCCGGGCCTGGCGCAGGGCGACGACGTCGTGCTGACCTGGGAGGGGGAGGAGCGGGTGGCCGTGCGGCTCCCGCACCTGTCCGACTCGCTCGACCACATCCTCGCCGAGCTGCAGCGCCGGCACGGCATGCCGCTCGCCGAGCTGGACCGGAAGACCAAGCAGTCGGTCGTCCGGATTCTGGAGACCCGCGGCGCCTTCTCCGTCCGGCACGGCGTCGAGACGGTCGCGGGCGCCCTCGGCGTCTCCCGTTTCACCGTCTACAACTACCTGAACAGGGAAAACGCCGCGAAGGCCACCGACTGAGGCGAAGCGGTCACCGGGTCCGGCCCGGGTGCCGGGCCGCCGTCCGGGTTACCCGGACGGCGGCTTTTGTGCCCCGAGTTTTCAACAAAGTGTTGACGGGATGTTGCCGGGGGTCTTAGCTGTTTCCAGCCAAGCAGAGCCGTCAAGCACCAGGCCACGGAGGCTTCCCGTGTCTTCGAGTTCGACCCCGGGTCTCACCCGGTTCAACACCGCCGACGACAGTACGGCCCTGGCCGCACTGCACGAGGTGTGTGCCAGCCGGGCGTGGGGGAGCAGGATTCTCGCCCAGCGCCCGTACGCCACCGCGGACGCCCTGTTCGCCGCCAGCGACGCCGCCATGGCCGAGCTGAGCGCGGCGGACCTTGCCGAGGCGATGGCCGGGCACCCGCCCATCGGCCGGCCGAAGCCGGGCGATCCGACCTCCTCCCGCGAGCAGAGCGGGATGGCCGGCGCCTCCGAAGCGCTCAAGGCGGAGATGCTCGAACTGAACCTGGCCTACCAGGAGAAGTTCGGTCATGTCTTCCTCATCTGCGCCTCCGGCCGGACCGGAGAGCAGATGCGGGACGCGGTCCGTCACCGGATCGACAACACTCCGGAACAGGAACGGGAGATCGTTCGCACGGAGCTCGGCAAGATCAACCGCATTCGCCTGACCCGCCTCACGGAACTCGCAGAAGGAGACGCAGCATGAGCAGCGAGACGGCCGGCTCGACGTCGGTGTCCACGCACATCCTGGACACCAGCGTCGGCCGCCCCGCGGAGGGCGTCGCCCTCACGCTCGCGGTGCGCTCCGGCAGCGACGGCGCCTGGACCGCTCACGGCGCCTCCAAGACCGATGCGGACGGGCGTTGCAAGGATCTGCCGGCCCTGCCGGAAGGCACCACCCACGTACGCCTCGACTTCGCCGTCGAGGAGTACTTCGTCCACCACAAGGCACACCAGCAAGCCGAGGAACAGCAGGACGCCCCCCGCGTAAGGGACAGCGGAGCTTTCTTCCCGGAGGTGGCAATCACCTTTGCCGTCAAGCCGGGCGAGCACTATCACGTACCGCTGCTGCTCAACCCGTTCGGCTACTCCGTATACCGAGGGAGCTAGCACCGACATGCCCACGATTCTCGGCCAGAACCAGTACGGCAAAGCGGAAAACCGCGTCGTCAAGATCACCCGCGACGGCGAGACCCACCACATCAAGGACCTGAACGTCTCGGTCGCCCTCTCCGGCGACCTGGAAGAGGTCCACCTCTCCGGCTCCAACGCCAACTGCCTGCCCACCGACACGACGAAGAACACCGTGTACGCCTTCGCCAAGGAGTACGGGATCGAGTCGGCCGAGCAGTTCGGCATCCACCTGGCCCGGCACTTCGTGACCAGCCAGGAGCCGATCAAGAAGGCGCGGATCCGCATCGAGGAGTACGCCTGGGAGCGGATCGCCACCGCCGACAACAACTCCCGCTTCATCGGGTCCGACGAGGTCAAGCACTCCTTCGCCCGCAAGGGCCAGGAGACCCGCCTGACCGAGATCACCTACGACGGTGAGAGCTGGCAGGTCATCTCCGGCCTGAAGGACCTCGTCGTCATGAACTCCACCAACTCGGAGTTCTGGGGCTACATCAAGGACAAGTACACGACCCTCAAGGAGGCGTACGACCGCATCCTCGCCACCGAGGTGTCCAGCCGCTGGCGGTTCAACTGGACCGACGACGAGCAGCGGATGCCCAACTGGGAGCGGTCCTACGAGCAGGTCAAGAAGCACATGCTGCAGGCCTTCGCGGAGACCTACAGCCTCTCCCTCCAGCAGACCCTGTACCAAATGGGTTCGCGCATCATCAACAACCGTTCCGAGGTCGACGAGATCCGCTTCTCGCTCCCGAACAAGCACCACTTCCTGGTGGATCTGGAGCCGTTCGGCCTGAAGAACGACAACGAGGTCTACTACGCGGCGGACCGCCCGTACGGCCTGATCGAAGCCACTGTTCTGCGCGACGGTGTCGAAGCCCGGATCCCGCTGGATATGACCAACCTCTGACGGCTCCGACGCGGCGCCGTGCCTCGCGGCCCCTCCCCGTTCGCACAGGGGAGGGGCGCGAATCCCGAGGGGAACGACCACCCATGGCACAGCACTCGCAAGCCCCGCACCACCCCCGGCCACCGGTCCATCCGGTGGATGAGAAGCCGGCGGTCAAGCGGCTGATCCCCGCCGCCCTCCAGCACATCGCCGCCATGTACGCCGGCGTCGTCACCCCTCCGCTCATCATCGGCCAGGCCGTCGGCCTGGACACCGCGGGCCGGACCCGGCTGATCGCCGCCGGCCTGCTCATCGCCGGGCTCGCGACGCTCCTCCAGACCCTCGGCGCGGGCAAGTTCGCCGGCAACCGCCTGCCGTTCGTCAACGCGGCCAGCTCCGCCGGCATCACCCCGATGCTGGCCATCGCCGAGACCAGCGCCAAAGGCCACCAACTCCCCGCCATCTACGGCGCGGTGATGGTCGCCGGAGTCTTCTGCCTCGCCGTCGGCCCGTTCTTCGGCAGACTGCTTCGCTTCTTCCCGCCGCTGGTCACCGGCGTCGTCATCACCCTCATCGGCGTCACCCTGATGCCCGTCCCGGTCGGCTGGGCGCAGGGCGGCGACGAGCACGCCGCCGACTTCGGCGCCCTGCGCAACCTCGCGCTCGCCGGCTTCACCCTCCTGGTGATCCTGCTCATCCAGCGCTTCACCAAGGGCTTCGTCAAGCAGATCGCGCTCCTGCTGGGCCTGATCGTCGGCACCCTCGCCGCCCTGCCCTTCGGGATGGCGAGCTTCGACGGGCTGCGCGCGGCCCCGGTCGCCGCGCTGCCCACCCCCTTCTCCTTCGGCGCCCCCGAGTTCCAGCCCGCCGCGATCCTCTCCCTGTGCATCGTGATGCTCGTACTGATGACGGAGTCGTCGGCCGGCATGCTGGCCCTGGGCGAGATCTGCGACCGCCCGACCACCGGCGCCACCCTCACCCGCGGACTGCGCACCGACGGGGTCGCCACCCTCCTCGGCCCCGTCTTCGGCGGTTTCCCCACCAGCGCCTTCGCCCAGAACGTCGGCGTGGTCTCGCTGACCCGGGTGCGCAGCCGGTACGTCGTCGCCCTGGCCGGCGGCACACTGCTCGTCCTCGGCGCCTTCCCGGTCCTCGGCGCGGTCGTCTCGCTCGTACCGATGCCGGTCCTCGGCGGCGCCGGTATCGTCCTGTTCGGATCGATCGCGGTCAGCGGCATCCGTACGCTCTCCGAAGCCGGTCTCGACGACAGCTCCAACATCATCCTGGTGGCCGTGTCGCTCGGCGCCGGCATCATCCCGCTCGCCGCGCCGACCTTCTACGCCGACTTCCCCGCCTGGGCACAGACCGTGCTCGGCTCCGGGATCAGCGCCGGAGCGCTCGTCGCGGTCCTGCTCAACCTCTTCTTCCACCATCTCGGCACCCGGAGCGCACCACGGGCGGCGGTACTGTCAGCCGCCTCGCCCGGCTCCGGCACTCAAATCCCGTAGGGCCATGCCGTGCCCTCCCCAAGGACTCCGACGTCCAGGGGGACCCCCCAACGCCAGTCAGATTAGTGAGGAAAGCACCATGGCTGCATCGGCATCCCTTGACAGCGCGGTCGAGCGCATCGTCATCGAGAACTGCGCCATCGCGACCGTCGACGCCAACGACACCGAATACGCCACCGGTCACGTCGTCGTCGCCGGGAACGTCATCGAGTCGGTCGGCGCCGGCAAGGCCCCCGAGGGCCTCACGGGCGTCGTCCGCCGCGTCGACGGCACGGGACACCTGGTCACCCCCGGTCTGATCAACACCCACCACCACTTCTACCAGTGGATCACCCGGGGTCTCGCCACCGACCACAACCTGTTCAACTGGCTGGTCGCGCTCTACCCGACGTGGGCCCGCATCGACGCCCCGATGCTCGCCGCGGCCACCCAGGGCTCGCTCGGCATGATGGTCAAGGGCGGCGTCACCACCGCCTCCGACCACCACTACGTCTTCCCCCAGGGCTCCGGTGACCTCGTCTCCGCCGAGCTCGCGGCCGTCGCTGAGATCGGCGCCCGGATCACGCTCGCCCGCGGCTCGATGGACCGCAGCGTCAAGGACGGCGGCCTGCCCCCGGACTTCGCCGTCGAGACCACCGAGGGCGCCCTGCTGGGCACCGAGGAGGCCATCGACAAGCACCACGACTCCTCCTTCGGCTCGATGGTGCACATCGCCGCCGCCCCCTGTTCTCCCTTCTCCATCTCCACCGAACTCCTGCGGGAGGGCGCCAAGCTGGCGCGCCGCAAGGGTGTGCGGATGCACACCCACGGCTCGGAGACCGTCGAGGAGGAGAAGTTCTGCCACGAGCTCTTCGGCATGGGCCCCACCGACTACTTCGAGTCGACGGGCTGGCTCGGTGACGACGTGTGGATGGCGCACTGCGTCCACATGAACGACTCCGACATCGCCGCCTTCGCCCGCACCGGCACCGGCGTCGCGCACTGCCCGTCCTCCAACGCCCGCCTCGCCGCCGGCATCGCCCGCGTCCCCGACATGCTCGCGGCCGGCGTCCCCGTCGGCCTCGGCGTGGACGGCACCGCCTCCAACGAGTCGGGCGAGCTGCACACCGAGCTGCGCAACGCGCTGCTCATCAACCGCCTCGGCGCCCACCGCGAAGCCGCCCTCAACGCCCGCAAGGCCCTGCGCCTGGGCACCTACGGTGGCGCGCAGGTCCTCGGCCGTACCGCCGAGATCGGCTCGCTGGAGGCCGGCAAGCTCGCCGACCTGGTGATGTGGAAGCTGGACGGCATCGGCCACTCCTCCATCGCCGACCCGGTCACCGCGCTGGTCTTCGGCGCGGCGGCCCCGGTCACGCTGTCCCTGGTGGACGGCAAGCCGGTCGTCGAGGACAACCACCTCACCAATGTGGACGAGGACGCCATCGCCCGCACCGCGCGTGCCGAGGCGCAGCGCCTGGCCCGTATCGCCTCCGAGGGCTGATCCCTTGGTGGCCTTACCCAACAGACTCGGCCGGGAGGGACGGCTTCCGGCCGGGCTTGTGGATCCGAGCGGGATCCACAAGCGCCGGACCCCGGGGGTGTGGGGATCACCCTTGCACCCCCGGGCCGGTCACCCCACGTACCGCCCCCCAGGCGCCACAAGCGCCGCCCCACCGCAACACCGCCCACCAGCGCGGCTTCTCGCACCACCGCACCACAACGCACGCCCTCCGTGACAGCCTCGCCTCGTCGGGTCTCGACGACGCAGAAATCGACAGGAGGCCCGCAGTGGCCGCAACTCCCGGGCAGAAGCCGGAGGAGGACCGGAAGCATCCGGTCGACGAAACCCTCCCGCCCTTCAAAATGTTCACCAGCGGCCTCCAGCACGTGGCCGCGATGTACGCGGGCGTGGTCGCCCCGCCGATGATCGTGGGGCCGGCCTGCGGCCTGAGCCCCGCCGAGACCGCGTTCTTGATGGGCGCCTCCCTCTTCACCGCCGGCATCGCCACCCTGTTGCAGACGCTGGGCTTTTGGAAGGTCGGCGCCAAGCTGCCGTTCGTCAACGGCGTCTCCTTCGCCGGTGTCACCCCGATGGTCGCCATCGGCAAGGCCGAGAGCCCCGAGAACGCCCTGCCCATCATCTTCGGGGCGGTGATCGTCGCCGGTGTGCTGGGCTTCGTGCTCGCCCCCTACTTCTCCAAGCTCGTACGCTTCTTCCCGCCCGTGGTCACCGGCACCGTCATCACCCTGATCGGCGTCTCGCTGCTCCCGGTGGCCTTCAACTGGTCGCAGGGCGGCAACGCCCAGGCCCCGGACTACGGCTCGCTGACGAACATCGCGATGGCCGGGCTGACCTTCCTCATCGTGCTGGTGCTGCGCCGGGTGCTGCGTGGCTTCCTCCAGCAGATCTCGATCCTGCTCGGTCTGGTGGCCGGCACGCTGATCGCGATCCCCGTCGGCATCACCGACTTCTCCGCCATGGCCAAGGCCGACCTCGTCGGCTTCCCGACGCCGTTCCACTTCGGCGCCCCGCAGTTCGAGATAGCCGCCATCGTCTCGATGTGCATCGTGATGCTGGTCTGCATGACCGAGTCGACGGCCGACATGCTCGCCCTCGGCAAGATCGTCGACCGTCCGGCGGACGAGCGGACCATCGAGGGCGGCCTGCGCGCCGACACCCTCGGTACGGCCCTCAGCCCGCTGTTCAACGGCTTCGCCAACAGCGCCTTCGCGCAGAACATCGGCCTGGTCGCGATGACCAAGGTGCGCAGCCGCTTCGTCGTGGCCACCAGCGGCCTGATCCTCATCGTGCTCGGCCTGTGCCCGGTGGCCGCCTCGGTGATCTCCCTCGTCCCGCTGCCGGTCCTCGGCGGCGCCGGCATCGTCCTGTTCGGTTCGGTCGCCGCCAGCGGCATCCAGACGCTGGCCTCCGCCGCGATGGAGAAGGGCGAGAACGCGCTGATCGTCGCGGCGGCCGTCGGCATCGGTCTGATCCCGATCGCCGCGCCGGAGTTCTACCACCACTTCCCCAAGGACCTGCTCGTCGTCCTCGACTCCGGCATCAGCACCGGCTGCCTCATCGCCATCGTCCTCAACCTCGCCTTCAACCACTTCGGCAAGAAGGCGCCGGACGCGGACCCGCTCGACGCCGACGCCGGTGGCGGCCACGGCGAGGTGGACATACCCGAGCAGCCGCACCGCGGTGACCAGGACTCCACCGAGCCCGCGGCGGCCCCCGCGCACTGAGCCCGCGCCGCCTGAGGACACATGACGGCCCGTAGGGAGCGGAAGTCACCGTTCCCGTACGGGCCGTCGAGGCGTGTCAGCCGATGTGGAAGCTGTCCCCGTAGACCTTCCAGTCCAGCGGCGTACGCAGATCGAGGTTGCCCTTCTTGAGGAACACGCGCTGCGCGGTGTCGACGCGGCTGGTGTCGCTGTGCGCCTCCTCCTGCTTCATCGCCCACACCCGGGCGTCGAGGAAGGCGTCCAGGTAGGTCTTCTCGTCGCCGCCCTGGGCCGGCGGCTTGGCCTTGGCCAGCGCACGCCTGCGGATGCTGGAGAAGCCGGTGCTGTCGTCACCGTCGCCGTGCATCACGAGCGCGTCGTAGTACGCGAACTGGCCCAGCACGCCGATCCCGTCGCTCTTGCCCCGCTTGACCGCGGGGTTGAAGTACACCCGGTCCCGTTCGTCGTTCTGCGCCTTCTGGAACGCGCTGTCCTGCGCGGCCTTCTTCCAGTCCCTGGTGAAGCCCGGGTCCAGCCCCTCGTGCGAATCGCTGCCGTCCACCTCCCGCAGTGCGGGCAGGTACTTGGCCAGGACGTTGTCCGGCTTCCGCTCGGTGTAGAGCTCGACGAGCTCCAGCATGTCGTGCGTACCGGAACAGAAGCCGATGATGCCGCCGGTGTAGCCGCGGCCGTCCCCGATGTCCTCGATGTACTTGTGCTGGGCCTTCCAGTCCAGCGAGGAGTTCTCGGCACTGGAGACCAGTTGCATCGCGATCTCCTTCTTCGCCGGGTCGTCCAGACCCGCCGCGGCCCGCGCGGCGTGCGGTGCGGCATGGGCCGCGGCCGGGCCGTGGTCGCCCGGGATCACCGTGGTGGCGACGGCGGTCGCCGGTACGGCGAGCAGGGCGAGGCCGAGGGCGACGCGGGTGACGGTCCTGGGCACGGCTTTGCCTATCGATCGGGTGCGCATGGATTCCTCCAGTCCGGAGCGGGGCCGTGGGGGGTTCCCCAATCGTTAGGAAGCTTTCCTACCAGAAGCGCGACAGACCGTACACCCGCCCGACACCACCAACTAGGGCCTCCACGCCAGGAATTGACCTCTCCGGCCACAACCGCCACCCCTGAAACGCGGGCAGCGCCGCATCCACCGCGCGCTCCCCACGAGAAATGCCTGCCATCCGCGCTCCATGGACGCGCGCGGATCGGGCCGGGCGGCGACTCCGGGAAGCGGACGGGGGCCGGGCGGCGGAGTCCAGGAGGTGGATCGGCCCGGGCGGCGTACTGGCGTACTCCAGGAAGAGGGCGAAACTCGGGCGGCCGTACGGGCGCGTCACCGGCCGTC
The DNA here is from genome assembly GCF_055570395.1 of Streptomyces sp. NPDC031210. Classification (NCBI taxonomy): domain Bacteria; kingdom Bacillati; phylum Actinomycetota; class Actinomycetes; order Kitasatosporales; family Streptomycetaceae; genus Streptomyces; species Streptomyces sp. NPDC031210. The sequence continues at coordinate 266,794 of NZ_JBVIHH010000012.1, forward strand.
GCCGCGCCGCGCCACCGCTCCCGCGCTCACAGCGCCCGCCGACCGCCCCGGTCGCGCCCTACGCACACCGCACCGAGGCGGCACACCACGCACCGAGGCGGCACACCACGACCTGCCCGGTGCGCCGAGACCGGCGCAGGACAACAGAGGAACGCGGCCGGGGCGGGCGGTTCCGTCCGGTCAGAGGAACGGCGTCGGCTCGGAGGCCGCCGGCCGCGGCTTGCAGGTGAACCCGAGCTGGCGCAGCGCTCGCACGATCTCGCCCGTGCTGAAGTCCCGGGGGTCCTGACCGGTGACGATCCGACCGACCTGCTTGACGGGATAGGCGGTGGTGCCGACCACAACGGACTCACCGTCGATCGGCTCAGGTTCGACCGCACTCATCTTCTGCTCCACCTCACTCGCCTGGAGGTAGAAGAAAACGCCGGCGATGGTGACACGCATCATGCCTCAACAAAGGGTGAGCAGGAATGAAGCCCGAGTCCTCAGCCTCTCATGAATCCGCCCACCGGAAAGGCCCCGACCGGGGTGGGCCGGGGCCTTTCGGCGGGCGGGACCCGGCTCTCACCGGGGCCCTCGGTCATCAGCCCAGCAGCTCATACGCCGGCAGCGTCAGGAAGTCCGCGTAGTCGGCGTCGAGGGAGACCTTCAGGAGGAGGTCGTGGGCCTGCTGCCACTTGCCGGAGGTGAAGGCTTCCTCGCCGATTTCGGCGCGGATGTCGGACAGGGCCTTGGCGGCGACGGTGCGCACCAGGTCGGCCGTGGCCTTCTCGCCGTTCTCGAAGACGACGCCGGCGTCGACCCACTGCCAGATCTGGGAGCGGGAGATCTCGGCGGTGGCGGCGTCCTCCATCAGGCCGAAGATGGCGACGGCGCCCAGGCCGCGCAGCCACGCCTCGATGTAGCGGGTGCCGACCTGCACGGCGTCGACCAGGCCCTGGTAGGTGGGCTTGGCGTCCAGGGAGTCGATCGCGATGAGGTCCGCGGCGGTGACGCGGACGTCCTCGCGCAGCCGGTCCTTCTGGTGGGGCTTGTCGCCGAGGACGGCGTCGAAGCTGGCGCGGGCGACGGGGACCAGGTCGGGGTGGGCGACCCAGGAGCCGTCGAAGCCGTCGCCGGCCTCGCGGTCCTTGTCGTTCTTGACCTTGGCCATGGCCCGCTCGTTGGCCTCGGGGTCGCGGCGGTTGGGGATGAAGGCCGCCATGCCGCCGATGGCGTGCGCGCCGCGCTTGTGGCAGGTGCGGACGAGCAGTTCGGTGTAGGCGCGCATGAAGGGGGCCGTCATCGTGACCGCGTTGCGGTCGGGCAGGACGAACTTGGCGCCGCCGTCACGGAAGTTCTTGACGATGGAGAAGAGGTAGTCCCAGCGGCCCGCGTTCAGGCCCGAGGCGTGGTCGCGCAGCTCGTAGAGGATCTCCTCCATCTCGTACGCGGCGGTGATCGTCTCGATGAGGACGGTCGCGCGGACGGTGCCCTGGGGGATGCCGACGTAGTCCTGGGCGAAGACGAAGATGTCGTTCCACAGGCGCGCTTCGAGGTGCGACTCGGTCTTGGGCAGGTAGAAGTACGGGCCCTTGCCGAGGTCCAGCAGCCGCTGGGCGTTGTGGAAGAAGTACAGGCCGAAGTCGACCAGCGCGCCGGGGACCGGGCGGCCCTCGAACTGCAGGTGGCGCTCGTCGAGGTGCCAGCCGCGCGGGCGCATCACGACGGTGGCGAGCTCCCCGGCCGGCCGCAGCGCGTAGGACTTGCCCGAGCGGGCGTCGGTGAAGTCGATCCGCCGCTCGTAGGCGTCGATCAGGTTGAGCTGACCGGTGACGACGTTCTCCCACGTGGGCGCCGAGGCGTCCTCGAAGTCGGCGAGCCAGACCTTCGCGCCGGAGTTGAGCGCGTTGATGGTCATCTTGCGGTCGGTGGGACCGGTGATCTCCACCCGGCGGTCGTTGAGCGCGGCGGGCGCGTCGGCGACCTTCCACGTGTCGTCCGCGCGGATGTGCGCGGTCTCGGGGAGGAAGTCCAGGGTGCTGGTCCGGGCGATCTCGGCCCGGCGTGCGGCGCGGCGGGCGAGCAGCTCGTCGCGCCGCGGGGTGAACCGCCGGTGGAGCTCGGCCACGAAGGCGAGGGCGGCGTCGGTGAGGACCTCGCCCTGCCGTGCGGGGGTGTGGGCGGGGTCGACTTCGACGATGGCCAGCGGGGACGGCGCTGGTGCGGACATGAGCTGTCACTCCATTCAGCGGCGGTGCCTGGCGGCCGCCGGGAACGCACAAACGGCACGGGGTGCCGTGGGCTCCGAGATGCGGTCGCGGGCGCCGTCTGGGTACAGGGCGCTTCTGACCAGTGGAGAGTAGTTTCCTTATCGCGGAACTTCAATGGTTTGTTGATATCGAGATTCTCAGAGTCGACAGAAGTCGTGATCGAATGTCTCTGGGTGCCACCCCGGTCACTCTCCATCACCCATCGGGGCGCCCTCGGCCCGCTCACTCCAGCTTGCGCAGATCCTCCGGAGTGTCGATGTCGTACTCCTCGGCGACATCCGCGCACTCGACCAGGGTGATCTCGGCCGCGTGCCGGCGCAGATAGGCGCGCGCACCCCGGTCACCCTCCGCGCTCGCGGCGATGTCCGCCCACCGTTCAGACCCGAACAGCGCCGGATGCCCGCGCCGCCCCTCGTACGCCGCGCACGCCAGCGAACCGGCGCCCTCGTACGCGGCGGCCACGCGCGCCACCGCCGCGGCCCCGATGCCCGGCTGGTCCACCAGCGCCACGACCACCGCGTCCGCCCCCGATCCGGCCAGCGCCGCCAGCCCCACCCGCAGCGAAGTCCCCATCCCCTGCGCCCAGTCGGGGTTCTCCCAGGTGGTGTACGCCGACAGGTCGGCCCGTTCGCGGACGGCGCCGGCTGACGCGCCCAGCACGATGTGCACCGGGTGGCAGCCGCCGTCGCGCAGGGCGGCCGCGGCGTGTTCGACCAGCGGCCGTCCCCGGTGTTCGAGCAGTGCCTTGGGGCGTCCGCCCAGCCGCCGCCCGCCGCCCGCGGCGAGCAGCAGCCCGGCGACCTTTCCCTGGGGCGGCCGGTCCGTCTGCGTCGTCCGTGCCGCCTGTCGCGGTCCGGTCAGCGGTGGTGGTGGCGTGGGCGACGGGGGCATTGTGGGTTTCGTGGGTGCCATGAGGACTGCTTACCGCACGGGAGTTGGGAGTGCGGCCTTGAGGTCGTGGCCCTGCGGGGCGCGGCGCCGGGTGGGGCGCCGCGCCGCCTCATGCCGCGTCGCCTGCCGCCCGGGGGTGCGGAATCCGTGGGCGCAGCCGGTCGCGGAGCTGGTGCGTTCTGTCCTCCACCAGCCGGCGTTCGGCGACGTAACGGCGTATGTGTTCCACGGTGATCTCGGACGCGTCCGTCAGGCCGTAGGCGCGGCAGATGAGTTGTACGACGCTGACGCGGCGATGGTCCGGTCCGGTGCCGGGGCCGGGGTGGGACTCCATAGCAGTCTCCGATCCTGTGATATGCCGGACATTTCCCGGAAGGGAGAATGCTCCATCCCGCCGGGCCATACGCATCGGATCGCGGACGCTCACGCCAACGGGTGGCATGGGGAACATCCGTGCTGACGTGTGGTCAGCTCCCCTTCGGGGTACGCGCGGCGCGCGCGACGGGCCACCGGCCGCGAAACCGGCTCTTCGGACAACGCGTACGATCGCCCGCCGCGATGTCACGGTGTGGCGCGAGGCCGGATAAAGTGCTGCCCCGTTGCGGATTTCGAGGCCGGCACGCAGGCGCGGCGGGCCCATTTTCTGAGTCGGGGGACGTAGTGGTGAAAAGTGTGGGCCCGTCCGGAGTCTTCCAGCCGTTGGAAGGTGACGACCCGCGGGTGATCGCGGGGTACCGCCTCACGGCGAAGCTCGGCTCCGGCGGCATGGGCAAGGTCTATCTCTCCTACACCCCCGGCGGCCGGCCGGTGGCCATCAAGGTGATCCGGCCCGAGTTCAGCGAGGACGCGGAGTTCCGCCGCCGCTTCCAGCAGGAGGTGCAGTCCGCGCAGCGCGTCCAGGGCCTGTTCACGGCCCCGGTCATCGACAGCGACGCCGAAGGCCCCAGCCCCTGGCTGGCCACCGCCTACGTCCCCGGCCCCTCGCTCTCCGCGGCCGTCGCCGCGCACGGCCGCCTTCCGGTCCCGACCGTGCTGCTGCTGGTCGCCGGCATCGCCGAGGCGCTCCAGGTCATCCACGGCGCGGGCATCGTCCACCGCGACCTGAAGCCGTCCAACGTCCTGCTGGCCGCCGACGGCCCGCGCGTCATCGACTTCGGAATCGCCCGCGCCGCCGACGCCACCTCCCTCACCAGCAGCGGCGTCACCGTCGGCACCCCCACCTTCATGGCGCCGGAGCAGGCCGCGGGCAGCACCATCACCCCGGCCACCGACATCTTCGCGCTCGGCCAGGTCGCGGCGTACGCGGCCATCGGCACCCCGGCCTTCGGCGAGGGCACCTCGCACGGCGTGCTCTACCGCATCGTCCACGAGGAGCCGGATCTGACCGGACTCCCGGAGGAGCTGCGGGAGTTGGTCACCCGCTGCCTGAGCAAGGACCCCGCGGCCCGGCCGTCCGTCGCCGAGGTCATCGCGCTGTGCGGCGCCGCCTCCGGCCAGACGCAGTTGCGCCGTCCCGAGGAGTGGCTGCCCACCGCCGTCGCCGCCGACATCACCACGCGCACGGCCGCCCCGGCGCCCGCGCAGACCCCGCCGCCTCCGCTGGAGCCGCCGGCGCCGACCGCCGCCCCGCAGGCCCCGGCCCAGCCGCCGACCCAGCCCCACCAGCCGCCCACCCAGCCGGCGCCCCCGGTCCAGCCCGTGCCGACCGCCCTGAACCACCCGCAGACCCCGCCGCCCGGCTTCGGTCCCGCGGCCTACGCGCCCACCGCCACCGCGGCGACCCCCGTCGCGCCGCCCGGCGGGGCCGGATCGACCGGCCCGACCACCGCCGTGCCCGCCCCGCAGCCGCCGCCGAAGAAGAAGCGCAAGGGCCTGGTGACCGCCCTGGTCCTGGTCTGCCTGCTGGTCTTCGCGGGGGCGGGCGGCGGAGCCGTCTACTACTTCATGAAGGACGACGGCAAGAAGAGCGACCAGGCCGACAAAAAGAAGAAGAACAGCGACGTCTCGCAGAAGCCCACCGGCGGCACGACCCCCGGCACCGACCCCGCGCAGGACGACGAGGAGTCCGACGACACCTCCGTCGTGGAGGACCCGGAACCGGTGGACTACAAGGGCATCAACCTGCCCGACGAGTACCACCTGTCGATGGCCGACGAGCCCGTCAAGCCGAGCAACGCGGACAACTCCTCGGACAGCGACTTCAAGTACGAGGACTACGACTACTCCGACGACTCGGTGACCACTGAGACCGGCAAACTGGTCCTGCTCAACTCCGGCCAGGAGGGTTCGCTGGAGACCTGCCGCAGCGAGACGCGGTTCACCAAGACCGTCCCGACCAAGCTCCTCGCCAAGGGCGCGCAGATGTGCCTGACCACGACCTACGGCCATGTCGCGCTGATCACGGTCAAGGGCTACGCGCCCGAGTCGGCCCCCAGCAGGTACATGACCGTCGATGTGCGGGTGTGGCGCAACGCCGTGGAGGCCGAGGAGACTTCCTGACCGGCGGCGCCGGCAGCCCGTAGGGCAGGCCGCCTCGGATCGCGATCCCCGTCAGGGCCGGATGTCCGGCCGTGGCGGGGATTTCCGTCTTTCGAGCGCCGGATCCGGCCGGTGATCCGATTTTTTCGCTCTCCGTATGGCGCGGTCACCGCAGAGTGGCGTTAACTGTCCCGCACTGCGGGAAGGGGCAACGGCCTTGGAGGACACCGTCGTTGTGGAACAGGGGCAGAGGCAGGGGCCGGTGGCCGGGGTCGAATGCGACCCCCGGATCCGGGAGCTGCGTGCGGCGGTGGCTCGGCTGCGCCGCCAACTCGCCCTGTTGCCAGGGGAGTTACCGGACCGGGCGGTCGCCGATGACGAACTCGCCGCGCTGGACGCGATGGTCAGCCACGGGCTGCCCGAGGTGCCGCGGCTGCGTCGTTCGCTGCTGCTGATCGCGGGTGCGGTCGGCTCGGTCAGCGCGCTGTGGCCGGCGCTGAGCGCCGTCCGCGAGGGCGTCGACCGCTTCGGGGAGCTGCCGCGCGGCCGGTGAGGCGGCGCGGGCGTCCGTGCCGGGGCATGGGCATCCGGGCCCGGGCGCGGGGCCTCCGGGCCGGGGCGTGCCACCCGGCCCGGCGCGCTGACCGTCGTCGGTGCGGTGACCGCTGGAAGTGCGGTGACCGCCGTCCGGCTCCCGTCAGGCCGGCGACTGGTTGGCGAGCGCCACCGACAACTGGGCCGCGATCTCCTGGAGCACCGGCACGATCTTCTCCGTCGACGCCTCCGTCACCCGGCCCGTCGGACCGGAGATGGAGATCGCCGCCGAGGTGGGGGAGTTGGGGACCGGCACCGCGAAGCAGCGGACGCCGATCTCCTGCTCGTTGTCGTCCACGGCGTAGCCGAGCCGGCGGACGTCGGCGAGCGCCTCCAGGAAGGTCTCCGGGTCGGTGATCGTCTTCTCGGTCGCGGAGGGCATGCCCGTACGGCCGAGCAGCGCGCGGACCTCCTCGGGCGGGTGGTTGGCCAGCAGGGCCTTGCCCACGCCGGTGGAGTGCGGCAGCACCCGCCGGCCGACCTCGGTGAACATCCGCACCGCGTGCCGGGACGGCACCTGGGCGACGTAGACGATCTCGTCACCGTCGAGCAGCGCCATGTTGGCGGTCTCGCCGGTCTCCTCGACCAGCCGGGCCAGGAACGGCCGGGCCCAGGTGCCGAGCAGGCGTGAGGCGCTCTCGCCCAGCCGGATCAGGCGGGGGCCGAGCGCGTACCGGCGGTTGGGCTGCTGGCGGACGTAGCCGCAGGCGACGAGCGTGCGCATCAGGCGGTGGATGGTCGGCAGCGGCAGTCCGCTGCTGCTGGACAGCTCGCTCAGCCCGACCTCGCCGCCGGCGTCGGCCATCCGCTCCAGCAGGTCGAAGGCGCGCTCAAGGGACTGGACGCCGCCGCTGGCGCCTGCGGGCTTGGCTTCGGCGGCGGAGGTGCTGGCGCTGGACGGCGGCACGGCGCGTTCCTTTCGGGGCGGGTCAGATCGGTCTCGGCAAGACTTGCGGGCGCCGGGCCCGACCGCAGCAGCCTACCGGTCCCCTCCCGTGGGCACACCGTCTCTCGCACACTCGTTCTGGCCGGTCAGGCCCCGTGCCTCCCACGGCGTGAGCCCCTACGCGCGATCCCCGGGCCGTGCCAGTGGCCGTAGCGACGTTCTGCTACGCGAAATCTACTGTCCATTCTGTGGAATCCTCCAAATCGTTGAAGTGTCATGCGCATTCCCGGCGGGGCTTGAACGTCACTGGATGGCGGGCCCTGCCCTCCGGTCGCGACCGGCTCGCCGCCTCGGTCGGCCGGTTTCCCCCGGGGCTCCATCCCCTCGCAGGTCAGGGGCGGGGGTGAGGTGCCGACCGAGGGGTCTTGACGGGGCGCGGTCCGGAGTGAAGACTCATTCAACAGACTGTTGAATTCCGGAGGGGTGGATTCCGTAACGGGTGGTCCGCCTCGCTCGCCCCACCGCGCGTTCCGCACCGCGCACCGGGCATCCGGACTGCGGCTCGCCGGCGGCCGTGGCGCCCCGCGTGCCGTCACGCGACCATGAAGACAACGACAAGAGGAGGGGACCGGGTGTCCCAGGTAGAGCTGGTGCTGCGCTCCACGCGCGTCGTGACCCCGCAGGGAACGCGCGCCGCGTCCGTCACCGTCCGGGACGGGAAGATCGCGGCGGTGCTGCCGTACGACGCCCAGGCCCCGGCCGGGGCGCGGGTCGAGGACTTCGGCGACGACGTCCTGCTGCCCGGCCTCGTGGACACCCACGTACACGTCAACGACCCCGGACGCACCGAGTGGGAAGGCTTCTGGACGGCCACCCGCGCGGCCGCGGCCGGCGGTATCACCACCCTCGTGGACATGCCGCTCAACAGCCTCCCGCCCACCACCACCGTCGACAACCTCGACACCAAGCGCGAGGTCGCCCGCTCCAAGGCGCATATCGACGTCGGCTTCTGGGGTGGCGCCATCCCCGGCAACGTCAAGGACCTGCGCCCGCTCTTCGACGCCGGGGTCTTCGGCTTCAAGTGCTTCCTCTCGCCCTCCGGCGTCGACGAGTTCCCCCAGCTCGACCAGGAACAACTGGCCGCCGCCCTCGGTGAGATCGCCGGCTTCGACGGCCTGCTGATCGTGCACGCCGAGGACCCCGGACACCTCGACGCCGCCCCGCAGCCGCACGGCCCCAAGTACGCCGACTTCCTCGCCTCCCGCCCCCGGGCCTGTGAGGACGACGCGATCGCCGGGCTGATCGCCCTCGCCAAGCGGCTGGACGCGCGGGTCCACGTCCTGCACCTGTCCTCCAGCGACGCGCTGCCGCTGATCGCCGCCGCCAAGAACGAGGGCGTCAAGATCACCGTCGAGTCCTGTCCGCACTTCCTCACCCTGACCGCCGAGGAGATCCCCGACGGCGCCACGGAATTCAAGTGCTGCCCGCCGATCCGCGAGGCCGCCAACCAGGACGCGCTGTGGCAGGGCCTGGCCGACGGCACCATCGACTGCGTCGTCTCCGACCACTCGCCGTCCACCGCCGACCTCAAGACCGCCGACTTCGGCGCGGCCTGGGGCGGCATCTCCTCCCTCCAGCTCGGCCTGCCCGCCATCTGGACCGCGGCCCGCGAGCGCGGCCACACCCTCGACGACGTCGTCCGCTGGATGGCCACCGCCCCCGCCGCGCTCGTCGGCCTGCACCACAAGGGCGCCATCGAGCCGGGCCGGGACGCCGACTTCGCGGTCCTGGCCCCCGAGGAGACCTTCACCGTCGACCCGGCCGCCCTCCAGCACCGCAACAAGATCACCGCCTACGCCGGCAAGACCCTGCACGGCGTCGTGCGGTCCACCTGGCTGCGCGGCCGGATGATCAACGACGGCGCCACGCTCGCCGAGCCCACCGGCGAACTCCTCGAAAGGCCGCACCGCGCATGACCCCCGCCGACCTGCCCCGCTACACCGGCGACGCGAGCCCCTACACCGGCGGCGACCCGTACGCCGACTACCGCAGCCCCGGCCCTTCCGGCTTCCCGTTCGCCCACCTCCCCGACCTGGCCGACCGGCGGCTCGGCGCGGGCGTGACCGCCGCCAACGACGAGTTCTTCGCCGAGCGCGAGAACCTCCTGCAGCCCGAGCCCGCCCACTTCGACCCCGAAGCCTTCGGCCACAAGGGCAAGATCATGGACGGCTGGGAGACCCGCCGCCGGCGCGGCACCGACGGCGCCCGGCCCTTCCCCGCGGACGCGGACCACGACTGGGCGCTGATCCGGCTCGGCGCGCCCGGCGTGATCCGGGGCATCGTCGTCGACACCGCGCACTTCCGCGGCAACTACCCGCAGTCCGTCAGCGTCGAAGGCGCCTGCGTCGAGGGCTCCCCGTCGCCCGCCGAACTCCTCGCCGGCGACGTCGAGTGGACCCCTCTCGTCCCGCGCACCGCCATCGGGGGCCACGCCGCCAACGGCTTCGCCGTCCACGCCGAACAGCGCTTCACGCACCTGCGCCTCAACCAGCACCCCGACGGCGGCATCGCCCGCCTCCGGGTGCACGGCGAGGTCGTCCCCGCGCCCCGCTGGCTCGCCGCGCTGGGCACCTTCGACGTCGTCGCGCTGGAGAACGGCGGCCAGGTGGAGGACGCCTCGGACCGCTTCTACTCCTCGCCCACGAACACCATCCAGCCGGGCCGCTCGCGCAAGATGGACGACGGCTGGGAAACCCGGCGCCGCCGCGGCACCGGCAACGACTGGGTCCGCTACCGCCTCGCCGAACAGTCGGTGCTGCGCGCCGTCGAGATCGACACCGGCTACCTCAAGGGCAACTCGGCGGGCTGGGCGAGCCTGTCCGGCCGCAACGGGCCCGACGGCGAGTGGACCGAACTGCTGCCCCGCACCCGCCTCCAGCCCGACACCGTCCACCGCTTCCTGCTGACGGACGCACCCGCCGTCACGCACGTACGGATGGACATCTACCCCGACGGCGGCATCGCCCGGCTCCGGCTGCACGGCTCCCTCACCGAGGAGGGCGAGCGCCGGCTCGCCGCCCGCCACCGGGAGTTGAGCGGCTGACCGGTCGGGGCGGGGCGTGGTCGGTCGCGCGCCGCCCCTCAGCGCGTCTTGGCGATGATCACCAGCAGGCTCATGAACGCCAACAGGACATGGGTCGCGATGACGTAGACGAACACCCGGACGTACAGCCCCCTGGGTGGCTTGTTCTCGACGTACGGGCGAGGGGGCGGCGCCGTCGGTGCGGCCGTCGCTCCGGCCTCCGGATCGGTCTTCGGTTCCGGTTCCGGCTCGGGTGCGGCGGTGGACGGCGTGGTCTGATCGGGCACGGTGGTCCTTCCCTTGCGGAACGGGTACGGCGGGATCGCGCGGCAGGGCGGTCACGCCGGCGTCACAGGCCGCGGCGCGGCGCGGTGTCACCCAGGCACAGGTCGGCGGCGCCGCTCTGCAGCAGCGTGTGGACGAACAGCAGCTCCGTGCCGCCCCGAGAGGCGCCGGCGATACGGTGCGGCGTCAGCGAGTCGAAATGCGCCGCGTCCCCCACGTCCAGGACGTGCACCGCTTCCCCGAGCGTCAGCCGCAGGCGCCCCTTGAGGACGTACAGCCACTCCTCGCCCGGATGCACCCGCACCAGCTCGCCCTGCGCCCGCTGCGGCACGCGTACCCGCAGCGCCTGCATAGCGCGCCCCGCGCCGCCCACGGGCCAGTACGTCCACCCGCCGGCCTCCGACGGCTCCGCGCGATCGGCCCGCAGGATCGGGTCCCGCTCGGGGGCGGTCTCGCCGAGCAGGTCCGATACCGTGGTGCCGTACGTACGCGCCAGGGCGAGCAGCACCGGCAGTGACGGCTGCCGCTGATCGGTTTCCAGCCGCGACAGATGCGCCGGTGACAGCCCGACCCGACGAGCGGCGACCTCCAGGGTCAGCCCGTTACGCCGCCGCAGGTCACGCAGCCGGGGCGCGACGGTCGGCAGGTGTCCTGGCGGCGCGGCGGAGGGGTCGTCGTCCGGCCGGCCGGGGAGGCCGCCGGAGGACTCGTCGGGAAGTTCGGTCATAGCCCCGGTATAGCGAGCCTTCGCCCCTGCGGCAAAACTTTTGCCTGTCAGGCAAGAAACCCAGGCCGGTCCAGGCGGCGTCGACCTGCCCTTCTGTGAACTCCCGGGAAACTTCGACCCGTTGGCATTGACAGGAGCATGTCTACGCGCGTCATCCTGGGGGGCATGAGAATCCCCCCACGGATCACCAGGATCGGCGCCGCGGGCGCCCTCGCCTCGGCCCTTCTCCTCGGCGGGACCGCGGTCGCGGCCACGCCGGCCGCCGCGGCGCACTCGGTCAAAACCCCCACGGCCGCGGCGCACTCGGTCACCGCGTACGCCGCGCCGGCGCACGCCACGCCGGTTCACGTCAACGCCGTCGGCGACATCTGCTACTCCAAGCTGCCCTCCCAGGCCCACGACACCCTGGCCCTGATCGAGAAGGGCGGCCCCTACCCGTATCCGAAGGACGGCACCGTCTTCGACAACCGCGAGGGCACCCTCCCGTCCCAGGGCTCCGGCTACTACCACGAGTACACCGTCATCACACCCGGCTCACCCGACCGCGGCGCCCGCCGCATCGTGGCCGGCGAGAAGACCGACGAGGACTACTACACCGCCGACCACTACGCGTCGTTCGACCTCGTGAACCGCGGCTGCTGACGCGTCAGCCCGCGACGAGGGGCGCGTAGAACCGCCCGGCATCGGCCCGACCCGGCACGACCATCAGCCCGACGCATCAGCCCGGCCCACCGGCCGGGACCACGGCGGCCGGGGTGCACACGCACCCCGGCCGCCTTCTCGTGCCGCGGTTCTCCGCCGAAGCGGCACGAGGAAGGCACCCCGGAGGGAGAATTGTCAGTCGTTGCCGGTAGCGTTTCGGTAGAAACGAGGAGTGGGCGGGCATCGGCGGCATAGGGACCATGCGGTGGTCCGCCGGCTCGGCACGCCCAGGAAGCGCTGTGTCTGCCGTGGGCCACGGCGAGGCGGCATGGAGCGTCGAGGACAAGGAAGGACGGCGAACTGCCGTGTATCGCTGGGAAATCACCCGGGCCGCACTGGCGCAGCGCGTTTTCGCCATCGTTCGCAGCAAGACGTACGACGAGGCGAGCGCCACGGCCGACACCCTTCTGTCGGCGGGCATCACGAGCCTGGAGATATCCCTGACCACCCCGTTCGCGCTGGAGGCGGTCACCACGCTCACCCGCGAGCTCGGTGACGACGCCGTCATCGGCGCGGGCACGGTGCTTGACGCCGTATCGGCCCGGATGGCCGTGGACGCCGGCGCCCGGTTCCTGGTCTCGCCGAGCCTGGACGCCGAAGTGATCCGCACGGGCCATCGCTACGGCGTGCCCGTCTTCCCGGGGGTCTCGACGCCCACGGAAATGGTCCGCGCGCTGGAGCTCGGCGCGGACGCGCTGAAGCTGTTCCCCGCCTCCGCGCACGGCCCGTCGTGGCTCAAGGAGGTCCGCGCCTCCCTGCCGCAGGCGCCGCTGCTGCCGACGGGCGGGGTGACGGTCGAGAGCGCGCCGGAGTGGATCGCCGCCGGCGCGGTCGCGGTCGGCATGGGCACCGCCCTCTCCGAGGGCGACCGCGACACCGTCGCCAAGCGCGCCGCGGACCTCCTCACCCGCCTCGCCGACGCCCTCCCCGACACTCCCGCGGCCAAAAGCCCCACCGCCCTCTACGAGGACTGAGCCCGGCCCGCACTCGTCCGACCCGTCACCTCGGGCCAACTGCCCGCCTGTTCCGACGAGTTACGCGCCCCTTGCGCCGATCCAACGAGGCGTGGGGGGCCGCAGCTCTGCCTTCGGGCCAGGGCCTGACGGACTCGATCCCATACGGCCACGCACCCGACCGGACACGGCATCACCCGCCCTCCCGAACGGCTTCACCTGAGCCTTGCCGTCTGCCACCCTGAGCGCGTCGATCACGTGATCAAGAGCGCCGGGGCCGCGCCGTGCCGGGCCGCCCCGGGCCCTATGGCCCCGGGGCGTGTCGGGCCCGGCCCAGCCGAGTCGCGCAACGGGTCATGCGGAGCCGCACTGACGCCCCGTCAAGCCGTCACCCCGCCGCGAAGAGGAGCCCCAGCCCTATGAAGCGCACCGCCACGCTCTCCAGCCTCGCCTGCCTCCTCGCCGCCACCGCCGCAGCCCCCGCGTCCTCGTACGCCCCCAGCTCGCCCCCGGGCTCCGCCCCGACCGCCTCCGGTCGGCACGCCGCGCCCACCACCCATCAGGACACCGCACCCCACACTCACCGGATGGCCGCCACCAGCCCCAAGCGTCCCCCGCGCCACGCCTCCACCACCCTCCTCGACACCATTCCCCGGCGCGGTGTGCTGCGCGTCTGCACCACCGGCGACTACCGCCCCTTCAGCCACCTCGACCCCGAGACCGGCACCTACACCGGCGTGGACATCAAGATGGCGCAGGACCTCGCCAAGAGCCTTGACGCGCGGCCCCGTTACGTCGGCACGACCTGGTCCGCACTCGTCCGCGACCTGACGGCGGGTCGGTGCGACATCGCCATGGGCGGCGTCTCGATCACCCTCCCGCGCGCCCGCGCCGTCTACTTCAGCGAACCCACCCGCACCGACGGAAAGACGCCCCTCGCACGCTGCGAGGACAAGGCCGACTACCGGACGCTGGAACAGATCGACCGGCCCGGCACCACCGTCATCGTCAACCCCGGCGGCACCAACGAACAGTTCGCCCGTGCCCACATCAAGCACGCGACTCTCAAGGTGCACCCCGACAACACCACCATCTTCGACGAGATCATCGCCGGCCGCGCCGACGTGATGATGACGGACGCCTCCGAGACCCGCTACCAAGCCAAGATCCATCCCGAACTCTGCTCGCTCCACCCCGAAACCCCCTTCACCTTCGCCGAAAAGGGCTACGCCCTGCCCCGCGGCGACGACGAGTTCAAGGCTTACGTCGACCAGTGGGTCCACCTGGCCACGCACGACGGAACGTACGAGAAGTACGAGGCGGAGTGGATGAAGTAAGGGGATGAAGTGACGGGGATGCAGTCAGCGGGGGCCTTCGGCCCGTGATGCCTCCGCGTGGCTGAGCACGTTGACGACCTGGCCGTTCGGGTCCTTGACGAAGAAGCGGCGCACGCCCCATTCCTCTTCGCGCAGGGGGCGGAGGATCTGGGCGCCGGCGGCGCGTACCGCCGCGTATGCCGCGTCCACGTCGTCCACCTCGATGCTCATGTCGGGGACGACCGGTGCGGTCTTGTCGGCGGTCATGAAGGTGAGCTGGGCGGTGGGGTTGGCGGGGGAGGCGAGGGTCATGACCCAGCCCAGGTTCATGACCTCCTCGAAGCCCAGCAGTCCGTAGAAGTCACGGCTTTCGTCGAGCGCTTCGGACGGGATGTCGGGAACGACGCGGCGTACGGACATGGCGACTCCTCGGACGCGGGGAGGGCAGATGGTGGACGAACCCCGATGATGCCCTGGGGGAGGGGCGGGGAGGCGAGTCCCGGCAGATCCCTGGTCGCATCCGCATCCCGCCGCTCCCTGGTCGCATCGCGCCGCCTTCCTTGTCCGGACAATGTGACCTCTGGACTTCCCGTCATCTGCCGTGGCGGTTACGCTCGCGAGCGTGGGGAAACGCGATACAGATGCCGTGGGTGCCGAGAGCCCCGTTCAGTTCAGCGTGGACCGGAGCAGTCCGGTCCCGCTGTATTTCCAGCTTTCGCAGCAGTTGGAAGCCGCGATCGAGAACGGGAAACTGGCGCCCGGCAGCCTGCTCGGCAATGAGATCGAGCTCGCCGGCCGCCTCGGCCTGTCCCGGCCGACCGTGCGCCAGGCGATTCAGTCGCTGGTCGACAAGGGGCTGCTGGTGCGCCGCCGCGGCATCGGCACCCAGGTCGTGCACAGCCAGGTCAAGCGGCCGCTGGAGCTGAGCAGCCTCTACGACGACCTGGAGGCGGCCGGGCAGAAACCGGCCACCCGCGTGCTGCTCAACACCACCACGGAGGCCGACGCGGAGGTCGCCGCGGCGCTGGGGATCGCCCAGGGCGCCGAGGTCGCGCTGGTCGAGCGTCTGCGGCTGGCGCACGGCGAGCCGGTCGCGCATCTGCGCAACCACCTGCCCGCCGGGCTGCTGAAGCTGGAGACCGCCGAGCTGGAGCAGACCGGCCTGTACCGCATGATGCGGGCGGCCGGCATCACGCTGCACAGCGCCCGGCAGGCCGTCGGCGCGCGGGCCGCGACGGTGGACGAGGGCGAGCGGCTGGGCGAGCCCGAGGGGGCCCCGCTGCTGACGATGCAGCGCACCACTTTCGATGACACCGGGCGTGCCGTCGAGTTCGGCTCGCATGTCTACCGCGCGTCGCGTTACGCCTTCGAGTTCCAGCTTCTCGTCCGGCCCTGAGTGCGGGTCCTGAGTGCGGCCCTGAGCGCGGCCAGGGGTTCCGTTTCATCCCGGTGTGGCACGCTCTGACCGCTGTCCGCGTCAGAATGTTCGGACAAACTATTGACGTGACTCAGCGCACGCCGTTAGAACTCCCCCAGCCGCATTTCGGCGGCCGGGGGAGAAAGGCGGTTCCGCGATGAACGGCGTGTTCACGGCTTCGGATGACCCGGTCCCAGTCCCAGCCTCGGCTCCAGCCTCAGTGGCGGCCCCAGCCCCGGTGGCAGCCCCTGCCGCCACCCCAGCCCCTGCCCCTCTCGCCGGCCTCGGCGCCGCGGAGGGCTTACCCGGCGGGCCTCCGTATGCGGCGCGCGGCCCCTCGGTGAGAGGCGCGCGGCACTTGGTGAGCAGGTAGCGGGGCGCTCGGCGAGACCGGGCGCACCCCCAGGCGAAGCCCTCAGGAAGACGGGACGGACCCCATGAACCGGTACAGATCACCGGTAACGGATACTTGGGCGGTTGCGGCCGCTGATCCGGTGCCGGAGCGCGTCACCGCACGTACAGCCGAAACAGCCGGAACAGTCCAAACGGCCGGAACAGCAGGTCATCAGCGGGAAGGGCAAGTCCTCGTGGCAAGGGTTCGGAGAACGGGACGCCTCGTGAGCGTCGTGCTGGCAGCGGTGCTCGGCGCCTCCCTGGCGGGATGCAGCAGCACCGGAGGCAAGCGTGCCGAGGACGAGCGCGCCGCCCAGGCCGCCGGCGGCCGGGCCGCGGTGAACACCCCGAGGTGGACCTTCGCGATGGTCACCCACTCCGGGGACGGCGACACCTTCTGGGACATCGTGCAGAACGGTGCGGAGCAGGCCGCGGCCAAGGACAACATCAAGTTCGTCTACGGCCACGACAAGGAGGCCCAGCGGCAGAGCCAGCTCGTCCAGTCCTACATCGACCAGAAGGTCGACGGTCTGATCGTCTCCCTCGCCAAGCCCAACGCCATGAAGGACGTCGTCGCCAAGGCGGAGAGGGCCGGCATCCCGGTCATCACCGTGAACTCCGGTGCCGAGCAGTCCAAGGCGTTCGGCGCGCTCAGCCATATCGGCCAGGACGAGACGGTGGCCGGCGAGGCCGTCGGCGAGGAGCTGAACAAGCGCGGCAAGAAGAAAGCGCTGTGCGTCCTGCACGAACAGGGCAACGTCGGCCACGAGCAGCGCTGCGACGGCGCCGAGAAGACCTTCAAGGGCGACCTGCAAAAATTGTATGTCGAGGGTACGAATATGCCCGACGTACAGTCCTCCATAGAGTCCAAGCTCCAGGCGGACAGCGACATCGACGCCGTCGTCACCCTCGGCGCGCCGTTCGCCCCCACCGCCGTCAAGGCCGCGGACCAGGCGGGCAGCAAGGCGGAGGTCGACACCTTCGACCTCAACGCGCAGGTCGCCGGCGGCCTCCAGGACGGCACCCTGGGCTTCGCCGTCGACCAGCAGCCCTACCTCCAGGGCTACCAGGCCGTCGACCTGCTGTGGCTGTACAAGTACAACTCCGACGTCCTCGGCGGCGGCAAGCCGGTGCTCACCGGGCCCCAGGTGATCACCAAGAAGGACGCCGCCGCGCTGCGCGAGTACACGAAGCGGGGAACCCGATGAGCAGCACCGACGCACCGCCCCTGCCACCTTCGGGTGCCACCGCCAAGAGCGGGGGTGACGACCGGCTGGTGCACGGCTCCCTGGTGCGCCGCCTGATGGGCCGCCCGGAGCTCGGCTCCGTCGTCGGCGCCGCCGCCGTCTTCGTCTTCTTCTCGATCGCCGCCGAACCGTTCCTGCGCGCATCGAGCCTGTCCACCGTGCTGTACGCGTCCTCCACGATCGGCATCATGGCCGTCCCGGTGGCGCTGCTGATGATCGGCGGGGAATTCGACCTGTCGGCCGGTGTCATGGTCGTCAGCTCGGCACTGGTCTCCTCGATGTTCAGCTACCAGATGACGGCCAACACCTGGGTCGGCGTCGGGGTGTCCCTGCTGGTCACGCTCGCCTTCGGGGTGTTCAACGGCTTTCTGCTCACGCGTACGAAACTCCCCAGCTTCATCATCACGCTCGGCACCTTCTTCATGCTGACCGGCCTCAACCTCGGCTTCACCAAGCTGATCAGCGGCACCGTCTCGACGAAGACCATCGCCGACATGGAGGGCTTCGAGTCCGCCCGCGCGCTCTTCGCCTCGAAGATCACCCTCGGCGACGTGGACATCCAGATCACGATCGTGTGGTGGATCGCGCTGATCGCCGTGGCCACCTGGATCCTGCTGCGTACCCGCGTCGGCAACTGGATCTTCGCGGTGGGCGGCAACGCGGACGCCGCCCGAGCGGTCGGCGTGCCGGTCACCAAGACCAAGATCGGCCTGTACATGGGCGTCGCCTTCGCCGCCTGGGTCTCCGGCCAGCACCTGCTGTTCTCGTACGACGCGATCCAGTCCGGCGACGGCGTCGGCAACGAGTTCCTCTACATCATCGCCGCGGCCGTCGGCGGCTGTCTGATGACCGGCGGCTTCGGCTCGGCGATCGGCGCCGCCGTCGGCGCCTTCATCTTCGGCATGACCAGCAAGGGCATCGTCTACGCGCAGTGGAACCCGGACTGGTACAAGTTCTTCCTCGGCGCGATGCTGCTGCTCGCCACACTCCTGAACGCATGGGTCCGCAAGCGGGCGGAGGAGAAAGCATGACCGCGCTGGTCGAGCTGACCGACGTCAGCAAGTTCTACGGCAACATCAAGGCTCTGGAAGGCGTGTCCCTGGAGGTGCACGCGGGGGAGATCTCCTGTGTGCTGGGCGACAACGGCGCCGGCAAGTCCACCCTCATCAAGATCATCGCGGGGCTGCACCAGCACGACGCGGGCACCTTCACCATCGAGGGCGAGGAAACCCGCCTCGCCTCCCCGCGCGAGGCCCTGGACCGCGGCATCGCCACCGTCTACCAGGACCTCGCCGTCGTCCCCCTGATGCCGGTGTGGCGCAACTTCTTCCTCGGCTCCGAGCCCACCACGGGAGTCGGCCCCTTCAAACGGCTCGACGTGCGCACCATGCGCGAGACCACCCGCGGCGAGCTGCTGCGGATGGGCATCGACCTGCGCGACGTCGACCAGCCCATCGGCACCCTCTCGGGCGGCGAACGGCAGTGCGTCGCCATCGCCCGCGCCGTCTACTTCGGCGCCAAGGTCCTCGTCCTCGACGAGCCCACCGCGGCACTCGGCGTCAAGCAGTCCGGCGTCGTCCTCAAGTACGTCGCGGCCGCCCGGGACGCCGGACTGGGCGTGGTGTTGATCACCCACAACCCGCACCACGCCTACCTCGTCGGCGACCGCTTCGTCCTCCTCAAGCGCGGCACCATGGCCGGCAGCCACGCCAAATCGGAGATCGCCCTGGAGGAACTGACCCGTCAAATGGCGGGCGGCAGCGAGCTGGAACAGCTCAGCCACGAACTGGCCCGCTCCGCCACCCCGGAATTCCCCGGGGGCCACCGGCCGGACTGATCCGACGGCGGGGGGGGGGGGGGGGGGAAGGGACAGGGGAGGGTGGTGGACCTGCTAGTTTTTGGCTGAGGGCGCTGGG
>NZ_JBVIHH010000013.1:0-262704 GCF_055570395.1 Streptomyces sp. NPDC031210
CCCCCCCCCCCCCCCCCCCCCCCCCCCCCCCCCCCCCCCCCCCCCCCCCCCCCCCCCCCCCCCCCCCCCCCCCCCCCCCCCCCCCCCCCCCCGGGGCCGTGGCAGGGAACTCGCGTGCCGTCCGCAGCTCTGCGCTGCGGACGGCTTGACCACTCCCGGATCCACATTGCACCGAGTGCATTTCTCTCATTGCCTTGAGGTACTGGCGTCTATAGCATCGAGGCGTCAAATAGCAGCGGGAGGGGTGTCGCCATGGGGCGGGTATTTTCCGGAGAGGTCGAGGTCGCCTATGAGGACGAGGGGGCGGGAGATCCCCTGGTACTCATTCACGGCCACCCCTTCGATCGTTCGATGTGGCGTCCGCAAATCGACTTCTTCAGCCGGGCCGGATGGCGGGTGATAGCCCCGGATCTGCGTGGATACGGCGAGAGCAGCGTCGTACCCGGCAAGACCACGTTGGATGTTTTCGTGCGCGACATTGTCGCTCTGCTCGACGATCTCGGGATCGAGCAATTCGTCCTGGGCGGCCTCTCCATGGGCGGGCAGATCGCCATGGAGTTCTACCGGCTCTTCCCGGGGCGTATTCGGGGCCTCCTGCTCGCCGACACCTTCGCCGCCGCGGAAACGGACGAAGGCAAGGCCCACCGTTACGCCATGGCGGAGCGCCTTCTCAACGAGGGCATGTCCGGCTATGCGCAGGAAGTGCTGCCGAAAATGGTTTCGCCTCACAATATCCGCACGCAGCCGGCGGTCGCGAAGCACGTCCTGGAAATGATGCGGGGAACGGACCCCACGGGTGCCGCGGCGGCACTGCGTGGGCGCGCCGAGCGACCCGACTACACCCGCATGCTCGCGCAGGTCGCCGTACCGACGTTGGTGGTCGTGGGCACGGAGGACGAGTTCACTCCGGTAAGCGACGCCCAGCTCATCCACGACCGGGTGCCCGATTCCCGACTGGCAGTCATCCAGCAGGCCGCACATATGCCGAACCTGGAACGCCCGACCGAGTTCAACACCGCGTTGGAGCGGTTCCTCGACTCGCTGCCCGGGCGGGCGTCGGCGGCGGTGGCGACGGCGCAGGCGCGGGCGCAGGAGTGACGGGGCTCGCGGTGATTGCCCCGGGGGCTGGCGGATGGCAGATGGCAGATGGCAGATGGCGGATGGCGGATGGCACACCGTCGCGCTCCCCGACCGCCGCCATGCAAGTGATCTCGCGCGCCCCATGCGGAGGAATTCCCGGCCCTGACTCCGATCGAGTGGCGCGGCCCGGTCAGGGATATAGCGCGAAACCCTCAACCGTCAGTTGCCGGAGGCTGCGACAGCCGCAGAATCGACACCCGCTCGGCGCCCTGAGCGCCTCACCCACTAATGGGTCAATTACGCGTGCCCACTAAGGGCTTGTTGTCGTATTAATTGCCTCAACCCCAACCGATGGGAGATCAATATGCGGATCCGAACCGCTATCGCCGCGGCCGGCCTGGCCGTCGGCACAGTCCTGGGTGCCGCGGGTGGTGCCGTCGCCGACTCCGAAGCTCATGCGAAGGCACACCACTCTTCGGGATTCCTCTCCGGCAACATCATCCAGATCCCGTTTCACATCCCGATCAACGTGTGCGGCAACTCCGTCAACTTCATCGGGCTGCTGAACCCGGTATTCGGCGTCACGTGCTCGAACCACTGATGGTCTGACTGGCCGGTGGTGCCGCGACGTCCGCGTGGCGGCACCACCACCCCGATGCGGTTCGCCGTCCAGCGGGACGGGTTTGCCGTCGCGCGTCGGCCACGTGTGCGCGCTACGACGGAGGCCCGCCGGTCCCCGGATGATGGTGCCCGGGCCCTGGATCCTGCGGCTGTTCCGCCAAGGCGGGGTCGGGGGTGGGGACCCATTCGTGGGGGCGGCCACCGCGCCATTGCACTCGCGCCGGATCGTCCAGCAGTGCCTCGTCCGCGGGCAGTCCCGCGCGGCTCAGGAACCTCAGCAGGTCGCCGTCGTTGTAGGCGGTGCCCAGGACCTGGATGCGGCCGGCCGCGCGCGCCGAGACCCGGCGCCCGCCTTGGTCGTCGATGTCATGAACCGTGAGGTGAGCGGCCATGCCTCCAGCGTGCGCCGAACCGTGATCTGCCGCATTTCGGGTCGGTGACGGAGCGGGGCGGTGGCTCGATCTCCGGCGTCAGTAGTCGGCACGCACCGGGGGCACGGATCGCTCCAGTGGCGCAGAGCCTACGGCTCTCTCTCCTACGGCCTCACCGTTTGCGTGTGCCGCCGCACCATGGGAACGATCGTTCCCCCCGGCAAGCGGACCCTGCCGAGCCCGGGCGCCCCGGTCGGTCTCCGCGCCAGCCCAGCACCGGACGGAACCGGTGCACGCGGGACAACGGGACGACGCAACGAAGCTGGACCAGGAACTGGGGGCACAGGCGCTGGAGTTGCCCCGGTCGGCCGGGCCGCAAGTCGCGCGTACGCCCTATGACCTGGGCTTCCGCGGTCCGGCGGGACGGGGAGGTGCCATCCGTCCCGCCGTGCGGCCCGGCCGGTCCGGCACGTGTGTCGACGGCAGCCCCGGCCGTCGACACGTGCGCACGTACGTCTACGTGCTCAGATCGCTCCGCAGTCGGAGATGGTGATCTTGGCGCTGACCTTCCCGTTCGACGAGCCGTAGCCCTCGATCTTCTTGACCAGGCCCATGCTCTCCTCGTCGGCGACCTCTCCGAAGACGACGTGCTTGCCGTCCAGCCACGACGTCACCACGGTGGTGATGAAGAACTGGGAGCCGTTGGAGTTCGGGCCGGCGTTGGCCATCGACAGCAGGCCCGGCTTGTTGTGCTTGAGCTTGAAGTTCTCGTCGGGGAACTTCTCGCCGTAGATGCTCTTGCCGCCGGTGCCGTCACCGCGGGTGAAGTCGCCGCCCTGCAGCATGAAGTCCGGAATGACCCGGTGGAAGGACGAGCCCTTGTACCCGAACCCCTTCTCGCCGGTGGCCAGCGCGCGGAAGTTCTCCACCGTGTCGGGCACGACGTCGTCGAACAGGTTGAAGTTGATCCGCCCGGCAGGCGCGTCGTTGATGGTGATGTCGAAATAAACCTTGGTCGTCATGGCGCCATCCTGACATCCCGGGCTCCCTTCAGCGACTCGCGCCCCAGCCGCTACGCCCCTACGGACCGCTACTGCTCCGGTGTTCAGCGCGCTGAACACCGGAGAGAACCTTGGCTGAGCCTCCGGAATCCGGGGGACGAGGGGGTGGGCACCGGACGGGGAACGGCCGCGGGGACGGCGGGCAGTCGGCCCCGCCGCCGGCCGCCGCTAACGCTTCGGCGCCCTCTTGGGCTTCTCGCCTCGCACGGAAGGCTGATCCGCGTCGGTCTGACGCGGGTCGATGTCCTTGCGTTCGCCGCCCATGCTGACTCCTGAAGTTGTCGGGGACTGGATGCGTGCGTGACGTTGCCGCATCGCTCTTCCCATCACCTCACGCCCGGGCACGTCCGACGATGCGCACCTACTCCGTATGGAGGGTGGGCCACCGCCTGTCGCCCCGGTCGGCGTCGCGGAGCCCCGTCGCGGCAATCGGGTGTCTCCGCGAACGGACGGCATCGAGGAGGGGACGGGGCGGGGACAGCCAGGGACAGGGCGGGGACGGGGACGATGTACGGACAGCCAAGCGGCACCGTTAAGGCAGCCCGAAACGGGAGCGGGCCCGGGGGCGTAGCCTGCCCCCGAGCCCTGTGATGCCACCCCATTGCGCACGCCGGCACGGTTAAGAGCGCGGGTCAGTCATCATGTCGTCGTGTTCTGCCTTTGAACTACCGCGCATCGGAAAAAAGAGCTGCACGGGCCGGACTTGAACCGGCATCCGACGACCAGGCCCGGCCCGGTCGATCCGGCGATGGGTGGCGAATACTGAGACTGGAGCAAGAGTCTGAGATTGATAGCGGTCCGCCTCTGCCGAGTTGGGCTACCGCGGCATGTGAGCCGCGGGGAGGACTTGAACCCCCACTGGAGACCGCTTTCGTCACGACAAGCTTCAGTTTCAGCTTGCGCTCCTCGCGCACCCCGGCCGCACTGGGGCGCCCGGGGAGTTATGGACGCTACCCGAACAGGTAGCCGAAGACGAGCTCGCCCACCCGCTCGTCGGTGATGTCGATGCCGTTCGCCTCTTCCCGGGCGAATTTCACCGCCTGCTGCAACTTCTCGACCCTGTCCAGCAGTTCGTTCACCCGTCGCGCCGGCAGCGCGCCGGAGAACTTCACGGTCGTCCAGTAGCCGACCGGGACGTCCTCGTAATAGACGTCGACCTGCGCCGGGTGCTTGTCGGTGGCTTCCGCCTTCACGTGGTTGCGGGGGACCTTCTTCGTCCGCACCGTCCTGACCGGCTCGGTCTTCCAGGCGTCCGTCGACGGGTCCTGGACCCAGGACTCCGACGCGTCCAGCACCGGAAGCTTCCGGATGAAGGTGTTCACATCGGTGAGCTGCTTCTCGAGGAACAGCAGGTAGGAGACCGGGACCTGGCTGAGCAGCGTCCGCCCCTCCACCTTCACGTCGGCCCGCGCCGTGCAGTTGGCCCAGTCCTTGGTGGCGGTCACGTCAAAGAGCCGCGTCAGCGTTTCGGCCGTCTCCCGGAGCACTTGCTCGGCCTTCACCTGCACCCGCGTCGACTCGGGCGGCAACTGCTCGCCCTCCTCGTCCTTGGGCTGGTACGTACGGGAGATCCCGGCCAAAAGCGCCGGCTTCTGCAGGCCGTGGTGAGCGGCCGTCAAGTCCTGGTGGGTCTTGGACTTGACGCCCTTCTCCACGGCAATTATCTGATTGAGTTTCGCCACGTCGGTAACGTACCAGCGATATCCGCCGTGAACCGAATGGTTTTTCGAGCGCGGTGACTTACTCGACTCGGCGGCCTTGGCGCCCCCAGGGCGAATCACGAATCGATGGGGCCTCCCGGAGCGGCGCGGCCTCCCGGAGCACAGCGGACGGCTCGTCCGACCTCACGGCCTCCGTGCGTCGGCCCGCCGGCGCCCCGGCCGACTGAGGGCGAGGAGTCCAGGCCAGATGACGGCCACGACCCCCGCACGGTGAGCGCCGAGTCAGGTCCTTTGAGGCCGCGCCACCCTCACCACACAGCCAACTTTTCCTTTCAGCGGAAACTTGATTCCGCCTGACGGTAAGCTTGGGGCGCTCCTCTCGTGCGCCACCGCCGCATGCACTGACCCGCATCGACTCCCGCCAGGAGGCAGGAAATGAGCGAGACCCGCGTCGCCCTGATCACCGGTTCGTCCTCTGGAATCGGTGCCGCCATCGCCCGGCGGATGGCGGCGGAAGGCATCAACGTCGTCGTCAACTCCGCGCGGAGCGAGACCGCCGGCAAGGAGCTGGCCGCGGAGCTGCCGGACGCGATATACGTGCGAGGAGATGTGGCGGATCCGGACGACGCCCGGC
Source organism: Streptomyces sp. NPDC031210 (assembly GCF_055570395.1). Classification (NCBI taxonomy): domain Bacteria; kingdom Bacillati; phylum Actinomycetota; class Actinomycetes; order Kitasatosporales; family Streptomycetaceae; genus Streptomyces; species Streptomyces sp. NPDC031210. The sequence continues at coordinate 5,429 of NZ_JBVIHH010000013.1, forward strand.
GCATTGTGGAAACCGCCGTCAACGCCTACGGGCGGCTGGACATTCTCGTCAACAACGCCGGCGCGACCCGATTCATACCGCTCGACGACGTCAACGCGGCCGACGCCGACGTCTGGCGGTCCATTTTCGAGGTCAACGTCATCGGCGTCTGGCAGATGATCACCGCCGCCCTTCCCAATCTCCGCGCCAGCGGCTCGGGGGCGATCGTGAACATCTCCTCCGTCTCGGGCACCCGCGCACTGGGCAGTTCGATCCCCTACGCCGTCAGCAAGGCCTCGCTCAACCACATGACCCGTCTGCTCGCCACCCAGCTCGGCCCCTCGATCCGGGTGAACGCCATCGCACCCGGGCTGATCGACACGCCCTGGTACGACGACGCGGAGGATGTCTGGGAGAGCTCGCGGGAGTGGATCACCGCCAACACCCCGCTGCGCAGGGTCGGCACGCCTCAGGACGTGGCGGAGGCGGCTCTGTATCTGGTGAACGCCGCCTACACGACCGGCGACATCCTGACCGTCGACGGCGGTCGGCACGTCGTCTGACTGTTTCCCGTGCGCGTGACGGCCCGTAGTCCGGACCCGTACAAGGATCTCCGCCGGACCCGGTATGCGGGCCGCTACCGTCGCCGTCGCCGTCGCACCCTCGCACCCTCGCACCGCCGCCCGCCGCCCGCCGCCCGTCACCCCGCCGTCAACTCGTAGCCCGACGGACCGCCTCGCCTCAGCGGGCGCTTGCCGGGGCGTCCTCCGTTGCCGGCTGCGCGGTCTCGGCCTCTTCGGGTGTGTCCGGTGGGGGCTTGCGTACCGCGAGGGTGACGAGGGCGCCCGCTGTCATGATCGCCACGGGCAGCAGATAGGCGATCCGGATGGCGCTGGTGGTGTCGCCGTCGGCCAACTGCGTTTGGAGTACGGCGCCGATGGCCGCGGAGCCGAGCAGGCTGCCGCACAACCGGGTGGTGTTGAACACGCCGGAGGCCGAACCCGCCATGGTCGGCGCGATGTTCTTGAAGGCCATCACGCTCGCCGGCGCGAAGGCCACCCCCATGCCCACGCCGACGCAGAACAGACCCGGCAGCAGGACGGGCCAGCCGGAGCCGTCCCGGATCAGTGCCGCCATGAGTCCGATGCCGCCCGCGAAGAAGGCCAGGCCGACGATCAGCACGTATTTGCCGCCGAAGCGGTCGGTCAGCTTGCCGGAGTACGGGGCGATGAACACCGACACCAGGGGCGCCACGGCCACCAGCAGACCGGCCTGGAAGGCGGAGAACGCCTGCACTTCCTGGAGGTACAGCGGAGTGAGCAGCATCATTCCGCCCAGTCCGCACGGCAGCACGCCGACCACCAGAGCCATCAGGGAGAAGTTGCGGTCGCGCAGCACCGCGAACGGCACCAGCGGATCGCGGTCCTGCCGCCCGCGTTCGACCAGGAAGAACACGGCGAGCGCCACGACACCCGCGGCGGAGAGAAGCGGCACGGTGACCGGCCCCCACAGGGTGCCCCAGTGGTGCGCCTCGCCTTCGAGGAGCGCGTAGACGACGGCGAGCATCGCGGCGGCCAGGACCGCCGCGCCGAGCACATCGAGTCGCTGCTTGCGTTCGCTCTCCAGCTTGGGCACGGCGAGCATCACCAGGACGGCGCCGATGACGCCGACGGGGACGTTGATGTAGAAGATCCACCGCCAGCCCAGCGTGGCCGCCAGCAGTCCGCCGAAGGTGGGGCCGGCCGCCGCGACGATCCCGGCGAAGCCGCCCCACACGCCCATCGCGCTGCCACGCCGGTCCGCGGGGAAGACGCGGGTGATGATGACGATGGTCTGCGGGGTGAGCAGGGCCGCGCCGACTCCCTGGAGCAGCCGGGCCGCGATGGCCTGGCCCGGGTCCTGGGCCAGTCCGCAGCAGACCGAGGCGAGGGTGAAGCCGGCCAGGCCGACCAGGAAGACCCGGCGCGGGCCGAACATGTCGGCCAGGCGGCCGCCGATCACCAGGAGCGCCGCGTAGGAGAGCAGATAGGCGTTGATCACCCACAGCACCTGGTCGAGGCCCGCGTCGAGGCCCGTACCGATTTCGGCGAGTGCCACGTTCACCGCCGTGGTGTCCAGCAGGACCACGGCGCTGGCGAAGCAGATGGCGAACATCGCCCACCAGGGCGTACGCATCCTCGTCAGCAGCCGCTCGCGGAACGGCGGTGGCGATCCGGCCGGTTCGGCGGCTCGGGCGCCCCTCACGCGGCCTCGCCCTCCATCGCGCGGACCAGGCTGCGCGGACGCATGTCCGTCCAGGTGGCTTCGATGTGGTCCAGGGCCGGCTGCCGCGGCGCGGGGCCGAATTCGGCCGTCCAGCCGGCGGGTATGTCGAGCTCGGCCGGCCACAGGGACCGCTGGCCTTCCTCGTTGACGAGCACCAGGTAGCTGCCTTCGGCGTTCTCGAAGGGGTTCGTCGTCTGCGCTGTCGTTGTCACTGTCTGCGTCTCTTCCCTCGTTGGGCGTGTGTGCGGGTGCGTGCGGGTGAGATGGACGGGTGGGAGGGGTGGGGAGGGCGGTTTTCCGCTCAGTTGGCGGCGGACCGGCGCAGGGCCGCGACGAGTGGACCGGCGATCTCGGACAACGGCCCCGGTTGCGTCATCGCGCCGTGTTCGCAGGCCAGGTGCAGGTCCTCGATGCGTCCCGTGACATGGGGCCGCCAGGACTCGGCCGTCGGGTCGGCGGCGGTCTTGTCGAGCGTCGCCCTGAAGAACAACAGGTCGCCGTCGAACACCCCGTGCTCGGCCTCCCGCGCCAGCCGGACATGGTCCGCGAACACGGTGGCGAGTGCGGTCAGCCTGCTCTCCTCCAGCGCCGCCAGCGGACTGCCCTCGGTTTCGAGAAGTTCCAGCAGGCGGGGCGTGGACAGCGGCCGCCCGTCCTCGTCATGGGTGCGGAAGCCCAGCGAGTCGAGGAGTCCGGCGAGGTCGTGCCCGTCGCCGTCGGCGGATCGCGGCGGTACGGCTTCACGCGTCCGGCCGCCGGCCGGGTAGCTGTCCATGAGGGCCAGTACGGCCACCCGCTCGCCCTGGGCCTGCAGCCGGACGGCGATCTCATGGGCGACGCCGCCGCCGAAGGACCAGCCGAGCAGATGGTAGGGGCCGGTCGGCTGGACCTTGCGGATCTGCTGGAGGTAGTCCTCCGCCATCTCGCCGAGCGTCGACGCCCTGTTGTCCGGCTCGGTGAGCCCGCGCGACTGCAGCCCGTACAGAGGTGTGTCGACGTCGAGGTGCCGCAGCAGTCCGGAGTAGACCCAGCCGATGCCGGCCGCGGGATGCACACAGAACAGGGGCGGCCGCGTGCCCTGGGAGCGGAGCGGCAGCAGTACGTCGAAGTCGCCCTGGCTGTCGGCGTGGTCGAGTTGGTTGGTGAGGGTGGCGACGGTGGGTGCTTCGAAGAGGGTGCGGATGCTCAGTTCCGCACCGAGGGCGGTGCGGATGCGGCTGACGAGGCGGGTGGCGAGGAGGGAGTGGCCACCCAGTTCGAAGAAACTGTCGTCGATACCGACCCGGGGCAGGCCCAGCACCTCGGCGAACAACCCGCACAACACCTCCTCGCGAGGGGTGCGCGGCGCCCGACCCGAGACAGCCAGAGCGAGATCCGGTTCCGGAAGTGCCTTGCGGTCCAGCTTGCCCGACGGCGTCAGCGGCAACGCCTCCAGCACCACGATCACGGCCGGGACCATGTAGTCCGGCAGCTCCCCGGCAAGGAACGAGCGTACGGCGGCAGGGTCGGGAGCGGCCCCGGACGCCGGCACGACGTAACCGATCAACTGCTTGAGCCCGCCCGCGTCCTCACGGACCACGACGACCGCTTGGTCGACGGCGGGATGACGTACGAGCGCGGTCTCTATCTCACCGAGTTCGATGCGGAAGCCCCGGATCTTGACCTGATGGTCGACCCGGCCGAGGAACTCCAGATTGCCGTCGGCACGCCACCGCGCCAGATCACCCGTCCGATACATACGCGAGCCGGACGGACCGAACGGATCGGCGACGAAACGCTCGCCGGTCAGGGCCGGACGCCGCAGATAACCACGCGCCAGACCCGCCCCCGCGATATACAACTCGCCCGACACACCGACCGGGACGGGCTGCAGCCGACTGTCCAGGACATAGGTGCGGGTGTTCCAGATGGGCCGGCCGATCGGCGGCGCCACCTCCGACGGCGCCAACGGATCACTCATCGTCGCCACAACCGTCGACTCCGTAGGCCCATAGACCTGCATCACCGTACGACCCGGAGACCACCGCTCCACCATGTCCGCCGGCAACGCCTCACCACCGACCACAAAACCCCGCAACGACGGCAGATCACCCTCCGGCAACGAAATCAACATCGGAGCCACCAGATCCGTGTGCGTGACCTGGAAATCGGAGACCAGCCGGGCCAACTCCTCGCCCACCACCCGCTGCTCCGGGCCCGGAACCACCAACGCCGCACCCGAACTCAACGTCATGGCGATATCCGCCATCGACACATCGAAACTGATCGACACCACGAGGAGGAACCGGCAACCCACCCCCAGCCCGAGCCGCTCCGCATGCACCCCCGCCACACTCGCCACACCCGCGTGCGAAACCACCACACCCTTCGGACGACCCGTCGAACCCGACGTATAGATCACATACGCCGGATGCGACATCCGCAGTGGTGACAGACGCTCGGCGTCCGACACGGTGTGCGCGGCGCACTCGGCCATCGCCGCCACGGTGTCCGGGGCGTCGAGGACGATGACCGGCACGGATACCCCGGTCCCCGCTTCCCTGACCTGGTCGGCGACGGCGGTGGTGGTGACGACGGCGATGGGCCGCCCATCGGCGAGCATGTAGGCGATACGGTCCGCCGGATACCCCGGATCAATGGGCAGATAGGCCGCACCGGTCTTCAACACCGCCAACCACGCAACGATCATCTCGACGGAGCGAGGGACGGCCAGCGCCACGAACCGCTCCGGGCCCACACCCCGCCCGATGAGAAGACGCGCCAGACGATTGGCACGCTCATCCAACTCCCGATACGACACCACGCACTCGCCGAACACCACCGCATCCGCGTCCGGGGTACGCGCCACCTGGGCCTGCACCAACTCCGGCAACGTCAGCTCGGGAACCTCCCGCACCGTGTCGACCCACTCGCCCACGACCTGAGCACGCTCACCCGGCGACAGCACCTCCACCGCACCAATACGGCGACCCGGATCCGCCACCAACGCCTCGACCACCCGCACCAACATCCCCGCGAACCGCTCCACCGTCACCCGGTCAAACAAATCCGCAGAAAACTCCACCACCCCCTCAACCCCACCAGCACGCCCACCCGCACCAAACCGCTCCACCACATCAACCACCAGATCGAAGTTGGCGGTCTCGCGGTCGAAGGTGTGCTCGGTGGCGGTGAGGCCGGGGAATCGCAGCTCCTGATCCGGGGTGTTCTGGAGAACGAGCAGGATCTGGAAGAGGGGGTGGCGGGACAGGGAACGCGTCGGGTTGAGGACCTCCACCAAGCGCTCGAAGGGCAGGTCCTGGTGCGCGAACGCCGTCAGGTCCGTTTCCCGCACCCGGCCGAGCAGCTCCGCGAACGTCGGGTCGCCCGAGGTGTCGGTGCGCAGGACGAGGGTGTTGAGGAACAGTCCTACGAGGTCGTCCAGGGCTTCGTCCGTACGTCCGGCGACGGGGGTGCCGAGGGGGATGTCCGTGCCCGCACCCCACCGCGTCAACGCCACCGCCAACGCCGACTGCAACACCATGAACGACGTCACCCCATACGCACGGGCAACCCCACGCAACCCCTCATGCAACTCCGCCGACAACACCACCGGAACCGACCCACCACGAAAACTCCCCCGCACCGGACGCGGCCGATCCACCGGCAAATCCAACTGATCCGGCAACTCCGCCAACCCGCCCCTCCAGTAAGCCAACTGGCGCGCGCTCAAACTCTCCTCATCCGCCTCATCACCCAGCACCTCGCGCTGCCACAACGCGAAGTCGGCGTACTGCACCGGCAACTCCGACCAACGCGGAACACCACCGCCACACCGCGCCGCATACGCCCACGACACATCCCGCGCCAAGGGACCCAACGACCAGCCGTCACCAGCAATGTGATGTAGCACCAGCAACAGCACGTGCTCTTGCATGCCCAGCCGGAACACGTGCGCCCGCAGCGGCACCTCCTCGCTCAGGTCGAAGCCGCGTCCTGCGGCTGTCACGAGGGCGCGGTCCAGAGCGTCCGCGCTGACCTCGGTGACTTCCAGCGGCACGGTGACGTCCTCGGGGTCGAGGATGAGCTGGTACGGCTGCCCGCCGGCTTCGCGGAAGACGGTGCGCAGCGCCTCGTGCCGCTCCACGAGGTCGCCGAGCGCGCGATACAGCGCCGCCACGTCGAGATCGCCCGACAACCGGAGCGCGATCGGCATGTTGTAGAAGGCACTGTTGCCCTCCAGCTTGCCGACCAGCCACAGCCGCTGCTGGCCGTACGAGGCCGGTATCCGCTCCGGGCGCTCGGCGGGCCGCAGGGCGGGGCGGCGTGCCGTATCCGTGTGGTCGAGTTGGTTGGTGAGGGTGGCGACGGTGGGTGCTTCGAAGAGGGTGCGGATGCTCAGTTCCGCACCCAGAGTGGTGCGGATGCGGCTGACGAGGCGGGTGGCGAGGAGAGAGTGGCCACCCAGTTCGAAGAAACTGTCGTCGATACCGACCCGGGCCAGGCCCAGCACCTCCGCGAACAACCCGCACAACACCTCCTCGCGAGGGGTGCGCGGAGCCCGACCGGACACAGCCAGGGCCAGGTCCGGTTCCGGAAGTGCCTTGCGGTCCAGCTTGCCCGACGGCGTCAGCGGCAACGCCTCCAGCACCACGATCACGGCCGGGACCATGTAGTCCGGCAGCTCCCCGGCAAGGAACGAGCGTACGGCGGCAGGGTCGGGAGCGGCTCCGGACGCCGGCACGACGTAACCGATCAACTGCTTGAGCCCGCCCGCGTCCTCGCGTACGGCAACGACTGTCTGAGCCACCTGCGGATGTTGCTTCAACGCGGCTTCGATTTCGCCGAGTTCGATGCGGAAGCCCCGGATCTTGACCTGATGGTCGACCCGGCCGAGGAACTCCAGATTGCCGTCGGCACGCCACCGCGCCAGATCACCCGTCCGATACATACGTGAGCCGGACGGACCGTACGGATCGGCGACAAAGCGTTCGCCGGTCAGGGCCGGACGCCGCAGATAACCACGCGCCAGACCCGCCCCCGCGATATACAACTCACCCGACACACCGACCGGGACGGGCTGAAGCCGACTGTCCAGGACATAGGTGCGGGTGTTCCAGATGGGCCGGCCGATCGGCGGCGCCACCTCCGACGGCGCCAACGGATCACTCATCGTCGCCACAACCGTCGACTCCGTAGGCCCATAGACCTGCATCACCGTACGACCCGGAGACCACCGCTCCACCATGTCCGCCGGCAACGCCTCACCACCGACCACGAAACCCCGCAACGACGGCAGATCACCCTCCGGCAACGAGATCAGCATCGGAGCCACCAGATCCGTGTGCGTGACCTGGAAATCGGAGACCAGCCGGGCCAACTCCTCGCCCACCACCCGCTGCTCCGGGCCCGGAACCACCAACGCCGCACCCGAACTCAACGTCATGGCGATATCCGCCATCGACACATCGAAACTGATCGACACCACGAGGAGGAACCGGCAACCCACCCCCAGCCCGAGCCGCTCCGCATGCACCCCCGCCACACTCGCCACACCCGCGTGGGAGACCACCACACCCTTCGGACGACCCGTCGAACCCGACGTATAGATCACATACGCCGGATGCGACATACGCAGTGCGTCGCCGTGCCGCTCGTCAGGCGTCGGGGCGGTTTCCGGATAGCCGGCCAGCGCCTCGATGGTGGCCGGGGCGTCCAGCACCACGACCGGTATGCCGGTCCCGGCTCCGGATGCGGTGATCTGGTCGGCGACGGCGGTGGTGGTGACGACGGCGATGGGCCGCCCGTCGTCGAGCATGTAGGCAATACGGTCCGCCGGATACCCCGGATCAATGGGCAGATAGGCAGCACCGGTCTTCAACACCGCCAACCACGCAACGATCATCTCCACCGAGCGCGGGACGGCCAACGCCACGAACCGCTCCGGGCCCACACCCCGCCCGATGAGAAGACGCGCCAGTCGATTGGCTCGCTCATCCAACTCCCGATACGACACCACGCACTCGCCGAACACCACCGCATCCGCGTCCGGAGTACGCGCCACCTGCGCCTGCACCAACTCCGGCAACGTCAGCTCGGGAACCTCCCGCACCGTGTCGACCCACTCGCCCACCACCCGAGCACGCTCACCCGGCGAGACCACCTCCACCGCACCAATACGGCGACCCGGATCCGCCACCAACGCCTCGACAACCCGCACCAACATCCCCGCGAACCGCTCCACCGTCACCCGGTCAAACAAATCCGCAGAAAACTCCACCACCCCCTCAACCCCACCAGCACGCCCACCCGCACCAAACCGCTCCACCACATCAACCACCAGATCGAAGCCGGCGGCACCGGAGTTGATCTCCTCCATCCGGGCGGTGAGGCCCGGCATGCTCAGGTCGGTCTGCGGGCTCTCCTGGAAGGCGAGCAGGATCTGGAAGAGGGGGTGGCGGGACAGGGAACGCGTCGGGTTGAGGACCTCCACCAAGCGCTCGAAGGGGACGTCCTGGTGAGCCAGCGCGGCCAGGTTCGTCTCGCGGACGCGGCTCAGCAGCTCCGCGAACGTCGGGTCGCCCGAGGTGTCGGTGCGCAGCACCAGCGTGTTCACGAAGAAGCCGATGAGGTCGTCCAGGGCTTCGTCCGTACGTCCGGCGACGGGGGTGCCGAGCGGGATGTCCGTGCCCGCACCCCACCGCGTCAACGCCACCGCCAACGCCGACTGCAACACCATGAACGACGTCACCCCATACGCACGGGCAACCCCACGCAACCCCTCATGCAACTCCGCCGACAACACCACCGGAACCGACCCACCACGAAAACTCCCCCGCACCGGACGCGGCCGATCCACCGGCAAATCCAACTGATCCGGCAACTCCGCCAACACGCCCCTCCAGTAGGCCAACTGGCGCGCGCTCAAACTCTCCTCATCCGCCTCATCACCCAGCACCTCACGCTGCCACAACGCGAAGTCCGCATACTGCACCGGCAACTCCGACCAACGCGGAACACCACCGCCACACCGCGCCGCATACGCCCGCGACACATCCCGCGCCAACGGGCCCAGCGAACGTCCATCACCGGCGATGTGATGCAGCACCAGCAACAGCACGTATGCGTGCGCGCCCTCACTCGCCCCGTCGTCACCCACGCGGAACAGATGCGTCCGCAGTGGGATCTCCTCGCTCAGGTCGAAGGTATCGGCGGCGGCGGAGCGCAGTGCCTCGGCCAGGTGTGCGTGGTCGACCGTGTGCTCGGTCAGCCGGGGACGGGCCTCCTCGGCGGGCAGGACGAGCTGGTACGGCTCGCCGTCCGCCTCGCGGAAGACGGTGCGCAGTACCTCGTGCCGCTCCACGAGGTCGCCGAGCGCGGCGCGCAGAGCGGCGTGGTCGAGGTTTCCGTGGAGGTGCAGGGCCAGCGGGATGGTGTAGAGCGCGCCGTCGCTGTCGGTGTCGATCCGGTTGAGGAACCACTGTCCGCGCTGCTGGTACGACAGCGGTGTGCGGTCCGGCCGTTCGGCCACCCGCTCCAGGGCCGCGGAGTACTGGCCGGTGCCGCCGACGGCCCGGGCGAGCGCGCTCACGGTCGGGGTACGGAACACCTCGGCGACGGCCGGCTCGGTGCCGAACTCCTTGCGGATGCTCCGGATCAGGCGGACGGCGAGCAGGGAGTCGCCGCCGAGGTCGAAGAAGTCGTCGTCCACGCCGACCTGGGGAAGGCCGAGCACCTCGGCGAAGAGTGCGCACAGCCGCTCCTCCCGGACGTCGGCCGGGGGCCTGCTCCCGGTGGCGGCGGAGACCGGTTCCGGGGCGGGCAGGGCCGCGCGGTCGAGCTTGCCGTTGGCGGTGAGCGGCAGCCGGTCCAGCAGGACGACGGCGGAGGGGACCATGTGGGCGGGGAGCCGGGTGGTGGTGTGGTCGCGCAGGGCCGCGCCCGTGACACCGTCGCGGGCCGGTACGGCGTACCCGGTCAGCCGCCGGGTGCCCGGAGTGTCCTCGCGGACGACGGCGACGGCGTCGGTGACGTCCGGGTGCCCGGCGAGCACGGCCTCGATCTCGCCCAGCTCGATACGGAAACCGCGGATCTTGACCTGCTGGTCGGCTCGTCCGGCGTATTCGAGCAGGCCGTCGGCGCGGCGTCGCGCCAGGTCGCCCGAGCGGTACATACGGGTGCCGCGCTCGCCGAAGAGCGCGGCGAACGGGTCGGCGACGAAGCGTTCGGCGGTCAGCGCGGGGCGGCCCAGGTAGCCGCGGGCCAGGCCCGCGCCGGCGACGTAGATTTCGCCGGTGATCCCGGGCGGCACGGGCCGCAGCCGCTCGTCGAGGACGTAGACGCGCAGGTCGGGGATGTTGACGCCGATGGCGCCGGCCGGGCCCGTGGCAGCGGTGGCGCGGTCGAGGGGCATGTAGGAGACATGCACGGTGGTTTCCGTGATGCCGTACATGTTGACCAGGGTGGGCCCGTCGTCCGGGTGGCGGTCGTACCAGTCGGTGAGGCGGCCGGTGTCCAGCGCCTCGCCGCCGAACACGACGTAGCGCAGGGCCAGTGCGCTGCCGGGGCGCTCCCGGTCGGCGGCGGCCAGTTGGTAGAAGGCGGACGGGGTCTGGTTGAGGACGGTGACCCGTTCGCGGGCGAGCAGGTCGAGGAAGGCGTCCGGGTCACGGCTGACGAGGTGGGGGACGACGACGAGGCGGCCGCCGTGCAGCAGCGCGCCCCACAGTTCCCAGACCGAGAAGTCGAAGGCGTAGGAGTGGAACAGGGTCCAGACGTCCCGGTGGCCGAAGTCGAACCAGTGGCCGGTCGCGGAGAAGAGGCGTACGACGTTGTGCTGGGTGACCGGGACGCCCTTGGGGCGGCCGGTGGAGCCCGAGGTGTGGATGACGTACGCCAGGTCGGCGGGGAGCAGCGGCCGGGTGCGTTCGTGGTCGGTCAGGTCCTCCGGCGCGTAGGCCGTGTGCGCGGTGCCGTCGACCAGGAGGCGCGGGAGGTCGTTCGCGGGGAGTCGCGGCGCGGTGGCGGAGTCGGTGAGGAGCGCGGCCGGGGCGGCGTCCTCAAGCATGGAGGACAGCCGGTCGGCCGGGTAGTCCGGGTCCAGCGGCAGGTACGCGGCACCGGACTTGGCGACCGCGAGCAGGCCGACGACGAGCGCGAGGGAGCGGGGCAGGGCCAGCGCGACGACCTGGCCGGGGCCGATGCCGCGGGCGGCCAGGAGGCGGGCCAGGCGGTTGGCGTGTGCGGCCAGTTCGGCGTACGTGAGGGAGTCGCCGTCGCAGGTGACGGCGGTGCGGGCGGGGTGCTCGCGGGCGGCCCGTTCGAAGAGCGCGGGCAGGGTGGTGTCCGGGCCCGGTGCCTCCGGGAGGTCACCGCCGCGGTTTCCTTCGACGAGGGCGCGGTATGCGTCCTCGCTCAGGAGCGGGCGGCGGCCGGTCGGGCCGTCGGGCTGCGCGCCGTGCGATATCTCGGAACTCTTCGGCATTTCCCCGTCTTCCTTCACTGATGACGCCCGCGCAACGTCCAGTTGTTCGTGTGCTCGGTTGCTTGCTCGCTGCGGAATGAATGCGGATTCGTACGTGCTCGGGCGATCGGCCGCTCAGGCGCTCAACCCTGGTCGGGGGGCGAGGCGGTGTTCGCCGGTAAGGAGACACCAGTCGGCTCAGACCCTAGCGACGCCCGTACGCGGAAGGGGCGTCGCTCGGTGTCAGAAAGCGGACATGACCTCCATCGGCCAGCGGCGGACCGGGCCGGTGGGCACCGGCCGGTGCGGACCGGTCAGCCGGGGGACGGCGCGGTGAAACTGCGGTGGGTCACGGGGCGCAGGGCGAACGGCGTGGTGGCGTCCAGTGCCGTGCGGCCCGCCGGCCGCGCTTCGGTGCCGGCGGCGTCGCCCGACCTGTGCCGCGCCCAGACCTCCGTCTGGGAGGGGTCCATCGGTACGGGCGCGAGGTCCGTCCACCGCGTGCAGTCGGTGCCCAGGTTGGCGCGGGTGGTCATGGCCCACAGCACGTCTTCCGCACAGGAGACGGCGATGTCGTCGTCGGTGAGGACGACCAGTTTGACGAAGGGGTGCCGGCGCAGGATCTCCCGCGCCAGGCCCGTGACGGCGGTGTCGCCCCGGGCGGACTCCTTGCGTACGGCGGCGGTCAGCAGCAGCATGCCGCCGCCGGCCGCCGCGAAGTGCAGATCGCGGACGGTGAGCGCGGGGTTGTGGGGCAGGGACATCGCGACGGAGAGGGCTCCGGCCGTGCCCAGGATGTTCGACTGCTCGCGTCCCGGGCCGATGACCGCCTGGTAGAGGGCGTCGCGCCGGGTGGTGAGGGCCGTCGCCGTCAGGACGGGCAGGCCGGCTCGCGCGCGTCCGTCGTATCCGAGGAACTCCGGCAGGGAGAGACCGGGCACGGCGCCGTCGAGCGCCTCGTCCGCGACGGTGTCGTCGAGGTAGCCCTCGATGACGATCTCGGACCGGGCGAGGGCGGGCACCGGCTGGGTCACCCCAGCGACCAGCTCCACGCTCTCCCCCGCCAGGGCCCCGGCGAGGGCGAGCTTGTCCGGCCCGGCGATGTCGGGTCTCGTCGTGTCCGGCCCCGTCGTGTCCGGCCTCGCCGCGTCCGGCCCCGTCGGGAGGAACGCGGTGTTGACGGCGGACGCCACCATGGCGGCCGGGGGGACTCCGATGCTGACGGTGACCGGCAGCCGTTCGCCTCGGTCCAGGGCCCGCTGGTGGAGCGCGCCGAGCCGGCGGCCGGGGACCATCCAGACCGTGAGCCGGCCGGAGTCCAGGACGAGCATCCGGTGGCAGGACAGCGCGGACTCTCCGGTGGCCGGGTCGCGGGCGTGGACGAGGGCGGCCGTCAGGTAGGGGCCGGCGTCCCTGGGGGTGGCGGTCAGGACCGGCAGTTGGCGCAGGTCGACGTCCTTGCCGGTGGCCACGACTTCCTGGCAGGGCGCGTCGGTCACGTGGCGGGCCGGCGTACGGGCCGCGGCGGCGAGCAGTCCGGCCACCGAGTCGGGGGCGGTGCGGGCGGGCAGGCCGGGGAGCCAGCGGGCCAGCCGTGCGGCGTCTCCGTACGGGCCGAGCAGGACCGGCAGCGGGGAGTCCTCGACCGCGGTGTAGCGGACGGCGGGTTCGTCGCGGGACACCCCGACCGCCGGTACCCCCGCGTGGGTAGCGGCGAAGTGGGCCGCCACCGCCGCGGCGGGCATCGGTTCGGTGCGGACGCGCACGGAGCCGGGGTCGTGCGCCCGGAGGTCGTCGAGGGCGGCGCGCAGCGAGAGGCCGGGGTGGTGGTCGGTCATCGCGCGCTCTCCTGTCGCGGGTGCGGGTCGGGCTCCTCCCCGGCGTGCGGGGCGCGTTGCCTCGCAGGCCCGTCCCGTCCGGGCTCCGGGGGCCGGTTCATGAGGACGGTCAGCTCGGCGAACCAGGCGTCGAGGTCGGCGGCGCCCAGCAGGCCCGTGCCGATCAACAGGCCCCGGTAGCCCGCGGCCAGCAGGTCCGCCGCGTCACCGGGGGTCGCGATGCCGCTGGCGCTGACCGGGACCGGGCTGCCGGTGGCCTGTACCGGCCGCAGCAGCCGGTGGCTGCGGCCGAGATCGCCCGGATCCTGTTCGCGTTGCCGGATGTCCTTGTTGTTGACGGCGACGACGCAGGACTCGGCGCGCACCACCGAGGACAGTTCGTCCTCGGAGGTGACCTCCACGAACGGCGTCACGCCGTGCTCCAGGCAGGACTCGATCAGCCGCGGCAGGACGGTGCGCGGCAGCACGGTGGCGGTGAGCAGGACGGCGGACGCTCCCGCGGCGGCGGCCCGGGCGATCTGCTTCTCCTTGGTGAAGAAGTCCTTGACGAGGAGGGGCAGATCGGTGGCCGCGGCCACCTCGTCCAGGAGTTCCTGGGTGCCGCCGAACCAGGAACCGGTGACCACGGACAGCGCGGGCGCCCCGAGCGCCGTGTAACGCCGTACCAGTTCGGCGACCGGTCGGCCGCGGAACAGGTCGGCCCCGTGCGCGCTGTGCCGCTTGAGTTCCATGATGACGGGGGTGGCCGCCGCGAGCAGCGCCGCGCCGAACCGGCCGCCCTCGCCGAGCCCCACCGCCGCGGGCGGGCACGCGAGAGAACCGGCGTCCGGGCGGTCAGCGGGCAGTGACGGCATGACGGTGCTCCTTCCTACGGTGCTCGCGTTCGGTGCTCCAGGCGTGCCGGATCGCGTCGATCAGCAGCGGCGCGAGCGTCCCGTCGGGTCGGCGCGCGCCGCTGTCCACGTCGATGCCGAGGAACCCCTCGTGCCGCAGTGCCGCGCCGTGTTCCCCCGCGACGGCCGCGGTCAGGCCGCCGGCCAGCAGGAACGGGATGCGGACGGATTCCAGGACGGGGGCCACCGCGGCGGCGTCAAGTGGCCGGCCGGTACTGCCGATCCGGCCGTCGTCGGCCACCGAGTCGAACAGGAACAGGTCGACGCCCGCCCGCTCGAAGGCCGTCACGAGCGGCTTCTCCAGCACCGTGCCGCGACGTACGTGCAGCACCTTGACCAGTCCGACGCCGGGCAGCGCCGCCCGGACCGCGGCGACCTGCCGCGGCGTGGTGTAGCCGTGCAACTGAACGCGGCGGACGCCCGACGCCGCGACCACGGCGCGCAGGTGGTCGGGGTCGTCGAGCAGCGTGACCAGGACCGGCTCCAGGCCGCGCCGCGTGGCCAGGGCCGCCAGCTCGGACAGCGTCGCGAGCGGGAGGTCGGCCTTGCCGCGCGGGACGCCGTGCCAGAGTCCGACCATGGTCACCGGGGAGCGGGCGAGCAGCCCGACCTCGCTTCTGCGGGTGAGCCCGCACACCTTCAGCCACACGGGGATCAGTCCTGGCCGAACGGCGCGGGGATCCGGGCCAGCGAACGGGCCACCAGCTCCTCGTCGTAGCCCTCGTCCACCAGCTCACCGCCCAGGTACTTCTCGTACGCGGCGAGGTCGAAGTGGCCGTGCCCGGACAGCCCGAACAAGATGGCCTGCGACCGGCCCTCCTCGCGGCAGCGCAGCGCCTCGTCGATGGCGACGCGGATGGCGTGCGTGGACTCGGGGGCCGGCACGATGCCCTCGCTCCGGGCGAAGGCCAGTCCGGCCTCGAAGCAGGCGGTCTGCGGGACGGCGCGCGCCTCCATCAGGCCGTCCTGGAGCACCTGGCTGACCAGCGGGGCGATGCCGTGGTAGCGCAGGCCGCCGGCGTGGATGGACGGCGGTACGAAGGAGTGGCCCAGGGTGTGCATCTTCAGCAGCGGGGTGAGCTGCGCGGTGTCGCCGAAGTCGTAGGCGATCTTGCCCTTGGTCAAGGTCGGGCACGCCTCGGGCTCGGCCGCGATGACGCGTACCCGCGGGCCCCCGCGCAGTTGCTGGCCGAGGAACGGGAAGGTGAGGCCGGCCAGGTTGCTGCCGCCGCCCGCGCAGCCGATCACGATGTCCGGATAGTCGGCGGCCATCTCCATCTGGAGGAGCGCTTCCTGCCCGATGACCGTCTGGTGCAGGGCGACGTGGTTGAGGACGCTGCCGCCCGCGTAGTTGGTGAACGGGTCGTTCATGGCGACCTCGATCGCCTCGGAGGTGGCGATGCCGAGGCTGCCGGGGCAGTCCGGGTCGTCGGCCAGGATGGCGCGCCCGGCCGCCGTCTCCGTCGAGGGGCTGGGGACGCAGGTGGCGCCGTAGGTGTGCATCAGGGCCCTGCGGTAGGGCTTTTGGTGATAGCTCACCTTCACCATGTAGACCTTGACCTCAAGGCCGAAGAAGGCGCCGGCGAGCGCGAGTGAGGAGCCCCACTGGCCGGCCCCGGTCTCGGTCGCGAGGCGACGGATGCCGGCTTCCTTGTTGTAGAACGCCTGGGCGATGCCGGTGTTGGGCTTGTGGCTGCCGGCCGGGCTGCCGCCCTCGTACTTGTAGTAGATCCGGGCCGGGGTGCCCAGGGCCCGCTCCAGCCGGCGGGCGCGGAACAGCGGGGCGGGACGCCACTGGGCGTAGATCTGCCGGACCGTGCCGGGGATCTCGAGGTCCCGCTCCAGGCTCAGCTCCTGCTCGGCGAGTTCCTTGGGCATGATGCCGGTCAGGTCGCCGACCGTGGCGGCCGCGCCGGTCCCCGGGTGCAGGGGCGGGTCGACGTGCGGCAGGTCGGCGGCGATGTTGTACCAGTTGGTGGGTATCTGGTCGTCACGGAGCTGGTACTTGATGGTTTCCATGGTGTCCACGTCGGTATTCCTCAGTAGTGATGGCTGGTGCGTCAGGCGCGTTGCGCTCGGATGGACGCGCCGTCAGGTGGCGGTGGTGGCGTCGGCGACCAGCGAGCCGTTGGCGAATCGGGTGCGGTCGGGGCCGACGAAGATCTTCGGGTGCGCGCGGCGCATTCCGTCCAGGATCCGCTCGTAGGGCAGGTCGTCGAATTCGCCGTGTTCGCGGACGAATTCCATGTGGGCGCGGCCCTGTTCGTCGTAGGGGTGGTAGACGCTGTCGGCGCTGCCGTCGAATTCCAGCGGCCGCATTCCGTACAGCCGGCACAGCAGTTGGTTGAACACCGGCGTCGCCCGCATCCAGCGGCCGTGCAACCGGATGGAGGTGAGCGCGTGGTAGTGGAAGACGTCACCGCCGATGAACTCACGCAGCGCCGGGGACGAAAGGTGGTTACGCACATCCGTCAGAACCAGGCGGGCCGGTATTCCGACCGCGCGCAGGGCCGCCGCGTACAGCACCGACTTGTGCACGCACAGTCCCTTGCCGGCGCGTATGACCTGTGACGCGGTCAATCCCCGGCGGGACAGGTCGGCGCCGTAGATCTCGTAGCCGATTCCGTCGCGGACCGCGTAATACAGCCGGACCGCCCTGTCCTGGTCGTCGGCGCCGCCCTCGGGCAGCGCCTTGGCGACGAACGCGCGTACCTCGGGCGCGTGGTGGTCGAGGAAAGCGGTGGCGGCCAGCGCCTTGTCCGGCTCCGTTTGCATGCCTCTTCTTCCGTGTTCCTGGGTTCGGGGATTCCTGGGTTCGGGGATCTCTGACTTCGTGGCTTCGTGGGCCTTGGGATTACCGGGTTCCGGTCAGAGGCCGAGCATCGCGGCGATGCGGCTGTACTGGACCTCCGTCGTGCCGGAGTAGATGGTTCCGGCGACCGCCCCGCGCAGTTCCGCTTCCAGGCCGTACTCGGCCATGTAGCCGTTGCCGCCGAAGATCTGGACGGCGTTCAGCGCGGAGTCGAGAGCGGCCCGGCTGGCGATCAGTTTCGCGGCGGCCAGGTCCACCGTGATCTTCTGTCCGGCGGCGAATTTCCCCGCGGTGTCATAGAGCCACTTGCGGGAGGTCTCCAGGCCGATCTTCATGTCGACGATCTTGTTGGAAATGGACTGGAACGCGCCGATGGTCTGCCCGAACGCGGTCCGCTGCCCGGCGTACTCGACGCAGCTCTCCAGACGGCGCCGCATTTCTCCCGTGGCGACGATGAAGCAGCACAGGATTTCCCACTTCATCACGTGGTCCAGCACCAGGAATCCGGTGCCCACCCGGCCGATCACGTTCTTCTTGGGCACCCGGCAGCCGTCGAAGAAGAGCTCGCACAGCGGTGACGCCTTGATGCCCATCTTCTCGATCGGTTTGCCCACGGTCAGTCCCGGAGTGTCCCGCTCCACGAGAAAGGCGGTCACCCCCAGCGGTCCGGCGGACGGATCGGTTTTCGCGTAGACGACGACCAGATCGGCGACCGGGCCGTTGCTGACGAAGGTCTTGCTGCCGTTCAGCACATAGTGGTCGCCGTCGGCGACGGCCGTGGTGCGCATGTTCATCGCGTCCGAGCCGGCGCCCGGTTCACTGATCGCGTGGGCCCCGATGGTGCTGCCGTCGCAGATCCCCGGCAGGAAGCGGTCCTTCAACTCCCGCGAACCGAAGCGTTCCAGGGGAATTCCGGTGCTGACCATGTGCGTGGTGACGGAGAAGTTGAGCCCACCGTTGCGACAGCCGTGCCCGAGCCCTTCGAGGACGTACATCGTGCTGAGCAGGGACTGCCCGAGCCCGCCCCATTCCTCGCCGAACGGGAGCCGCAGCAGCCCGGATTCGGCCACGGCCTCCCACGGGGCGCGGGGAAACTCGGCCGCCTTGTCGTAGCGGAAGTGGTCCTCGCCGAATTTCTCGAACCACGGGGTGAGGCCGTCGCGCAGCGCACGCTGGTCGCTGGACCATTCGATCACGGTGGAGCTCCTAGGGGATGGTTTCGTACGGCCCGCGGTGCGCGGCTCAGTAGTGGGAGGAGGCCGCGCCGTCCAGCGAGTGGATTTCGTCGCCCTGGAGGGCGGGCGTGAAGACGCAGACCAGGCGCAGGTCCTCGTCCGGCCAGGCGATGAGCCAGTGCGCGTCGTGCTGATCGAGGGCGTAGAGGGTGCCCGGCTCGATGAGATGGCTTTCGCCCGCCATGTCGACCACTTCGCCCCGGCCCGCGATGCAGTAGCAGGCTTCCAGGTGGCGTCGGTATTCGAGCAGGGACTTGGTGCCGGCCGTGACGATCGTGTCGGTCACCGTGTAGCCCATGTTGTCGGACCGCAGGAGGAACCGGCGGCTGACGCCGTTCCCCCAATCCACGGTCTTCACGTCTTCCAGTTGGCGAATGATCATGGTGTGTCCTCCTTGCTTTCGTCCGTGTCGCGGTGGCGCCGAACCGGTCAGCGCACCGGTGCCGCACGCAGGGCGGTGACGAACCGCCCGACCTCGGCCAGAAGATCCCGGCCGGAGAGCCGAACCCGTTCGACGCGGTCGACCAGGGCGGTTCCGACGATCGCGGCGTCCGCGCCCAGTGCGCCCATCGCCCGTACGTCCTCGCCGGTGCGCACCCCGAAGCCCACCGCGACCGGCGCGGCCGTCATGCTCCGCAGGGTGGCGAGGACCGGTCGGAGCGTGCGCGCGTCGGGGGCCGGGGCGGTGCCGGAGCGCCCGTAGTGGGCGACCAGGTAGAGGTACGCGGTGGCGTGGCGCGCGGCCCGTGCGAGGACCTCGGGTTCGGACCCGGCGTAGCAGCTCGTGACGATCCGCTGTCCGGCCCGCTCGGCGGCCTCCAGATAGCGGTCGCCGGCCCGTGGCGGCAGGCCGTGCAGCAGCACCGCGTCCGCCCCGCAGTCACGCGACCGGCGCACGAACTCCTCGATGCCCACCGGCCGCACCGAGTGCCGCCAGTCGGCGAGCAGCGCCACCTTGGTGTGCCGCAGCCGGGGCCGGAGGTGTGCGAGGAAGTCCAGGACCGCGTCGAGGTCGACGCCGTCGTCCAGCGCTCTGCGGGCGGAGCGCCGGATGACCGGGCCGTCGGTGACCGAGTCGGGAAACGGCACGGCCAGCTCCAGGCAGTCCACCTCGGCGTCGTCCAGGAGCAGGACGAGGTCCCGCAGTTGGTCCAGGCCCGGGTCGCCGGCGTTGAGGAAGAGCGCGAGCCCCGGGTCCGAGGGGCCGCGGCCGGCGAAGAACGGGGCGCCCTCTCGCGGCGCGCCGACGGCGAGCGGGGCGTCCGCTTCGACCGCCCCGGCGGCGTTCGTGTCAGCGGACACCGGCCACCTGCCCTCGCGACGCGTTCCGGTGCCCGCGCAGCCGCTCGACCAGCTCGACGGCGGCCCCGGCGCGCACCGTCTCCCGGGCCGCCGAGAAGGCGTCCGCCCACTGGGTGCGGGCGCCGGCGGCGAGGGCCGCGGCGGCCGCGTTGAGGCAGATGCTCTGTACGGCGGCGGCCGGCCCGTCCCCGCCGAGCAGGGCGAGCAGTTGGCCGACGGGTGACTCGTCCTCGTACACCGGCAGCAGGTCCGCCAGCGAACCGCCGTCCAGCCGTACCCCGTCCAGGGATCCGGGCGCGATGCGCAGCGGGGCGTGGGCGGCTCCGGTGCGGACGGTGTTCTCGGTGAAGCTGACCAGTTCGTCCACTCCGAGTTCGTTGCGGATCAGCCAGATATCGCGGTCCGGCAGGGCGTCCGCGACCTCGGCGAGGCGGGGGAAGAGCGCGGCGTCGGACACCCCGGTCAGCCGGACGCTCACCGGGGCGTCGGCCAGGAAGGGGCCGAGCACGTTGAGGATGTGGCCGACCTGCTTCAGGCCGTACGGCAGGATCGCGCGGGCGAGCCGGGTCAGCTCCGCCGGATAGACGAACCCGCCGGCGAAGGCGATGCCGTACGTGCCGAGCAGGTCCTCGCACTCGGCGTAGGACGCGGCGGTGGGTATGCCCAGCCGTTCGAGGATGTCGAGGGAGCCGAAGCGGCTGCGGTAGCCGCGCGACCCGGTCTTGACGACCTTGACGCCCATGGCGGCAGCGACCAGCACGGAGGCGGTGGTGAGGTTGAAGGTGGCGGGGCCGCCTCCGGTGCCGACCATGTTGACGGTGCCGGGCCACGGCGCCGGCGCCGGCGGGCGCCGCGCGTCCAGCGAGGTGAGGAACGCCGCGACGGTCGGGGCGTCCGGCATCCGCGTGGACAGGGAGGAGAGCACGGCCAGCGCCTCGCCGGGGTGCAGTTCCTTGCCGCGCAGCCGGTCCCAGAAGTCGGTCCAGGTACCGGCGTCGACCGGGCGGGTGCGGGCGACGAGACTGTGGAGCAGGTCCGTCACGGCTACTTGGCCCCCGCCGGTGTGTCCGCGGACCCGACGAAGGCGTTGATGTCGGCGGCGGAGCGGAAGTTGTCGGGGGCGATCTCCATCGCGTCGATGTCCAGCCGGTAGCGGTTCTCCAGCCAGCTCACGAGGGTGAGCAGACCGAGGCTGTCGATCACGCCGTTCGCCAGCAGGTCGTAGTCGTCGGCCAGTTCGTCCGCCGGGATGTCCAGCAGGAACTCCTCGACCAGGTACTTCTTGATGTCGTCGATACGCGCCATGTCGGTCTCCAGGGTGGGTGAGGGGTCGGTCGCAGGGGGTGTCGTGAGCCCTGCGGGAGTCATGCGGAAGTCATGCGGGAGTCACGCGGCCAGGTCGCGCGGAGGGCGCAGGGCCGCCTTGCGGTCGAGCTTTCCGGTGGACGTCCGCGGCAGCGGGGTGTCCACCAGCTCGACCGAGGAGGGAATGCCGACGCGCGGCAGCACCTTCGCCACGTGTTCGCGCAGCCGCAGGCCGTTGAGCGTCGAGTCCGCCGCGCGCTGCACGACCGCGTGCAGCCGCTTGCCGGCCCGTTCGTCGGGGAGCGCGAGGACGGCGGCGTCGACGACCTCGGGGTGTCCGCGCAGCGCCTCCTCGACCTCCGCGGTGTTGATCCGTACGCCCCGGACCTTGACCACGAAGTCACGGCGGCCTTCCAGCGTCAGGGTGCCGTCCGGGTGCCGGCGCACGAGGTCGCCGGTGCGGTAGCAGCGCGCGTGCGAGACGCCGTCGGGATGCGGGACGAACACACCGTCGTCCAGCGCGGGGTCGAGGTATCCGGCGGCCTGGAAGGGCGTACGGACCAGGAGTTCGCCGCGGCCGGGACCTCTCAGTACGGATCCGTCCTCGTCCAGTACCAGGGCCTCGGCTCCGGGGACCGGGCGGCCGATGGGCAGGGAACCGTAGCGCTGCCGGTCGGCGAGCGGGTCGATCTCGTGGACGAAGCTGTCGTTGGTCTCCGTGCACCCGTAGACGTTGTGCAGTTGGGCCTTGGGGAAGAGCGCGGGCAGGGCGGCGAGTCCCTTCTCGGAGATCGCGTCGCCGGTGAGCAGGGCGTGCTCGACCCGCTCGAACTCGCCGCCGCGGACGTGCCGGGCGGCCTGGGCCAGCAGCGCGAAGAGCATGGGTACGCCCTGCACCACCTGGACCGGCCCGGTCTGGAACAGCGTGAGCAGATGCGCCGGGTTGGCCGCCAGGTCCTGGTCCACGAGAGCCGCGCGGCCGCCGTGGGCGAGCGTCGTCCAGATGTCCAGCAGGCACAGGTCGAAGTTGAGCGGTGCGTAGTTGAGCACGGTGGTGCCGGGGCCGATGCCGAACCGTTCGCCGGCCCACGCGGTGAAGCGGTCCAGGGCGGCCCCCGCGATCGGCACCGCCTTCGGCAGCCCGGTCGATCCGGAGGTGGTCAGCAGGAGTGCGGTGCCCCGTGGCACGGTGGGGCCGGTGCCCGCGGCGGCCGGTTCGAGGCGTGGGACGGATCCGGGGGTGGCCAAGTCCCGGGGGTCCGGCAGGCGTTGGGCTCCCGCGTTGGCCAGCAGTGCCCGCAGCGAGTCCTCGCCCAGGTCGGCGGACGGGACCAGCACGGGCTGCCGGATCTCCATGCAGGCCAGCAGGACCGCGATGGCCTCCGGCGACTTCTTGGCCACCAGGGCGACGGGCCGCGGGCCCGGCAGCCCGAGGGTCTCCAGGTTTCTCCTCGCGGCCGCGGTCATGCCGCGCAGAGCCGCGTAGCCGATCTCCCGTCCGTGCCAGAGCAGCGCCGGCGCGTCCGGGCGCAGCTCGGCGTGCCCCGCGACGCGTTCCGGCAGTAAGGTCCATGCCATCGCGCAGTCCTCCCCTTCCCCCGTGATGCAAAGAACCGGCTTCGGTCCGGGCCGGGGCGTGGACGCCTCCGGAATTCCCGAAGTGACACCCTGACAGCCTCATTGCTGCACCAAGAGAATGGTGATTTCGGGTGACGGCGGCCCCCATTCCGGTACGGGAATGGGCGACCGCGCGAATGCCGGACGATCACCCTGCCGGCCCTTTCGGCGCACAGCGGGTGTCGACACCCCCGATCCTTTCCAACATGACCGGATGACGTCCAGAGCAGAACGTGGCCAAACGGTGCCATGTCCTCTAACGGAACCGATGAGTTAGCGTGCTCGCGCCGGCCGCGGAAGGCCCGCGGGAACCAACCGGCCCCATGGCAATGTTCAGCGAATAAGCGGGCGGGAACCCTGCCCGACCCCGCACGATCTCGAGGTACCCATGCAACCTGACACGGCAGCAGACGCTCATAAACTGTTCCGCCACATGATGGCCGAAACGGACTGGAGTCCCGGCCGGGCGCGCGAAGAGCTGGAGTTGACCGAGGAGGCCTTCGAGGAGGCCCGGGCCCTCCTGCTGGAGATGGGGTTCATCCGCCCGGCCGTCGGCACCGACAGGTTCGTCACCGTCCCGCCGGAGACGGCCGTGGCCCAGCTCCTGGCTCTGGAACAACGCGGGCTGCGCGAACGGCTCGCCCTCAACGAGGAAGTGTCCCGGACGCTCGCGGCCCTGGGCTCGAACCTGGTGACGTTGCAGGCCCGGGCGCGCAGCGACACCCGGCTCAGCCTGCTGATCGGCGAGGACACCATCACGGCGGCACTCCACGGCGCCGGGATCAAGGCGCAGAACGAGATCCTGAGCATGCACCCGGGCTCCCCGCTGCCGCAGCGCATGCTCCAGGAGAGCATGGAGCGCAATCAGACCGCCCTGGACCGGGGCGTGACCATGCGGGCCATCCACCTCAACACCATGACGGGCTCCCCCCATGGGCGCGCCCACCTGGCGGCGCTGCAACAGGCCGGCTGCGAGGTGCGGCTCGCCTCCGTGCTGCCGTTCCGGATGATCCTCGTGGACAACGCGCTCGCCTACATGTCCGCGCCGCCCCGCGACGGGCAGATGGCCGCGCTGGAAGCCCGCGGCCCCGACATCTGCCTGCTGCTGCGTCAGACCTTCGAACACTGCTGGGTGCACGGCACGGTGCCGCCGGGCGCCGGCACGGGCACCGCCGCGGGCGCGGGTTCCGGCGCCGAGGACGACCGTGACCCCGCCCGCGCGCCGCACATGGACGAGCGCGAGATCGCGGTGATCAAGATGATGGCGAACGGCAGCAAGGACGACTCCATAGCCCGGGCGCTGGGTGTCTCCTCCCGCACGCTGCGCAGGATGACCACGGCGATCATGGAGAAGCTCGGCTCCGAGAGCCGCTTCGCGGCCGGCGTGAAAGCCGCCGCGCTGGGCCTGATCGACACCCCGGAGCCCGAACCGGCGCGCCCGGGGACTGCCCTCGGCGGCCGTTGACACGTCCACTACGTGCCCATATCCTACCGCCATACAGAACTATTCTTCCACATGATGGAAGGTCAGTTGCGGTGAACGGCGACCCCTCTGACGCTCTGTCGAATGCCGTCACGCCGCTCCGGGGGGCCCATGAAGCGGCGTTCTCACCCATGGAAAGTTACGCCGAGCCGGCCACTCTGCGGCGAATCGACCGGGGACCACACCTCTTCAGCGCAATTGCTTATGCTCGTACACAGGGGGAGTTATGAGTAAGAGATTCCGCACGGCTCTGTCCGAAGAAAACACACCCATCGCAGCACCCATCGAATCCGCACCTTCGCCCGCACTCGCACTCCCACTCGCCGAAGCCGACCTGGCGTGGGGGTCCTGGTAAAAGGCCCGGCGATCCGCTCGCCGAATCGCCTCAGGGACAACCGCTCGGATTGACCGTTCCCCGGGGAGTCCCGCCACCTCCCCGGGGTTTTCCCGAGCCCTCCCGACCACAATGAACCGACCGCGATTCCCATTAGCTATATTGACATAGCTATAGGTTCATACCTACACTCGCCGCATGCCCGCCTCCAGCGCGTCCGAACAGGACATCCGCCACCTCGCCTCGGCGATGTCGGCCGTCCTGCCCGCGCTGCACCGGGCGCTCGACCGGCGCCTGGCCCGGGACTTTCCGTATCCCAAGCCGCCCGAGAGCCAGTTGGCGCTGCTGCGGCTCGCCGGCGAGCGGGACGGCGTCACCGTGCGCGCCGCGGCCGAGGCGCTGCTGATGAAGCCGAACAACGTGAGCGCCCTGGTCACCCAGCTCGCACACCAGGGGCTGCTGGAGCGCAGGCCGGACCCGGCCGACAAGCGGGTCGCGCATCTTCACCTGACGGGCGAGGCCCGCCGCCGGCTCGCCGAGGTCGGCACCCTGCTGGACGGATACGTCGTAGAGGCGCTGCACGCCCTCACCGACGGGGACCTGGACGCCATCGGCTCCGCGCTGGGCGCGCTCCAGGAACTGGCGCGACACCTCCACCCCGCCGGCTGACGCCGCGCCGTACCAAAAATCGGTACGACCGCCCTCTTTTTACGTCCGTACGAGGAAGCAAGGCCCTTCCATGCCCTCCACCGTTGTGGATCGCTCACCCCTGCCCGCACACACCCCGCCCGACGCCCCGGCCGGCCGCCGCGGCAGGCCCTGGCTGACGCTCATCGCCGTCGCCTTCGGTCTGTTCATGGTCGGCCTGGACGGCTCCGTCGTCGCCCTCGCCAATCCGGAGATCGGCCGCGACCTGCACGCGTCGACGGCCGACCTCCAGTGGGTCACCAACGCCTACCTGCTGGCCCTGGCGGCCACGCTGATCCTCGGCGGGAAGCTCGGCGACCGCTTCGGGCGACGCACCTTCTACCTGGCCGGGGTCGCCGGTTTCACCCTCGCCTCGGTCGCCATCGGACTCGCCGGTTCCATCGAGGGCGTCATCGCCTTCCGCGCCGTACAGGGCTTCTTCGGCGCCCTGTTGATGCCCAACACCCTCGGTCTGCTGCGGGCCGTGTTCCCTCCGAAGAAGTTCGGGATGGCGGTGGGGATCTGGGCGATGGTGTCCTCGGTGTCCACCGCGCTCGGGCCGATCGTCGGCGGACTCCTCGTCCAGCACGTCAGTTGGGAGTCGGTCTTCTTCATCAACGCCCCCATCGGCGTCGCCGCGCTCGTCTTCGGCCTGCTGGTGCTGCCGCGGAGCAAGAGTCCCGCCGGCCGGCACCGGTTCGACGTCCCCGGTGTCGTCCTGCTGGCGCTCGGCCTGCTCGTCGTGGTCTTCGGCGTGGTCAAGGGCGAGAGCCGGGGCTGGAGTTCGGGCACGACGCTGGGCACCCTCGCCGCCGGCCTCGTCGTCCTGCTGGCGTTCGGCTGGTACGAGACGCGCGTCACCCACCCGCTGCTGCCGATGCGGCTGTTCCGCGACCCGGCGCTGACCATCGGCACGCTCATCACCGCGGTGAACTTCTTCGTCCTCCTCGGCGTGATCTTCTTCGTCATGCTGTACCTGCAGAACGTACGCGGCCTCACGCCCGTCGAGGCCGGCGTGCGCACCCTGCCGCTCAGCCTCGCCTCCGTCGTCGCCTCACCGCTGGGCGCGAAGCTCACCGAGAGGTTCGGCGCCCGGCTGACCATGCCGCTGGGCATGGTGCTCCAGGCCGCCGCCTCCTTCGCGATGCTCGGCTGGGGCGTGCACTCCTCCTACGCCGCGATGTGGCCGCCGTTCCTCGCGCTCGGTCTCGGCGTCGGCATGGTGATGGCCGCCTCCTCCGACGCGATCGTGGGCAACGCGCCGGTCCAGGACGCGGGCGTGGCGGGCGGCCTCCAGGCCACCGCGCTGCAGATCGGCGGCGCGCTCGGCACCTCCGTACTCGTGTCCTTGATCAGCGGCCGGGTCGGCTCGACCCTGACCGGCGAGCTGGCCGGCGCCGGGGTACCCGCGCCGATGGCCGAGGCGATGCACACGGCCAAGGACGCGGTGGCCATGGGCATCGCCCCGGTCTCCGCCGACCTGCCGGCCGGGCTGAGGACCGCGGTGATCGAGGGCAGCGGCCAGGCGTTCCTCAACGGCGTCCACACCGCGGCCCTGGTCACCGGCGTGCTGTGCGCGGCCGGCGCCGTCCTCGCGGCGGCCGGCATCCGTAGCGCCAAGGACGCTCCCGTCCGCCGTTGAGGGCGGCGCGCGGGTGGCCCGGCCGGCAGTGCGCGCGGCTCACCCGGGACCGATGAAATGACCAAAACAGCGGGGCGCTAGCATATGAGCACCGCCTAGCTCGAAAGATAAACCTGTGACTGTCAATGAGGACTCGTTCACCAATTGGAAGAACCGCGAGGAGATCGCGGAGTCGATGATCCCGATCATCGGGAAGCTGCACCGGGAGCGGGACGTCACAGTCCTGCTGCACAGCCGCTCCTTGGTGAACAAGTCGGTGGTCAGCATCCTCAAGACCCACCGATTCGCCCGGCAGATCGCGGGCGGGGAGCTCTCGGTCACCGAGACGCTGCCCTTCCTGCAGGCTCTGACGACGCTCGATCTCGGCCCTTCCCAGATCGACATCGGCATGCTCGCCGCGATGCACAAGACCGACGACCGCGGCCTCTCGGTGGAGGATTTCACCGCCGAGGCCGTCGTCGGCGCCACGGGTGAGAACAAGATCGAGCGCCGCGAGGGGCGCGACGTCGTCCTCTACGGCTTCGGCCGTATCGGCCGCCTCGTCGCCCGCCTCCTCATCGAGAAGGCCGGCTCCGGCAACGGCCTGCGGCTGCGCGCCATCGTCGTCCGCCCCAGCGGCGGCCGCGCCGCCGAGGATCTCGTCAAGCGCGCCTCGCTGCTGCGCCGCGACTCCATCCACGGCCAGTTCCAGGGCACGATCACCGTCGACGAGGCGAGCAACACGATCATCGCCAACGGCAACGAGATCAAGGTGATCTACGCGGGCGACCCGTCGGAGGTCGACTACACGGCGTACGGCCTCAAGGACGCCATCCTCATCGACAACACCGGCAAGTGGCGCGACCGCGAGGGCCTGTCGAAGCACCTGCGCCCCGGCATCGACAAGGTCGTCCTGACCGCGCCGGGCAAGGGCGACGTCCCCAACATCGTGCACGGCGTCAACCACGACACCATCAAGCCGGACGAGCAGATCCTGTCCTGCGCGTCCTGCACGACCAACGCGATCGTCCCGCCGCTGAAGGCGATGGCGGACGAGTACGGCGTCCTGCGCGGCCACGTGGAGACCGTCCACTCGTTCACCAACGACCAGAACCTGCTGGACAACTACCACAAGGCCGACCGCCGCGGCCGCTCGGCGCCGCTCAACATGGTCATCACCGAGACGGGTGCCGCCTCCGCCGTCGCCAAGGCGCTGCCCGACCTCAAGGCGCCGATCACCGGCAGCTCGATCCGCGTCCCGGTGCCGGACGTCTCCATCGCGATCCTCAGCCTGCGGCTCGGCCGCGAGACCACCCGCGCGGAGGTCCTCGACTACCTCCGCGACGTGTCGCTGACCTCCCCACTGAAGCGCCAGATCGACTTCACCACCGCGCCCGACGCGGTCTCCAGCGACTTCATGGGCTCACGGCACGCCTCGATCGTCGACGCCGGCGCCACCAAGGTCGACGGCGACAACGCGATCCTCTACCTGTGGTACGACAACGAGTTCGGCTACTCCTGCCAGGTCATCCGCGTCGTCCAGCACGTCTCCGGCGTGGAATACCCGACCTACCCGGCCCCGGCGGCCTGACCCCACCGGACCGTCTGCTCCTCGCATTCCCACGAAAGGCCCGCCGCTTCCGCGACGGGCCTTTCGCTCGCATACGGTGCACTACACCTGCGGCCTCGGCAAGACCAGATCGACAGATCGGCATCGGCATCGGGCATCGGGCATCGGGCATCGGGCATCGGGCATCGGGCATAACATGCACAACGCCCATATCGCACACCCCGCAACGCAGGGTCAGCCCGTACCTGCGCGGCTTCAGCTACTTCGCATCCGAGATTCAGGCCGTTCCCGCAGGCCGAAGCAGGGGCGCTAGCCGTAACCTCCGGGCAGGACTACGGTGTCGAGCGAAGCCCCAGTCCCCGGCAGCGATGTTCTGTTGCGCTCCGGGAAGGCTGGCCGTGTCCGTCCTACTTCTCATCCTCCTCATGGCCCTGTTCGGCCTCGGCTTCCTGAGCCCGGTCTGGTGGGTGGCCGCAGCCGTTCTCGTCTTCGGTCTCGTGCACTTCCGCCGAGGTGGCGCCAGGAGTGGGTCCCGCGGCGGCGATTCCGGGTACCAGGGCTACCAGGACTACCGGGCTTACAGGGACCGTCAGGACCGCTGGGACCGCCGGTACAGGCGGCAGCGCCAGAGCCACTGGAACCGTCAGGACCGTCGGGACCGTCGGGATCGCGAGGATCACAAGTGATTCGGTGAGGCACCGGGGAAAAGACGTTCCGTGAAGCCGGACGCCGGTGCAAGGTGCCGCGGGGTCGATGGCGGGCTGTGACCGAGGAACGGCTGCCGGGGTGTGGGCGCGAGGGCTATGCTGTGACGGACGTCCCAGACCCCGACGTGGCCCGAAATGCCGTTGTCGTGCTGGTGCCTGCGGGGAGTGGAGAGGACGTCTGGTTCGCCACAGGCCCACCTTCGAGGTGAGGCCGGTCGGGTTCACGGCCCTGCAACAGGGCTGCCATCCGTCGCTCTTGCCTGACCTGTAAAGGCGTCCGACCACGCGGAATACGTGCCAGGCACAGCCGAAAGTTCAGGCCCGCCCAGCGCCGCACCAGGTGGTCATAAGAACTGAGGCACCATGCCTGTTCTCTCAAGCTTGAACATCCACCGACGCGACCGGAAAAGCCACGCGACCATCACCCTGGCAGGTGAACTCGACCTGACGACGGCACACTCCGTGCGCGTGGTGATCGAAGACTGCCTGGGGGACGGAATCCGTACGGTCGACATCGACCTGGCCCTCCTCACCTTCTGCGATATCAGCGGCCTCAATACCTTCCTCGTCGCATCTCGGGTCACCACCACGGCCGGGGGGTCGCTGTATCTGCGCCACCCGAGTCCGATGGTGACCCGCCTCCTGGATCTGACCACCACCGGCTACCTCCTCTACGACCGGCCCTTGGTATCCGCGTCGCGTGCCGCCGTCGCGGACGACCTGGCCGCCGGGCGTCGCACATCGCTGGCCTCGTGACCGGGCCGGGAAGCATGACCAAGACCCCGCTCGGCGCCGGCAGGACGGGGCAAGGTGGTGGTGGGTGATCAGTGACCGCATGGTCGGGGTTCAGCGTCTGCTGCAGTGCGACGACGGCTCCGGCCAGGTCGCCGATGCCACCGCGGCCGGCGCCGCCGCGTTGGGCGTGGACGGCCTCGCGGTCTCCCTGGTCACCGAGGGCGACCTCACCGAGCTCCTGTGGTGCTCGGACGCCGCGACGCTCCGCTTCGAGGACCTTCAGCCCATCACCGACATCTCCCAGGACGTGGTGGACCGGCGGCTTCGCCTGGACCACAACGGCAACGGCACGCCCCCCGACCGTCGTAGACAAGGACTGATCGACATGCCCCGCGAACAGCGGCTCACCGAGGTCTTCGTGGAAGTCGCAGACTCCCTGACCGACGACTTCGACCTCATCGACTTCCTCCAGCAGCTCTCGGTGCGCTGCATGGAACTGCTGGACGTGGCGGCGGTCGGCATCCTGCTGGCCGACCAGCACGACATCCTGCAGACCATCGCCGCCTCCGACGAACATACCCGGCTGCTGGAACTCTTCGCCCTGCAGCACGACCAAGGCCCCTGCGTGGACTGCTACAAGAGCGGTCAGGCCCGCACCAACATCAACCTCACCGATCCGAAGACCACGGAGAGCTGGCCGCAGTTCGCCACCCGTGCTCACCAGACCGGATTCGTGGCCACCAACGCACTCCCGCTACGGCTGCGCGGCCGCGTGATCGGCGCACTCGCCCTGTTCCAGACCGACCCCGAACCCCTGAGCGAACAGGACGTCACCCTCGCTCAGGCACTGGCCGACATCGCGACCATCGCCATCCTGCAGCAGCGCACCCTGGACCACAGCCACATCGAGCGTGCCCAACTCCAGTACGCCCTTACCAGCCGCATCGTCCTGGAACAGGTCAAGGGGATCCTCGCGGAACGCTGGCACCTCTCACTCGACGACGCGTTCACCGCCTTCCGCTCCTACGCCCGCGCCCACCAACGTCAGCTCGCACAGCTCGCCCGCGAGATCGCCGACGGCGACTTCGACACCAACCTGATCCCCCACCCGGCCACTCGCCCCGAACGGTGACCTGACGACCCCGGGTGCCGTCAGCCGGCACCCCGGACATCCGCTGCCGTAGAGGTCTCGGCGCCGACTCCGCCCACCGCTGACTGTGGGGTCCGGACCGACGGGCGGCGAAAGGCCGAGTTTCCACAAAGCCGGCCCCGGGCAGCTCCGTCCTTCAACCGCCTGAGCAGAACAGCCGCGAGGCGACGCCCCGTCAGAGCGAGCGCCGGATGAGCGTCACGGCCGAGAGTCCGTCCTGCTCAGGGCTGAGCAGACTGCGGCAACCAGCTCACCCGGGGATCCGCCCCCGCTCGCTCCGGCCACCGGCTCGCACATCACGACCCGCGCCCGGCCGCAATAATGGAGTCACGCCCTCCAGCCCACAGCACCCCGCACCCCACACCCGCGCCGAGGAACCTCTCGGGAGCGGAGGCCGAGGACCTCGCGTTGTCCGGGAGAAGTTCCGGCGGCGCCTGCCGAAGTCGCTGGACGAGTTACAGGTCTCCACTCAGGGGGTCGTGGAGCTGCCGCTGCACAAGGCAGATATCGCGGCGGCGCTCCGTAGCGGTCTCGAAGCACGGGGCTGGCAAGTGCGGGCGCTGGAGACCGACCCGAAGTCCGCCCACCGTGGCTGCCCCGCGACCGGGCAGGATTGCCAGGTCGACGTCCTCAAGGAGATCTTCTGGCGGCCGGTCGGCGAGAACCCGTACGGCCCCGTCCTCGCGGCCCGTCTCCTCGAAGAGGCCCATGAGCCGGACATCGACTGATCACGTCCGGATGAGATCCGATCAGCAAGCGACAGAGCGTCATGACCGAACTGTCTCTGCCCTCCTCGAATCCTGCCCAAGCAAGACACGTGATCGCTCCGCCCTTTCCAGGATGACTTCGCGGGCCTGCGGACGTCGGCTCCCTTTCGGATCCCGGGGGCGGGATCCGTGGCGTCATCGCAGTGGCTGAACGGCGTAGAGGGCCCCGAAGGCTGCGGCGAGGGTGCCGAGCAGCAGGCGCAGGGCGGTCTCGGGCAGGCGCGACTGCAGGTGCGCCCCAAGGTAACCGCCGATCAGCCCGCCCAGGCCACAGGCCAGCCCGAGGTACCAGTCGGGGGCGATGTCCCCGGAGCCGGTCAGGGACAGCAGTGCGAAGGTCGCGGCGCCGACCACGGACGTGGCGAAGGTGGCGGCGAGGGCTGCCGGGGCGACCTGGCTCACGGGCATGCCCCGGCCGACCAGGACGGGGCCGAGGATGGAGCCGCCGCCGATTCCGTAGATCCCGCCGACGATGCCGACGACCAGGGCCAGGCCGGTGAGGGTGCGGGGGGAGGGCTCCGCCGCCGGGGCGGGCAGGGCGGGCCGGAGGGTGCGGGCGATCAGCCACAGGCCGGCTGCAGGGGCAGCAGGAACACCGCACCCGACACCCCAACGGGCGCGGTTACCACCGCGATCGTCAGGCCGACGGCCAGCCCGTACGGTTCCACCGACCCTGCCACTTCACCTCCCGGTCACAGGAACCGGGCCACCGCCAGCTCATCGTCGTTGCCACTCTTCCGCGAGGAGTTTGTAGGAGCGCACCCGGTCGGCGTGGTCGTGGGTGAGGGTGGTGATGATCAGCTCGTCCGCGCCGGTGGCT
This sequence comes from Streptomyces sp. NPDC031210, assembly GCF_055570395.1. Taxonomy (NCBI): domain Bacteria; kingdom Bacillati; phylum Actinomycetota; class Actinomycetes; order Kitasatosporales; family Streptomycetaceae; genus Streptomyces; species Streptomyces sp. NPDC031210. Next base: position 37,991 of record NZ_JBVIHH010000013.1, read on the forward strand.
TCCTGTAGTTGTTCGAGCTGATCGGCGACGCGCCCCGGGGAGCCGACGAACTGGGTGTCGACGCGGTCGGCGACCAGGGCCCGGTCCGCTTCGGTCCAGGTGTGGGCGCGGGCCTGCTCCGGAGTCGGGAAGGGGATGGCGCCCTCGGCGGTGCGGATGCTGCGGACCCACGGGCCGTATCCGGTGGCCAGTTCACGGGCGGTCGCGTCGTCCTCGGCGACGACGACGTCGGCGGAGACGCTGACGTAGGGCTTGTCGAGGTGGTCGGACGGCTGGAACGCGGCCCGGTAGCCCTCGGCCGCCTCCAGCACGGTGGCCGGGCTGACGTGGTAATTGGCCGCGAAGCGCAGGCCGTTGCGACCCGCGACGTCGGCGCTCTGTCCGCCGCTGCTGCCGAGGATCCATACCTGCACCTCGGCGCCCTCGCCGGGGACGGCGTGCGCTTCGATCCCGTCTGAGGAGTGGTAGTCGCCGCGCAGGAGCGCGAGTATGTCGTCGATCTGCTCGCCGTAGTCCTGGGGGCGCGCGCCCGGCTGGTGCAACAGTTGCTGCTGGAGCAGGAACCGCGGCGAACCGATCAGGTGTTCAGGGGAAAACCGTGGCGGGACCTTCAGACCGTTGGGGGCGCGCCCGTCGGCGACGGGGGTCGTGGTCGGCCGGGGTCCTGCCGCCTGTCCGGGGGGACGTCCGCCCGAGCGGCCGAGGCCCAGGTCGAGTCGCCCGGGGTGCAGGGCGTCGATCAGCCCGAACTCCTCGACGGTGGACAGCGCGGTGCGGTGACCGAGCTGTACGGCCCCGGATCCGATCCTGATCGTGGAGGTGGCGGAGGCGGTCAGGGCCAGCACGACGGCGGGAGAGGTCCCGGCCACGCCCGGGTTGAGGTGGTGCTCGGCGAACCAGTAGCGCGTGTAGCCGAGACGCTCGGTCTGCTGGGCGAGGTCGATGGTGTTGCGCAACGCCTCCGCGGCGGTGGAGCCGGACGGGATCGGGACGAGGTCGAGGACTCCAAGAGGGATGCCGGACATGGTCGGGTGTTGCTCCTCAGCGGTCGGTGGGCGCGGGTGCCGATGCGGACTCTGATGCGGATGCGGATGCGGATGCGGATGCGGATGCGGGCTCGGGCTCGGGCTCGGGCTCGGGCTCGGGCTCGGGCTGGGCGATGACCGGAGCCCAGGGGAACGGCGGGTCGGGGATGTCGCGCCGCAGAACGGGGGCGATGTCGGACTGGAAGAGTTCGAGCGAGGCACGGTGCTGGGCGGGGGTGAGACCGCCTGCGTCGGCGTGCAGGTGGAGCACGCTGTGTCCGAACTGCTCGTGGTAGCGGTGCACTTTGTCGATCACCTGTTGAGGGCTGCCGATCAACGCCGAGCTGCGTTCGACGAAGTCCTCCAGGGTGGCGAACACCGGATCGAGGCCCAGGCGTTTCTGGAACGCGAGATAGCCCTCGAACACCGGCCGGTATGCGGCGATCGCTTCCTGTGAGGTGCGGGCCGCGTGGTAGCCGGCCGTCCCCGCGCCGACGACGGCCTGACCCGGGTCGTGGCCGTAGTGCTCCCACCGCTCCCGGTAGTAGCGGATGAGATCGGCGTACGGCTCGATCGGGTGGGTGACGTTGGCCGAGAAGAGCGGATCTCCGTAGCGGGCGGCGAGATCGACCGACTCCTGGCTGGTCGCGCTGCCGTGCCAGACCCGGATGGGCTGCTGGAGCGGTCTCGGCCACACCTCGGCGTCCGTCAGCTCGGGGCGGAAGCGCGGGGAGGCGCTCACCTTGTCCTGTCGCCAGATCCGGCGGAACAGCTCGTAGTTCTCGGCGTTGCGGTCCCACTGGTCCTCGGGTGTGACGTGGAACAGCTCTCGCTGGGCGGTGCCGTTGCCCTTGCCGATGATCAGGTCGAGACGGCCCGCGGACAGGTGATCCAGGGTCGCGTAGTCCTCGTACGCGCGTACCGGGTCGAGCAGGCTGAGGGTGGTGACGGCGGTGAACAGCCGGATCCGGGAGGTGAGCGCAGCGATGTGGCTCAGCACGACCGGTGGTGAGGAGGAGATGAACGGCCGCTCGTGGCGTTCGCCGACGCCGAAGCCGTCGAATCCGAGTTCCTCGGCCAGCAGCGCGTTGTCGATCACCTCGCGGAAGCGCTCGTTGGTGGACTTCTGGACGCCGGTCACCGGATCCGGGGCGTGCACGATGAGGGTGATGGCCAGGAACTTCACGACGCCGCCCGCCGGGTCTCCGGCTCCGCGCGGGCGTCGGGGTGTGCCAGGCCGAGGTGGTCGCGGAGCGTGGTGCCTGTGTAGTCGTGGCGGAACACACCGCGTTCCTGGAGCAGCGGGACGACGGTGTCGGCGAACTCGTCCAGGCCGCCGGGGGTGAGGTGCGGGACCAGGATGAAGCCGTCCGCTGCGTCCGCCTGGACGAAGTTGTCGATGGTCTCGGCGACGGTGGCCGGGGAGCCGACGAACGACTGGCGGCCGGTGGTCTCGATGACCAGCTCGCGGATCGACAGGTTCTCCGCTGCGGCGCGCTCGCGCCATTGCCTGGCTACGGCGAGCGGGTCGCGGAACATCCGGACGCTGGCCCGGCCGCGGGCGATGGTGTTCTCGCCGGGGTCCGGGTCGATGTCGGGGAGCGGGCCGTCCGGGTCGTAGGCGGAGAGGTCCCGGTTCCAGACGTGTTCGAGGTACTTGATCGCGGTCTGGCCGCTGACCTGTTGGCGTCGTATCTCCTGCGCCAGCTCCTGCGCCTCGGCGTCGGTGTCGCCGAGTACGAAGGTCGCCGCGGGGAGGATCAGGAGCTCGTCGTGGGTTCGGCCGTGGCGGGTCAGGCGTCCCTTGACGTCGGCGTAGAAGTCCCGGCCCGCCTCCAGGGTGCTGTGCCGGCTGAAGATGGCGTCGGCTCTGGAGGCGGCGAAGTCGCGCCCCTCGTCGGAGTCACCGGCCTGGAAGATCACCGGGCGGCCCTGCGGGCTGCGCGGGACGTTGAACTGACCAGCGATGTCGAAGTGCTGTCCCTGGTGGACAAAGGCTCCGGCCTGCGCGTCCTTCAGGAAGATGCCGGACTCTTGATCGGTGACGATTTCGTCGCCATGCCAGGAGTCGAACAGCTCGGTGGCGGTGGACAGGAACTCCTTGGCCCTGGAATAGCGCTGCTCCTCCGGGAGGAAGCCGCCGCGCCGGAAATTCTCGCCGGTGAAGGCGTCCCAGGAGGTGACGACGTTCCAGGCGGCGCGTCCGCCGGAGAGGTGGTCCAGGCCGGCGAACTGGCGGGCCACCTCGTAGGGCTCGTTGAAGGTGGAGTTGATGGTGCCGGTCAGGCCGATGTGTTCGGTGACGGCGGCGAGCGCGGCGAGGACGGTGAAAGCGTCAGGCCGCCCCACGACGTCCAAGTCATGGATCCGGCCGCCCTGTTCGCGCAGCCGCAGCCCCTCGGCGAGAAACAGGAAGTCGAACTTGGCTCGTTCGGCGGTCCGTGCGAAGTGCGCGAACGAGCTGAACTCGATGTGGCTGCCCGCCCGCGGGTCACTCCACACGGTGGTGTTGTTGACGCCGGGGAAATGGGCCGCGAGATGAATCTGCTTCAGGGACTTGCCCGTGGTCGCCTTGCTCGTGGCCGGCGTGCCGGTGGTCGGCTTGCTCATGGTCGTACGACTCCTCCGGCCTCAGGCAGCGGCGTAGCGGTTTGTGGGGCGGGCGAGTCCGAGCAGCCCGCGCAGGGTGTCCGCCTCGTAGGCGTGCCGGAAGGCGCCGCGGCGCTGGAGTTCGGGCACCAGGCCCCGTGTGACCTGCTCCAGGTCGTGACCGATCACTCCGGGACGCAGCCGGAAGCCGCTCAGGCCGGCCCGGCGCCACTCCAGCAGGAGGTCCGCCAGTTGCCCGGGTGTACCCGTGAACACCTCTGCGTCGCTCGTGTAGGCGTAGCCCGCAAGGCCGTCCAGGCGGGACTTGCGGGCCTCCGCCGCCGTGGGATCGTCGTCCAGGAACACGACCAGGTCACCGAAGATGTGCAGTGGCTCCTCCGCGCGCCCTGCCTCAGCCTGGGCGGCACGGATTTCGGCGATGACGGCGCGAGCCTGGTCGGTGTCGTGCGGGGTGACGTAGCCGATGTCGGCCGAACGGCCCACCAGTTGATACGGCACGCTCTGGTGCGCGAGCGCGCTGACGATGGGCTGTCCCTGCGGTGGCCGAGGGGTGATCGAGGGTCCCTTGACGCTGAAGTGCCTGCCCTCGAAGTCGATGTAGTGCAGCTTGTCGCGGTCGATGAACCGCCCGGTGGCGACATCGCGGATCTCCGCGTCGTCCTCCCATCTGTCCCACAGGCGGCGCACCACCTCGATGTGGTCGGCGGCCTCCTCGAAGAGCTCAGCGATCAGTTCTCGGCCGTCCGGGGTGTCCCGGTCGTCGAAGCGGAGACGTGGGAAGGTACGGCGGCCGAAGTGCGCGGCCTCGTTCTGCCGTGCCGACACCTGGACGCGCAGGCCCGCGCGACCGGCGCTGACGTAGTCCAGGGTGGCGATCGCCTTGGAGATGTGGAACGGCTCGGTGTGGGTGGCGACCACGGTCGGCACCAACCCGATGTGCCGGGTCAGCGGTGCGACCCGGGCGGCGACGAGCACCGCGTCCAGCCGGCCCCGCACCTGGTCGGTGCGCCCGTCCGGCTCCGTGAGGTGCGAGGACTGCAGCCCGAGCGAGTCCTCGAACGTCACGAAGTCGAGCAGGCCGCGTTCGGCCTCGGCCACGAGGTCGGCCCAGTAGCCGGCGGTGAACAGGTCGTGGGGCCGGGCGCCCGGCTCGCGCCATGCAGCCGGGTGCCAGCCGGTGCCGTCCAGCGCCACGGCAAGGTGGAGAGGGGGATGTGCGGACACGAAGAGGGTGCCTTCCTGGTCGACCGTATGTGATCACCGGCCCTGATGCGGAGGGCCCATCGGCGAGGAACAGGTCAGGAACAACAGAGGGCGCCGGCCACCCGTTGCAGGTCGATGTGGGGCCGGGAGTACAGGCGGACGCAGCCATGCGCGGCGCGAACCCCGACAGCGGGGACGAGCACGCGGGAAACGGGGGACAACACCGTCACCTCCGCTCTTCCGGCCGCTTGTCCTGCTCGGAACGGGCGCTGCCATGCTCCGGCATGGCGGTCCCCATGTCGTCGCACGTTAGGCGGAGCTGGACGGACGAAGGTGGAGAGCGTATTGCGGTTCCATGAAACCGTCCGGACACCGTTGGGCGGGCTGGGCGGCGGCCCCGTCCACGATGTGTACGGACCAGTCCAGGATCTGCACCGCCGCCCCTGCGGCCTCCAGCCCTTGGCAGTGGGCATGGTGTCGGCGGGCGATGCCGTCCAGGTCGAGGTGGGTGCCGAAGGCGGGATGGGCGGCCAGTCGCCGTGCGTAGGCCCACAGGTGCGGATGGTCGGCGATGTGGTGGACCGCGGCGGCGTCCAGATGCAGACGGTGCACGGTGTCGAGTTGCACCAGGGTCACCCACAACTGCACGTCGGCGGCGGTCATTTCGTCGCCCAGGATGAAGTCCTGGTGGGTGAGCCGCCACTCCAGTGAGTTCAGAACGCGGAGCAGGGAACTGAGGGCGGTCCGCCGTGTCGTGGCGTCGGCGCCGGCCTGCCCGGTGTGCTGTGCGGCTTCGTTGATGCGGTACTCGCAGAGGCGTCCGACGGCTTCGATCTCCTCCTCCGCGCCGTGTGGGTAGAGGGCGGGCCGGCCGGAGCCGTCACCACCGAAGTGCCTGGCCAGGTCCCGGAGGATGCCCGGCGTGTCCGTGCTGACGATCCGCCCCGTCCAGTCGTCGCTCAGCACCGGTGCGGCGGCCGGCGCGGGATGCCGGTGCGAACTGGCCTCGTACAACGGGCGCAGAGCGGAGTGTCCGCCGTCGGGGCTGTCGGGCACGGCCGGCAGCAGCGCCACCGGGAGGGTCTCTTCCAGGCCGAGCAGGCTGTGTGTGATGGCGATCCGCAGACAATCGGAGCAGGACAGCGAGAGATGGAGGCGGTAACGGCGCGACACAGCGTAGTAGCCACTGCTCGCGTCACAGCCGATCCTTCCCCGGAACGACGGCGGGGAGGGGAGGGACGGCACGGTGGTCGAGGGTGCGGCGGGCATGTGTCTCCCTGGGTCCGGGTCCGGCTTCTGGTTCTCAGAGGTGCGGCAGGCGGCGCACGTGGGGTGATGGGCGCGCGGCGGCGTCGGCGCGTACCCGTACCCGGCGGGGATGCGGTGCCGGTGGGCACCGCCGGTGTCAGCGCAGAGGGTTCGCCGCGCTGCAGACACGCAGGAGATCGATGTGGCGGCGGGAGGTCAGCAGGAGAGGCGGCCGTCCGGCGCGCACGGCGCGGTCGGCGGGCGACTCCAGACGCTCCATCATTTCCTACCCATTCACTAGGAATCTCTGCTCTGGAGTGTCAGGCGGCCTCCGTGCCACGTCAAGGGGGCCTTCCCGCGTCTCGCCCGGTGTCTCACATGATGGAAGGAGGGCTTACGCCGCCCGGTCCGTCGCGCAGGAGGCGAGCAGGGCGCGCACGGCTCTCCCCGCCCGTGACCACGTTGAGCAGCAGCCGGCCGCCGGTCTGCCGCTGGAAGGTGGACGCCATCCGCGCGGCGAGCGTGGGAGAGACGAAGCCGGGCCTGAAGGCGACCAGGGACTTCACCCGCTCGGTGTGCCGGCTGACCATGGCGGTGGCCAGCCAGGCGTCCTCGCACCAGGCTCCGGTGGGGTCAGCGCGCCGGTGAAGCCCAATTGCTCGGCGGCGCGGGCGATCTGGGTGAGGTAGCCGATGCTCGGCGGCCGGTCACCGCCGGCCGCGGTGACCGGGGTGCCGTCGCCGCCGCCGACGACATGACGGCTGTCGCCGTTGGTGGGCAGGAACCAGTGGAAGGTGAGGCTCATGGAGGTTCACGCCTTTCGCTCGTCGTCGGCGGTCACGGTCAAGCTGCTCGTCCGGCGGCCGCCGGCAGGGCCGTACGGCTGCCGAGGGCTTCGGAGAACTGGTCGACGACCTGTGCGAGGGCCTCGGCCGGGCCCGGCGCGACGGTCAGGGTGCCGTCGACGCCCACCGCGAGGTCCTTGTCGAGCGTGAACCAGCCCTGGACGATGTGCGCGGCGCCCATGGAACTGAGCACCGGGCGCAGCGCGTAGTCGATCGCCAGGACGTGCGCCGTACTCCCGCCGGTCGCCAGCGGGAGGACCGTCTTGCCGACCAGGCCGTACTGCGGCAGCAGGTCCAGCAGGGACTTCAGCAGCCCGGAGTAGGCGGCCTTGTAGACGGGCGTGCCGATCACGACCCCGTCGGCGCGGTCGAACAGTTCGGTCGCCTCGACGATCGCCGGGTGCCGGAAGTCGGCGCCGAGCAGGGCCTCGGCGGGGATGGTGCGGACGTCCAGGGGGATCACCTCGTGTCCCTGTTCCGTGAGCCGCAGGTCCAGGTGGCGCAGCAGGCGGGCGGTACGAGAGGTGGCGGAGGGACTTCCGGAGACGGACAGGACGGTGGCCATGGCGGATCCTTCGGGAGCGTGAGGTAGGTGTGGGACTGGTGCGGGGCCGTGTACCGCGGCGTACCGCGGCCCCGCGTCCTCGACAGCTACTTGTCGGTCTTGGGCAGTCCGGGCGGGTTGATCTCGGACTTGGTCACGGCCTCGTCGGACAGGCCCCAGCGCTTCAGCACCTTCGCGTACGTCCCGTTCTCGATGACGTGGTCGAGGGCGTGGGCGAGCGGCTTGACGAGGCCGCTGTCCTTCTTGGTGGTGGCCGCGATGAGGCCCTGGAGGGTGGAGCCGGCGCCGGAGTAGGTGCCGACCACCTCTGTCTTCCCGGTGGTGGCCGCGTGGTAGGCGGCGGTCGGGTTGGGGCCGAGGTAGAGGTCGATCCGGCCGGACTGGAGGGCGAGGTAGGTGTCGCTGTCGTTCTGGTAGTACTTGATGTTCACCGGCTTGCGGCCGGCCTTCTCGTTCTCCTTGCTCCACTCGATCAGCAGCTTCTCCTGGTTGGTGCCGCTGCCCACGGCGACGGTCCTGCCCGCCACGTCCTTCGGCCCGGTGATCTTCAGGCCGCTGCCCTTCTTCGCCTCGAAGCCCAGGTTGTCCTCGCGGTAGGGGGCGAAGTCGTACTTCTCCTTGCGCTCCTCGGTGACGGTGATGTTGCTGAAGCCGACGTCGTACTTGGCGCTGTCGAGGCCGACGAAGATGTTCTCCCAGGAGACCGTGTTGAGGTGCGGCTTGAGGCCGAGCACGTCGGCGACCAGAGAGGCGATGTCGGGTTCGACGCCGATGATGGTCTTGTTGTCGGTGGCGTAGAAGGTCAGGGGCGCAGCGGAGCCGGACGAGTCGACGATCTCCAGGGTGCCTCTCTTGCGGATCTTCTCCGGGACCTCGGCCGCTATGGAGTCGATCTTGTCGGTGGTGATGCGGTCCTGGTCCGGGCTCACGTTGATCTTCGTCTTGCCGCCCGACGCAGCCGCGACCTCGGTCGTGCCGCCGTCGGAGGGGTTGCTGCACGCGGCGAGGACGAGCACGGCGGTCAGTCCCAGCGCGGCGGCGGCGGTGCGGCGGGTGATCGAGGTGGACATGGTCGTGCTCCTAGCTGGTGGGGAGGGGTGAGGGGTGGTCAGAGGACCTTGGAGAGGAAGGCGCGGGTGCGCTCGTGCCGCGGGTGGTCCAGGACGGCCGCGGGCGGGCCCTGTTCCACGACGACACCCCCGTCCATGAACACCACGGTGTCGGCGACCTCGCGGGCGAAGCCGATCTCGTGGGTCACGACGATCATGGTGGTTCCGGTGCGGGCCAGGTCCTTGATGACGTCGAGGACTTCGCCGACGAGTTCCGGGTCGAGCGCCGAGGTGGGCTCGTCGAACAGCAGTACCTTGGGTTCGAGGGCGAGTGCGCGGGCGATGGCCACGCGCTGCTGCTGTCCTCCGGACAGTTGCCGTGGATAGGCGTCGGTCTTGTCGGCGAGTCCGACTCTCTCCAGCAGCCGGCGGGCGGTTTCCTCCGCCCCCTTGCGCGGGCGGCGCAGCGCGGAGACGGGAGCCTCGACGAGGTTCTCCAGCACGGTCAGGTGCGGGAAGAGGTTGAAGTTCTGGAAGACGAACCCGATGTGGGTGCGCTGCTTCAGAACGTCCTTCTCCTTGAGCTCGTGCAGTTTTCCCGCCCGTCGCCCACCACCACCCTCAACCGAGGCCCTTCGGGCCGCCCTTCTGTCTTCGGAGCGGCGGTAGCCGATGAGTTCGCCGTCGATGGCGATCCAGCCCCGGTTGACCTTCTCCAGGTGGTTGATGGTGCGCAGCAGTGTGGATTTTCCGGAGCCGGACGGGCCGAGGATCACGGTGACCTCGCCGGTGCGGACCTGGAGGTCCACGCCGCGCAGCACTTCCAGCGGGCCGAAGCTCTTGTGGACGCCGTGGACGTCCACCATCACACCGTCGACCGTCGGCTTCGCGTCCTTGACGGCCACCGTCACGTCGCTCATCGGCTGTCTCCCAAAGGCTTCAGGGGTACGACGGGCTGGTTGCGCTGGGCGGCCGCCGCGCGCAGGGAGCGGACGAAGCGCCGGGCGCGCTGGAGCGGGGTGGGAGGAGGGGTGCGGTTCGCGCCCCGGGCGTAGCGCCGCTCCACGTAGTACTGCGCGACCGACAGCAGCGAGGTCAGCACCACGTACCAGGCGGTGGCGACCAGCAGCAGCGGGATAACCCGCCCGTTGCGGCCGTAGATCACCTGCACCTGGTAGAACAGCTCCCCGATCGACATGACGTAGACCACCGAGGTGCCCTTGAGCAGGCCGATGATCTCGTTGCCGGCAGTGGGCAGGATGGCGCGCATGGCCTGCGGCAGCACGATCCGGCGGATCTGCCGCAGCCGGGGAATGCCGAGTGCCGCTGCGGCCTCCATCTGTCCGTGGTCGATGGAGATGACGCCGCCGCGGACGATCTCGGCGGCGTAGGCGGCCTGGTGCAGCGTCAGCCCGATGATGGCCGCGCCCATGGTGCCGATGACGCTGTTGCTGTCGACGGACCAGAACACCGGGCCGAAGGGGATGCCGAAGCCCAGCCTCTCGTACAGCGCGCTCAGGTTGAACCAGAACACCAACTGGACGATCATCGGGAGGGAGCGGAAGATCCAGATGTAGGTCCAGGCGACAGTCTGCAGCACCGGGCTGCGCGACAGCCGCATGAAGGCCAGGACGGTTCCCAGGAGGAAGCCCAGCACCGTGGCGTAAGCGGTGAGCTGGAGGGTCACCCACACCGCCTGGACGATCGTCTCGGACAGGACGTAGGCGCGGAAGACGTCCCACTCCCAGACCGGGTTGGTGGCCAGACCGTGCCCGAACTGGGCGACCAGCACGGTCACGGCGACGGCCGCCGCCCAGCGTGCGTAGTGGCGGGCGGGGACGACCTTGAGCGAAGGAGGGTCGTCCGGCGTGGGAGGGGCTTCGCGGCCGTCGCCCCGGATGGCCACGCAGGGCGGCGCGGTGTCGGTGGTCGGTCTCATCGTGGTGTTCCTGCTCGACTCTTATGTGTGCTCGGGCGGGTTGATCCGCGACGTCTCGATCGCGGAGGGGGAGGTGCCCCACTTCTTGAGGATCCGGGCGTATGTGCCGTCCTTGATCAGCTCGTTGACGGCGGCCTGGAACGCCTTGGTGAGCGGGGAGCTCTTCTTGAAGGCGAAGCCGACGTCGAGGCGGTGGTACTCACCGAGGAAGGTGGTCTGCGAGGCGGGCTGCGACGCCTGGTAGCGCAGACCGTTGATGGTCGACATGATCACGTCGATCCGGCCCTGCTGCAGCGCGGTGAGAGTCGCCCCGTTCTCCGAGTAGACCTTCACGTCGTACGGCTTCTTGCCCGCCTTCGCGCACACCCCCTTCTGCGCGGTGAGCGTCGCCTCGAAGGTGGTGCCGGCGCCGGTACCGATGGTCAGCCCGCACAGCCGCGTGAGGTCCGTGACCTTCGTCTTGACCGCGGTGTTGCCCTTCTTCACCGCGAAGCCCTGGCCGTCGTTGATGTAGGTGACGAAGTCGACGGTCTTCAGGCGCTCCCTCGTGACACCGAAGTTGCCGGTGCCGAAGTCGTACTTGCCGCTGCCGAGGGCGGGCAGGATCGTCTCGAAGGAGGCGTCCTGCCGCTCCAGCTTCACGCCGAGGACCTTGGCCACCGCGTCGGCGAGGTCGATGTCCTGGCCCGCGGGTGCCTTGTCCGTGCCGTTCGGGTAGTACGCCCCGGGCGGGAAGCCGATCGAGCTGCCGACCCGCAACGTGCCGGACTCGCGGGCGTCGGCGGGCAGCAGGGCGGCGACGGAGTCCACCTTGCGTACGGCGGCGACCGGGTCGTCGGTCGGTGCGGGGGATGCCTGGGCACCCGCCGGTGTGGTGCCGGAGGTGTCGCCGGCCCCGCAGGCGGTCAACGTCAGGACGGGCAGCAGCGCGATGGTGGCGGCCATGCGCAGACGAGTTCTGGTGCCACGGACGTTCACAGGCCGGCTGCCTCTCCTTGGGGTGGTGCGGTCGGCAGGTGCTTCTCGAAGGGCAGCGGGCCGATGGTTTCCGGGTCGGCCTCGGTGTCGAACAGCGGGGTGTAGCCGGTCGTCAGGTACAGGCCGCGGGCCTCGGGCTGGCGCGGCCCGGTGGTCAGGTAGATCCGCCGGTAGCCGCGGGCGCTCGCCTCGCGCTCCAGCTCGGCGACGACACGGCGGGCCAGACCGCGCCGACGGTGGGCGGAGTGCGTCCAGATCCTCCCCCAGACTCCGTCCGGGGGGACCCCCATCAGCTCGGCCGTGGTCTCGTCGTACCGGCGGAAGGCACCGCCCGCGACCGGCTCGCCGTGTTGGAGGAGCAGGAGCAGCACACCGCCGTGCGGGGCGGTGAACTCCTCGTCGGGGTAGCGGGCGAGTTCGGCGTGGGCGTCCCTGCCGTAGCGCGTGGAGTACTCGTCGCCGAGTTCGCGCAACAGGGGTCTCACCCGCGGGTCGGACACGGTTACTTGAATTGCCGTCAGTTCCGCTGCTGGCAGTGGTGGTTGGGCGACGGACGTCATGCGTTCACCGCCGCGAGGGTCTGCGTGCCGCGGGCCGCCCGCTCGGCGTCGCGCTTGGCGACCTCCGCGCTGACGAGCGGAATCACGTACCGGCCGAAGTCGACCGCGTCGCCCAGCAGGTCGTAGCCGCGGGCGGAGAGGATGTCGACGCCGAGGTCGTAGTAGTCGAGGAGGGCTTGGGCGACCGTCTCGGGGGTGCCGACCAGGGCGTTGGAGTTGCCCGCGCCTCCGGTCGCGGCGGCGGTCGGGGTCCACAGGGCCCGGTCGTAGCGCTCTCCCGCCTCGGCGATGGCGATGAGTCGCTGCGAGCCGACGTTTTGAGGTGTTGCGGCCTGTGGCTGTGTGTGGCCGTTGTGGCGCTTGGTGATCGCCTCGCCCTTCTCCCTGCGGGCCTTGATCGCGCCGACCGTGCGATGGGCCTTCTCCCAGGCCAGCTCCTCCGTCGGGGCGATGATCGGGCGGAACGCCACCTGGATGCGGGGCACGTCGGTGCGGCCCGCGGCCTTCGCGGCGGACTTCACGGCCTCGATCTGCTCGGCGGTCTTCTCCAGCGGCTCGCCCCACAGGCAGTAGATGTCGGCCTCGGCACCCCCCGCGGCGTACGCGGCGGGCGAGGAGCCGCCGAACGAGACGTTCGGGCGGGGTTGCTGGACCGGGAAGACATCGCTGACGAAGTCGTGGAAGCGGTAGTGCTCGCCCTCGTGGTCGAAGGGCTCGCGGGTGGTCCAGATCTTCTTGACGATCCGGATGTACTCGCGGGTGCGGGCGTAACGCTCGTCCTTGGTGAGGGTGTCGCCCTCACGGCCCTGCTCGCGGTCGTTGCCACCGGTGATGAAGTGCACGGTCAGCCGGCCGTCGCTGATCTGGTCGAGGGTGGCGAAGGTCTTCGCGGCGAACGTCGGGTAGGAGACGTTCGGCCGGTGGGCCAGCAGGATCTGGAGGCGGTCCAGCCTGCTCGCGATGTAGGCCGCGGCCGGCGCAGGGTCCGGCGATCCGGAACCGTACGCGAACAGCACCCGGTCCCAGCCGTGGTCCTCATGCGCCCGGGCGAGCCGGAGTGTGAACTCCTTGTCGAAGGCGGCGCCGGAGCGCGGGGTGGTTTCGGAGCCGTCGTTGGTGGCGGCGATGCCAAGGAATTCCACTGGCATGGGAGATGGCCTTTCCTCAGGTCCTCTGGGCCGGGCCGTTCCGTGGGCAGCGGGCGGGCACGGCGGAGCAGCCCTCGGAGCGGCCGGGTGTGCCGGCGCTTCGAGGTGCTGGGAGCCAGGTGGTGAGCAGGTGTGATGACGCCGGGCACGGGCCTCGGGCGAGGTGGGGCGGCGGCAGCGCGTGTCAGGTCTCGCAGGACCGTTCGTACGCGGATTCAGCGTGGGTTCAGCGCATGCGTACGACGGTGCCGCGAAGGGAGGAACTCGGCCCGCGACGGGGTCACCGAGGGAGGGAAGGGCCGGTCAGACGGCCCGCTGCCGCGTCAGGCGCAACACGCTGCGGACCACACCCGACCGAAGTCGATGTGGTCACGGGTGACCAGGCGCTGCTCGGCATTCATGCGAGTAATTGAGCAGTACATCTCGCTTCTCGTCAACTACGGCCCGGATGCCGGACCGGCGCCCAGCGGTTCCAGCGCGTGGTTGACACATGCGCGTGGTGCGCCCATACGATCGAGAAGGGACCGGCTCCGCCGCGCGGCAGCCGTACCGGCCGCGTTGAGGGACGCGGCGCGCGATGACGCCGAACCGAACTCCAGCCACACCGCACCGTGCCCGCACCGTGCCTGCTCGGAATCCACGAGCGTGCGCCGTCGGGTGGTCACCGACGCCCGCGCTTCCCTCCCTTGGAGAGCCTCCTGATGGTCTCGCCGTCCGACATCGCCGATTCCTCCCGTATCTCAGCGACCATCCCACTCACAGAAAGCCTCAAAGCCTCCGGCCACGCCCCGGGCCGCCCAGGCCCCGACGACGATCTGCCACGGATCGTGCCGCGCCGGCACGCCGGCCGCTGGCTGACCGCTGCCGCCGCGCTGCTGGTCTTCACGATGGTGGTCGACTCCGTCGTCCGCAACCGCGCCTTCCAGTGGGATGTCGTCGGCCGGTACTTCACCACCGCCGCCGTGCTCGACGGGCTGCTGCTCACCCTGTGGCTGACCGGCGTGGTGATGGTGCTCGGCTTCCTGCTCGGCATCCCCCTGGCCGTGATGCGGCTGTCCGCCAACCCGGTGCTGCGCACGCTGAGTTGGGGCTACGTGTGGATATTCCGGTCCACTCCGCTGCTGGTACAGCTGCTGTTCTGGTTCAACATCGGCGCCCTTTACCCGACGCTCGGCCTCGGCATCCCCTTCGGGCCTGAGTTCGTCACCGTCAAGACGGTCAACCTGCTCGGCCCCACCCTCACCGCCGTCATCGGCCTGACCCTCCACGAAGCCGCCTACGCCGCCGAGGTGGTGCGCGGCGGCATCCTCTCCGTCGACTCCGGCCAGACGGAAGCCGCCCAGGCTCTCGGCATCGGCAGAGGGCGCGCCCTGCGCCGGATCGTCATCCCGCAGGCGATGCGCTCCATCGTCCCGACCGCGGGGAACATGCTGATCGGCACCCTGAAGGGCACCAGCATCGTCAGCGTGCTGGCCGTGCACGACCTGCTGTACTCGGTGCAGCTGGTCTACAACCAGACCTACCAGGTCATCCCGCTGCTGATGGTCGCCACCCTCTGGTACATCGCCGTCACGACCGTGCTCAGCGCGGGGCAGTTCTACGTCGAGCGCCACTACGCGCGTGGCTCCGCCCGCGCCCTGCCGCCCACCCCCCTGCAGAGGCTCAGGGTCCATGTGGCCGCGCTGCGCGTCCGGCTGTACAGGGCGACGGCGCCCGACGCCCGCCCGGCAGTCGACGGTGGCCGGTGAGCCCACCCGCGGTGTTGCGTTCCCTACATTTCCCATCGATTTACTAGGAAAGTATTGACGGCCCACCCAGCGGGTGCGCAGGATGACGCACATGGCCCACACGCAGCAGCGACTCGTTCGTCGTCGGCATGTCGACTTTGGTCACGTCGTCAGCGCCGCCTGCTGTCGCGCGTAGAGGGCACGCCGCTCACACGTTGCGCGTGCCACTCCGCTCCTTCTCTCTCATCCCAGGTGATCAGGCAAAGCCACCCGTGCGCCTGATGGCCCGACGCACTCCTGAAGGACGACCGCCATGACCACGGCACTTCCGGCCCAGGCCACTCGATTGCATTCGCCACTGCCCGACATGCGTCATCTCCGCCTCGTGGGCGACACCGCGCAGTCCGGCGACGAGGGAAACGATTCCGCTCCCCTCGTCGGTTACCTCGTACTGGTCCCCGAGGGCACCGATCCCGCCCAGCTCTTCGCGAAGGACGTGACACGACCGGAGATCCGGCCGATCGCCCCTACGGACGCACCTCCCGTGCAGCAGACGGGAGGCGGCGGCGTGCGCATCGATCCCGCGCGACATGTCGCAGAGCTGGACGGACGCGAACTCGACCTCACCTACCTGGAGTTCGGACTGCTGGCCCATCTCGTTCTCCATCCCCACCAGGTGCATTCGCGCGAGCAGTTGATGGCCGGCATCTGGGGCTACGACCACATCGGCGACGGCCGCACCGTGGATGTCCACATCGCGCGGCTGCGCCGCAAGCTGGGCAGAGCTCACCGGCACCGGATCGTCACTGTACGGCGCGTGGGCTACAAGTACGTGCCCGACCAGCAAGAGGACCCCAACACCGCACCTTGCCACCGACCTTGAGGAGACCACCGCCATGGGCGTTGCCACTGCGCCGTCCGGACCCGCCTCGGATTCCGACCGGATCGGGCCCGGCCGTGCGCACTGGCTGCGCGTGGCCCGTGAGACGGCGGACGACCTGGCCACGGACGCGGTGGCCAGGGAGCAGGCAGGCAAGGCCCCGTTCGACGAGGTGTCCGGGCTTCGTGAGGCGGGACTGCTGACGCTCCTCATACCGGCCGAGCTCGGGGGAGGCGGCGCGGACTGGCCCACGGCCTACGCCGTCGTCCGGGAGATCGCC
Organism: Streptomyces sp. NPDC031210; assembly: GCF_055570395.1. Taxonomy (NCBI): domain Bacteria; kingdom Bacillati; phylum Actinomycetota; class Actinomycetes; order Kitasatosporales; family Streptomycetaceae; genus Streptomyces; species Streptomyces sp. NPDC031210. The sequence goes on from NZ_JBVIHH010000013.1 coordinate 54,048, forward strand.
GTCGCCGACGGCGCGATCGGTCAAGTGCTCGGCTGTCACTACTTCCTGTCGTGGAGCGCCCGGTTGTTCGCCGAGCCCGCCCTCGCCGCTCAGGTCGAGCGGAAGTCCGCGGCGGAGCAGTGGTGCTGGGGTGGTGGTTTCGCCCGTCAGGAACTGCCTCTGACGCTGGCCGGGAAAGGCAGTGGCCATGTGCTCGACGGTCGGCAGAGCTACGCCACGGGGGTTCTGGTCGCCGACCGCCTCGCCGTGCGGGCCAAGCGGGCCGACACCGGCGAACCACTCGCGGTCGTCGTCGATTCCGCCCGTCACGGCGTGCGGATCGACGGCGGCACCGACACCTTCGGCCAGCGGCTCGCGGCCGGCGGGAGCGTGGAGTTCGACGCCGTACCGGTCGCCGCCCACGACGTACTCGGCTCCCTGTCCGCGGACGAGGACGTTCTGTCACCCCTGACTGCTCTGGCATCGCCGGTCGGACGTCTTCTCTCGGTCCAGCTCCTTCTCGGCATGGCTGAGGGGGTGCTCGCCGAAGCCCGTGAGTACAGCAGGACGGGCCACTCGCCCTGGCACCCGGACTGGCCGGCCGGCTCCCCCCATGACCTACAGGTGCTGACCGCCTACGGAGAACTCACCGTCCTCGCCCGCTCCGCGTCCGCGCTCGCCGATCAGGCAGTGGATGCCGTGAACGGCGGGCTGGCACGCGGCGAAGACCTCACCTACGACGAGTACGCGGAGATCTCCGTCCTCGTGGCCATGGCCGAAGCCGCCGCTTCCAGGGCAGCGCAGGAGTCCACCGCCCGAGCCCTCGACATCATCGGCGCCCGCTCCGCGTCCTCGCGGCTGGGCTTCGACCGCTTCTGGCGCAACGCCCGAACTCACACCTTGTACGAGCCCGTCGCCCACCGGCTCCGCGACGTCGGGGACTACTTCCTCAACGGTGCGCACCCTCCGTTCGTCCTGCCTGTCCGACCTTAGTCCGACCTCGAGGACCCGGAGCTCCGGATCTGTGACAAGCCGCCTGCTCCGGAAAACCCCCCTCCAAGAACGAATTGGCTCGGTATCTCGGGGCCGAAATCGGCATGATCGGGAATCACCACGCGACCTGACATCCAGGCAATTGTGAACGCCGCACTTCGCTCGCATGACAGGCGGTTCAGGATATGAGACATACGCGCACGCGACGTTGACCTGGCCGAATTTCGCTGCAACTCTCTTAGCTGTGAGCAACATCGAGGACCTCGCCGCGCGTCTGCATGTCGATCTGCGACGTCAGGCCAGCGCCATCTGTGCCGTCGGCCGCTGAACCCGCTGACGGGCGCTGCCCTCTCCCGCTCCCTTTCGAAGTCGGCTGCTACGACCACGCCGCTGCTGTCGTAGATCATTGATTTCTCGCAGCCATTCCTGACGAGGTCTCCTTCCTCATTCGGTTTCCGCCCTGCCGCGCTCAACTGCCGAGCACTCCTTTCATCTGGGGCTTCTTCCTGCCGACGAACCCCGGCAGGCGTCGATTCTCGCCATTTCGGGTAGCACGTCCGCCGATCCCACGTCCGTCCCCATTCGCTTGAACAGGACCTTTCCATGGCCACTACGGCATCGACCCGACGCCAGTTCCTCTCTCTGCTCGGACTTTCGGCGGTGGCCGTGAGCTGCGGCACCACCGCAACCGGAGCCCCCTCCGGCAAGGGACAGACCAAAACACTCCGATACCAAGGCTGGGCGGGCCAGGTCACCCTGCCGGAGCTGGCCGAGGATCTCGGCTATCTGGAGGACGTGAAACTGAAGTGGGTCGGCAACACCATCAGCGGGCCCCAGGACATCCAGTCCGCGGCCACGGGCCAGATCGACTTCGGCGGTGCCTTCAACGGCGCAGTTGTCAAACTGGCCGCGAAAAACGCCTCCATCAAGGCCGTCATCAGCTACTACGGCTCCGACAAGTACGCCTACAACGGCTTCTACGTCCTCAAGGACAGCCCCATCCGTTCCGCCCGCGACCTGATCGGCAAGAAGATCGGGATGAACACCCTCGGAGCCCACTCCGAGGCCATGCTCGACATCTATCTGCAGCGAGGCGGTCTCTCCCGGGCGGAGATCGGCAAGGTCGAGCCCCTCGTGGTACCTCCGGTCAACACGGAGCAGTCGCTGCGTCAGAAGCAGATCGACGTGGCCGTGCTCGGCGGCATTCTGCGCGACAAGGCCCTGGCAACCGGGGGCATCCGTCCGCTGTTCACAGACCATGAACTGCTCGGCTCGTTCAGCGCCGGCACCTTTGTGATGACGGACCGCTTTCTGAAGCAGAACCCCGACACGGCCCGAATCTTCGTCACCGCCGTGGGGCGGGCCATCGAGTGGTCCCGTTCCACGCCGCGCGAAGAGGTCATCGCTCGGATGACGGACATCGTGAAGAAGCGCGGCCGCAACGAGGAGACCGCACCACTGAAGTACTGGCGGTCCTACGGCGTCGCCGAAACGGCGGGCCGGATCACCGGTAAGGAACTCCAGTTGTGGATCGACTGGCTGGTCGAGCGCGGTGACGTCCAGAAGGGCCAGGTCACGTTGTCGGACCTCTACACCAATGAGTTCAACGGCAAGCAGAAGTCCTCCGCCACTGCGAAGAGCGGGAGCTGATCCCATGCCGGAATCCACCAAGGAACCCCTCACACCCAAGATCGTGTTCGAGAACGTCCGGAAGGACTTCACCGTCAAGGACGGCACGGGGGCTCGACGGACAAGCCGGTTCACCGCCCTCGACGGCATCGATCTGGAGATAGCAGCCGGCGAGTTCGTCGTCCTGGTCGGTCCCAGCGGCTGCGGGAAGTCGACGCTGCTGGACCTGCTCGGCGGCCTCACCCGACCCACCGGCGGGCGCATCCTGCTGGACGGCGAACCCGTCACCGGCCCCGGCCTGGACCGGGGCGTCGTGTTCCAGCAGTACGCGCTGCTGCCGTGGCGCACGGCCCAGGGCAATGTCGAGTTCGGCCTTGAGGCCGTCGGCGTCCCACGGCGTCAGCGTGCCTCACGGGCCCGGGAGTTCCTGGACCTGGTCGGTCTGTCCGGGTTCGAGGAGCGCCATCCGCATGAGCTGTCGGGCGGGATGCGACAGCGGGTGGCGATCGCCCGCAGCCTCGCCTACGACCCCGATGTGCTCCTGATGGACGAACCGTTCGCCGCGCTGGACGCCCAGACCCGGGAGTCGCTGCAGGACGAACTGCTGCGCATCTGGCAGCGCACCGGCAAGACCGTCGTCTTCATCACGCACGGCATCGACGAGGCCGTCTACCTGGGACAGCGCGTCGCCGTCATGACATCGAGGCCGGGCCGCATCAAGCAGATCGTGCCGGTCGCCTTCGACTCCCGTACGGCGACGGACGACCTCCGCTCCAGTCCCGAGTTCGCACGACACCGGCACGAGATCTGGTCGCTGCTGCACGACGAGGTGGCCAGGGCCCAGCAGTTGGAGAAGGAGGAGGCTTCCGTATGAGCCCCATGACCGGCACGGCCACCGAGAAGACCACGGCGCCGGACTCGGTGAGCGCCGCCGAACCCGTGCCCGTCCCCGGCCCTTCCTCCGCCGAGTCCACACTGTCCGCGCCGCATGACGCATCGCCGTCGAGAGTGCGCCAAGTCCCCTCCACGGCGGCCCGGGGCCGCCGGGCGGTCCGCCGACTGCCGCACCTGCTGGTCAAGGGGGCGACCAAGTCCGCGGCGATCGTGGCGCTGCTGCTGCTGTGGGAGACCGCACCCCGACTCGGCCTGGTCGACCGGATCTTCCTGCCGCCGTTCAGTGAGGTCGCCCGTGCCTGGTGGGGGCTGGCCGTCGACGGTCAGCTCGCCGACAACGCACGCGCCAGCCTGGTCCGCTCGTTCAGCGGATTCGGACTCGCGTTGGCCGTCGCCGTGCCGCTCGGCCTGCTGATCGGCTGGTACCGGCCGGTCGCCGACCTCCTCGGACCGCTCCTTGAGGTGTTCCGCAACACCGCCGCCCTGGCCCTGCTGCCGGTGTTCGTACTGCTGCTGGGCATCGGCGAGACCTCGAAGATCTCCATCGTGGTGTACGCGTGCACCTGGCCGATCCTGCTCAACACCATCAGCGCGGTCCGCAACGTCGACCCGACCCTGCTGAAGCTGGCGAAGTCGATGGACCTGTCCGCGCCCCGGCTGTTCCAGAAGGTCATCCTGCCCTCCTCGGTGCCGGTGATGTTCACCGGCATCCGGCTGGCCGGAGCCTGGTCCATCCTGGTGCTGGTCGCCGCGGAGATGATCGGCGCCAAGGCGGGCCTCGGCTATCTGATCAACGCCTCGCAGTACAACTTCGCGATCCCGCAGATGTACGCGGGCATCATCACGATCTCCGCCATCGGCGTGGCCTTCAACCAGTTGCTGATGGCCGTGGAGCGGCGGCTCAGCTCCTGGCGCGTACCAGTCGGCGGCTGACTCGGCCGCCTTCTCGTCCCGCTGGCCTCCCCGATCTCCGCCTTCTCCCGATCGTCTCGCCGCCCCTGATCCGAGGAACCTCATGACCACGACCAGACCCCGTCGGCTCCACCTCAACGCCTTTCTGATGAACGCCGGCCACCACGACGCCGCCTGGCGCCACCCCCGTACCCAGCCCGAACGGGTCACCGATCTGCGCTACTTCCAGCAGCTCGCGCAGACCGCCGAGCGTGGCCTGCTCGACTCCGTCTTCCTCGCCGACGGCCTCGCCCTGTGGGGAAAGGTCCGGCACAACGCCCTCGGCGGCTTCGAACCCCTCACCCTGCTGTCCGCCCTCGCAGCGGTCACCGAACACGTCGGCCTGATCGCCACCGTCTCCACCACCTTCAACGAGCCCTTCCACACCGCCCGCAAGTTCGCCTCCCTGGACCACATCAGCGGCGGCCGGGCCGGCTGGAACATCGTCACCTCCGGCACCGTGAACGAGGCCCGCAACTTCGGGCAGGACGAGCACCTGGAGCACCGGCTGCGCTACGAGCGGGCACGGGAGTTCGTCGAGGTCGCCACCAAGCTGTGGGACAGCTGGGAGGACGACGCGATCCTGCTCGACCGTGAACGCGGCGTCTACGCCGATACCGACAAGGTGCGGGAGATCAACCACCGCGGAGAGCATTTCGGCGTGCAGGGTCCGCTGAACGTACCGCGCACCCCCCAGGGATACCCACTGCTGGTGCAGGCCGGTTCCTCGGAGGACGGCAGGGAGTTCGCCGCCCAGTACGCCGAGGCCGTCTTCACCGCCCAGCAGACCCTCGCCGACGGCCAAGCCTTCTACAAGGACCTCAAGTCCCGGCTCGCCCGTTACGGCCGCGCCGAGGACGAACTGCTGGTGCTTCCCGGCATCGCCCCTGTCATCGGCTCGACCGAGGCCGAAGCCCGCGCACTGGAGCAAGAGTTGACGGAGCTTCAGGTTCCCGAGTACGGGCTCGCCCAGCTCTCCGGGATGCTCGGCACCGACCTGACCGGGCTGCCGCTGGACGGACCGCTGCCCGAGCTGCCCGAGGAACGGGACATCAACGGCAACAAGAGCCGCTTCACGCTCGTCGCCGAACTCGCCCGCCGCGACGGCCTCACCCTGCGTGAGATCATCGCCCGCCTCGGCGCCGGACGCGGCCACCGGGTGTTCGCCGGCACCCCCGAACAGATAGCCGACCAGATCCAGGAGTGGTTCACCCAGGGTGCCGCCGACGGCTTCAACATCATGCCGCCACATCTGCCGGGCGGCCTGGAGGACTTCGTCGACCACGTCGTCCCGATCCTGCAGCGGCGCGGACTCTTCCGCACCGAGTACACCGGCCGCACCCTGCGCGAGAACTACGGCCTGGCCCGCCCCGCCAACCGGCTGGCCGCGGCGGCAGCAGCAGAAAGCCGGCCCGCATGACCGGGCTGGACCTCGCCACGGACGTCCTGGTGGTCGGCGGCGGCCCCGCCGCCACCTGGGCCGCGCTCAAGGCGGCCCAGGACGGAGCGGACGTGGTCCTCGCCGACAAGGGCTACTGCGGCACCAGCGGCGCCACCGCCTCCGCCGGCACCGGCGTCTGGTACGTCCCCCCGGAGCCCGCCGCGCGGGAGGCCGCCATGGCGAGCAGGGAGGCACTGGGCGGATTCCTGGCCGACCGACGATGGATGACCCGGGTGCTGGACCAGACGTACGCGGGCATGAACGAGCTTGCGGCGGCCGGACGCTACCCCTTCCCCACAGGGCCGGACGGAAAGCAGCTCAGGAACGGCCTGCAGGGACCGGAGTACATGCGCAGGATGCGGATCCGCGTCCAGCGGGCCGGGGCCCGCGTCCTCGACCACAGCCCAGTCACCGAACTGCTCACCGACCCCTCCGGGGCGGTCGCCGGGGCCAGGGGCCACCAGCGGCAGGCCGGTCGGCCCTACCGGGTGCGCGCCGGGGCGGTCGTCCTGGCCACCGGCGGCTGCGCGTTCCTCAGCGGCGCGCTCGGCTGCAACGTCAACACCGGCGACGGCGCGCTGTTCGCCGCCGAGGCGGGCGCGGAGCTGTCCGGGATGGAGTTCTCCAACGCGTACGGCATCGCACCCGAGGGCACCTCCGTCACCAAGACCGCGTTCTACTCCTTCGCGACCTTCTACCGCGAGGACGGCACGGTCCTGGAGGGTGCGGCCAGTCAGGGCGGCCGGTCCGTCATCGCGCGTGCGCTGCTCAGCGAGAAGGTCTACTGCCGCCTCGACCGGGCGGACGCGGCCGCCCGGCAGTCGATGCGGCGGGCCCAGCCGAACTTCTTCCTCACCTTCGACCGGCTCGGCATCGACCCCTTCACCCAGCGCTTCGCCGTCACGCTCCTCGCCGAGGGCACCGTGCGCGGCACCGGCGGCATCCGCATCACCGGCGACGACTGCTCCACCACCGTCCCCGGGCTGTACGCGGCCGGTGACGCGGCGACCCGTGAGTTGATCTGCGGCGGCTTCACGGGCGGGGGCAGCCACAACGCCGCCTGGGCCCTCTCCTCCGGCACCTGGGCGGGCCGGGGCGCGGCCCGCCACGCCCGCTCACTCGGCGTCCACGCCGATACGAGGCGCCTGGTGGCCGCGGGCGGCGCCGGGGTCCGGCCCACCGGGACGCCGGGTCCGGCCGACGGCTTCCGCGAGGTCGTCACCGCGGTCCAGGGCCAGGTGTTGCCGTACGAGAAGAACTATCTGCGCCACGGAGACCGGCTCGCCGCAGCGCTGGAGGTGCTCGACAGCCTCTGGAAGGAGTCGCGCGCCTCACTGCACGCCGGGGGCGGAGACACCGTACGGGCCCGGCAGGCAGCGGCGATGACGGCGCACGCGCGCTGGATGTACGCCTCAGCTCTCGCGCGCACCGAGACCCGAGGCATGGCCAAACGACTCGACTTCCCGGCGCAGGATCCCGGGCAGCACCACCGCATCGTGACGGGCGGCCTCGACCAGGTGTGGACCCGCGCCGAGCCCCTGACCACGGCGCCCACCGCATCGACGGCACCGGCCGCACCTCTGGAGGTGGCCTCGTGATCGAACTGGTCTCGGCGGAACGCTGCATCACCTGCGACAAGTGCATCAAGGTCTGCCCGACCAACGTCTTCGACCGCGGCGAGGACGGCATCCCCGTGCTCGCCCGCCGCGACGACTGCCAGACCTGCTTCCAGTGCGAGGCGAACTGCCCGGCCGACGCGCTCTACGTCGCTCCCCTGACCCGCCCACTGCCCGACGACCCCACCGCCCGGGACGAGGAGCACCTCGACCGTGCGGGCCTCCTCGGCAGCTACCGCCGGCACATCGGCTGGGGACAAGGCCGCACCCCCGGCGCACTGCGGGCCGTCGGCCCTCCCCTCGGACCGCCGGGGTCCAAGGGAACCTCCCCGCCCCTCACCTCCTGACGACCCGACTGATCACCTCTCCGCTGATCACCTCCTGAAGGGAACACCCGCACATGACCACCAGCACCGGCTTCGACATCCGCAGGATCGGCGGCCGCATCGGCGCCGAGATCCTCGGCGTGGACCTCTCCACCGACCTCGACCCCGCCGTCGTCACCGAGATCAACTCCGCGCTCCTGGAACACAAGGCGCTCGTCTTCCGCGACCAGAACCTCGACGACGCGGGCCAGCTCCGCTTCGCCTCCCTCTTCGGCGACCTCACCACCGCGCACCCGACCGTCCCCTCCGTCGACGGCCGGCCCCAGATCCTGCCCGTCGACGGCGACGAGGGCATCCGCGCCAACCACTGGCACACCGACGTCACCTTCGTCCGTACTCCCCCGAAGGCGTCCACACTGCGCAGCATCGTGGTCCCGCCCTACGGCGGAAACACCCTCATCGCCAACTCGGCCGCCGCGTACCGGGACCTGCCCGAGCCGCTGCGCGAGCTGGCGGACAGGCTGTGGGCGGTGCACAGCAACGACTACGACTACGCCGCCCCGAAGAGCGACAAGGCCGCCGAGCACCGCAAGCGGTTCGTCTCCCGGAAGTACCGCACCGCCCACCCGATCGTCCGCGTCCACCCCGAGACCGGGGAGCGCGGGCTGTTCATCGGTGGCTTCGCCCAGAGCATCGTCGGCCTCGGTCCCTCCGACTCCCGGGACCTGCTGCGCATCTTCCAGTCGTACGTCACCCGCCCCGAGAACATCGTGCGCGTGGCCTGGACGCCGGGCGACCTCGTCCTGTTCGACAACCGCATCACCCAGCACTACGCCCCGGACGACTACGGCGACCTGCCGCGCCTGCTCCACCGGGTTACCGTCGCGGGCGACGTCCCCGCCGGTGTCGACGGCACCCTCAGCCACGCCATCGAGGGCGACGACGCCTCGCACTACACCCCCGCCGCGGTCTGAGCCCCGGGGCCGCAGGGCAGGAGCACCGTGCCCTGCGGCCCCCGCCCCGGACACCGACCGAGCTGTGCGGGAGAATGTGCGTATGCGGATCTCAGCCAGGGCGGACTACGCGGTACGTGCCGCACTACAGCTCGCCGCGTCCCAGGACGGCGGTCCACTGAAGGCCGAGGCCATCGCCGAGGCTCAGGACATTCCGCACAAGTTTCTCGAAGGCATTCTCAACGACATGCGACGGGGCGGCCTCGTGCTCAGCCAGCGCGGCGGCAACGGCGGCTACCGATTGGCCAAGCCCTCCGAGTCCATCAGCATCGCCGACGTCATCCGCGTCGTGGACGGCCCACTGGTGTCGGTACGTGGGGTCCGCCCCCCTGAGCTGTCCTACACCGGTCCCGCCGAGTCACTGCTCCCCCTCTGGATCGCGTTGCGTTCCAATGTGCGCGAGATCCTGGAGGGCGTATCGCTCGCCGACGTCGCATCGGCCCAACTGCCGTCGGACGTAACCGCGTTGACGAAGACCCCCAGAGCCTGGGTGAACCCCTGACACGCAAGGTGCTGCCGCCCATCACCGCCCTCACGCTGGTGCTCGTTGGCTGGCATCTGCTGGTGTGGGCCGAGGTCACCCCCGCCTACAAGCTGCCCTCGCCGTCCGCGGTACGGGACGAGATGACCGATGCCCCTGCCATCGGCCGCCTGGCTACGGTGCGGTGACGGGCAGGCCCGCCGCACGCCACGCCTGGAAACCGCCGACCAGGTCGGTCGCCCGGTGCAGTCCGTACCGGATGTCGACCAGCACGGCACCGTCGGCAGCCGCCGCGCAAGCCTCCTTCGGGCCGACGCGGTCGAGCCCGGCGCGGACACGCGCCACGTGCTCGTCGATGGAGGTTTCTCCGCTCATCGCCAGTCCTCCGGCCTCTCGACCTGCTCCAGCCGGAGCACCGCGCCGGTACGGCTGAAACGCCGCATCAGAGGGAGGGGCGGGTAGTAGGCGTGAACGGAGACGGCATGCTCGGTGCGCGACTCGTTCCGCACTTCGTGTACGTGGTGGTGGCCGAAGGCCCTGCCCTCACCGGGTGGCAACTTCCGTCGGCGGTCGAAGCCTTCTGCGAGTTCCAGGGTCCTCCACCCGTCGGCGGGGAGACGCACCGCAAGCGCGTTCTCCGTCAGCTCGCCCGCCGCCGTGGTGAAGGCACCGATCGACTCAGCATGGTCGTGCCAGCCGGTGCCCGCGCCGGGCGGCCAGCCGATGAGCCATGCCTCGCTGCCACCCGGGCCCTCAAGGCGTACCCAGGTGCGGCTTTGGGGGTCGAGCGGGAGCGCGGCGACGAGGTCGGCGTCCGCGGCGGTGCGACGCACGAATGCGAGGAGCTGGGCAGGGGTGGGGCCCGGGAAGTCGGCGGACTTCTCTGTGGGTGAGGTGGCCTGAACGGGCGCAGAGGTGATCGTCGTGCTGGACACGGGTGACGTCCTGGAGATCGCTGGGGTCGCGCGGGCGGCACACAGGGCGCCGCGCGAGAGGAAAGGCGAATTCAGCAGGACGGACGACACACGCAGCCCGCATAGCGGACGAGGTCCATGTGGACCCTCCGCCACAGGTGCCGGACAGTGTCGCTCATGCCCCATGACTACAACACGACGTGCGCCGGGGCAACCGCTTCTCACAGTGTGGCGGCGGGCGGCTCGGTCCGTACCAGGGCTTCGTCGACAGTTGCGAGGGCGAGGCCGCCGCCGCATCGTGGTCACTCGGAGTCCAGGATGTGGGCGACGGAGTGGCGGATTTTGGCACTGCACTCATAAAGCCCCAGCTCAGGTGGGTGTGCAGAGAGCCTCAGGTGGCGCAATACTGCGGCAACACCATCGGGGTGGCTCTCCTTGTACGTTCCCCTTCATGCCAGCCGAACCCGCCCCCGCTGCCCTTCCGGTAGCCGCCGCTCGCCGCCGACGGCTGCGTGCGGACCGGGCCCGGCAGCTCGCAGACCTGCTGCGACACCAGATCCTGGCGGGGAGTTTCCCCGGCGGGATCCTGCCCCTCGAGGACGTCATCGCCGCCGACTACCGGGCCAGCCGCAACACCGTCCGGCAGGCCCTGGACCTGCTGCGCGACGAGCAACTCGTCAACCGGCAACCGGGCGTCGGCACGGTGGTCGTCTGCGAGAAGTACCCGCACGGACTGGACCGCCTCCAGGGCCTGGCCGAGACACTGCGCGAGCACGGCCGGGTCACCAACGAGGTACGCACCGTCGGACCGGTCACCGCCACCGGCCCGGTGGCTCATCGACTCGGCCTGCCTGAGCAGGCCGACGTGCTGTGCATCGAGCGGCTGCGCCGCCTGAACGGCCTGCCTCTGTCCCTGGACCTGTCCTACCTGCCCATGGACGTGGGCGGTGAACTGCTCGGCTGCGACCTCGAGAACACCGACGTGTTCCGGCTCCTGGAGTCGCTGACCGGGGGCCCGCTGGGGCATGCCGAGATCACCCTGGAGGCCGTCAACGCCGACGCGCACTGTGCCGCGGTACTCCAGGCCCCGCGCGGTGCTGCCGTACTGATGCTGGAACGGCTGACCTGTCTGCCCGACGGGCGGCCGGTGGACCTGGAGTTCATCCGGTTCCGCGGCGACCGCATCACCATGAGCGGCGTGCTGCGCCGCTCCCCATGATCCCCGTTTTCCCCGCTTCCTTCCGTTCCCCGCCGTTCCGGCTCTGCCGGGCCCTTTGGAGACCAACCATGCCTCTCGTCCCGCAGCGCGCCGACGTGCCCGTGACCATCGACGAGTCCAAGTGCATCGACGGCTGCACGCTCTGCGTCGACATGTGTCCGCTCGATTCACTAGCGATCCGCGAGGACGACGGCAAGGCGTACATGCACGTGGACGAGTGCTGGTACTGCGGTCCGTGCGCGGCCCGGTGTCCCACCGGTGCAGTCACCGTCAACATGCCCTACCTGCTCCGGTGAAAGGCCGAACCTTCATGTACCGCAAGAGAATTCCCCTCCTGCCGCTCCTCCCGGTCGCCCTGCTGTTCCCGCTCACCACCGCCTGCGGTGGCACCGCCGACGCCGACGGCGACGCGAAGACGGTGACCGTGACCGTCGGCTACCAGTCCAAGACCATCAACACCGTCACCGCCGGCACCCTGCTGCGCTCCCTCGGCTACTTCGAGGAGGAGCTCGCGGCCCGCGGGAAGAAGGACGGCATCTCCTACAAGGTCGAGTGGCAGGACTACGCGACCGGCGCCCCGATCACAGCCCAGATGACGGCGGGGAAGATCGACATCGGTTCGATGGGCGACTTCCCGTTGCTGATCAACGCGGCCCGCGGCAAGGAGCTCAAGCAGCCGACCCGGCTCGTCGCGGTCACCGGATACAACCTGCGCGGCGGCCTGAACACCGTCGTCACCCCACCCGGTTCACCCCTGCGATCGCTGGCCGACCTTCGTGGCAAGAAGGTGTCCACCAGCGTCGGATCGGCCGCCGACGGCACCCTTGTCCGGGCTCTGCAGCGGGCCGGCATCGACCCGGGCAAGGGCATCCGGAAGCTCAACCAGCAGCCCAGCGTGGGTGCCTCGGCCCTGGCCGCAGGCAGCGCCGACGCGCTGTCCCAGTTCGTCGCCTGGCCTGGCAAGCTGGCCTTCGAGGGCCGGGCCACCGCTCTTTACGACGGGGCAGAGCTGAACCTGCCGACCTTCCACGGGGTCACAGTCCGGGAGAGGTTCGCCGACGAACGGGCCGGGGTCCTCGACGACTTCCTCAGGGCACAGCGCCGGGCCACCGACTACCTGCGCGCCCAGCCGGTCGCCGCCGCCGAGTCGGTGGCGAAGAAGACCGGGCTGCCGGCCGAGGTGGTCTACCTCTACAACGGCGCCAACGGCATCGCCACCTTCGACCCGGAGCTCCGCCCGGAGTTGATCGCCGCTCTCAAAAAGGACCTGCCGGTGTTGCGGGCCGCCGGGCTGGTGCGCGACGTCGACGTGGACGCCTTCGTGGACCCGGCGCCGCTGAAGCGGGCCGTGCGGGCCTCCGCCTACCCGAAGGCGGGCGCCGCGAAGCCCGAACTGTGGCTGAAGGGCAAGACCACCACCCACACCTTCGACAGCCCTGAGGAACTGCTGGCGGCTGCCAAGGGCGCCGACGTGCGGGCCGCCTATGTGCCGGACGCGCTGACCGGCACCCTGTGGTTCGCGGACAAGGCGGTATGGGTCGAGGACGGCTCCGAGCTGCGCGCCTTCGTCACCCGGGCAAACGCGGAGAAGTTCACCGGGCGGAACGCCGGAGCGAGGATCATCCGCTACGCAGACGCCGTGAGGCTGGCGTCATGAGCCCGGGCCGTCGGCTGCTCCGCGTGGCCTCGTTGGCCGCGGCTCTCGGGGGGTGGCAGCTCCTGACTTCCCTTGATGTGAACATGTGGCTGCGCTTCGAGCAGTTCCCCACAGTCGGTGAGGTGGCGTCCGCCTTCGCCGACCGGGTCGGCACCGATCCGTACTGGCAGGACCTGGGTCACAGCCTGCGCCGGATCGTCCTGGGATTCCTGCTGGCCGCCGTGCTGGGGGTGGCGACCGGCACGGCCATCGCCCGGTCCCGATGGGTTTCCGACCTGCTGGGTCCGCTGGTGGAGGTGGTGCGGCCCGTGCCCGCCATCGCCCTGGTCCCGGTCGCCATCCTGCTGCTGCCCACCAACGAGCAGGGCATCGTGTTCATCACCTTCGCCGCCGCCTTCTTCCCGGTGGTGGTGTCGACCCGGCACGCGGTGCGGGCGCTCACCCCGGTCTGGGAGGAGGCCGTGCTCACCATGGGCGCGGGCCGGCTACGGGTGCTGTTCTCCGTGGTGTTGCCGGGTGCCCTGCCAGGCATCTTCGGCGGCTTGTCCGTAGGCATCGGCGTGTCGTGGATCTGCGTGATCTCTGCGGAGATGATCTCCGGCGAGTACGGGGTGGGCTACCGCACCTGGCAGGACTACACGATCGTCGACTACCCGGCGGTGTTCGTCGGCATGGCCACCATCGGGGCCTTGGGATGGCTCACCTCGACCGCGGTGGAGCTGCTGGGCCGTCGCGCCACCTCCTGGCTGCCCCGCCCGGTCGGGTGGGGAGATGCCGACGCACCGCGTCCGGGGTCCCGCGGGTCCCGCCGTGCTCCCGGGGACGTGGGCGCCGAACCCGCCGCCGCGATCCGTTCCGCTGTCCCCCGGAAGGAGCCCGTCCCATGAGCACGGCAACCCTGCCTGCTGCCCCCGCGCCGGAAGGCGCCGAACTCGCCCTGCACGACGTGCGGCTCGGTCACGCGGACGGCGCCGCCCTCCCCGGCACGGTCGCGTTGCGGATCGCGCCAGGGGAACTGCTTGCCGTGGTCGGGCCATCCGGCTGCGGGAAGTCCACTCTTCTGCGCACCCTCGCCGGCCTGCTTCCTCCGCTGGACGGGCGGGTCACCCAGGACGGTGAGCAGGTCGCCCGGCCGGCAGCCGACCGGGCGCTGGTATTCCAGCACGACGCTCTGCTGCCCTGGCGGACCGTCCGCGCCAACGTCGAGCTGCCGCTGGCGATCCGCCGGATCCCCCGGGCCGAGCGGCGGCGGGCGGCAGGCGACTGGCTGGAGCGGGTCGGTCTCGCCGGACACGGCCACAAGCTCCCGCACCAGCTGTCCGGTGGGCAGCGGCAGCGGGTCCAAATGGCCCGGGCCCTGGCCGGCAGGCCCCGGGTGGTGCTGATGGACGAACCCTTCGGCGCGCTGGACGCGCAGACCCGCGCCGGGATGCAGGACCTGCTGGTGGACATCCTGCGAGGCACCGGCTCGACCGTCGTCTTCGTCACCCACGATGTGGACGAGGCCCTCTACCTCGGCGACCGGGTCGCCCTGCTGGCCACTGGGCAGGTGCTGGACGTACCCCACCCGCGTGACCGCGAGGGGCGGCACGCCCCCGGCACGGCCGAACTACGCCGCCGCATACTCGAATCCCTCTGAAAGGCACTTCCCGTGGACACCCTGGTGGACACCCCGCTGACCGTCCCGGCCCTCGCCGACGCGACCGAACTGACCTGCGACGTCCTCGTCATCGGCGGCGGCACCGCCGGCACCATGGCCGCGCTGACCGCCGCCGGACGCGGCGCACAGGTGTTGCTGCTGGAGAAGGCGCACGTGAGGCACTCCGGCGCGCTCGCCATGGGCATGGACGGCGTCAACAACGCGATCATCCCGGGCCGGGCCGAACCCGACGACTACGTCGCCGAGATCACCCGCGCCAACGACGGCATCGTCGACCAGTCCACCGTCCGGCAGACCGCGACCCGCGGCTTCGCGATGGTCAAGCGCCTGGAGTCCTACGGAGTGAAGTTCGAGAAGGACGAACACGGCGAGTACGCCGTCCGCCAAGTACACAGGTCCGGCTCGTACGTGCTACCGATGCCGGAGGGCAAGGACGTCAAGAAAGTCCTCTACCGGCAGTTGCGGCGACGCGAGATGCGGGAGCGGATCCGCATCGAGAACCGGATCATGCCGGTCAGGGTGCTCACCCACCCGGACGACGGCCGGGCCATCGGCGCGGCCGGGTTCAACACCCGCACCGGCGCGTTCGTCACCGTCCGGGCGGGCGCGGTGATCCTGGCGACCGGGGCGTGCGGCCGGCTCGGTCTGCCCGCCTCAGGCTACCTGTACGGAACGTACGAGAACCCCACGAACGCGGGCGACGGCTACGCCATGGCCTACCACGCGGGGGCCGCGCTCACCGGAATCGAGTGCTTCCAGATCAACCCGTTGATCAAGGACTACAACGGGCCGGCGTGCGCGTACGTCGCGAACCCGTTCGGCGGGTACCAGGTGAACCGTCACGGCGAGCGGTTCGTGGAGTCGGACTACTGGTCCGGGCAGATGATGGCCGAGTTCGCGGCCGAACTCGCCTCCGACCGAGGTCCGGTGTACCTCAAGCTCAGCCACCTGCCCGAAGAGACCATCGCAGCCGTCGAAGGGATTCTGCACACGACGGAGCGGCCCACCCGCGGCACGTTCCACGAAGGCCGCGGCCACGACTACCGCACCCACGACGTCGAGATGCACATCTCGGAGATCGGGCTGTGCGGCGGGCACTCCGCCTCCGGGGTACGCGTCGACGCACATGCCCGCACCACCGTGCCCCGCTTGTACGCGGCCGGCGACCTGGCCTGCGTACCGCACAACTACATGATCGGCGCGTTCGTCTTCGGTGACCTGGCCGGTGAGGACGCGGCACGGTACCGGGCCTACGAGGGAGAGCTGCCCCGGGACCAGCTGACCGCCGCCCACCAGCTCGTCTACCGGCCGCTGCGCAACCCGGACGGGCCGCCGCAGCCGCAGGTGGAGTACAAGCTGCGGCGGTTCGTCAACGACTACGTGGCACCGCCGAAGACGGGTGCGAAGCTGTCCCTGGCAGTGGAGGCGTTCACCCGGATGTCGGAGGAGATCGCCGGAATGGGGGCGCGGACCCCGCACGAACTGATGCGGTGCGCGGAGGTCACCTTCATCCGGGACTGCGCGGAGATGGCTGCCCGGGCCTCGCTGGCCCGGACCGAGTCCCGGTGGGGCCTTTACCACGAGCGGCTGGACCACCCGGAGCAGGACGACGCAGGCTGGCTGCACCACCTGGACCTGCGCAAGTCGCCCTCTGGTGCTATGGAGTTCACCGCCCGACCGGTAGAGCCGTACGTGGTCGCGGTGCCGGAGTTCGCCCCGGAGCCGGGGCCGGAGAGGTGGCTCGGCGAGGTCGCGCCGGTGCCGGTGGCCACGGCCGGCCCGCGGGAGGCCACGCCGGCCGCCCGCGCCACGCCCGCGGCGGCGCCGGGCGGCGCGGCACCGGCCACGGACTCGGCCCTCGACGTCACCGCGCCCAGCCCCACCCTCCTCCGTCTCCTCTCCCTCACCGAGGAATCCCCCGACCTGGAGGCGCTCCGCCCCTACCTCGTGGATGCCGACCCGACGGTGCGGGCAGCCACCGTGGCCGCCCTCGGCGAGACGGTGCCGGCCGGCGCCGGACCCGCGCTCGCCGAGCGCCTGCGGGACAGCGCCCCGCAGGTCCGGGCCGCCGCTGCGGCCGCCCTGCGTGAGCTGGTCGAAGTGCTGCCCGCCGAGCCCGAGTTGGGGTCGGGACTGCGGGAGGCGCTGGGCGTGGCCGACCCGGCCGTCCGGGCCGCCGCGCTCGACGTGCTGCGCGCCCTGCGGCTGGGCGACGCCGGAGTGTACGTCGCCGCGCTCGCCGACAACGACATCGAGGTCCGCATCACCGCCGTCCGGGCCCTGGTCTCGGTGGACGCGGTCCCGGAACTGGCGGTGGCCGCCGCCGACCCGGCCCGCGAGGTCCGGGTCGCGGTGGCCCGCGGCCTCGCGGCTGTGCACACCCCGGCCCCGGCCCCGCTCGACCCGCTGCTGGACGACTCCGACCCACTCGTCCGGAGCGCCGCGCTGGGCGCGCTGGCCGCCACCGGCTGCCCGCCGCACTACGCCACGCTGGCCTCGGCCGCCCTCGACGATCCCGCCTGGCAGGTCCGAGCCGGCGCCGCGACCGCCCTCCGGGCGGCCTCGACCGCCCAGGCCGTCCCCGCTCTCGCCAAGGCCCTGGCCGACCCCAACGCGGACGTCCGCAAGGCCGCCGTCCTCTCCCTCCTCCCCCACCGCGCCGACACCGAAGCCCGCACCGCCCTCGCCACGGTCGCCACAGATCCCGACGCCGACATCCGCGCCTACGCGTCCCGCGCGGTCTCCTGACCACCGCGGTTCCGTTCCGACGGATGGCGTCTCGCCGGGAGGCGCCCCGCTCCGCTCTCCCCGAGGGAGCGGACCGCGTCCTTTCCGCTCAGACACGGTGATCGGTACCACTGGATGATCTCTGGCTTCTTCAGATCACTGCGGTCTGGAACTCCCAGTGGCACCGAACGAAACCGGATTTCTACGGATGGCCGTGCACCATGCGTCTACCACCCCGCACGCACGGGACCGGCCTTTCCGGTGGGACGCCATGCCGGCTCCAGGATTGACACCAGGTCACGTGGTGCGCCCACGGAAACATGTCGACGCGACCGGCCCGGATCCTGGGAAATCAGGAAACCACGAGGTCAGAGGCCCTTTGCTGCGGGCTGAAGAATGGCTACGCACTCCACGTGATGCGTCATCGAAAAGATGTCGTAAATTCCGACTTTCGGAAAATCCCAGGTCAGACCGCACTTTCGTCCCCATCCCCCTGCCCGAAACCCCCTTGGAGCGTCAAACGAGCGTCAGGCGACTGCGTCTGACCAGTCCCTAAGGCAACGTTTCCTTTGGCGGGTAGCGTCATTGTGTTGGTATGACGAGTCTTGCTGAGCATCTGGTCTCGGATGAGTTGTGGGAGTTGTTTCGGCGGGTGGTGCCGGAGACGGTGGTGGTACGCCCGCAGGGCGGGGGCCGTCGGCGAGCCGGGGATCGTGAATGCCTGACTGCGATCGTGTTCGTGGCCACGTCAGGCTGTTCCTGGCGGCAGCTGCCTCCGGTGTTCGGGCCGGCCTGGCCGACCGTCTACCGGCGTTTCGCGCGCTGGAGCCAGGAGCGTGTCTGGGCTCGTCTGCACCGCGTCATCCTCGACGAACTCGGTGCTCAGGGCGGATTGGACTGGTCACGATTCGCCGTTGACTCCGTCAGTGTCCGCGCCCTCAAAGGGGCAACTGACCGGACCGAATCCGACCGACCGCGGCAAAGCAGGGTCGAAAATCCACCTCATCGTGAACCGGTCCGGACTGCCCGTCTCCGTTGCCATCTCGGCCGCCAACACTCATGACAACCTGGCCCTGCAACCGCTGGTCATGGGGATCTCGCCCATCCGCAGCCCACGCGGACCGCGGCGACGCAGGCCGGCAAAGCTCCAGGCGACAAGGGCTATGACTATCCCTACCTGCGTCGATGGCTCCGCGAACGAAACATCATTCCTCGCATCGCCCGGCGCGGTGTCGAAAACTCGCAACGCCTGGGCCAACACCGCTGGGTAGTCGAGCGCACCATGTCGTGGCTCGGAGGGTGCCGCCGCCTCCACCGACGCTACGAACGCAAGCCCCAACCCTTCCTGGCCTTCACCGCCATCGCGACCAGTCTCATCAACCACCGCCGACTCACCAACTGAAACGACGTCTAGGCACGCGCGTCTCTCGTGGATGCCGAGTGTGCTGTCGCCAGCACAGGCCCGAAAACGCTCAAGGCCGCTTCCTCATGTCCGCAAAGATGACCTCCGACCGGCGTGAAACGCTGGTCGGGACGACAGGGTTCGAGCCTGCGGCCCCTTGACTCCAGAATTGCGGGTGACCGGCACCGTCTGCGCATAACGGACAATTTCCGGGCGCATGTTGTGCATTGACGGGCATGGCGTGCGGTAACGCGCACATTGCACGGTTCCGAACCGGCCCCCAGACAGAGTCACCGCACTAGTCTCGACTGGGGCTGCCAGCCCCGATAGCGACCGACTTTCTCCGCTCGCCTGGCGCCTAGGATGCCTAGGACGCCTAGGAGAAAACCTTCGAGGTGACCGGATGACTCCGGTGACGCTGGCACTTCAGCAACACTTGGCCCTCACTGTCTCTGTATCGCTCGAGCAACAACTCGCCGCGGCGTCCGGGAACGGGAACTCCCTCTGTCGCACTCATTCCCTCATGGGGCCGTGCAACTTTTTAGAGGCTGAAGGGTCGACTTCGGTATGCACCACCGCCTGCCGTACTGGCACCCAACCCCCCGTTCCCCCTACTGCGCATGACCGCCGAGGACCGGTGCTCCCACCTGCACCCGGAGCGCCGCCTTGGGCACCGCTCCACCTACCGCCGCCTGCCGCAGGGCGGGCCAGAAGCGTCGCCATGGCCCGCAGGCCATCTGGCACACCGTCGCCGGTCATGGACCGAAACGACAACCACCGCCCCCTCCATTCATTGCCGCAGTCGAAGTAAAGGCGTGTTGACATAGTCAACAGCACTTCACAGTCCATACCGTCACTTCTGGTGTACGCTCCCCGCTAGATACCTTCCACCACGACGCGAGTGACGGGGAGCAGCAGTGGCACTGGAGCAGGTCGGTGGACGTTTCCGGATTACCGGTGACCTGGGTCGCGGAAACATGGGCGAGGTGCACCGGGCCGTGGACCTGGAAGCCGCACCCGCTTCGACGCAGTACGAGGTGGCGCTCAAGACGGTGCTGCGCAACCGCACCGGCCTGCTGGTCGAGGCTGCGGAGGGGAACAAGGAGACACAGCGCTTCCACCGCGAGGTGAAGATCATGCGCATGCTTTCCCAGGGTCACCCCAACCTCACCCATCTGATCGCAGGCGGCATCGACGACGCACCGGGTGCCAGCGGTCTCCCTTATCTGGCAATGGAGTTGCTCGACGGCCACACCCTGGGCCTGCTCATGGATGAAGAGCCGCAGCTCCCGGTCTCCTGGGTCGCCGCGATCGGCGCGCAGATCGCGTCCGGCCTCGCCGCCGCGCACACGGCTGGCGTCGTCCACCGCGATCTAAAGCCGGCCAACGCGATGCTGCTCCGCGACGGCACCGTGAAGATCCTCGACTTCGGCATGGGCTCGATCGTCGACGACCCCGACCAGACGCGACTGACCAGCACCGGCGTGAGCGTCGGCACGGCACGGTACATGGCGCCCGAGCAGTTCCGCGCCGAACCGGCCTCCGCCGCGGCCGATCTGTACGCGCTCGGCTGCGTCCTCTACGAGATGCTGATCGGCCGCCCCCCGTTCTCCGCGCGGACCGCCTACGAGCTGTCCGTGCAGCACCAGTACGACCCGCCGCCGCGGCTGACCATCGTCCGGCCCGATCTGCCGCAGGCCCTGGTGCGCCTGGTCTCCCGGCTGCTGGAGAAGGAGCCGGAAAACCGGCCGGAGAACGCCACCCTGGTCCGCGAGGCCCTGATCCCGCATGCGCTCGCCCCCGACGCGACGGTCGACCTGCTCGCCCCGGAGTGGACGGCCATGGACCCGGTGGTCCGGCTCCGCGCCGAACTGCCGCAGCCCGCCGCCGTGAAGCCAGCCCTGGTACCGCGCCGTTCGCCCCGCCTGCCGGAGACCATGGATGTCTTCGGCATCCACAAGAATCTGATCGAGGAGTACGAGAGCTTCACGCGGAGCGCCACCGTCATCCGTGACGCCCGGATCGAGAACTTCGTCGAGGACGACCTGGCCTCGAAGTCGCAGTGGCCCGACCCCTGGCTCTCGCTGAATCCGTTCTTCGCCGACGGCGGCCAGGTCACCGATCTGGTCAGGGACGGGCTTCTGCATCCCCGCTGTGCCGAGATCTTCCAGGCCGGCAAGAAGGAGGACGCCCGCCGTCCGGACGGCCGGCCGCTCACCTTCCACCGCCATCAGCGCGAGGCGATCGAGGCGGCCCAGGAAGGCGACTCGTACGTGCTCACCACCGGCACGGGTTCCGGCAAGTCGCTCTCCTACATCGTGCCGATCGTGAACCAGGTATTGAAGGAGCGGGACGCGGCCGCTCCGGGGGCTCCGCGACGGGTACGGGCGATCGTCGTTTACCCGATGAACGCGCTGGCCAATTCCCAGCTCAAGGAGTTGGAGAAGTACCTGCGGCACGGCTTCGGGGAGGGCCACGAGCCGGTCACCTTCGCCCGGTACACGGGCCAGGAGGACGAGGAACGGCGCAAGGAGCTGCGCCGGAATCCGCCGGACATCCTGCTCACCAACTACGTGATGCTGGAACTGATGCTCACCCGGCCGGACGACCGCGACGGTCTGATCCGGAACGCCGAAGGCCTGCAGTTCCTCGTCTTCGACGAGCTGCACACCTACCGGGGCCGGCAGGGCGCGGACGTCGCGCTGCTGATCCGCCGGGTCCGCGAGGCATGCCGTGCGGGGCAGAACCTGCAGTGCATCGGCACCTCGGCGACCATGTCCACCGAGGGCACCTGGGAGGACCAGCGGCGGGAGGTCGCCCGGGTCGCGGGCCGGCTCTTCGGCACCACGGTGCTGCCCACCCGGGTGATCGGCGAGACGCTGGTCCGGGCCACCGATCAGCCCCCGGCGGCCGTTCCCCCCGAGCGGCTGCGGATGCCCGCGGCGCCCCGCGCGTACGAGGCACTCACCCGGGACCCCCTCGCCCGCTGGGTGGAGTCCCGGTTCGGCCTTGAGGAGGAGCCGGACACCGGGCGGCTGCGCCGCTGTGCGCCGCGGACCATCGAGTCGGCCGCCGAGGAACTGTCCACCGGCTCCGGGGTCCCCGCCGACCAGGTCCGGGAGGCGATCCGCGCCACCCTGGAGGCCGGTTCCCAGGCCAAGCACCCGGTGACCGAGCGGCCCCTCTTCGCCTTCCGCCTGCACCAGTTCCTCTCCAAGGGCGACACCGTGTACACGACCCTGGAGAACCCGCTCACCCGCCCGCTGACCCGCACTTTCCAGCTGGAGCAGCCGGGCAGCGGCGGCATGCCGCTGTACCCGTTGTCGTTCTGCCGGGAGTGCGGTCAGGAGTACCTCACGGTCTGGCGCACCGAGGGCCGTGACGGTGTCTTCCGTTACGAGCCCCGGCGTGGCACCTCGGCCTCCGGCGGCCGCGAGGGCGAGGGCTGTCTGTACGTCGGGGTGCCGGACGAGGACTACGTCTGGCCCGCCGATCCGCAGCGGGCCGTGGACGACCGGCGGATTCCGGAGTCCTGGCTGGAGCAGGACGCGAATGGTCTGACGGTGGTGAAGAAGACCTACCGGGAGCGGGTGCCCAGGCGCGTCGTCGTCGACCCCCTCGGCGCGGAGAGCACGGAGAGCGGCAAGGGTCTTGAGGCGGCGTTCGTCCCGGCGCCGTTCCTGTTCTGTTTGCACTGCCAGGTGTCGTACGAGCAGACCCGCGGCCGTGACTTCGCCAAGCTGGCGACGCTCGACCAGGAGGGCCGCTCCTCGGCCACCTCCCTGATCTCGGCCTCCATCCTCAAGTCGCTGCGCGCGGTGCCGGAGAAGAGCCTGGACAAGGAGGCCCGCAAGCTCCTCACCTTCGTCGACAACCGTCAGGACGCCTCGCTGCAGGCCGGCCACTTCAACGACTTCGCGCAGGTCACCCAGTTGCGCGGGGCGCTGTACGCGGCGGTCGTGCGCTCCGGTGAGGAGGGGGTGCGCCACGACGACCTGACGGCGGCGGTGACGGAGGTGATGGGCCTTGCACCGCGCGAGTACACCGGTGTCGCCGACCAGCCGCCGTCCATGGAGCGCCGGGCGACGAAGACCTTCCGGGACGTCGTCGGCTACCGCCTCTACCGCGACCTGGAGCGCGGCTGGCGGATCACCATGCCCAACCTGGAGCAGACGGGCCTGCTGCGCATCGACTACGAGGACCTGGAGTGGGTGGCCGCCCGCGCCGAGCGCTGGGAATCGGCGCACCCGGTGCTCCGCGAGATCGACGCGGAGCTGCGTGCCGAGATCGCCCGCACCCTCCTGGACTTCCTGCGCCGGGGCCTGGCCATCGATGTGCAGTACTTCCGGGACGACTTCGACGCATTGAAGGGCGCCAGCGAGGAGCGGCTGACCGGCCCCTGGGTCCTCAGTGAAAGCGACAAGCCGAATGTCGGCACTGCCTACCCGTACGGTTCCAAGCCCGGTATGGAGCGCACCGCCCTGTTCCTCTCGCCGCGCGGGAAGTTCGGCAAGTATCTGCGCCGGAACGTCCCCGCGCTGCGCGAGGCCCCGCAGGACGATGTGCAGGGGGTGATCGAGACCCTGCTCACCGTGCTCCGCGACGCCGACCTGGTGCGCGAGGTGGAGGCGGCCCCGGAGCGTTCGGGGCCGGCGTTCCGCCGGCGTGCGGCGGAGAAGCGCACCGGGTACCGGGTGTCGGCCGCCGCGATCGTGTGGCGGGCCGGCACCGGGGAGACGGGGGCGATCGACCCGCTGACCCGCACCTACAGCCACGGCGAGGGGCCGCGCGTCAATCCCTTCTTCCGCGATCTGTACCGCGACGCCGCAACCGAGCTGGCGGGGCTCTACGCCCGCGAGCACACCGCGCAGGTGCCGCCGGAGGACCGGCTGCTGCGCGAGGAGGAGTTCCGCACGGCCGAACTGCCGCTGCTCTACTGCTCGCCGACGATGGAGCTGGGCGTCGACATCTCCTCGCTCAACGCGGTGATGATGCGCAACGTGCCGCCGACGCCGGCCAATTACGCCCAGCGTTCCGGCCGTGCGGGCCGTTCGGGGCAGCCGGCGCTGGTGACCACGTACTGCGCGACGGGCAACAGCCACGACCAGTACTACTTCCGCCGCTCGGAGGCGATGGTCTCCGGCCAGGTCGCGCCGCCCCGCCTCGATCTGGCCAACGAGGACCTGGTCCGCTCGCACGTCCAGAGCATCTGGCTGGCGGAGACCGAGATGAAGCTCGGTACGGCCGTACCTGACGTCGTCGACGTGGCGTACGACCCGGAAAGCGGGGACCGGCCCGATCCGCGGATGGTGCTGCCGCTGCACACGCACATCCGTGACAGGTCGCTCGACGAGGGGGCCCGGCGCCGTGCGGTCACCGCCGCACACAACGTGCTCGCGCCGCTGATCTCGGACTTCCAGGACACGACCTGGTGGTACGACGAGTGGATCGAGGACCGTATCGAGCGGGCCGCCGACAGGTTCGACAAGTCCTTCGACCGGTGGCGTGACCTGTTCCGGGCCGCCGTACTCGACCAGTACGAGCAGAACAAGCGGGTGGTGGACCACACGCTCAGCCAGGGCGAGCAGGGCCGCGCCCGCACCCGCCGCCGGGAGGCCGAGACGCAGACCAATCTGCTGCTCAACCGCTCCACCGACAACAAGTCGGTGATGAGCGACTTCAACCCCTACCGCTATCTGGCCTCCGAGGGCTTCCTCCCCGGTTACAGCTTCCCGCGCCTGCCGCTGGCCGCGTACATCCCACGTTCGGGCAACCGGCGCAACGCCGACGGCGACTATCTCCAGCGGCCGCGGTTCCTGGCGATCCGCGAGTTCGGCCCGGGTGCGCTGATCTACCACGAGGGCGCCCGCTACCAGGTGACCCGGATCCAGCTGCCGCCGGACGCCTCCGGCGATCTGGCGACGGCGGAGGCACGCCGCTGCGACACCTGCGGTTACCACCACCCGGTCCGTCCCGGCCTCGACCGCTGCGCGATGTGCGATACGGAGCTGACCGGGAAGCGCACCGGCCTGATCCATCTCCACACCGTGTACACCACCCCCCGCGAGCGGATCTCCTCCGACGAGGAGGAGCGGCGCCGGGCCGGTTTCCGGCTGGAGACCTCGTACGCCTTCCAGGACCACGGGGTCCGCAAGGGCCGTCTCACCTCGCAGGTGACGGACGGAGAAGGTGCCGCCGTCCTCGCCCTCGACTACGGCGATTCGGCCACGGTCCGGATCACCAACCTGGGCCGGGTCCGCGACAAGGAGGACGTGCAGGACGGCTACTGGCTGGACCTGGGCGACGGCCGCTGGCTCAACGACCGGGCCGCGGCGGACGCCGTGGAGGGCACCGGGATGCCGGTGGTCGACGAGGACGGCAACGAGAAGCGCCGCCGGAAGCGCGTCCTGCCGTACGTGGAGGACCGGCGGAACATCCTGGTGGCGACGCTGGACGAGCCGCTGCCGGAGCCGATCGCGTTCTCCGTCCTGTACGCCCTGGAACGGGGCATCGAGGCCGCCTTCGAGCTGGAGGACTCCGAGCTGACGGCCGAACTCCTGCCGCCGCCCGAGGGACCGCGCCGCCGGCTGCTCTTCACCGAGGCCGCGGAGGGCGGAGCCGGTGTGCTGCGCCGGCTGCGACAGGAGCGAGGGGCGCTGGCGAAGGCGGCCCGCGCCGCCCTGCAGATCTGCCACTTCGACCCGGACACCGGCGAGGACTTGGGCGGTCCCGAGGGCGGTGAGAAGTGCGCCCGCGGCTGCTACGCCTGTCTCCTGACGTACGGAAACCAGACCCATCACCGCCTGCTGAGCCGCCTCGCGGCCCGCCCGCTGCTGCTGCGCCTCGCGGGTTCGCAGACCGAACGCGAGGACCGAGGCGAATCCCGGAGCGAGCAGTTCCACCGGCTGGCGGCACCCACCGCGACCGGGTCCGGCGGCCCCGCCCTGACCGGCAGCGATGGTCCCGCCGCGCCCACTCCGCTGGAGGCCGACCTCGAAGCCCTGATCGCCTCGGGTGATCTTCTCGGCTGGCTGAAGGCCAAGGGCTACCGGCTGCCGGACGAGGTCGACGTCCTGGTTCCGGAGGCCGCCGCCAAGCCGGATCTGGTGTTCCGTATGGACGGTGCCCGTCTCGCGGTCTTCGTCGACCTTCCCGACCACGGCGCCGATTCCACCCGGGATCGCGAGGCCGGCTACCGCCTGGAGGAGGCCGGCTGGGACGTGCTGCGTTTCCGGGCCGGATCCGACTGGGACGCCGTGGCGGACGACAACGCGACGTATTTCCAGACCCGTTGACCGTTACGTTCTCCCCGTCGATCCTTACGCTCACCGCCCAGGTCCCACCCCGACCACTCCACCCCGCCGCCCTCGAAGGAACCGAGAGACTCATGAGCCCCACGTACACGGCCGGTTCGCTGGTGAACGCCCGCGGCCGGGAATGGGTGGTGCTCCCCGAGAGCGCCTCCGGCATGCTGGTGCTGCGCCCGCTGGGCGGCGGCGAGGACGACGTCGCGGCGGTCTTTCCCGCCTTCGAGGAGGTGCGGCCCGCCCAGTTCGCGGCGCCGAGCCCGTCCGACCTGGGTGACCAGCGGGCGGCCGGCCTGCTGCGGACCGCGCTGCGGATCGGTTTCCGTTCCGGGGCCGGGCCCTTCCGCGCGCTGGCGTCGATCGCCGTGGAGCCGCGCGCCTACCAGCTGGTGCCGCTGCTCATGGCGCTGCGGCAGCGCACCGTACGGCTGCTGATCTCGGACGACGTCGGCATCGGCAAGACCGTCGAGGCCGGCCTGATCGTCAAGGAGCTCCTCGCGCAGGGCGAGGCGAGCCGCCTCGCGGTGCTCTGCTCCCCCTCGCTCGCCGAGCAGTGGCAGGGAGAGCTGCGGGAGAAGTTCGGCATCGATGCCGAGCTGGTCCTCGCCTCCACCGTGTCGCGTCTGGAACGCGGCCTGGAACTGGGGCAGTCGCTCTTCGACCGGCACCCTTTCACCATCATCTCGACGGACTTCATCAAGTCGACCCGGCACCGCGAGGACTTCGTACGGCACTGTCCGGACCTGGTGGTGGTCGACGAGGCGCACACCTGCGTCGCGGCCGACGACGCGCAGGGCCCGGCCTCCTCGTCCACCAGTCAGCTCCGCTACGAACTGCTGAAGCGCGTCGCCGCGGACGAGAACCGGCATCTGCTGCTGCTGACCGCCACCCCGCACTCCGGCAAGGAGTCCGCGTTCCGCAATCTGCTCGGTCTCGTCCGGCCGGACCTGGCCACGGTCGATCTGGAGAGCCCGGCGGGCCGGGCCCGTCTCGCCGAGCACTTCGTCGCCCGTAAGCGGGCCGACGTTCGCCAGTACCTCACCAAGGAGGACGGTCTCGCCGACGACTCCCTCGTCGAGAGGACCGCGTTCCCCTCCGACCGGTGGACCAAGGACGAGCCGTACAAGCTCACCCCTGCCTACCGGGCGCTGCTCGACGACGCGATCGCCTACGCCGCGGACCGGGTGGAGGCCGCCGGTCGCCAGGGCAAGCGGGAGGCCCGGATCGCCTGGTGGTCGGTGATCGCGCTGCTCCGGTCGATGGTGTCCTCGCCCGCCGCCGCGGCCCGCACCCTGGAGACCCGCTCCGAGTCCGCCGCCGCCCGAACCGCCGTCGAGGCGGACGCCCTCGGCGCACCGCTGACCCGTGACTCCTCGGACAGTGACCGGCTGGAGGGCATGGACGTCGCGCCGGGCGCGGCGGAGAGCGAGCAGGGCGACCCGCGGCTGCGTGAACTCGCCGCGCGTGCGGCCAAGTTGCACGGTCCGGCGTCCGACGCCAAGCTCAAGGACCTGACCAAGCACCTCAAGTCGCTGATCGCGGACGGCTACAGCCCGATCGTCTTCTGCCGCTACATCCCCACCGCCGAGTACCTGGCGACGCACCTGGAGAAGAAGCTGGGGGCGAAGACGCGGATCGCGGCCGTCACCGGCACGCTCTCCCCGCAGCAGCGCCTGGAACGCATCGAGAAGCTGGCCGCCGAGGACGCCGACGACCCGGCCGTCCGCCGGGTCCTGATCGCCACCGACTGCCTCTCCGAGGGCGTCAACCTCCAGCACGCCTTCGACGCGGTGATCCACTACGACCTGGCGTGGAATCCGACCCGGCACGACCAGCGGGAGGGCCGCGTCGACCGGTACGGGCAGAAGCGCGACCAGGTTCGCGTGATCACCATGTTCGGTGAGGACAACGGCATCGACGGCAAGGTCCTCGAAGTCCTCTTCGCCAAGCACCGGCAGATCAAGAAGGACCTCGGCATCTCGGTCTCCGTCCCGGACGAGACGGCCTCGGGCGTCACCGACGCGGTGGTCGAATGGCTGCTCCTGCACGGCAGGCAGGGCACCCAGGAAGGGCTCTTCGACCTCGACGGCCACCAGGAGTCCCTGGACCGGATGGAACGGGAGTGGAACTCGGCCGCCGAGCGCGAGCGGACCTCCCGTTCGAAGTACGCGCAGCGCGCCATCCACCCGGAGGAGGTGGCCCGCGAGGTCACCGCCGTACGGGCCGCGCTCGGCGGCTCCGAAGAGGTCCGCGACTTCGTCCTGGAGGCGCTGCGCGACCTTGACGCCCAGGTCCGCGACCCCCGCGACGGCTCCGGCGACTTCGCCGCGCAGGTCGGCGGTACGCCGGCCGGTGTGCGCGACGGTCTCGCGGCGGTCCTCGGCGGACGGATCGTGGAGGAGGACCGGGAGATCCCCTTCCGCGCCTCCCCGGCGATCGGGCGCGGCGAGGCGGCCCTGGTCCGCACCGACCCGGCGGTCGGCGCGCTCGCCTCCTACGTCCTCGACTCGGCCCTCGACGCGAACACTCCGGGCCCGCGCCCGGCCCGCCGCTGCGGCGTCGTCACCACGGACGCGGTCACCATCCGCACCACCCTGCTCCTGGTCCGCTACCGCTTCCACCTGACGCTGCCGTCCCGCACCGGGGAGCGCCGGCAGATCGTCGCCGAGGACGCCCGGCTGCTCGCCTTCGAGGGCCTGCCCTCCCGGGCCCGCTGGCTCGACGACGACGCTGCGGCGGCGCTCCTCGGGGCACGGGCCGCCACGAACACCCACGAGCAGCTGGCCCGTAACCAGATCACCCGCACCCTGGACGGTCTGCCTGAACTGACCGGCCACATCGCGGAATACGGCGTCACACTCGCCGCCGGCCTCGACGCCTCGCACCGCCGGGTACGGAAGGCCGACACCAGCGACCGTGCCGAAATCGTCCGCGGCCTGAAGGTCGTCCCCCAGGAGCCCGCCGACGTCCTCGGCGTGTACGTGTATCTGCCGCAGCAGCCCGCCGCCGTACCCGCCCCTCTCGTGACCGGAGCCGAAGCCTGATGTCCGCCGCCACCCGCACCGCACCGGTCTTCACCGCCGTCACCACCGTCGGCGGGCTGCTCCCCGGCGACATGCTCGTCCGCATCGCCGAGGCACGGAACCTGCCGGGCACCAAGTCCGCGGACTACGGGCTGCCGGGCTCGGTCGCCGTCCGCGACGAGGCCGAGCGCGCCTGGGAGTACCTCAAGCCGCTCTGGCGCGAACTGCGCGCCGCGCTGCCCGCCGACCCGGAAACCGGCGCGCCCGCTGCCGACCCGACCGGCCGGGCCTCCTCCGACTGGCTCTCCCAGCTCTTCCGCAAGCTGGACTTCGGGGCGCTGACGGAGGTCGGCCCGGAGGGCATCCCCGCCGACTCCGATCCGGAGACCCGATTCCGCATCTCGCACCGGCACGGGCCCGCGCTGCTCCACCTGATCCCCTGGAACCAGGAACCGGACAAACGGCCGGCGGCCGGGCAGGTGCCGCCGCAGTCCCTCGTACAGGACTGCCTCAACCGGACCGAGGCCCACCTGTGGGCGGTCCTCACCAACGGGCGGACGCTGCGACTCCTTCGCGACTCGTCGTCGTTCGCGACGGCCGCGTACGTCGAGTTCGACCTGGAGGCGATCTTCGACGGTGAACTGTTCAGCGAGTTCGTGCTGTTGTACTGCGTGCTGCACGCGTCGCGGTTCGAGGTGGCGGAGGGGGCGGCGCCGTCCGGGTGCTGGCTGGAGAAGTGGCGGACGGTCGCCCTCGAGTCCGGCAGCAGGGCGCTCGACCACTTCCGCGACGGAGTCCAGGCCGCCCTCACCGTCCTCGGCACCGGCTTCCTGAGCCACCCGCACAACCGACATCTGCGCGAGAACCTGGACGTCCACGCCTTCCAGACGTCACTCCTCCGCCTCGCCTACCGCATGATCTTCCTTTTCGTCGCCGAGGACCGAGGTGCGCTGCTCGACCCCGGCGCGGACGAGCAGACGCAGGACCGTTTCGCCCGCTACTTCTCCACGTCCCGCTTGCGCCGTCACGCCCTGCGCCGGCTCGGCACCGCCCACGACGACCAGTACCGCGTCCTGGAGCTGCTGATCGAGGCGCTCGGCTCCGAGCAGGGCCGCCCCGAGCTGGGTCTAAAGGGGCTCGGCGGCCTCTTCAACGACACCCCCGCCGACGAGCCGCTGCACGGCGCCCGGCTGTCCAACCGCCACCTTTTCGAGGCCGTCAAGCACCTGGCCCGGGTACGGGACGCCGGCTCCCACCGCTGGCGCCCGGTCGACTACTTGCACATGGGCGCCGAGGAACTCGGTTCGGTCTACGAGGCCTTGCTCGAACTGGTGCCGAAGCACAGCGCCACCAACCGCACCTTCGAACTGGTCGACCGTATCGGCAACGACCGCAAGAAGACCGGCAGTTACTACACCCCGTCCGCGCTCACCGAGACACTCCTGGACTCCACCCTCAACCCGGTGATCGACGATGCCGTCAAGCGCGGCGAACAGCGCGCGAGCGCCGAGGGCCGCCCGGACCCCGCGAGCACCATCGTCGAGGAGCTCCTCTCCCTCACGGTCTGCGACCCGGCCTGCGGCTCCGGCCACTTCCTGGTGGGGGCCGCCCGCCGCATCGCCAAGCGGGTGGCCGCCGTTCGCGACCGCAACCCCGAGCCCACCACGGACGCCGTACGACACGCCCTGCACGAGGTCGTCGCCCGCTGCGTGTACGGCGTCGACCTCAACCCGATGGCGGTCGAGCTCGCCAAGGTCTCTCTGTGGCTGGAGGCCATGGAGCCGGGCCGACCGCTCGGATTCCTCGATTCCCGGATCAAGCACGGCAACGGCCTGATCGGGGCCACCCCGTCCCTGATGCGCGACGGCATCCCGGACAAGGCCTTCAAGAAGGCCGAGGGTGACGACGAGGGATGGGCGC
Source organism: Streptomyces sp. NPDC031210 (assembly GCF_055570395.1). Lineage (NCBI taxonomy): Bacteria > Bacillati > Actinomycetota > Actinomycetes > Kitasatosporales > Streptomycetaceae > Streptomyces > Streptomyces sp. NPDC031210. Next base: position 85,200 of record NZ_JBVIHH010000013.1, read on the forward strand.
GCCAGCTTCTGGCCCGCAACACGGAGGAACGCCGGGGCCAGGACGGCCTGTTCGAGATCGAGACGGAGACCAAGGTCGCGAACGCCACCTTCGCGAGCGGCCTGCGCCGGATCACCTCCGCTCCGGCGGACGATCTCACGGACATCCGCCGCAAGGAGACCGCTTACCGCGACTGGTCGACCTCCACCGACTACCTGCGCGCCCTGCACCTCGCGGACGCGTGGTGCGCGGCCTTCGTCTGGGTCAAGCGCGAGGACGCGCCGCCGGCCCTCACCCACAAGATGTTCCGGGCCCTGCAAGACCCCGACGCCGACGCCGCGCCGAAGTCGACGCACGACGAAATCGTCCGCCTTCGCGACCAGTACACGTTCTTCCACTGGCACCTGGAGTTTCCTGAGGTTTTCACGGTCCCGGAGGACGGTGACACGGCGGCAACGGGTACGGTCGACCCGGCGACGGGGTGGGCCGGTGGGTTCTCGTGCGTGGTGGGCAACCCGCCGTGGGACAAGGTCGACTTCGAAGACAAGAAGTACTTCAGCGTGGTCGCACCCGAGATCGCGGAGATCTCCGGGACGGCTCGTCGCACGCGGATCGCCGAGTGGGAACAGGAGCACCCGGAGGCCGGGAAGCGGTACCGGGAGGCGCGGCGCTCGGTCAAGGGGATGTTCCACTTCGCGGGGGACTCGGGGGTGTTCCCGTTGTGCGCGAAGGGGTTGACGGTCAAGGGTGTCAACTCGCTCCAGACGGACACGTTGTTCGCCGAGCGGATGGCGAATGTGACTGCCGCAGAGGGCAGGTTCGGGCTGATCCTTCCGACGGCCGTCGCGACGGGCGCGGGGTCCCAGCACCTGTTCGCGGACTTCACGCGGCGTGGCGCGTTGGCCTCGCTGTACGACTTCGAAAACAAGCGCCCGAAGTCTCCCGCGCTACCGAAGGGCGGCGCATGGTTCGAAGGCGTGCACTCCAGCTACAAGTTCTGTCTGCTCTCCCTCACCGGCCGCGCCACGCACGCCGACGCCAGCCGCATCGGCTTCTTCCTGTCCGAGATCGCGGAGCTGGAAGACCCGAACCGCGTCTTCGCGCTGGACCCGGAGGACCTGGCCCGCATCAACCCGAACACGGGCACGCTCCCGGTCTTCCGTACGCAGCGCGACGCGGACATCACGGCCGGTGTGTACCGCCGCGTGCCGGTGCTGTGGAACGAGGGGCGCCGGGACGGCAACCCGTGGACCATGTCCTTCAAGCGCCTCTTCGACATGACCGACGACTCCGACCTCTTCCGCAGCCGCGAGCGACTGGAGGCCGAGGGGTGGGAGCTCAAGGGGAACCTCTTTGAGCGGACCGGTGAGCGGATGCTGCCGTTGTACGAGGCGAAGATGGTGGACTTCTACAACCACCGGGCTGCTGACGTCGTCAAGAGCCTGACCGCCGTCAACCGTCAGAACCAGCCCAAGTACCTCGCGCCCGAAGATCTGCAAGATCCCGCGCGTCTCGCACTGCCGCTCAATTGGATCCAGGAGAACGGCACGATTCCCACCCGGCGCAACAACAAGGACGTTCGCGCCAAGGGGATCGAGCTGCGCCTCGCCGAGGAGAAGTGGGAGCGTGACTGGTTGTGCGGCTGGTGCGATGTCACCGCATCGACGAACGAGCGCACCGCCATCCCCGTCCTCCTCCCGCGCACAGCAGTCGGTCACACCTGCCCCCTGATGCTCCCCCGCGTCGCCCCCCCTCTCGTCGCCGCCCTGGTCGCCACCCAGTCCTCCCTGATCTTCGACTACGTAAGCCGCCAGAAGATCAGCGACGCCCACATGAAGCTCTTCATCTGGAAGCAGCTCCCCGTCCCCACCCCCATCGCCCTCGAACCCCACCTCCCCTTCCTCCTCCCCCGCCTCCTCGAACTCGTCTACACGGCCTACGACATGACCACGCTCGCCCGCGACCTGGGCGACGACGGCGAGCCCTTCCACTGGGGCGAGGACCGCCGCGCCCAGCTCCGCGCCGAGCTGGACGCGTACTTCTTCCACCTCTACGGGATCTCCCGCGAGGACACCGACTACGTCCTGGAGACCTTCCAGTCCCAGTCCGGCGGCCTCAAGAACAACGAGATCGCCAAGTTCGGCGAGTACCGCACCAAGCGCCTCGTCCTCACCGAGTACGACCGCATGGCCACCGCCAGCCTCACCCTGGAAACCCCGCTCGACGAGAGCGACTCCGGCACATACCGGTCCACGCTCACCCCGCCCCCAGGGCAGGGCCCACGCCACCCGCCCCGCCAGGACGGCTGACGTCCGGACAACACGAGGGGCGCCGCCCGCTACCCAGCGGACGGCGCCCCTCGACGTATCAGCGCTCCGACGCAAACCGCACGAACCGACCCCACCCGTCGCGACCGACGGCGAAGGCCGGACGCGTCACGTCCTTGGAGTCCCTTACGTGGACGGCCTGTTCGGCGATCGCGATCTCGACGCAGTCATCGCCCTGACTGCCGCTGTAGCTGGACTTGAACCAGACCAGTTCCGCCGTACCGCTCGTCATCGCTCTCCTCGCAGTCTCTCCAAAAGGGCCCTGGTTTCCTGTGGATTGAGGGCCTGCGAGCGCAGTGTGTCATAGCGCTGATGGAGGAGACTCACCTCATTCGCGTCCGTGATGAGCCGACCACTCTGCTGCCCTTCGGCGTATCCGACCCGCCGCCGATCCGGCGTCTCAAGGAGTCGCACCGGGCCGTCCAGGCACGCATGCAGCGCCGAGTCCAAGGGCACCACCTGCAACGTCACATTCCGCTGGGACGTCAACTCCAGCACGTGATCGAGCATCCCGCGCATGGCCTCCGCATCCCCGAACCGCCGCCGGAACACATGCTCCTCAACGATGAAGCTGAACAGCGTCGTCGGCCTCTCCACCAGCATCCGCTGCCGTTCCGCCCGCGCCGCCAGCAGCGCATCGAGCCGCTCGTCCGTCACCACCGGAATCGTGCCCTCGAACACCGCCCGCGCATACGCCTCCGACTGCAACAACCCCGGCACCAGTCGGCACTCATACGTACACAGGCTCACCGCCGTCCGCTCCAGCCTCGCCCACTCGCGGAACCACGCCGCCAGCCCCACCTCCCCCCGCGACAGATACGGCGCCGCCCTCCGCAAAGCCCCCGTGTTCCCCGTCGCCTCCTCCCCGCGCTCCACGAACAACTCGTCCGGCATCCGCCGCCCCAGCTCCACCGACTCCACGGTGTGCTTCGAGAACCGCACCCGCTCGCCGAACTCCACCCGGCTCAGCCCCGCATGCTCGCGCAGCGCCTGCACGACCGCCCCGAACGTCCGCAGGCTGTCCGACGGATGCGGTTCCCGTTCCCCCTCCGAGAACGCACCGGCCCCTTCTCCGACGTTGGCCATCCGCCGCCCCTTCCTCCCGCACGATCACACGCACCCACAGTGACGGCATACGCCCCGTACCGTCCACCCTGCGTGCCCGTACGGTGACCTCCCGTACGGGCCTCCCTTCTCGCCGGCCCACCCCCGCGCGGGCCACGCTGACCCCATGAACCACACCGCACCCCAACTCACGCCTCCCACCCGGACATTCAGGCAACAGTCTGTCCTCCACCCGTCGCGGCGCACGTCTCGCCCGACTCCTCGCCGTCACCGAACTCCACGCCTGGGGCCTCCCGCCGGACATCACGGAACGTGCCGAACTCGTCGTCGCCGAACTCGCCGCCAACGCCGTCCTGCACGGCCGCGTCCCAGGCCGCGATTTGGAACTCGCCCTGACCTACGCCCCGCTGCCCCGCCCCGGCCGCCTCCTGATCGAGGTCTCCGACGCCCGCGGCGCCCGCCTCCCCCGAACCGCCGGCGAGGACCCCGACCTCTCCACCGGCGGCCGGGGCCTGACCGTCGTCACCCTCCTCGCCGACCACTGGGAGACCGTCCCACGCCCACCGGGCGGCAAGACCGTACGGGCGGAACTGGCCACACTGTCTGGTATCTGACGGTCCGTTGACCGAGCCAACAGACGCCACATAAGGTCAACCACGCACCACGTGCACATGGGGGACCTGCTTGCACACCACCGACGCCACCCGCATGCTCCGTCAGGCCGAACACGCCTACGGCACGGGTAATTTCGCGCGCACGCTCAACCTGCTGGACCGGATCTCCACAGACCGTCCCGGCCTCCCCGTGGACGACCGCGCCTCCTACGACGCACTGCGCGCCCTGCTCGCCGAACGCGCGGGCAACTGGCCCGAGGCGGTCCACCGCTGGCTCGCGGTGTTCGGCTCCACCCCGCCCGCGAGCGGCGAGGACCAGCCCTGCGACCTCGGCTGCGACTGCGACGTCCGCACCGTACTCGACGCTCCGGACGCCACGTCCGGCGAGGCGCCTTGCCTCTGCTGCCCGGCGCACGCCCTGTGGCGCCTGGTGTGGCAGGCGGCCCGCCAGGGCGCGATCAGCGAGGTCCTCGACGCCGTCCCCGACCCGTCCGGGAACCGCCGCACCGCCGTGGTGCACGCGCTGGCAGTCGGCACGCTGAGGTCGCTCGCCCAGAGCGAGAAGGTCGACCCGGCTCACGCGGTCTTCGCCATCGCCGTCTGGCACCTGCTGCTCGACGACGAGGACCCGCTCGGTTTCGAAGACATGGTGACCGCCCGGCGCGGGGCTCCCCTCGACGCAGAGGACTGGCGCTCCGCGCGCGCCACCCTGACGGACCGGATCCGTACGGCGCTCCGCTCGGTCGACGAACGGGACGGCCATGACGTCCTCGACGGCTGGGACACCGTCTGGAACGTCGAGGAGTACGAGTACAGCAGCGAGCTCGTCCGCGGCGAACTCGCCGATCTCCGGACCGAGGAGTGCTTCGGCCAGTGCGACAACGACCAGCACGACTCCCGGGACGAGGCCTGGTTCGGCGGTCTCGGCTGCCGGTGCGACGTCGACACCTGGCAGCCACCCACGCCCGACACCGCTTCCCCGTGCCTGGGGCTGCTGCTCGGCGGCCGGCCCTGGGCCGGCTCCCCCGTCACCGTGGACACCGCCGCCGAGCAACTGGAGACACACGGTGAACACCTCGCCCTGCTCACCGCGTACACCCGCCGTCACGGCGAACCCGCCACCTGGCAGGCGGACTCCGACACCCACCGGGCCTGTGCACCGCACCTTGCCGGAGCCCTGGTCACCAGGGCCCACGAACGGTTCACGAAGGGCGACTGGCAGAACACCCTCGTCGACCTCACCTCGGCCGCCCGCCTCGGCTTCGTACTCGACCGTCGCCACCACGAGATGGCCCGCAAAGCCGGACTGAGCGCCGGCCGGAACGGCAACGGCTACCAGCGGGCCACGCTCGTCCAGCGCATCCTCTGGCTGGAGTCCGCGCACGCGCTCGCTCCCGATGACACCGCCCTCGCCAAGGAGCTGGCAGCCGCCCTGGTCCGGCGCGGCACCGAAGCGCTGGGGACGAAGGACAGGAATCAGGGCCGTGCCCGCTTCCAGCGGGCGCTGTGCGTACGCCCCGGCGATCCGGTGGCACAGGACGCGCTGGACGCGCTGGATCTCGCCGACATCGCTTCCGTCGTCACGGGAAACAGGCGGGGCAAACAGCCCGGCCTGCAACGGGTCGGGGAACTTCTGCACCGCGGGTTCCGTGCGGAGAACCCGGCCGAGGATCTGCACGAGGTGTACTCCTGGTACTGCGACCGGATGATCGAACGGACCGCGCGGAAGGCGCTCGACGGGAAGAAGAGTGAGGCCCGTCGGGTCCTGCGGCGACTGCGGGAGGTCCGCCCCTCCGAGGACGAGTGGGGAGTACAGGCCGACGACGGTGACATCGCCCGCCTCCTGCACGACACGGCCGTCCGGCAGCTCGGAGCACGGTCCGGCGACTACACCCAGCAGGTGCCCCTGCTGCTCTCCGCCGCCGCGTCCTTCGCACAGCTCACCGGGGCGGAGGCGGAGTGGCAGGCACTGGAGACCGTCGTGCCGTTCGCCGGGGAACTGGTCGACACCGGACGCTGGTCCGAACTGATCGACCTCCAGGTCAGACTGCTGATCACGCCGGGCCGCTCCGCGGCGTACGACCAGCTTCTTGCCGTCGCATACCACCGGCGCGCCCGCGACCGCCGTGCCGACGGCGACCGCGCCGGTGCCGTACGCGACGAACGCGCCGCGTCCGCCCTGGGGTTGGAGACCGGCCGGCAGACCTCCCTCCCGCTCGAACCGATGATGTTCCCCGGCCTCTTCGACTCACCTGGAACACCGGACCCGGACGACCCGCCGTACATCCAGGAGACCCTGTGACCGCGCACCCCCGCACACCGATGCCCTCCTTCGGCCCCACCGTGTTCGAGCTCCTTCCGTATGCCCGGCCGGGCATCGGCCAGGGGGACCTCGCGAAGGCGGCGGGCGTGGCGGTCTCCCGGGCCCGCCGCGCACGGGACACGGACCGCGAGCGCGCCCTGAAGGCCGCCCACGACGCGGCCCGCACCCCGGGCGACGCCCTCGTCAGCGAACTGCTCACTCCTCCCCTCCCGGCGTCCGCCGCTCCGAAAGGTCCCGCATCCAAGTGACCACTCCCCCGCCCGGCACCGACGAGCTGCGCAAACTGCGCGTTCGCGTCGCGGCCCTCTCCCGCAAACGCGAAGAGGCCGTGGCCCAACTGACCGACCTCCTCACCGCGTTGCTGCCACTCGACGATCTCCTCGCCGACACGGCACACCGGTCCGAGCAGTTCGGCCGCTCCGGAGCAGGCCGGACCGGACAGATCGCAGCCGCCGTGCAACAGCAGACGGACGCCGCCCACCGGATGCTCCGGGCCGAACTCGCCCGCCACGGGGTGCATCCGATGGACCTCATCGGGAAGATCCCCGACCCGGTGGAGGCACGGGCGACGGGCGTCGAACCGCATCCGACCGCCCCCGAGGGAACCGTCCTGCGGGAGACCGTCACCGGCTTCCGCCACGGGACCGACTGCCTGCGCCGTGCCGATGTCGTCCTGGCCGTACCCGGGCCCGCGCCCGCCACCGAACAGGGGGCACCCGCCAGGACCTCCGACGGCGGGGCCACGCGGGAGCGCCGGAACCAGCCGCGCCGCACCAGCCGCGCCCGGCGCCGGCAGCCGCTGCCTCGCAAGACTTCCAAGCGGCGCCGCTGAACCCGCTCCACACCACCCTTCCCGTCCCTGCCACCCGAAGGCCACGTCATGCCGTACCGCACACTCGGAATCGATCTCGGCACCACCAACTCCGTCACCGTCTGGATGGACGGCGGCGTGCCGGTGGTCCTCCCCAACCGCCACGGCGAGCAGGCCACGGTGTCCGCCGTCGGTACAGGCGCCGACGGATCCCTCCTGGTGGGCAGCGAGGCGCTCGGCGTGCGCGACCACCTGCCCGGCTCCGTGATCACCGAGGTGAAGCGGCTAATCGGCCGCCGCCACGCCGACGCCGACGTCCAGCGGCTGCTCGACGAGCGGCCCGCGGACGCACCGCCGGTACGGGAGTCCACGGACGGCGGGGTCGAGATCCAGCTCGGCGCCCACTGGCTGACGCCCGTACAGATCTCGGCGATCCTGCTGCGACGGCTGCGCACGGACGCCGAGAACACCGCCGGCGAACCCTTCCCGCGAGCCGTGATCACCGTCCCGGCGTACTTCACAGAACCGCAGTACGCGGCGGTGCGGGAAGCCGGGGAGCTTGCGGGCTTCACCGTCGCACGGATCCTGCCCGAACCGACCGCGGCGGCCCACGCCTTCGGGGTGGAGCGCCTCGTCGAGGATGACGACGACATGTGCTCGGTGCTCGTGTACGACCTCGGCGGCGGTACCTTCGACGTGTCCCTGCTGGTCATCGGGTCGGGGTACTTCCAGGTGTACAAGCTCGGCGGGGACAAGTCGCTCGGCGGGGCCGACTTCGACTCCGCGCTGTGCCGGATGCTCACCGAGAAGCGACTCGGCGGCCGTGACCTATCCGGGACCGGCGACGCGGCACGGATCCGCGCCGCCGCCGAACGTACCAAGATCGAACTCTCGGATGTCACCGCAGCGGAGATCATCCTCGCGCCGCTCGGAAAGAACGGCGGCTCCTGGACGGGAGAGGTCACCCGCGACGACTTCGAGGAGCTGATCGGCGCCGAGATCGACCGCACCCTGGAGCTCGCCCGCGGCGTGTTGCGCGACGCGTCCAGGACGACCGAGGACATCGACAAGGTCCTGCTCGTCGGCGGTTCGACCCGGATCCCGCTGGTCCGCCGCCGCCTGGCCGAACTGTTCGGCGAGGAGAAGGTGCACAGCGGAATCGATCCCATGTCCGCCGTCGCGCTGGGCGCCGGCATCGAGGCCGGGCTCGCGTCCGCTCTCGCCTGCCCCTCCGAGCCGTGCCTGACCACCGGAATCCCGATCACCGAGAGCGCCTGCCCCGACTGCGGCACCACTCTGCTCGGCACGGCGACGGTCGACTGCCCCGGCTGCCACGTGCCCGCCGCCGAGGGGACCACGAGCTGTCCGGTCTGTGCCGTCAGCCTCTCCGGGCTGCGGGCGGCCGCCCCCGTCGCATCCCGAGCATCGTGCCCACACTGCGGCGAGCAGAACTCCACCTCATCCACCGTGTGCCAACTCTGTGACGAGCCGCTGGACACGGGCGGACTGAAGTGCCCCGACCCCGAGTGCCAGATGGTCAACGCCACCGGGCTGACAGCATGTTCGGCCTGCGGCACATCGTTCCGGACCGACCGACCGGAACAGGTCACCGCCCAGAACCTGGGACTGGCACTCGACGACGGCACCGTCGCGGTCCTCTTCACCGCCGGAACGACGTACCCGACCGACTGGCAGAACATCGAGAACCTTCAGATCCGGCCGGACGGCACCACCGCGCTGACCTTCCGGATCGTCGAAGGACCGCACGAGAAGTCCCATGCCCGCAACGAGTTCTGCGGGGAGCACACACATGTCTTCGACAGGGGCACCGACAGCGTCGAGCGGCTCACACTCCGGGTACAGCTGGACGAGAACCGCACCGTGAACCTCGCCTACCGCATCGGCGACGGCGAGGAGCTGGGCGCGCGGCTGCGCCGCAGCGCCGTCGCCGACGGCATCGGCCGCGACGCCTCTCGGCTCCTCGACGTGATCCGTACCCATGGCGCCCATTTCGGCGACGGGCTGACGGCGGCAGAGCACAGCGTCTTCGCCGAACTGACAGAACAGCTCACCGCGATCGTGCGCGGTGAACCCCTCGGCCGGTCCCTTGACGGATTCCTCGACGAGGCTCGCGACACGGTGGAGACGTGCCGGGACGCCCGCTGCTGGTCGGCCAAGGCGTCCGTCGCCGCGCGCCGGGGCCGGGAGCTGGGCCTCGGCGCGCCGGCCGAAGAGCTAGCCGACGCCCGGCGCGCCCTGGACGCGGCACGCGAGCGGCTGGATCTGCCCGCGATGCGGGCAGCGACGGAGCACGCCCGTAGCCTGTGGCGGCAGCTCGACACGACCACCTGGCAGTCCATGCTCGCCGCCCACGACGCCGAGCTCGGCCGGTTCCCGGAGTCCGTACGCCGTCCCGTCCTGACCGCCTGGGACGACCTGCGCGCCGCGGCCTCTCGCGGGGACTACGCCGCCCAGGACGCGCTGCACATGAAACTGAACGAGCTCGCCGGTCACTCGCAGGCGCCTGCCCCGGCGGCGCGCAAGCAGCGGGACAGCGCCCAGGTGTTCCCCGAGCGCCGGTAGCCGAACGGGCGCGGTGAGCGTCCAGCACACCGAACGCACCGATTGACACCGTCAACACGTAGGCTGGAACGCACTTCGTGCCACCCGAACCACCCGCGTCCCGGAAGGTCCCCATGCCGCAGCTCCCCGACCGTCTTCCCGGCTTCCCGGACTTCCGGATCGCCCTGCCCAAGGACGCCGGGGAGGCTCGCGGCTTCCTGCTCGCCGAGCCCGGCGACAACGGCTCGCACAAGTTCCTGGTGACCGCGGGTTCGGCGGTGTCGGCGGAGGACTGGCCGGGGCTGAGCGACTTCGCTCGCCGACTCCGTTCCGGACTGCGGGAGAACGGAACGCTGGCCGACGGCCCCCGCCCCGGCGCCTGGACCGCGTCCCGCGACATCGTGTGCAACTCGCCGTCCGCCGCGGCCTCCCTGGTCCTCGGCTACGGAGCCACCGGCCCCGGCACCTGGCGCAGCGCCGAGGACGGGCACCGCCTGGGCGACTTCCTGCCGCAGAGCTGGCGGGCCCCGCAGAAGGCCTGGCTGGTGCGGGGGAACAACGTCTCCGGCCACAACCTGGTCCGCCGGCTCTGGCTGAAGGAGGGCTTCGTCTCGCTCGACGCACCCCACCTGCCGCAGGTGGACGAGCCCGACCCGACCAAGAGCGTGCTGCGCCGCTTCGTCGAGGAGGGTTACGAGGGCTCGGCGACGTACCACCAGAAGCGCGGTCTCGTCGACGAACTGCACGCCTTCTTCACCCAGATGCGGATCGGCGACACCGTCGCCACCCTCAGCGACGGCCTGCTCCACCTCGGGCGGATCACCGGCGACCTGGTGCAGTCGGGCTCCCCCGGTGAGCTCTCCAACCTCCGGCGCCCGGTGGCCTGGCAAGAGACCGCCCATCCGTACGAGGAGCTGCCGGAGGAGGTGCAGCAGAAGCTCTCCGCCCAGCACGACGTGGTCGACCTGACCCCCGTCCTGGAACAGCTCACCGCGCTCACCGGCGGCCCGGAGACAGCGCCGGAGCAGGCCGGGCAGGTCCTGGAATCCTCCGAGCAGCGCGTCCTGACCGTCCCCGAGGTCACCGACGAGTTCGCCCGGAAGCTCCTCGTCCACAACCGGTCCTTCCTCGACGAGCTGCGTGAACTCCTTCTCGACGAGCGGCAGATGGTCCTCTACGGTCCGCCCGGCACCGGAAAGACGTATCTGGCGCTGAAGCTGGCAGAGTACTTCGGCGGCGGCCCTGAGCAGGTCAAGATCGTCCAGTTCCATCCGTCGTACGCGTACGAGGACTTCTTCGAGGGTTTCCGGCCGGTCGAGGACCCCGAGACACGGGAGGTCGCCTTCCGGCTGACGGCGGGACCGCTACGGGAGCTCGCCGACACCGCCTCGCGGGAGGGCAACCGGCACGTACCGCACTTCCTGATCATCGACGAGATCAACCGGGCCAATCTGGCGAAGGTCTTCGGCGAGCTGTACTTCCTCCTGGAGTACCGCAAGCGCTCGGTACGACTGACCTACTCCGGGGACGACTTCGGGCTGCCGCCGAACCTGTACGTGATCGGCACCATGAACACCGCGGACCGGTCGATCGCGCTGGTGGACGCGGCGATGCGGCGCCGTTTCGCCTTCGTGGAGCTCTCCCCCCGCGTGGAGCCCACTGCCAGCCTCCTCACCCGCTGGCTGAAGCGCGAGGGCAAGGACCCCGAACCGGCCCGCCTGCTCGACGCCCTCAACACGGCGATCGACGACCCCGACTTCGCCATCGGCCCGTCCTACCTGATGAAGCCCGGCGTATACCGCGAGGGCGGCCTCGACCGGACCTGGCGCACCAAGATCCTCCCCCTCCTTGAGGAGCACCACTACGGCGAGGGCATCGACATCGACGCCCGCTACGGCCTGGACGCGCTGCGCGAGCGGACCCGGCGGTCATGAGCGGGAACGCGGCGGGCGGCGCCGCCCTGGCGCACAGTGACATCCCGGCCGCGACCACCGACAGCAACGCGGCAGACGACGCGGGCCCAGCATGTAGTTACATCCCGGGCGAGATCACGCTGCGGGAGTACGGCGCCGCCTTGTCCGTACCGCTGGACGCGGCCACCGGGCGGGCCCTCGTCGCGGCGCGGTTCCTCGACGCCGCCGCGCCGGACCCCGAGCGGCCCGGACACTGGAGACTGCGGGCGGGCCACCAGGTCGGCGCGGTCCGGCTGCCGGGCGGGACGGTCCTGCGGATCGCGCCCAAGACACCGGTGGGGCGGCTGTTCTTCCTGCTCGGCTTCAGCCTCGACCCGGCTGGCGCCTGGCGCGACAGCCGTGAGGGCACGGTCAGCACCGGTGCGCACGACGAGGTGGTACCCGCGCTCGCGTACGCGGTGGAACGGCAGATCGACGGCGCGCTGCGGCAGGGGGTCCTCCAGGGCTACCGGGAGGTGGCGGAGTCCGCCCTGGTGGTACGAGGCCGACTGCGGGAGGCCGAGCAGATCCGGCTCCACTTCGGCCGCATGCCGCCCGCCGAGATCGTCTACGACGCGTACACCGCCGACACCGCCGAGAACCGCATCCTGCGCGCCGCGGTGGAACGGCTGCTGCGGCTGCCGTCCGTTCCTGGGCCGGTGCGGCGCCGTCTCGCCCACCAGCGAATCCGCCTCGCGGACGCCGGTCCCCTGGTCCGCGGCCAGGACCTGCCGCACTGGCAGCCATCCCGTCTCAACTCCCGCTACCAGCCCGCCCTGCGGCTCGCCGAGGCCGTACTGCGCTCCACCTCGCCCGAGCACCGGACCGGCCCGCTCGCCCTGGACGGCTTCCTGCTCGACATGCACCAGCTCTTCGAGGACTTCGTGACGGTCGCACTGCGCGAGGCCCTCCGGGAGTACGGCCTGACGGCGCGGCTGCAGGACGTACACACTCTCGACCCGGGCGGCCAGATTCGGATGAAGCCAGATCTGGTGGTGTACGGCGTGGACGGCCGTACACCTGTCGCCGTCGTCGACGCCAAGTACAAGACCGAGAAGTCCCACCGGGCCCACGGCTACCCGAACTCCGACCTGTACCAGGCGCTCGCCTACGCCACTGTGCTCGGCCTGCGCGAGGCGCATCTGGTGTACGCGGCGGGCCGCCTGCCCGAGCGGACGACCGAGGTCCGCGGCACCGGCGGTCTGCGGCTCTTCCAGCACAGCCTCGACCTCACCTCGGAACCCGCGGCGCTGCTGCGGACCTTCCGGGAGCTCGCCGCCCGCCTGGCCGGGCCCACCGCCTGACACCCACGGAAAGGGGGCCCACGGCCCATGCCCCGACTCGCCTTCGCCCAGAGCTTCTGGGACGGATTCGACACCCTGGAGAAGCCGGTCAGAGCCGGCGTCCGCAAGGCTATGACGAAGTTCCAGGCCCTGAGCGTGGCCGAGCTCAACGCTGACAAAGGTCTGCATCTGGAGTCCGTGGAGAACGCCCGTGACCGGCGGATGCGCACCATACGGATCACCGACTTCTGGCGCGGCGTGGTCCTCTCGCCGGACGACGGCAGCGATCTCTTCCTCCTCGTCCATGTGCTGCCGCACGACGACGCGTACACCTGGGCGGCGAAACGCCTGTACAGCACGAACAGCGCCACCCGCGGCCTGGAGGTACGCGACGCGGTCGCACTGGACGAGCTGACACCGCTGTACGAGACGGCCTCCCGCAAGGCGCCGAAGCTGCTGTTCTCCGGCGTCTCCGACGGAGTCCTGCGCGAACTGGGCATCGACGCCCAGGTGTTGCGTGCAGCGCGCTCGATGGCGGACAAGGCGCAGCTGGAGGCGTTCGCTACGCTGCTGCCCGAGGACCAGCTGGAGGTCCTCCAGTACCTCGCGGAAGGATTCTCGCCGGAGGAGGTCTACCGGGACGTGGTGGCCGTGCGCCGCCCGGTGGACGCGCCGCCCGAGCCGGACGAGGACCTGGCCACCGTCATCAGCAACACCACCGCCCGGATCCGTCTCGTCACCGGCCCGCAGGAGCTGGAGGAGATCCTGGCGAAACCGTTCGCGGCCTGGCGGGTCTTCCTGCACCCCTCCCAGCGGCGGGTCGCCCACCGCACCTCGTACGGCGGTCCGGTGCAGGTCACCGGCGGCCCGGGGACGGGGAAGACCGTGGCCGCGCTGCACCGGGTCCGGCACCTGCTGGGACGGTCGCCGGACAGCCGGATCCTGCTGACGACGTACACCAACGCGCTGGCCGCCGGACTGCGCGACATGCTCGGTCTTCTCCTCCAAGGCGACGAACTCCTCCTCTCCCGGGTCGATGTCACGACCGTCGACGCCTATGCCAACGGCGTGGTGCGGCAGCACACCGGCGTCACCCCGAAGCCGGTGGGCGACCGCGACCAGCGGCAGCTCTGGGAGAAGGCGGTCAAGCAGCTGGATCTGCCGTTCCAGGCCCGCTTCCTGGCGCAGGAGTACCGTCACGTGGTGCTCGGCCAGGACATCCGTGATCTGGACGGCTATCTCGCGGCGAGCCGGCGCGGACGCGGCACCGGCCTCGGAGCGGCCAGGCGCGGGCTCGTGTGGAACGGCGTCGAGTGCTTCGAGAAGCTGCTGCTCGAGCGCGGTGCCACCACCCACCTGCGGGTCTGTGCCCGGGCGGCCGACCTGCTCGCCGTCGGCCCGGCCCCGTACGACCATGTCGTGGTGGACGAGGCACAGGACCTGCACCCCGCACAGTGGCGGGTGCTCCGGGCCGCCGTCACCCCCGGCCCCGACGACCTGTTCCTCACCGGCGACCCGCACCAGCGGATCTACGACTCCCGGGTGTCGCTCGGCTCGCTGGGGATCGCCACCGTCGGCCGCAGCTTCCGGCTGCGTCTCAACTATCGCTCCACCGAGGAGATCCTGGTCTGGTCGGCGCGCCTGCTCGCACCGGTCAGCGTGGACGCCCTGGAGGGCGACGGAACCGACTCCCTGGCCGGCTACCGCTCGCTGCTGCGCGGCCGCCGACCCGAGGCCGGCGGGTACGCCACCCAGCCGGAGGAGTACGCCGCCCTTGTGGACCGGGTGCGGGCATGGATCGGCGAAGGGCTCGCACCTCACGAGATCGGGGTGTGCGCCCGGTTCAACCTGGCACTGGACGCGGCGGAGTCCCGGCTGAAGGACGCCGGGATCCCGGTGGTGCGAGTGAAGGGGCAGGTCGCCGCGGAGACGCCAGGGGTCCGGCTGGCCACGATGCACGCCATGAAGGGGCTGGAGTTCAGGGCGGTCTCCGTGCTCGGGGTCATGAAGGGAACGGTGCCCTTCGCCCGCGAGATCACCCCGCTGGAGACGGACGCACCGCAGCACGAAGCCGACCTCCTGCGCGAGCGCTGCCTGCTCTTCGTCGCCTGCACCAGGGCGCGCGAGGCACTGAGCGTGACCTGGACCGGAAGACCGAGCGAGTTCCTGCCGACCCAGGTGTGAACGGGTGGCTCCGGGGCTGCGGGGCCCCGGCACTGCGGCGGCTCCGCCTCCCAGAGCCGCCCCGCCGGATGTCCTCAGTCCTCCGGGGCCAGAGCGCCGGTGACGAGTCCGTCGCGGGCCAGCTCGGCGAGCCGGCGACTGAGCTCGGACACGGCCCGCATCGTCGCCTCGAATTCGGTGAGCTCCCGGAAGGCCGCACCGTAGCGGCGCTGTTCCTCGATGGCCAGCTGCGGAATCCTGGCGCCCTTGGCCTCCAGCCGGTAGGTGCCGGAGGCACTGGTGGCACGGCGGGTGTTGGCCGGGCTGCGCAGGAAGCCCTGGAGGTAATCGGTGTCGAGCTGGTCGCTGGCTGAGACCGGCTCCGAGCCTTCGTAGGTCACGAGGCCTGCCCGGAGGAGTTCGGCGACGCCCGCCGTGGCACCGTCGAGCGAGCCTGCCCCCGTACCGGGCCGTAGCTGAGGCAGCAGTGCGGCCAGCCGATGCATCTGCTCCTCCAGATCGCCACGGAGAGCCCTGAACTCGCCGGAGTAGTCGCGGTGCACGGCCTGGAGGTGGCTGCCCGGGGTGAGGTCGACCATGTCGTCGAGGAGACTGATCGAAGGGACGTCCACGATCTGCTCGGGGCGGGGGGCGAGGCTGCCGTCGGGATCGTTGGCGGTGAGGTCCACCATCCGCACCGTGGACGGGGGGACGTCGGCCGGCCCGGGACGACGCAGAGTCCAGAGGTGAACGGGGAGGGCGTGCGAGGAGGCCGTGCCCGGCGGCAGGGCGACAACCTGGGTGAGGATGCCCCTGCGGACCAGCTCGGCCCTGATCCTTCGCCCGGCCTTGCGGTAGGCGACCGAGGCGGGCAGCACGATCACAACGTGCCCGCCCGGCGCGGTGTGTGCGTAGGCGTGCTGCAGCCAGGCGAGTTCGCCCTCCGCCTTGGACGGGGTGCCGAGTTCCCAGCGTGGATCGAGAAGGAGTTCCTCGCGGCCCCATCCGGTGACGCCCACCGGAGGATCACAGACCACGAGTTCGGCCCGGAGGTCGGGCCATCGGTCGTCGCGGAGCGAGTCGCCCGTCTCGATCCGGGTGTCGGGCATCGAGGACAGGGCGGCACGGAGCCTGGCGAGCCGCGCGGAGTCGGCATCGGCCTCCTGCCCGCGGCAGAGCGCCCCGGTCTGCCCGGCGACGGAGAAGAGCAACAGACCGATGCCGCAGGCAGGATCGAAGACCGTCGCCCCGGGCGGCAGCGGCGGCGCGAAGTGTCGTACGGCGAGGGCCAGGCGGGGGGACGTCACCTGATCCGACCCGGCGCGCCGTACGGCGTCGGCGAACCGTTCGGTCAGTGCGTTCACGACGTCAACGGGCCGCTCGGTTTCGGCGAGTGAACGGACGCGCGCCACGGCTTCTCGCGGCAGGCGCAACCCCGGCAGCCGTCGACCGTGCGCTTCGGAGAGCAGCTCGGCCACATCGGCGAGTCCGGCGATCATGTCCTCTCCGTAGGCGGCCCGCAGCTCCTGCCAGACCTGGACCTCGACCGAGACCTCCTGCCCCTTCCGCTGCTTCTCCAGCCACGCCTGGACTTCGGCCAGCGCGAACAGGGGGCTGCTGCTCGCCCCACCTCCCGAGGGCGCGGGGAAGTCCTCGTAGCGGCGCCGCCAGTTGGACACGGCGGCGCGGGTGACGCCGGCCAGCCTCGCGATCTCTGATCCGGTGACGAGGGGGCCGGTGGCGGGGGCAGCTTGGTCCGACATGCGGCCACCGTACACGCAGTGGCCCGACCATGAGAACATCAATACCACGTTGACAACGTACACAGATTACTGTCATCGTTCTGCGTATACAGGTGAGACTTCGTCAGCCTTCTTGCACCGCCCCCGCAGACGCTCGGAGAACTTCCCATGGCCACCCACACCGCAGTCCGCACCGTCTATCGACTCCCCACCGTCTCCCCGACCCCCGAGGCGATGTTCGAGGCCCTCGACCACGAACAGCTCGACCGGCTGGGAGCCGAACTGCACCGCCCCGTGGTCCTCGGCGTGCCCGCGATCTACCTCACCTACGGCAAGGAGGAGGCCGCCGACACCTGGTGCGCCCCCAACGCCCGTACCACCGGAATCACGGTCTTCGAGCCCGTCCGCCGCACCGGAGCCCTGCTGCTCCTCGCCGTCGACGGCCAGGTCTACGCCGTGACCTGCGGCAACGGCTACCGCCTGGTTCCCGATGCCCTCAAGGACAAGCGGTTCGGCCTCTGCTTCGCCATCCGCATGATCGACCCCCGGCACATCAGCGGCGCCGTCACCAAAGCGCTCGGCCGGCCGCGCACCGACATCTCCCTGGTAGCCGCCGGCACCTCGGTCCCGGCACTCGGCATCCGCGACCAGGCACGGGTGGTCCGCCACCTCGGCGGCCACCTCGACGACGTCCCGCTCACCCGAAACCGCCACGCCAACGGCCGGGCCTGCACCGCCCAAGGCGGTGTCGGCCTGCGGCTCCCGCTCGGCATCGAGCCGGCCGACCTGGTCGAGGACCTGCGCACGATCACCCGGGTCTGCCAGGACGACATCCCGCACCCCGAGCTGGGATTCGTCGACCACATCGTCCCGGTCACCGACACCGTCACCCGCGCCGCACTCGAAGCCGCCCTCGACCGTCTGCTCGGCGCCCCCGCCGACGGACGGATCTCGTCCTCCGTACCCCTCGACCTGCACGAGACGTACGCCGAGGCCACCGCATACCGGACTTGCATCGGCAGCACCGAGGCCCACCTCTGCGACGACTTCGACCTGGAGTACGTCCTCACCCGGGCCAGGATCCACCGCCCCGGCACCCGTATCGCCGCCCTGCGCGACGGCACGGTGACCCTCCACCGCGACCCGTCGCCCAGATCCTCCGTCCCGCTGGCAACCACCCACGCCCTGGACTGGATCCAGGCCGATGTCTCCCTCGGTCCACGGACGTACTGCCTTCTGGACGGCGACTGGTACGAGCTCGGCGCCTGCTACATCGACTCCGTCCGAGACAACCTGCGACAGTTGTTCACCGATGCCGCCGCGTACGGCCTGCCGCACTGGCCCGAAGGCGCGAACGAACGCGCCTACAACCGAGCGGTCTCAAAGGCCCGGCCCGAATGGCTGTTCCTCGACGGCGAGTTCATCAATAACCCCCTCAAGCGCACCGACCGGGTCGAAATCTGCGACCTGCTGACTCCGGACGGTACCCTTATCCTGGTCAAGCAGTCCGGCTCCTCCGGCTCCTTCAGCCACCTCCTCGGGCAAGCACAGGTCGCCGTCGAACTCCTCGTCAACTCACCTGAGGCGCGCTGCCAGTTCGTCCGCCGGGTCGCACGGGACAGCGACAGGAGAATCAGGCTGGCCGAGGACTTCACACCTCGTCGGCTGGTCCTTGCGGTCCGGCACAAGTCCGGAGCCACCTTCACGCCCGACTCGCTTTTCGCCTTCTCCCAAATAACGCTCCACCAGACAGCAAGGGAGCTCACCACACGCGGGGTAAGTATCGAGGTCGTTCCCGTGCCGACGGCAGCCGAGATCGCTCGGACCACCGCGGCGTAACGGCACCCCGCACCAACGGTCCATCGACGCTCGCCGAGGCAGGCGTGCGCTGCGTGCCGAAAACCTGCTCGTCGGGCTCACCCGGGGCACGAATCGTCTGGAGCCCTCCGAGAACAGGGCTGTGACGTCGGCGGTGAGGACTGCACGGCGATTGCCCTCTGAGCCCCTTGACCGGAATTCCCCTTGGGGGTCCCGGGCTGGCCAGCGCATACAGGAATGCGCCCCGTCCTTTGGTGGCGGGTCGTTTCACGACCTCGACGTCGAATCCTCGGGCGACTCCGTGCTGGAAGGCGCTGTGCTGGTGCCGCTGTCGGCCCAGACCTTCGTTACGCTGGGATGCGAGACTGCGGGCTCGTCGAACAGGCGTCTCGTTCCCAGGCCGGTCCGGGCGGCTCGACAGGTCGCGAACATAGGCTCGATCAACGTCCGTGGGTATCCGAGACGTCACTGCGATATGCGCGTCGAAAACTCACGAAGCACGCAACGATCCACCCTCGCCTCGGTCACCGCTAATAGCTCAGACAGTCTGCAAAACAGATCAGTTGCCCCCGTGGGGGACGCCTGACCAGTCGGAATCAGCGTCCCGAACGCTCAGCGTCGCCTACCTGCAGCGCCCCGTCGATACCGGCCACCTCGACGGCGCCTGGCCTGCCAAATAGAGCACCTGGCACCCCATCAGAACGAGCGTTAAATTAGCGTCACGATGCCTCGGGGAGCGTCATTTCAGCGTAAAGATATCGCCCATAACGCCCGCACCACACCTAATACACATCAACAAAACCGCAGGTCAGACGGCCTTCGCGGCAGGCACCAGAATCGCCACGCACTCAACGTGCGAGGTCATCGGGAAGAGATCGAACGCCCGCATCCGACGGGGTACGTAGCCGGCCTCCTGGAAGTACTTGAGGTCGCGGGCGAGGGCGGCCGGGTCGCAGGCCACGTAGGCGATGCGGCGGGGGGTGAGGGCGGTCAGTTGGGCGACGGTCTTCTTGCCGGCGCCGGCACGTGGGGGGTCGAGGACGATGAGGTCGGCCTCGGTGATGCCGGTGCGGGGCAGGACCTGGTCGACCTTGCCGTGTTCGATGCGGACGCGGTCGAGGTCCTGGAGGTTGTGGCGGGCGTCCTCGACGGCGCGCTTGCCGGATTCGATGCCGAGGACCGCGCCCTTTTCGCCGACGCGTTCGGCGAGCGCGCCGGCGAAGAGGCCGACGCCGCAGTACAGGTCGAGGGCGGTGTCGCCCTTCTTCGGCATCAGGCCCTGCATGACGGCCTCGACCAGGAGGTCGGCGGCCTTCGGGTGGATCTGCCAGAAGCCGCCGTTGCCGACGCGCCAGGTGCGGCCGGCGGCGCGCTCGCGGACGAAGGGGCGGCCGTGCACGCGGTGCACGCCGCCGTCCTTCTCGTTGACGCGCAGGACGGACACGGGCTGGTCGAGTTCGACGAGGGGGAGCCGGCCGCCGGGCTTCGGGGTCAGGATGACCTGGCGGTCGTTGGAGCCGGTGGCGGCGATCGCCTCGACGGTCTCGATCTGCGGCCACTCGCGCTGCTCGACGCCGAGCTCGGAGACACCGGGCGCGGCGATCATGCAGTGGGTGATCGGCTCGATGTCGTGCGAGCGGTGCTTGCGCAGTCCGGCGCGGCCCTCGTCGTCGACGGCGTACTGGACGCGGGTGCGCCAGGCGGGTACCTCGCCCTTGGCGACCTTGTCGCCCGGGGCGGGCTCGACGGTGCCGTCCCAGCGGGCGTCCTCGGGCGTCAGGCCGGCCAGGCGTTCCAGTTGCTCGGCGATGACGGCGCCCTTGAAGCGGCGCTGGGCTCCCGGCGCGGCGTGCTGCCAGTCGCAGCCGCCGCACTTGCCGGGGCCGGAGAACGGGCAGGGGGCCTCGACGCGGTCCTTGGAGGCGGTGTGGATCTCGACGGCGTCGGCGCGCAGGAAGCGGGCGCCCTCCTCGCCGTCGGTGACGCGGGCGGTGACGCGCTCGCCCGGGAGGGCGTGGCGTACGAAGAGGACCTGGCCCTCGTCGGTGCGGGCGACGCAGTGGCCGCCGTGCGCGACCGGGCCGACCTCGACCTCGTACTCCTCGCCGACCAGCGACTTCTTCGGTTCTGTCTGCATGGCGGCGGGGCTCCTGAGGTGGGGTGGCGCGGCGGACGGCCGCGACCGGGGTACGACGGGTAGGGCTGGTGGGGCGGTACGGCGGGTAGGGCGCGGGTGCGGCGGGACAACAGCCTTCGATTCTACGTGCCGTGGAGCGTGACGGTCGCCGGGCTGCGGAGGCGGCCGGCCCGGCGCCCCCTTCCCCGTTCCCCGCCGGGAACGCGGAACGGCGGGCCCGTCATCAGGCCCGCCGCTGGAACGCCGACGCCGCGGGGCGGTCCCGGTGCCCGTACCGATCCGTACGAGCACCCGGGCCGCCGGCCGCGGCCGCCGCTACTTCTTCGTGCCGGCCTTTTCCTTCTTCGGCTGGGTGACCGGGCCGCGGCGGACCGCGCCGGGCGCGTTCCACTCGGCGCGCTTGCGGGCCCGCTTCTTGGCGGCCTCGGACGAGTCCAGTTGCCAGGGCACGGAGGTGACCATGACGCCGGGCGTGAACAGCAGCCGGCCCTTGAGGCGCAGGGCGCTCTGGTTGTGGAGCAGGTGCTCGTACCAGTGGCCGACGACGTACTCGGGGATGTAGACCGAGACGGCGTCGCGCGGGCTCTCGCGGCGCAGCGACTTGACGTAGTCGATGATCGGCCGGGTGATCTCGCGGTAGGGCGAGGCGAGGACCTTGAGGGGGACCTCGATGCCGCGGCGTTCCCACTCGGCGCGCAGCGCCTTGGTGTCGGCCTGGTCGACGTCGACGCTGACCGCTTCGAGGGTGTCGGAGCGCATCAGCTTGGCGTAGTTCAGGGCCCGCAGGGTGGGCTTGTGGACCTTGGACACCAGGACGATGGAGTGCACCCGGGAGGGGCGCACGACGTCGTCGTCGGGGGTTTCCTCGGCGGCGATCTCGTCGGCGACACGGTCGTAGTGGCGGCGGATCGCGCTCATCGTCACGAAGAAGATGACCATGCCGAGCAGGGCGACCCAGGCGCCGTGGGTGAACTTCGTGAGCAGCACGACGACGAGGACGAGGCCGGTGAAGGTGGCGCCGAAGGCGTTGATGGCCCGCGAGCGGTGCATGCGGCGCCGCTTGGCGGGCTCCTTCTCGGTCAGCAGGTGGCGGTTCCAGTGCCGGACCATGCCGATCTGGCTGAGCGTGAAGGAGACGAAGACGCCGACGATGTAGAGCTGGATCAGCCGGGTGGAGTCCGCGCCGTAGAAGTAGACCAGGACGGCGGCGGCGCCGGCCAGCAGCACGATGCCGTTGGAGAAGGCCAGCCGGTCGCCGCGGGTGTGGAGCTGGCGCGGCAGGTAGCGGTCCTGGGCGAGGATCGAGCCGAGCAGCGGGAAACCGTTGTAGGCGGTGTTCGCGGCGAGGAACAGCACCAGCGCGGTGGCGGCGGCCAGCACGATGAACAGCAGGGAGCCCTGGCCGAAGACCGCCGAGGCGACCTGCGAGATGACCGGGTCCTGGGTGAAGCCGGCGCCGACCGGTACGCCGTTGTTCAGTAGGTCCCTGGCCGGGGTCTCCGCCATCTTGACGTCGGTGACCATGGCAAGGGCGATGATGCCGCAGAACATCGTGACGGCCAGGCCGCCCATGAGCGCGAGGGTGGTCGCGGCGTTCTTCGACTTCGGCTTGCGGAAGGCGGGCACGCCGTTGCTGATCGCCTCGACGCCGGTGAGCGCGGCACAGCCGGAGGAGAACGCGCGCAGCAGCAGGAAGACCAGCGCGAAGCCGGCCAGGCCGCCCTGCTCGGCGTGGATGGTGTAGTCGGCGGTGGGAGCCTTCATCGTGTCGCCCATGGCCAGGCTGCGCACCGCGCCCCAGATGATCATGACGAAGACGCCGGCCACAAAGACGTAGGTGGGGATCGCGAAGAGCTTGCCCGACTCCTTGACGCCGCGCAGGTTCATCAGCGTCAGCAGCACGATCGTCGCGACCGCGCACAGCGTCTTGTGCTCGACGACGAAGGGGATCGCGGAGCCCAGGTTCTCGACGCCGGAGGAGATGGAGACGGCGACGGTCAGGACGTAGTCGACCAGCAGGGCGCTGGCCACGGTGAGGCCGGCTTTCGGGCCGAGGTTGGTGTTGGCGACCTCGTAGTCGCCACCGCCGCTGGGGTAGGCGTGCACGTTCTGCCGGTACGACGCGACGACGGTGAACATCAGCACCACGACCGCGACCGCGATCCAGGGGCTGAAGTGGTACGCCGACACACCCGCCACGGACAGGACGAGCAGCACCTCTCCCGGCGCGTACGCCACGGAGGAGAGCGGGTCGGAGGCGAACACGGGCAGCGCGATGCGCTTGGGGAGAAGGGTCTCGCCAAGCTTGTCGCTGCGCAGTGCGCGCCCGATGAGGATCCGTTTGGGCACGTCGGTCAGTTTGGACACGCAGAGGATGCTAAGCCTTGGTTCAGCCCGGCGCCCACCCGCCACCCGCACGGGGGGACAGTTGGGTGGGGAGCCGCAGGCCGGGTGCGCTCCGGGCCTACGGGAACACCGCAATCTGCACACAATCCCCACGCGGAACAGGGGCCCCACGGGGGAACGGCGACGTCGCACCGGGCCCAAGGGGGGCGCGCGGCCTCGCCTCCGGCTCCCGTGGCATTCGTCACGCGCCCCGTGTCACCACTCGCCGCTCCCCCGCCCGGTGCGCGGCTGCCGGGCCACCAGGTCGCCCAGGCCCTGGCGGGTGGCGGCCAGCAGCACCCGGTCCTGGGGACGCAGGACGTAGCCGTCACCCAGTTCGTGCACCAGCCGCGCCGGCTCGCGGTCCTTGGCGGGCGGGGGCGAGGCGGCCGCGGCGTCCGGATCGGGAGTGTCGGGGGCCGAGGTGTCGACGGCCAGGATCCGCAGCCGACCCGGCCGCAGCACCTCGCCGACCGTACGGCCCTCCAGGGCGGCATGGCCGCGCACGCCGACCCGGGCGACCAGCAGCACCCGGCGCTCCACCGGGATCGCGCCGAGGATCTGGCGTCCCATCATCGCGCCGGCGAAGGCGGGCGCGGCCAGGAAGCTGACGCTGCGGCTGCGGGTCAGCGCGCGGGGGTGGGCGGCGCGCAGCGTGCGGTAGACGGCGGTGGCGAACCGGTCGTCGAACAGCCGCAGCGTGACCCGCAGGCGGGGCTTGACCGAGCGGGCGTAGAGGGCGGCCTCCAGGTTGGTGGTGTCCGCGCTGGTCAGGGCGAGCAGCGTGGAGGCACGTTCGACCATGGCCGCCTCCAGGACGCCTTCCTGTGTGGCGTCGCCCAGCACGGTCGGCACCCGTAAGCGGCGGGCCAGTGCGATGCCCCGCGCGTCGGGGTCGGCCTCGACGCACACCACCGGGATGCCCATCTCGTGCAGCCGTGCCAGCACCCGGGTGCCGACCTTGCCGAGGCCCAGCAGCACCACGTGTCCGGACAGGCCGCGTGGCGGGCGGCGCAGGGCGGAGGCGCTGCGGAAGGTGCCGAGCCCCTCGAACGCCGCCGCGACCAGCACCGGCAGCAGCAACAGGCCGGTCAGCCCGGACAGCAGTTGCAGCACCTTGCGCGGCAGCGGCTGGCCGATCGCCGGATCGTTGATGGCGAAGAGGTCCAGCAGCGACAGGTACGCGGCGTGCAGCGGGTCGTCGCCGGTGGTCAGGGAGGAGGCGACGGCCAGCGCGAGGACCGCGCCGACGACGCCGGCCAGCGACCACCGCAGTCGTCGGGAGAAGAAGGAGGCGAGGGGGGCGCCGCGGCCGCGCAACCGGCTGCGGCGTACCGGGCGGCCGGTGTAGGAGACGGTCTCCAGGACGACGGTGCCGCAACCGGTGGCGGCCGCGACCGCCGCGTCGTCGGGCAGCAGCACCGGGCCGTCGTCGCCCATCGCCGGCGCGGGCGCGTCCGCGGGGTCGCTGGCGCCGGCGGAGAGCAGGGCGAGGGTGCACAGTCCGGGCCCGGAGAGCCGGCCGGGCGGCACCGGGGGACGCTCCACGGCCCGCAGCAGCAACCCGTCCGCCTCGATGACCTTGCTGGTGCCGGCGACGGCGGTGGCCGCCAGCGCCGGGGCCACGGTGTCGGCGTCGGACAGCACGGCGGTCGAGGCGTCGACGCCGCCCTCCCCCTCCACGCCGGTGGCCGCGACCGCCGCGGCCTGGTCGAGCAACTCCTCCAGGTGCTGGCCGAGTTTGCGGTTGTACAGGCGGATGACCAGGCGCAGCCGCGGGTTGAGGCGGCGGGCGCGCAGCGCGGCGTGGATGTTGGTCTCGTCGTCGTCGTAGACGAGCGCCAGGGCGCCGGCCGACGCGATCCGGGCCTGCGTCAGCGCGGCGTCGTCGGCCTCCGCCGCCTCCAGGATCTCTATCGCCTCCTCGGCGGGTTCGTCGGCGTCGGTGTCGGTTTCGGCTTCGGCGGGTGCCGGCTCTCCGGCAGACGCGCCGGAGCCCGACGCGCCCGGGGAGCCGGGTGCGGTCCGTACCATCGCCGCCGAGACGCGGCCCAGCAGCGCGGTGGCCCGGCCGAGGCCGCCGCGCGCCGGCGGCGGGATGCGGGGGCGGTGCGGCTCGCGGGCCGAGGGGACGACGAGCGTCACCCGTTCGCGGTAGACACCCTGGAGTTCGGCGGCGAGCCGGTGCGCGAGCGCGTCGTCACCGCAGACCACCATGTGCGGGGCGGGAGAGCCCTGTTGGGGCTGCTGAGGCAGGTTGGGCACGCCTCGTAGCCTGCCTTACGTGCCCCGGGCGGCGCAGCCCGGCGCGTCAGAACGCGGCACCGCTCCCCCCGTTCGCGCCCGGCCGGCGCCTACCGCGCCCCGTGCGGGGCAGGCCGATACGGCTACGGTTGTACCGGACCGCGGTGCGCCAACCCGCCCGTTGAGGCACCCGGTCATCGTCGCGAGCCGTGGCCTCGTGTCGCCGGCACTGGGAAAAGAAAGTAGTGAGCAGGGTGTTTGTGCAGGTCAGCGCGCTAGTCCAGGGCACGGGGTAATCAGCATGCACATCGTCATCATGGGGTGCGGTCGCGTGGGCTCCGCGCTCGCACAGACCCTGGAGAGCCAGGGGCACACCATCGCGGTGGTCGACCAGGACCCGACCGCGTTCCGCCGCCTGGGCTCGTCCTTCGGGGGCCGCCGGGTGACCGGCGTCGGCTTCGACCAGGACACGCTGCGCGAGGCGGGCATCGAGGAGGCGGGCGCCTTCGCGGCCGTCTCCAGCGGCGACAACTCCAACATCATCGCCGCCCGGGTGGCCCGCGAGATGTTCGGCGTCGAGAACGTCGCGGCCCGGATCTACGACCCGCGGCGCGCCGAGGTCTACCAGCGTCTGGGCATCCCCACCGTCGCCACCGTCCGCTGGACCGCGGACCAGATGCTGCGTCGGCTGCTGCCCGCGGGCGCCGAGCCGCTGTGGCGGGACCCGAGCGGCGGCGTCCAGCTCGCCGAGGTGCACGCCGCCGCGGCCTGGGTGGGCCACAAGATCAGCACGTTGCAGGAGGAGACCGGCGTACGCGTCGCGTTTCTCACGCGGCTGGGCGAGGCGATGCTGCCGACTTCCCAGACGGTGCTCCAGGAAGGCGATCTGGTGCACGTGATGATGCGTTCCGACGAGGTCGAAACGGTCGAGGCGGCATTCGCCGAAGGTCCTGAGGAGGCGCACGCATGAGGGTCGCGATCGCGGGCGCGGGCGCGGTGGGTCGTTCCATCGCGGGTGAACTGCTGGAGAACGGGCACGAGATCCTGCTCATCGACAAGGCGCCGACCGCCATCTCGGTGGAGCGGGTGCCGCTGGCGGAGTGGCTGCTGGCCGACGCGTGCGAGATCACCTCGCTCGACGAGGCGGCGCTGCAGCGCTGCAACGTCGTCATCGCGGCTACCGGTGACGACAAGGTCAATCTCGTCGTGTCGCTGCTGGCCAAGACCGAGTACGGCGTGCCGCGGGTGGTGGCCCGCGTCAACAACCCCAAGAACGAGTGGCTGTTCAACGAGTCCTGGGGCGTCGATGTCGCGGTCTCCACGCCGCGCCTGATGTCGGCGCTGGTCGAGGAGGCGGTGAGCGTCGGCGATCTCGTACGGCTGCTGCGCTTCAGCCACGGCGACGCCAACCTCGTCGAGCTCACGCTGCCGCCGGAGGCCGCGCTGGCCGGCACCCGGGTCGGGGCCGTGGAGTGGCCCGAGGACACCTCCCTGGTCACGATCATCCGCGGGACGCGGGTGCTCACGCCCAACAAGGAGGACGTGCTGGAGGCGGGCGACGAGCTGCTGTTCGTCGCGGCCCAGTCGCGTGAGGAGCAGTTGGAGGACCTGCTGTCGGTACGCCGCGAGGAGCCGGCGGGCTGACGGGCGCGGCCCCCGCGCGGGGGCCGCGAGAACGGCCGAGGGCCCCTGGGACGCATGTGGTCCCAGGGGCCCTCGCGTGTGCCGGGGCGGCCCGCTCAGCGGCGGTGGCGCGGCCCTTGCGCCGGGCGCTCGGCGAGCGCCTCGGCGGCGATCCCCCGCGCCGGACCGTCCTCGACCTCGCCCAGGACCTTGTGCTCCGGTCCGGCCTGCTCCCGTCCGGCTTCCTTCGCGGCCCGCTCCCGCTCCTCGCGCGCCTCCATCTCGGCGAAGACGTCGATGGGCGGCGGCGCCTTGGCCAGGAAGACCCAGGTCAGGTACACCGCGAGCAGGAACGGCGGGATCTTCAGGGCGATCAGCACCCAGCCGAACTGGGTGGTGTCCGCCCACCAGTACAGCGGGAAGAGGATCGCGCACTTGGCGAGCAGGATCAGGCCCCAGGCCCAGCTCGCCTTGGCGTAGGCCCGCTTGCGGCCGGGGTTGCGGGTCCGCCAGGAGAGGTTCTCCTTGAAGACCGGGCCCAGGATCAGGCCCAGCAGCGGGACGCCCGCGAGGGTGGTGAGGACGTAGGCCAGGGCCATGCCGAGGGTGTAGAGCATGCCCGGCAGGTAGAAGTCCTTGGCGTTGCCGGTCATCATCGCGAAGACCACGCCGAAGACCACGCCGAAGACCCCGCTGAAGGCGTGCTTGACGGTGTCCTTGCGGACCAGGCGCACGGCGGCCAGGACCAGCGAGACGGCCAGCGCGGCGATCGCCGAGAGGTGCAGGTCCTTGTTGACCGTGAAGATGGTGACGAACAGCAGGCCGGGCAGAACGGTCTCCACCATGCCGCGCACGCCGCCGAACGCCTCGAAGAGGGCCGCCTCCGTGACGTTCCGGTCTCCGGTGTCCTCGCCCGCGCCGGAAGGTGGCGGTGGAGAGTCGGGCGCCGCGGTGGATGCCGCGGGGGCGGGGGGTGTGGCGGGCGAGGGGCCTGCGGAAGCGTCAGTGGTCGGTCGGTCGTGAGACGTCACCGGCTACTCCTGTCCGAGCGGTCGGAGTTCGTACTTCGGGTTGAAAAGCACCCGGCGTCCGTGGCTCATGGAGACCCGGCCCGAGGCGATGAGCTTACGGCCCGGCTCTATCCCGACGATGGAGCGGCGTCCGAGCCACACCACGTCGAGTGCGGCGGAGCCGTCGAACAGCTCCGCCTCCAGCGCGGGCACACCGGCGCGCGGCCGCAGCGTCACATGCCGCAGGGTGCCGGTGACCTTGACTATCTGGCGGTCGTCGCAGTCGCAGATGCGCGTGCATCCCGCCGCCTGCGTGTCCTCCCGCAACTCGGCGCTCTGCAGCTCCTCCTCGGAGGAGGACAGCCTGTCGAGCATCCGGCGGAAGCGACCGGCCGGCTTCTCGGATCGGGTCCCAGCACTCATAAGCCCAGCGTACCGGTGCGCCCCGCGCCGCAGCACTGCCCGTACGGCCCCGCCTCGCCAACTGCCGCGGCGCGGGTCACCGCTCAAACCGGTAGCCCATCCCGGCCTCGGTGATGAAGTGCCGCGGATGGGAGGGGTCGCTCTCCAGCTTGCGGCGCAGTTGGGCCATGTAGACGCGCAGGTAGTTGGTCTCGGTGCCGTACGAGGGTCCCCAGACCTCCTGGAGGAGCTGCTTCTGGCTGACCAGGCGGCCGGCGTTGCGTACGAGGACTTCCAGCAGGTGCCACTCGGTGGGGGTGAGCCGGATGTCCCGGCCGTCGCGGTGGGCCTTCTTGGCGGCCAGGTCGACGGTGAACGCGTCGGTTTCCACGATCAACGTTTCGCCGGCCGGCCCGGTGGGCTCGGCCCTGCGCACCGCGGCCCGCAGCCTGGCCAGCAGCTCGTCCATGCCGAACGGCTTGGTGACGTAGTCGTCCGCGCCCGCGTCGAGCGCCTCGACCTTCTCGTCGGAGGTCTGCCGGGCGGACAGCACCAGGATCGGCACCCGCGTCCAGCCGCGCAGTCCCTTGATGACCTCGACGCCGTCCATATCGGGCAGGCCCAGGTCGAGGACGATGACGTCGGGGTGGCGGGCGGCGGCGAGCTTCAGGGCGGTCGCCCCGTCGGGGGCCGCGTCCACCTCGTACTTGCGCGCCTTGAGGTTGATCACGAGGGCGCGGACGATCTGCGGCTCGTCATCGACCACGAGCACCCGGTTCACTGGCGTTCTCCCCTTCGGGTCGGGTCTGTCGGTCCCCGCCGGGCCGGGCCCGGCGGGGGTGGTGGGCGGGGTCACGGCGGCCGGGCTCACGTGGTGGCCCCGGCCGGCGGTTCGGGCGTCGCCTGGGCCGGCCCGCCGGCCGCGCGCAGGGTGAGGACCATCGTCATGCCGCCCGCGGGGGTGTCCTCGGCGGTGAGCGTGCCGCCCATCGCCTCGGCGAAGCCGCGGGCGACGGCGAGACCCAGGCCCACTCCGGCGCCGCGCGGGGCGTCGCCGTGGCGCTGGAACGGCGCGAAGATCCGGTCCTTGGCGCTGTCGGGGACGCCCGGGCCGCGGTCGGTGATCCGCAGCTCGACGCGGTCGCCGAGCGCGCTGGCGGCGACCAGGACCCGCTCGCCGTCGGGGCTGTACTTCACGGCGTTCTCCACGACGTTGGCCACCGCCCGCTCCAGCAGGCCCGGGTCGGCGGCGACGATCGGCAGCTCCTCGGGGATGTCGAGCGTGACGCTGCCTTCGGGCACCCCGCCGAGCGCCATCGGCACCACCTCGTCGAGGTCGATCTCGCGGATCAGCGGGGTGACCGTGCCGGTCTGGAGGCGGGACATGTCCAGGAGGTTGCCGACCAGGTGGTCGAGCCGGTCCGCGCCCGCCTCGATGCCGGCCAGCAGCTCCGCCTCGTCCTGCGGGGACCAGGCGACGTCGTCGGAGCGCAGGGAGGTGACGGAGGCCTTGATGCTCGCGAGGGGGGTGCGCAGGTCGTGGCTGACGGCGGCGAGCAGCGCGGTCCTGATGCGGTTGCCCTCGGCGAGTTCCCTGGCCCGCGCCGCCTCGTCCACCAGCCGCTGCCGGTCCAGGACGACGGCGGCCTGGGCGGCGAACGCGGCCAGCACGCGGCGGTCCTCCGCGGGCAGCACCCGGCCGGTCAGCGCCAGTGCCAGGTGGTCGCCGACGGGCATGTCGACATCCGCGTCCTCGGGGCGCCGCGGCGGCTCGCCGCCCCCGGTGCCGCCGGCGCGGCCCGCGCACGTCCACGGCTCGGTGTCGCCGCCGCGTTCCAGCAGCGCGACCGTCTCCATCGCGAAGGTCTCCCGGACCCGCTCCAGCAGCGCGTCCAGGGTCGTCTCACCGCGCAGCACGCTGCCCGCGAGGAAGGAGAGGATCTCCGACTCGGCGCGCAGTCGCGCCGCCTGGTGGGTGCGGCGGGCGGCGAGATCGACCACCGAGGCGACGGACACGGCCACCGCGAAGAAGATCACGATGGCGACGAGGTTGGCAGGGTCGCTGACGGTCAGGGTGTGGGTGGGCGGCGTGAAGAAGAAGTTCAGCAGCAGCGAGCCCGCGGCGGCCGACGCGAGCGCGGGCAACCGCCCGCCCAGCAGCGCCGCGACGACGGTCAGGAAGAGGAACAGCAGCACCTCGTTGGCCAGCCCCGGGCCGTCCGGGTCGCTGGGCAGCAGCAGCGAGAGCAGCGCCGGGCCGACGATGCCGACGAGCCAGCCGGCCACCAGCCGGGCCCGGCCCAGTCGCGCGCCGCGCGCCACCGGCAGTCCCCGGCCGCGGGCGGCCTCCTCGTGGGTCACGATGTGCACGTCGAGGTCGGGGCCGGAATCGCGGGCGACGGTGGCGCCCACGCCGGGCCCGAAGACGTACTGCCATGCCTTGCGGCGGCTGGAGCCGAGAACGATCTGGGTGGCGTTGACGCCCTGCGCGAAGTCCAGCAGCGCGCGGGGGATGTCGTCGCCGATGACGTGGTGGAACGTTCCGCCCAGGTCTTCCGCCAGGGTGCGCTGCGCGGCGAGTTCCTCGGGCGAGGCGGAGGTCAGTCCGTCGCTGCGCGCGATGTAGACGGCGAGGACTTCGCCGCCCGATCCCTTGGCGGCCATCCTGGCGGCGCGGCGGATCAGCGTCCGCCCCTCCGGGCCGCCGGTCAGGCCGACGACGATGCGTTCGCGGGCCTGCCAGGTGGAGCGGATGGAGTGCTCCGCGCGGTACTCCTGGAGGTATTCGTCGACACGGTCGGCGACCCACAGCAGCGCCAGCTCGCGCAGCGCGGTGAGATTGCCCGGCCGGAAGTAGTTCGACAGGGCGGCGTCGACCTTGTCGGACCGGTAGATGTTGCCGTGTGCCATGCGGCGGCGGAGTGCCTGTGGCGACATGTCGACCAGTTCGATCTGGTCGGCGCGGCGGACGATCTCGTCCGGCACGGTCTCCCGCTGGCGGACGCCCGTTATCGATTCGACGACATCGCCGAGTGACTCCAGATGCTGGATGTTGACGGTCGAGACCACATCGATGCCGGCCTCCAGCAGCTCCTCGACGTCCTGCCAGCGTTTGCCGTGCCGCGAGCCGGGGACGTTGGTGTGCGCCAGTTCGTCGACGAGCGCGACGGCCGGCGCGCGGGCCAGGACCGCGTCGGTGTCCATCTCGGTGAACGTCGTCCCGCGGTACTCCAGCCGCCGCCGCTCGATCCGCTCCAGGCCGCGCAGCATGACCTCGGTGCGCGGCCGGTCGTGGTGCTCGACGAACGCCACCACCGCGTCGGTACCCCGCTCCACTCGGCGGTGCGCCTCGGCGAGCATCGCGTAGGTCTTGCCGACCCCCGGTGCCGCACCGAGATATATGCGTAGCTTGCCGCGTGCCATGGCCTCTTCGTCTTACGGGAGGACAGCCCCCACCGGGCTGGACCTGACCCGACCCTACCGGGGGACAACGGGACGAAAGCCGCGGGTGGCGTCTTCTCGCCGGGTCTTGACGCGACCCTGATGCGCCCGGGCGAGCACGCCACCGCAGGGCGGCCGGACCGGGCAGGCGCCGGAAAAGTCCGTCGCCGGGGCACGACCCCGGCTGCGAGGATGAGCCGCATGACCGAGGTCACTCTCGCCCATACCGCCGACCTGGACGCCGCCACCCGCAAGGCGGCCCGCGCCCTGCTGTACGACGTCTTCGACGACATGACCGCGGAGGACTGGGAACACGCTCTGGGCGGTGTGCACGCGCTGGTCCACCAGGACGGCGAGCTGATCGGGCACGCCTCGGTGATCCAGCGGCGCCTGCTGCACGGCGGCCGGGCGCTGCGCTGCGGCTACGTCGAAGGGGTGGGCGTCCGCGCGGACCGCCGCGGCCGCGGGCACGGCGCGGCCCTGATGAACGCCCTGGAGCGGGTGGTGCGCGGCGCCTACGACCTCGGCGCGCTGGGCGCCTCCGACGAGGGCGCGGCCTTCTACGCGGCGCGCGGCTGGCAGTTGTGGCGGGGCCCGTCCTGGGCGCTGACCCCGGCCGGCGTACGCCGCACCGCGGAGGAGGACGGCTGCCTGTACGTCCTGCCCGGCCCCGTGCCGCTGGACCTCGACGGCGACCTGACCTGCGACTGGCGCGACGGCGACGTGTGGTGAGGGCCCTGGGACACCCGCCCGTTCACACGGCCGAGGGCCGTACTCCCCTTGAGGAATACGGCCCTTGGCAACCGTCGCTCGTGCACCGCCGGCGGGCGTCCGCCGCGCCGGCCGGCCGGCCCCCACGGTCGCGTCAGCGGATCTCGGTGATCTCCGGTCCGCGCTCCAGCCGGTCCACGCCGCCGCCGAAGCGCGAGCCCTCGGCCGGCTCCTGCTGGACGCCGTCCGGCACCATCTGCGCGTCGTCGGGCAGCTTCAGGACGATCGGGTCGCGCGGCGCCATCGGGGCGTCGCCCCGGACGACGACGGTGTCCCGGAAGATGTGCTCCAGCACCCCGGCGGCCTGCGGCTGCACCGCGCCCTGGCCGGAGATCACACCGCGCAGGAACCACCGCGGGCCGTCGACACCGACGAAGCGCACGACCTGCACGCCGTTCGTCCCGTCGGGCAGTTGCACGGGCACCTGCGCCCGCAGCTCCCAGCCCAGCGGGCCCTCGACCTCGTCGATGACACCGCCCTGCTGGGTGATTCCGGAGGCGATCTCCTCGCGGACCTCGCCCCAGATCCCCTCGTTCCTCGGGGCGGCGAAGGCCTGCAGTTGCACGGCGCTGTCCTGGAGCACCACGGTCGCGGCGACGATCGCGTCACCGGCGACCTCCACCCGCAGCTCCATGCCCTCGACACCGGGCACGAACAGTCCGCCCAGGTCCACCCGGCCCTCGCCCGGCTGCTTGACCTCGGACGCGTCCCAGGGGCCGTCCGGCCGCGGCGCGGGCGGAAGGCCCACCCGCCGGCCTGTCTCCTCGTCCCCGTCGGCGTCGCTCGCCGCTGCCTCCTCGGCGAGCGCCGTGTCCTTCGCGGGCTCTTCAGGAGCCTCGTTCTTCTTGCGACGTCCGAACACGTCACTGTCCTTCCCGGTCGGCACCGACCGATGCGTATCCATTCCCGCCCGTGGAGCCGCCCACCGCCGCATGACCGCCGGTGGAACCGAATCCCCCCTCGGCCCGCGCCGAGCCGGGAAGCTCCGCCACCTCGTGGAAGCGCACCTTCTCGACCTGCTGGACGACCAGTTGGGCGATCCGGTCGAACCTCTCGAATCGCACGCTCTCGCGCGGATCCAGATTGACCACGATCACCTTGATTTCCCCACGGTACCCGGCATCCACCGTCCCGGGGGCATTCACCAACGCCAGCCCGCAGCGGGCGGCCAGCCCCGACCGCGGGTGCACAAATGCCGCGTAACCGTCAGGCAGGGCGATCGACACTCCCGTGGGGAGCACCGCGCGCTCCCCCGGCGCGAGTTCGGCGGCCACCGTGGTCACCAGATCCATGCCCGCGTCGCCGGGATGCCCGTACGACGGGACGGGCACGTCCGCGTCCAGCCGCCGCAGCAGCACATCCACCGGATTGCGTACCTCGCTCACGGGTTCACCTCGAATGCACGCGCGCGCCTGAGCTGGTCCGGGTCTGCCATCGCCGCCTGGATCTCCTCGGGCCGTCCGTTGTCGATGAAGTGGTCGACCTTCACCTCGATGAACACCGCCTCCGCGCGCACCGCGACGGGACCGTCCGGAGCGCCTATCCGCCCCACGGCCGTCGAGTAGATCTTCCGCCCGTGCACCGCGGTGACCCGCGCGTCCAGATGCAGCACCGTGCCCAGCGGCACCGGCCGCACGAAGTCGGTCTCCAGCCGGCCGGTCACCGCGATCACCCGCAGCAGCCAGTTCAGCGAGCCGAGCGTCTCGTCCAGCGCGGTGGCCAGGACACCGCCGTGGGCCAGGCCCGGCGCGCCCTGGTGGGCCTCCTTGACGGTGAACTCCGCGCGTACGCTCACACCGTCGCCGGCCCGCGCCTCCAGGTGGAGGCCGTGCGGCTGGCCGGTTCCGCAGCCGAAGCACCGGTCGTAGTGCGCGCCGAGGAGTTCTCCGGGGGCCGGCGCGTCGGGATGCCGGAGCGGAGCGACGGCGTCCTTCGGTGGCGTCAGCCGCGCCCTGGGTTCGTCAGTTGCACTCACGAGTGCAGACCCTACCCGCGCGGGTAAGGGGCCCGCTCCGCCGTGCCAAGCTGGAGCCATGCAGTCGTACGAAGAACGCCTCACCGCGCCCCGCTCCTGGTGGGTGATCGCCGCCCTGATCGGCGTCGCCTGCGCCTTGATGCTGCTCCCTCTGGGGACGCTGCCGATGCTCGGCGGGCTGATCGGCGGCGGCGCGCTGGCCGCGGTGGTGGTCAGCGCCTACGGCTCGGCCCGGATCCGGGTGGTGGGCGGTGCGCTGATCGCGGGTGACGCGAAGATCCCGGCGACGGCGCTCGGCGAGGCCGTGGTGCTGGACGCCGACGAGGCGCGGGCCTGGCGGACGCACAAGGCCGACGCCCGCGCGTTCATGCTGCTGCGCGGCTACATCCCGACGGCGGTGCGGGTGGAGATCATCGATCCGGCGGACCCGACGCCGTACGCGTATCTCTCGACGCGGGAACCGGAGCGCCTGGTGGCGGCGCTGGCGGCGGTCCACACCTGACGGGCGGCTGCCGGGGGGACGCCGGGTGCTCCGGGGGCTCCTCTACGGGAGCGGGCCGCTCCCGGCCGTCGCGTCGTCCTGCGGGGCGTGCGCGGCGGAGGCGGGCAGGGCGTCCCACGGGATCTGCCGGGAGCGCAGGTCCTCGCGGACCTTGTGCGCAAGCTTTCTGGTGTCCCGGCGGTTCATGAACGCGCCGACGGCGGCGCCGACCATGAACGGCGCGAGGTTGGGGAGGTTGCGCAGCGTGCGCTTCATGATCCGCTGGCGCAGTTCGCGCCTGAGCTGCCCGCCGAGCGCGGCGTTCAGCGACGCGGGTCTGCTGATCTCGACGCCCCGCTCCTCGGTCCAGGACGTGAGGTAGGCCATCGCGCGCTGTTTGAGGTTCCCCGGGGGCCGCAGGCCGTAGACCTCGTGGAGTTCGGCGATCAGTTTGATCTCGACGGAGGCGACGCCGGCGACCTCGGCGGCCAGTTCGGCCGGCATGGCGGGTGGCACGGGCAGCATCGCGGCCGCGCCCACGCCCGCTCCGACGGTGGCGGCGGCGCGGGAGGCGCCCGCGACGAGCTTGTCGGCGAGTTCCTCGGGGGTCAGACCGGGGAACTGCGCGCGCAGGGTGGCGAGATCGCGGACCGGGATCCTCGGTGCGGCGGCGATGATCCGGTCGGCGATGACGGCGAGCGTGGCCCGCGCGCTGACTCCGCCCCTCTTCGCGCCACGGCCGAACGCCCCCGCGAGCGAGGCCGTGCGGCCTCGCTCCTGCGGTGCACCGGTCGTCCGCTCCGCGGGGAGGGCGGTCGGGTCGGCGGGCACGGGCGCGGTTTCCTCGCGTGATCGTGCGCCGGCCGCCGAGCCTTTCTCGCCCTTGTGGCCCTTACGGAACGGGTTCACGCCTGCCACGGCGTAGACCGCTGCTCAGGCCGCGCAGTCGCGGCAGATCGGCTGGCCGTTCTTGTCCTCAGCCGCGAGCTGGCTGCGGTGGTGGACCAGGAAGCAGCTCATGCAGGTGAACTCGTCCTGCTGCTTGGGGAGCACGCGGACCGCGAGCTCTTCGTTCGAGAGGTCGGCGCCGGGGAGTTCCAGGCCCTCGGCCTGCTCGAACTCATCGACGTCGACGGCCGAGGTGGACTTGTCGTTCCGCCGGGCCTTCAGCTCCTCGATGCTGTCCTCGTTGAGGTCGTCATCGGTCTTTCGTGGGGTGTCGTAATCCGTAGCCATGTGTCGCTCTCCCCCTCTGGGTGTCTGCGGTGTCTCAGCGCTCGTAACGCGTGAGAGGCCGGACTTGTGCCCGACCTGAGGCGGAGATTTTGCCTCACATCAAGGTCTGTTACTCAATCGACACCCAACCGCACCTCTGAAGAGGCGATCGGTTTGGATGCGATCAGGACCGTACACGGTCCGAAAGTCGCACCTCGCGCAGCCCATCCCGTGTACTTCCCGTGATCAGGGCCCCGGGAAACCCGGATTTTCCCGGCTTTCCACCGGGCATTTCGATCACGGAGGGTAGATGGCCGGAATTTCGCGCCTGTGAGGGATCACACACGGTCAAGGTGGCGGGCGGACCAGCCGAATTCCGCGCAAAGCGAACGAGGCGAAGGATCCTCGCCCACCCGCCCTCACGTCAAACCGCGAGGCGAAGCGGTGTGCGCCCGCCCCGCGGGCGACCTCACGCACAGATGTCCGAGGTCACCCGCGGCCTCCCGCGGGCCCTCCACGGGCCGCACAACCCCCTTGCGGGCCCCGCGGGAGCGCCCCGGCGGGTCCGTCAGAGCGGCAGTACGACCCGCATGACCAGTCCGCCGCCCTCGCGCGGCTCGGCCATGATGCTGCCGTCGTGCGCCCGGACCACCGAGCGCACGATGGACAGCCCCAGACCGACGCCCTTGTCGCTGCCGGTGCGCTCGGTACGCAGCCGCCGGAACGGCTCGAAGAGGTTCTCCACCTCATAGGCCGGGATCACCGGGCCGGTGTTGGCGATCACCAGGACCGCGCAGCCGGGCTGCTCTTCGGTGGTGACCTCCACCCAGCCGCCCTCGGGGACGTTGTAGCGGACGGCGTTGTGGACGAGGTTCAGCGCGACCCGCTCCAGCAGCACCCCGTTGCCCTGGACGACGACCGGCCGGCGGGCCCCCCGGAACTCCACGCCCTTTTCCTGCGCCTCCGCACGCGTCTGCTCGACCGCCTGCGAGGCGACCTCCGCGAGATCGACGGGCTTTTTGTCGACAATCTTGTTCTCGCTGCGGGCGAGCAGCAGCAGCCCCTCCACCAACTGCTCGCTGCGCTCGTTGGTCGCCAGCAGCGTCTTGCCCAACTGCGCCAGCTCCGGGGACGCGTCCGGGTCGGCGAGCTGCACCTCCAGCAGCGTGCGGTTGATCGCCAGTGGCGTGCGCAGCTCGTGCGAGGCGTTGGCGACGAAGCGGCGCTGTGACTCGAAGGCCCGGTCGAGGCGGTCCAGCATCTCGTCGAAGGTGTCGGCGAGCTCCTTGAGCTCGTCGTCCGGTCCGCCCAGCTCGATCCTGCGGTGCAGGTCGGAGCCGGCCACCCGCTGGGCGGTCCGCGTGATGCGGCCCAGCGGCGACAGCACCCGGCCCGCCATGGCGTAGCCGAACGCGAAGGCGACGACGGTCAGCCCGAGCAGGGCCAGCAGCGAACGGTTGAGGAGGTTGTTCAGCGCGACGGCCCGCTGGGTCTGGAGGCACTGGCCGACGGCGCCGTTGAGCTGCTCCACGACGGTGACGTCGGACAGCCGGGGACACGTGGTGCTGGTGATGTGCAGCTCGTCGGCGTCCACGATCCTGAAGGGCAACTGGTTGCCGACGCTCAGCGCGTCCGCCGCCAGCATGTAGATGATCGACAGCAGCACGATGCCGGCCATCAGGAACATGCCGCCGTACAGCAGCGTGAGCCGTATCCGGATGGTGGGCCGCAGCCAGGGGAACGGCCGCAGGGGGACCGGCTGCGGGTCCCAGGTGGGCTTGGGAGGCGTGCCCGGGGGCGGTGTGGGCGCCTTGGAGAACGAGGGAAGGGAAGGCATCGCCGGTCAGATCCGGTATCCCGAGCCGGGGACGGTGACGATCACCGCGGGTTCGCCGAGCTTGCGGCGCAACGTCATGACCGTCACCCGGACGACGTTGGTGAACGGGTCGGTGTTCTCGTCCCAGGCCTTCTCCAGGAGCTGTTCGGCGGAGACGACCGTGCCCTCGCTGCGCATCAGCACCTCCAGCACCGCGAACTCCTTCGGCGCGAGCTGGACCTCCTTGCCGTCACGGAAGACCTCGCGGCGGTTGGGGTCGAGCTTGATGCCGGCCCGCTCCAGGACCGGCGGCAGGGCGACGGTCGTACGCCGTCCCAGGGCGCGCACCCGGGCGGTCAGCTCGGTGAACGCGAACGGCTTGGGCAGGTAGTCGTCGGCGCCGATCTCCAGGCCCTCCACGCGGTCGCTGACGTCACCGGAGGCGGTGAGCATCAGCACCCGGGTGGGCACGCCCAGCTCGACGAGCTTGCGGCACACGTCGTCGCCGTGGACGACCGGGAGGTCGCGGTCCAGGACGACGACGTCGTAGTCGTTCACCGCGATCCGTTCCAGGGCGGCAGCGCCGTCGTAGACCACGTCGACGGCCATGGCCTCCCGGCGCAGTCCGGTGGCCACCGCATCGGCGAGCAGCCGCTCGTCCTCGACGACGAGAACACGCACGTCGCTAGTCCTTCCTCAGGGCCCTCACGGGCAGCACAACAATGTCTTGACAGCCCTTCCATCCTGCCCCGAAGAGCGATAAACCGGCGGTAAGGGGGGACCACGGGCGTACGGGGCGGGTGCGCGACGCCCGATCGGGGGGATTCCCGTACGGGTTGAGGTTTCCCTGAGGTTGCGTGCGGGGAGGACGACTGCACACCCGCGATCACGCCCTGTGCGGCGGCATGCCACAGCCTGCTCCGCACAACAGGGACCACGCCGTGATCGACCCACCCGTCGGCACACCCCCGTGCCACCGACCCACGACGAGGGGGCGCACCATGGACGCGTTCACCGCAGGCATTCTGCAGCGCATACGGAACACCGAAGCCGATCTGGACCGGGCCCGCGCGGCGGGCGACGACTTCCTCGCCGAGGTCGAGCAGGCAGAGCTCGAAGACCTGCAGCGACTGGCGACCGAGCACGGAGTGAAGGTCGGCGTGGCCAGCCCCGCCTGATCCCGCTTTCCCGTACGACAGCGCCCCGGCACCCGGTGGAGGTGCCGGGGCGCTGTCGTGCCCCGAGCGGGACTACACCGGCGAGCGGGACTACACCGGCGCCCGCCGGTCAGTCGTGCCAGGCCCCGAGCTCCTCCAGGAGCGGCTGGAGCTCGTGGAAGACGGCCGGTGAGGCGGCGACGGTCAGCTCACCCGAGGCGGCCCGGCCGGGGCGGCCGCCGGTGAGGGCGCCCGCCTCGCGGGCGATCAGCACACCCGCCGCCAGGTCCCACGGGTTCAGGCCGCGCTCGTAGTAGGCGTCGACCCGGCCGCAGGCCACGTCGCACAGGTCGATGGCGGCCGAGCCGCCGCGCCGGATGTCGCGGACCCGCGGGATGAGGGTGCGCAGCACCTCGGCCTGGGCGACCCGGCGCTCGGTGAGGTAGCCGAAGCCGGTGGCGACCAGTGCCTGGGAGAGCGGTGGAGCGGGCCGGTGACGCAGCCGCTCGCCGTTGTTGAAGGCGCCGCGGCCCAGGACGGCCTCGCAGGTCTCGCCGCGCTCGGGGGCGGCCACGACCCCGACGACGGTCTCGCCGTCCTTCTCGGCGGCGATGGACACCGCCCAGGACGGCAGCCCGTAGAGGTAGTTGACGGTGCCGTCGACGGGGTCGATGACCCAGCGCACACCGCTGCTGCCCTCGACGCTCGCCCCCTCCTCGCCCAGGAAGCCGTCGTCGGGACGGTGCTCGGCGAGGAAGCCGGTGATCAGCTTCTCGGAGGCCAGGTCCATCTCGGTGACGACGTCGATGGGGCTGGTCTTGGTGGCGGCCACGCCCAGATCGGCCGGCCGGCCGTCGCGCAGCAGGGCCCCGGCGCGGCGGGCGGCCTCCAGCGCCAGTTCGAGAAGTTCGTCCTTCAACCGGTCGGCGTGCGGGTCGGGGTGCAGCGGGTCGGACACGGTGCTCCTTGCTCGGGTGAGCGGTGGTCGGGCGGGAGGCGGGGCGGTCGGGCCGGGGCCGGC
This sequence comes from Streptomyces sp. NPDC031210, assembly GCF_055570395.1. Classification (NCBI taxonomy): domain Bacteria; kingdom Bacillati; phylum Actinomycetota; class Actinomycetes; order Kitasatosporales; family Streptomycetaceae; genus Streptomyces; species Streptomyces sp. NPDC031210. Next base: position 125,517 of record NZ_JBVIHH010000013.1, read on the forward strand.
CGGGTAACCGGTGCCGATCGGGGCGCCGGGATCGGTCTGGCCTCCAAGCCTCCTGGCTGCCGGGCTTCCGGTTGCAGGGCTCCCGGGCCTTGGGGCTATACGGGAGCCGTGGCCGACGGGCCCTGCCAGTCCGCGCCGGCGGCGGCCGGGCGCGGCGTCCGGGCGGGGCAGCAGCCCACCGGGCACAGGTCGTGGGAGGCGGCGAGGGCGCCCAGCGCACAGCGCTCGGGGGACTCACCCCGCTCGGCCGCCGCGCGCTCCAGGAGGAGGTCGCGTACGGCGGCGGCGAACCGCGGGTCGGCGCCGACGGTGGCCGACCGGACGACCGGCAGCCCCAGTTCGGCGGCCTTGGCGGTGGCTTCGGTGTCGAGGTCGTACTTGACCTCCATGTGGTCCGAGACGAAGCCGATGGGCGCCATGACGACGGCGGTGGCGCCCGCGTCGCGCGCGTCCCCCAGGTGGTCGCAGATGTCCGGCTCCAGCCACGGGATGTGCGGGGCGCCGCTGCGGGACTGGTAGACCAGCCGCCAGGGGTGGTCCACGCCGGTCTCCGCGCGCACCGCGTCCGCGATCAGCCCCGCCACCTCCAGGTGCTGCGCCACATAGGCGCCGCCCGCGCCGTTGGCCGTGTGGTCCTCGGGCGTGCCGGAGGTGTCGGCCGCGGCGACGGGGATCGAGTGCGTGGTGAAGGCGATATGGGCGCCCGCCCGGGCCTGCGAGGACAGCTCGGCGAGCGAGGACAGCACGCCGTCGATCATCGGCCGCACGAACCCGGGGTGGTTGAAGTAGTGCCGGAGCTTGTCGACCCGCGGCACCGGCAGCCCTTCGGAGTGCAGGACGGCGAGCGCGTCGGCGAGGTTCTCGCGGTACTGCCGGCAGCCCGAGTACGAGGCGTAGGCGCTGGTCGCCAGGACGGCGATGCGGCGGTGGCCGTCACCGGCCATCGTGCGCAGGGTGTCGGTCAGGTAGGGCGCCCAGTTGCGGTTGCCCCAGTAGACCGGCAGGTCCAGGCCGTTCTCGGCGAAGTCCTTGCGCAGCGCGTCCAGCAGCAGCCGGTTCTGGCCGTTGATGGGGCTGACGCCGCCGAACAAAAAGTAGTGCCGTCCTACTTCTTTGAGGCGCTCGCGGGGGATGCCGCGGCCCCGGGTGACGTTCTCCAGGAAGGGCACGACGTCGTCGGGACCCTCGGGGCCGCCGAAGGACAGCAGCAGCAGGGCGTCGTAAGGGCTGGGTGTCCCCCCGGCGGAGCGAGGGGCGCGATCGCACTGTTCGGGCATGTCACCGATCCTGCCACCCTTCCCCGGGACGCGGCGGACAGGCCCCGTTCGCGGTGGATCCGCGCGGCGGCGCGGTCGCGGCCCGGTCCTCGCGGTGCGCGGGCGGGCGGCGAAAACCGGGAGCGTCCGGCATCCCGCCGCCCGTAAGCTGTATAGACGTCAGTCGTCCCTTACCGATCTTCGGTCCTCACCCGGCGGAGCACCCCCGTTGCCCAGTCCCTACCGCGCCATCTTCGGCCGCCCCGGCACCACATCGTTCTCCGCCGCCGGACTGCTGGGCCGTATGCCGCTGTCGATGCTGGGCATCGGCATCGTCACGATGGTCTCCCAACTCACCGGCCGTTACGGCCTGGCGGGAGCCCTGTCCGCGACCCTCGCCCTGTCCGCCGCCGTGCTCGGCCCGCAGATCTCCCGACTGGTCGACCGGCACGGCCAGCGGCGGGTCCTGCGTCCGGCCACCTTGGTGTCGATCGCCGCGGTCGCCGGTCTGCTGCTGAGCGCGCAGCAGGGCTGGGCGGACTGGACGCTCTTCTTCTTCGCCGCCTGCGCGGGATGCGTGCCGAGCGTGGGCTCGATGGTCCGGGCGCGCTGGGCGGAGATCTACCGCGGCTCGCCGCGCGAGCTGCACACCGCCTACTCCTGGGAGTCGATCGTCGATGAGGCGTGTTTCATCGTCGGACCGATCCTGTCCATCGGCCTGTCCACCGCGTGGTTCCCGGAGGCGGGGCCGCTGCTGGCCGCGGCCTTCCTGACCGTCGGCGTCTTCTGGCTGACCGCGCAGCGCGCCACGGAGCCGGTGCCGCATCCGCGTGAGCAGCATTCCAAGGGGTCCGCGCTGCGCTCGCGGGGCCTTCAGGTGCTGGTGGTGACGTTCGTGGCGACCGGCGCGATCTTCGGGGCGATCGACGTGGTGACCGTCGCGTTCGCGGAGGAGGAGGGCCACAAGGCCGCCGCCTCCCTGGTGCTGGCCGTCTACGCCCTCGGCTCGTGCCTGGCCGGCGCCGTCTTCGGGCTGCTGCACCTCAAGGGGCACCCGTCCGGCCGCTGGGTGGTGGGGGTCTGCGCGATGGCGGTGAGCATGGTGCCGCTCCAGTTGGTGGGCTCCCTGCCGCTGCTGGCGGTGGCGCTGTTCGTCGCGGGCCTCTCCATCGCCCCGACGATGGTGACGACCATGGCGCTCATCGAGGAGCACGTACCGCGCGCCAAGCTGACCGAGGGCATGACGTGGACGAGCACCGGCCTGGCGGTGGGCGTCGCGCTCGGCGCGTCGGCGGCGGGCTGGGTGGTGGACGCCGCCGGGGCCGGCCGGGGCTATCTCGTGCCGTGCGTGGCGGGCCTGATCGCGGCGCTGGTGGCGTTCGCGGGCTACCGCAGGCTCCGCCCGCCGCCCGCGCCGGCGACGGGTCCCGGAATAGCGGCGGACCAGGCGGCGGGCCGGGCCGCGAAGGAGCCGGACGGGGAGCGGGTCGCGTGACCGGAGACGGGCCGCCGAGGGCCGAGGCGGGATGTCCGAGAGGCGGGCGATTCCGGCCGATTCCTTGATCGTGTGATTCCCGTCACCCCACCTGGATGACACGTCGCCGACTGACATCATGCGCTCACACCAACGGCCGCCGGAGCCCGGTCGGCCCGCGCTGAGGGGAGGGGACGTCACCATGGCAGCCAGCAACGCCGTCGGCGGCTCGGGAGGACGCGGCCGGGGAGGTCCGTGGCGCAACTGGGCGGGCAACGTCACCGCCCGCCCCACCCGCACCGTTGCCCCCGCCACCACCGAGGAACTGGCCGCCGCCGTCCGCGCGGCCGCTGCGGACGGCCTGACCGTCAAGGCGGCCGGCACCGGCCACTCCTTCACCCCGGTCGCCGCGACCGACGGGCTGCTGATCCGCCCCGACCGGCTGACCGGCGTACGCAAGATCGACCGCGCGGCGGGCACGGTGACGGTGGCCGCCGGCACGCCCCTGAAGGTGCTGAACCAGACGCTGGCCGCGCACGGACTGTCGCTGACCAACATGGGCGACATCATGGAGCAGACCGTCTCGGGGGCCACCAGCACCGGCACCCACGGCACCGGCCGCGACTCGGCCTCCATATCCGCCCAGATAACCGGCCTGGAACTGGTCACCGCCGACGGCTCGGTCCTGACCTGCTCCCCCGAGGAGAACGCCGACGTCTTCACGTCGGCCCAACTGGGCCTGGGCGCGCTGGGCGTCATCACCGAGCTGACCTTCGCCGTGGAGCCGGAGTTCTTGCTGACCGCCCGTGAGGAACCGATGTCCTACGACGAGGTCACCGCCCGGTTCGACGAGCTGTTCGCCGAGAACGAGCACTTCGAGTTCTACTGGTTCCCGCACACCCTCCGCTGCAACACCAAGCGCAACAACCGCAGCCACGGCCCGGCGGCGCCGCCCGGCAGGCTCAGCGGCTGGATCGAGGACGAGCTGCTGTCCAACGGCGTCTTCCAGCTCGCGTGCGGCGCCGGCCGGACCGTGCCGGCCGCCGTCCCGGGCATCGCCAAGATCTCCAGCCGAGCGCTGTCGGCCCGTACGTACACCGACATCCCCTACCGGGTGTTCACCTCCCCGCGGCGGGTGCGGTTCGTGGAGATGGAGTACGCGGTGCCCCGCGAGGCGGCGGTGACGGTGCTGGGCGAGCTGAAGGCGCTGGTGGAGCGTTCCGGTTTCCGGGTCAGCTTCCCGGTGGAGGTGCGCACCGCGCCGGCCGACGACATCCCGCTGTCCACCGCCTCGGGCCGGGACACCGCCTACATCGCCGTGCACATGTACCGGGGGACGCCGTACGAGGCGTACTTCACGGCCGCCGAGCGGATCATGACGGCGCACGACGGGCGCCCGCACTGGGGCAAGCTGCACACCCGCGACGCGGAGTATCTCGCGGCCGCCTATCCCCGCTTCGGCGAGTTCACGGCGGTGCGTGACCGGCTGGACCCCGAGCGCCGCTTCGCCAACGGGTATCTGCGGCGGGTCCTGGGCGACTGACGCGCCGACGGCCATGACCCGCCGCCCTCTCAACGGGGCGCCGGTTCACGGCCACGCGGTCCGCCCCTACCCGGGAGGCGTCCGGTCTCAGGAGGCGCCGGGCGCGGGTGCTCCCTGGGCGCCGGAGTCCTGCTGTCGCTGCTGAGTTCCGCCGTCCTGGTCGGTGGTCGAACCGTCGCCGCTCGTGCCCGTGCCCGTTCCGGAAGAGTGACTTGGCGAAGGGTTGGTTGACGGGGAGGACTCCGGGTCGGGCGAGCGGCTGCCGCCGTCGGAGGGTGTGGGCGACGGGGACGGCTGCCCGGGGCCGGTCTCCTCGCCGGTGCCGGAGCCGTCGGAGCCACGGGGGTCCGGGGACGGCTCGTCGCCCCTGTCATCGCCGGTGCCGGTGCCCGCCGAGTGATCGGGGCCGGGCGACGGCGGGGTGGCGGGCTGGTGCCGGCCCGCGCCGCCGGGGCGGGTGAGGTTGCTGAGCGTCGTGCCCTTCTCCCCGCTCGGCGTCTGACCGGTGATCAGCTCCGTGGCGGTGACCACGCCCATGGCGAGCACGAAGACGGCGAGCGCGGCGAGCGCCGGCCGTTTCCAGCCACGCAGCCGGGTGCCGTAGGTGGCGGTGCTGACCTCTTCGGCCCGCGCCGCGGGCATCATGGCGGTGGCGGCGGCGTTGGCGGCCGGCCGGGAATCGGCGTGGCCCAGTGCCATGGTCCGCTCGTCCAGGCGCGGCACCAGTTGCGTCCGGTCGGCGGCCCGCAGCATCCGCGTGGAGTCGTCGCCCTCGGCGTCGCCGTCGGACCCGGGGTGGGCGTAGTCGGGTGCGGGGTGGGCGCCGTCGGGTGCGGGGTGGGCGCCGGCCGGGTCCCGGCGGTGCGGCGGAGCTGCCCGCGCGAGGAGCTGCGTACGGTCGGCGTCGGCGCCCGGCCTCCTGGCCGCGACGGAGGTGACCTCGTCCTCCGCGCCCTGCTTGTCGAAGGTGGGCAGCACCATCGTGGGTTCGGCGGGTGGTGCGCCGGTGGTGGATCGGGAGTCGGCGGTGGAGAAACGGCGTGGCTTCGGCCGGGTGGTGACCGTCGCCTCCTTGAGCTGCTCGCCGGTGCGTCGGAACAGGTGCTGGAATATCGAGCCGCCGGTCGTGGCGACGACGCTGACGACACCCGCGCCGATGATGGTTCCGTAGACGCCGAGCCGGCCCGCCAGGTACGCGGCGATGGCCGCCGCGAGCGCGCTGCCCGCGACCTGCGCGACGCTCAGGTCGAACCGCTTCTCCTTCTTCTTCGTGTCCGTTTTGGTTTGTTCGTCCATCTCCAGCCTCTGATCGCCCCTTCGATCCATCTTGCACGGAGAAGAGACCATTCGGCGGAGTCGATAGTTCCTGTTCCGGTGATTGTGTGAACATCGCCACGCCTGGGCAGGTAGAGAGATCGACAAGACGACCCAACTCCGTTGGCGCGCCAGAACTTCGGCGGCGCGGCGGTCCACCTCGGTGGCCCGAATGGAGTACTGTGGCGAGCCCTGGCCCCGGTTCCCGTCCGGCTGCCCGGACCCGCGGGAGGGGCCCTGAAGTCGGCACTCTCCCTGGGGTGCCGTCGCTCGGCACGGGTGATCGGTCACAGGGCAGCGACATGGTCACCGAACGTTGCGAACTGGTAACCGTGTCATGACGGCGTTTCTGGGCCAGACCCCGACGCGCCGGGCAACTCGGCAATGTTGTGGCAGGCTGCACCCGGGCAGGCCACACTCGACTAGCGGAAGCAGCGACGCACGTGACGTCGGCAGGCACCACCCGGGAGGTCCCCATGCCCGAACTGCGTGTCGTGGCCGTCTCCAACGACGGCACACGGCTGGTGCTCAAAGCTGCGGACAGCACCGAGTACACGCTTCCGATCGATGAGCGGCTGCGCGCCGCCGTCCGCAACGACCGTGCGCGTCTCGGCCAGATCGAGATCGAGGTCGAGAGCCACCTGCGCCCGCGGGACATCCAGGCCCGTATAAGAGCCGGTTCCTCCGCCGAAGAGGTCGCCCAGTTCGCCGGCATCCCCGTCGACCGGGTGCGCCGGTTCGAGGGTCCGGTACTCGCCGAGCGCGCCTTCATGGCCGAGCGCGCCCGTAAGACACCGGTACGACGCCCCGGCGAGAACGCCGGCCCGCCGCTCGGCGAGGCCGTCGCGGAACGGCTGCTGCTGCGTGGCGCCGACAAGGAAAGCGTCCAGTGGGACTCCTGGCGCCGGGACGACGGCACCTGGGAGGTGCTGCTCGTCTACCGCGTCGCGGCCGAACCGCACTCCGCGAGCTGGACGTACGACCCGCCCCGCCGGCTCGTCCAGGCCGTGGACGACGAGGCGCGCGCGCTGATCGGCGAGACCGACGACACGCCCGAGCCGAGCTTCCCGTTCGTGCCCCGGATCGCGCGGCTGCCGCGCGACCGGCCGCTGGACCGTGCCCTGGACCGCCAGATGCCCGACCGCGCCGAGCGGGCGGAGCGTGCCGCCGCGTCCGAGGAGGACAACGAGGCGCGCGCGCTGGAGGAAGCCGTCGGCGAGCGGGAGCGCGAGCGGGATTCGCTGACCAGCTTGCTGGAGGCGGTGCCGAGCTTCCGTGGCGACATGGTCGTGCCCGAGACCGCCAAGGCGCCGCAGAGCGAGGAGGCGTCGGAGGCCGAGGTCGAGGAGCCGCCCGCGGCGAGCGCGAGCGCGGGTTCGGCGTACGCCGATGTGCTGATGCCGCGGGCCGTGGCCGGTCATCGCGACCGGCTGACCGGGACGACGGACCGGCAGGCCGAGGCCGACGGCGTGCGGCCCGGGCGCCGGGCCGCGGTGCCGAGTTGGGACGAGATCGTCTTCGGCACCCGGCGCAAGAAGCCGGAATGACGGGGGCGGGCCTTACCCGCTCCGCCCTTACCGGCCGTTCCGCCGCAGCCTCCGCCTCCGCCTGGTGAACCGTTACGGCGGTCTGCCGTAGCGACATCGCACCTGTTCCCCCGTCGCTCGTCCGCCCGCCCCTGTTGTCGAGGGGCGGGCGGACGCGTGTGCGAGTGGACGCGCGTGCGGCCGGAGGCGGCGGGCGGGGCGCTCAGCCCGGCTGGGGGCCGGTCGCGACCGGACGGTCCGGGTCGGACGACCATTCGCTCCAGGAACCGACGTACAGCGCGGCGGGGATGCCCGCGACCGCGAGGGCGAGCACCTCGTGGGCGGCGGAGACACCCGAGCCGCAGTAGACACCGACCTCCGTCCCGGGTTTGGCGCCCAGCGCCGCGAAGCGCTCGGCGAGCTCGGCCGCGTCGCGGAAGGTCGTGCCGCCCTCGGTGACGTTCTCGGTCGTCGGTGCGGACACGGCACCGGGGATGTGGCCGGCGATCCGGTCGATGGGCTCGACCTCGCCCCGGTAGCGCTCGCCCGCCCGCGCGTCCAAGAGCACTCCGCGGCGGGCCAGCGCGGCGGCGTCGTCAGCGGTCAGCAGCGGCAGCGACCCGGGCACCGGTGTGAAGTCACCGGCTCGCGGAGTCGGTTTGTCGACATTCACGGCCTCGCCGGATGCCCGCCAGGCGGCCAGGCCGCCATCGAGGACCCGGACATCGGGGTGGCCCGTCCAGCGCAGCAGCCACCACGCGCGGGCGGCGCCCCAGCCCTGCCCTCCGTCGTAGACGACGACGCGGCGGTCCGCGCGGACGCCGGCCGCCCGCATGGCCTCGCCGAACACGGCGAGGTCGGGGAGCGGGTGCCGGCCGGCCGCGCCGGCCGGTCCGGCCAACTCCCGTTCGAGGTCGACGAAGACGGCACCGGGCAGATGCCCGGCCTCGTACTCCTGGCGGCCGGGCGGACCGCCGAGCTGCCAGCGGACATCCAGGAGCACCGGGGCGGCGGGCCCGGTCAACTCGCTCGCGAGTTCGGTAGCGGTGATGATGGCGTTCATGACCCTCATCCTTGCGTAGCGACGGCTACGTTCGGAAGGCGGGCGCGCACCCTCCGTATGGCGGAGTTACGCCGAAGGGCAACGTGACCGAAACGGACGTGAAATAGCAAAACGGTCATTCTCTTTTGCGAACGTGCCATGGACGGCGCGGCCGGGGCACACACCACGTCGCAGGGTGCGAGCATCTGCTCGGTACCGCCCCCGTACCCCATATGGCCACCATCCGTTGGTCCGAGGAGAGTGACGAATGACAACCGAGCCAGCGACTCGGCGGCTGCCCGGCGCGCCCTGCTGGGTGAGCCTTCTGGCACACAGCCTGTCCGCGACGCAGGAGTTCTACGGCGCGCTCTTCGGCTGGGAGTTCCGCCCCGGACCGCAGCACTTCGGTCCCTACGCCCGTGCCTTTCTCGACGGCCGGGAAGTCGCGGGAGTCGGGGAGCTGGCACCCGACCGTCACCTCCCGGTCGCGTGGACCACCTACCTGTCGAGCGACGACGCCGACGCGACCGCCGAGCAGATCCGTTCCTGCGGCGGAACGGTGGGCGTCGGACCGCTGGAAGCGGACGACGCCGGGCGGATGGCGATCGTCTCGGACCCGCAGGGTGCCATCTTCGGCATCTGGCAGGGAAAGTCGATGACCGGCAACGCGGTCAGCGACGAGCCCGGCACCCCGGTGTGGAACGAACTCCTCACCCAGGACAGTGACTCCGTCCGCACCTTCTACGAGCACGTCTTCGCCTTCGAGGCCGACACCGCGGAAACGGCCGACGGCGAGGACTATGTGACGCTCCATCTGAAGGGACGCGCGGTCGCGGGCATTCACGGGGTGGGGGCCGCCCTGCCGCACGACCGCGGGCCGCACTGGATGACGTACTTCGCCGTCTCCGACACCGACGCCGCCGCACGCCGGGTCGCCGAGCTGGGCGGTCATGTGCTGCGGCCGGCACGGGACTCCGCGCACGGACGGCTGGCGACGGTCGCCGACAGCGAGGGTGCGGTCTTCACCATCATCCAGCAGCGCTGAACGGCCCTGAACGGCCGAATCCCCCGTCAGCCGCCGACCCCGGCCGCGAGACCGGGACTAGCGCGGCGCGTCGACCGGCAGCACGTCCGGGGAGAGGGCCGCCGCGCGGGCGGTGGCGGAGGTCTGCCGTCGGCGGTGGTGACGCCGGCACAGCACCTCGTAGCCGACCTCGGCCTGACGGCCCGCCGCCTCACCGACCACGTCGCCGACGACGACCTGCGCACCCTCGACGACCATCCGGCCGTCAACGGTGCGGGCGTTGTGCGTGGCCCGCGCACCGCACCAGCACAGCGCCTCGACCTGCAGGACCTCTATCCGGTCGGCCAGCTCCACCAGGCGCTGCGAGCCGGGGAAGAGTTTGCTGCGGAAGTCGGTGGTGATGCCGAAGGCGAAGACGTCCAGGTCGAGATCGTCCACGACGCGGGCCAGTTGGTCGACCTGCTCGGGCGCGAGGAACTGCGCCTCGTCGGCGATGACGTAGTCGACCCGGCCGCCGGAGGTGAGGTGGCCGACCAGGTGCGCGTAGAAGTCCATGCCGGACGCCGCCTCGACGGCTTCGGTGACCAGGCCCAGGCGGGAGGACAGCTTGCCGCGGCCGGCCCGGTCGTTGCGACTGTAGATCATGCCCTGCAGACCGCGGGCCGAGCGGTTGTGCTCGATCTGGAGCGCGAGGGTCGACTTGCCGCAGTCCATCGTTCCGCTGAAGAACACCAGCTCGGGCATGGGGGGTTGCGGGCCTTTCGGGCGCGTGTGCGGACGGGGCTGGAGACAGGGCGGGCGGTGGGCGCGCGGGTCAGGTGCGGACTTCCAGGAGCGGCACGAGCTGCTCCACCGCGGTCATCGAGCCGTGCATCCCGACCATCTCCGATTCGCGGGGCTCACGTTCGCTCGCGATGATCACCATGTCGGCGTGGGCGGCCGCCACGACGTCGCCGATACGACCGCGGACCCTGTCATCGACGTGCGGTCCGAACCAGCCCGCGGCGATGGCCTCGTCGCGGCTCGCCACCCACATCTGCTCGCCGACCACCTCGCGCCACACGGCGAGCACATCGGCGGCCGCGCCCGGATGCGCGTACACGTGCCGGGCCCGGCCCTCGCCGCCCAACAGGCGCACGCCGGCGCGCAGTTCCCAGTCCTCGTCGAAGTCGATCCGGGAGTCGGGGTCGAAGGGGATGTCGATCATGCCGTGGTCGGCGGTGATGTACAGGGCGGAGCGCGGCGGGAGCTGCTCGGCCAGCCGCTGCGCGAGCCGGTCGACGTACATCAGTTGGCCGCGCCAGGCGTCGGAGTCGACGCCGTAGCGGTGGCCCTTGCCGTCGACCTCGGAGTAGTAGGTGTAGACCAGCGAGCGGTCGCCGGCGGCGAGCTGTTCGGCGGCGAGGTCCATCCGTTCCTCGCCCGAGAGCCGGCCGTGGAAGGTGCCGCCGCTGAGCGCGACCTTGGTCAGCGGGGTCTGCTGGAAGTGCGGCGCGGAGACCTGGCAGGTGTGGATGCCCGCGGCGTCGGCCAACTGGAAGACCGTCGGGTGGGGCTGCCAGGCGTACGGATCGGTCCACGGCTGCCAGCGGAGCTGGTTCATCAGCGCGCCGGTGGCCGGATTTTCGCAGGTGTAGCCGGGCAGGCCGTGGGCGCCCGGCGGGAGGCCGGTGCCGACGGAGGCGAGCGAGGTGGCGGTGGTGGAGGGGAAGCCGGCGGTGAGCGGGCGGCCGCTGCGGTTGAACGACGTACCCAGCAAGGACGTCAGGAACGGCGCCTCGTCGGGGTGGGCGCGCAGCAGGTCCCAGCCGAGGCCGTCGATGAGGAAGACGCAGGCGCGGTCGGCGGGGGCCAGTTCCATGGGCGCGGCGAGGCCGGTCAGGCCCTGGCCGGCGACGATGGCGGGCAGCAGGTCGGCGAGCGAGGCGGTGCCGTAGCGCGGCACCGGGGCGGTGAGCGGGTCGAGCGGTTCGGGTTCCGGCCAGGCGGGGGCGGCGTGGACCATCAGCGGGTGCTTGTGGTGGCCGCGGTGGCCTCGGAGAGCGCCTGGGCGAAGGCGAGCGTCTCGCGGACCGAGTCCGGGCCGTCGCCCGCCTCGCTGACGCGCAGCGAGAGGTCGTCGGCGGTGGAGGAGCCGGTGTAGCCGTGGTCGGCGTCGCAGTTGGGCTCGCCGCAACTGGCGGGCTCCAGGTCCAGCCGGGCGACGGCGCCCCAGCCGATGGTCAGGACGACCTCGCGGGGGAGCTGCCCGGGGGTGTAGGACTCGGGGTTGGCGACGACGCGGCTGAGCACCACGGAGGAGATCCGGCCGAGCTTGACGGACTCGGTGGAGGTGGTGGCGTACGGCGACGGGGAGGTGGCGTCGGCGGCCTGCTCGTCGGTGTGGCTGACGATGAAGCGGGTGCCGGTCAGCACCAGGACGGTGACGTGGCGGCGGACCTCGTTGGCGTCGAAGGTCGTCTCCTGGTGCACGAGGTACGACACGACCGGCTCGCCGCCCACCGCGGCCTGCACCGCCTCGGCCACGAGCGTCGGGTAGTAGCCACTGCGCTCGATCGCCGCGCGCAGCCCCTGGGTCGTCGTACCGGTCTTAGCCATGGGGTCCATCTTACGGGGCGTACCGGGCCGCGAGGACGCGTCAGTCGGCGGCTCTTCGGGCGCCGGGCGGCGGCAGGGGCCCGCGCGTGGCGGCTCAGTAGACGGGCAGACGGCGAGGGCCCAGGTCAGTGGTGGCGGGCGGCCGGGCCAGGCGGACGGTGGCGCCCAGGACGGACAGGCCGCGCGGCGCGACGACGACCGGTTCGAGGTCGACGCCGACGACCTCGGGGTGGTCGTCGACGAGCCGGGAGACCCGCAGCAGCAGTTCCGCGAGTGCGGCGGTGTCCACCGGCTGGGAGCCGCGCCAGCCGAACAGGAGCGGCGCGGTGCGGATCGACCGGATCTGCCCGTCGACATCGCGGTCGGTGGCAGGGATGAGGCGGTGGGCGATGTCGCCGAGCAACTGGGAGGGGGCGCCGGCCAGGCCGAAGGAGAGGACGGCGCCGGCCGCCGGGTCGATGGCGGCGCGGATGACGGTGTCGACGCCGCGCGGCACCATCGCCTGGACCACCGGGCGCAGCTCCTGGGGGGAGCCGAGGAAATCGGTGAGTTCGGTGTAGGTGCGGCGCAGTTCGGCCTCGTTGGCGATGTCGAGGCGGACGCCTCCCAGGTCGGCGCGGTGGCGCAGGTGGGGGGCCGTGGTCTTGAGGGCGACGGGATAGCCGAGGGTCGCGGCGGCGCGGACCGCCGCGTCCGGGTCGGGGGCCGGGAGGGCGGGGTGGGTGCGGATGCCGTAGCGGGCGAGGAGGGCGGCCGCGGCGTCGGGCGGCAACGGGACGGACCGGTCGGCGTCCGGGTCGGGCAGCAGCCGGTCCAGGAGGCGCTCGATGTCGGCGCCGGCCGCCGCTTCCTGGATGTCGTCGTATTCGGGCACGCGGCCCGGTTCGGCGGCTTCCCGGCGCCAGGCGGCGTAGCGGACGGCCTCGGCGAGCGCGCGGACGGCCCGCTCGGCGGCGGGGTAGGCGGGGATGCGGACGGGCGCGCGGCGGGTGTGCGGCGGGGCGGGCGGCGGGCCTTCGGGCGCCGGGGAGGGCGGGGAGGCGTAGGGCGCGGGTGGCGGTCCGGGCGGGGTGAGGGGGCGGGGCGGGTCCGCGGCGTACGGCCGGGACGGGGGGTGCGGGGGCTTTGGCGGGTGCGGGGGCTGTGGGTGGCCGGTGGCCGGGGAGTGCGGCGCGGACGGGGGCTCGGCCTGGGGCACCTGGGGCGCGGCCTGCGGTGGGCTCGGCGGCTCGGCCGGATCGGACCGCTCAGACGTCTCCGACGGCCCGGAGGGCAGGTCCGGTGCCGGCTCCCCCGGCTGCGGCTCCCCCAGTGCCGGCTCCCCCGGTGCCGCGAGCGTCTCGGCCAGGTCGTCCATCGCCAGGTGGACGACGGTGACCGGCTTCTCCGGGGCCATCGTGGCAGCGGCGCGCAGGGCCGCCGCCAGCGCGGCGCCGTTGCTCTCGCCCGGGGAGCCGCCCTCCCCCTCGCCCACCCAGGGGATGGCGGTGACGACGACGGCGTCGCAGCCGTCGCCGGCGAGCGCCTCGGCGAGCGCCGCGCGGAAGTCGCCGGGCGTCGCCGCGGAGGCCAGCACCCGGGGGCTCTGCGGGCGCAGCCCTTCGGTCAGGCACGCGTCGTAGGCCAGCAGCGCCAGCGACTCCGAATTGCCGAGGATGGCGATGCGCGGGCCCGGTGGCAGAGGCTGGGAGGCCAGCAGCAGGCCGGCGTCGATCAGTTCGGTGACCGTGTCGACGCGGATCACGCCGGCCTGGCGCATCAGGGCGGCGACGGTGCTGTCGGGGATACGGACGGTGGGGACGGCGTGGCCGGGCGGCGCGGCGCCGTGGTGGCGGGCGCCCTTGGCGACGACGACCGGTTTGGCGGCGGCGGTGCGGCGGGCGAGCCGGGTGAACTTGCGCGGATTTCCGATCGACTCCAGGTAGAGGATGACCACGTCGGTGTCCGGGTCGTCGTACCAGTACTGGAGGAGGTCGTTGCCGGAGACGTCCGCGCGGTTGCCGGCCGAGACGAACGAGGAGATGCCGGCGATGCCGCCGTCGCCGGGGCCGCGGGCGTGCAGTCCGCTGAGCAGCGCGATGCCGATCGCGCCGGACTGGGTGAACAGCCCGATGCGGCCGGCGCCGGGCATCCGGGGCGCGAGGGAGGCGTTCAGCCGGACCTCGGGGGCGGTGTTGATCAGGCCGAAGGCGTTGGGGCCGATGACCCGCATGCCGTAGGAGCGGGCCTGGCGGAGCAGGGCGCGCTGGCGTTCGCGGCCCTCGGGGCCCGCTTCGGCGTAGCCGGAGGACAGGATCAGCAGGCCCTGGACGCCGTGCTCACCGCAGTCGCGGACCACGTCGGGGACTCCGGCGGCGGGGACGGCGATGACGGCCAGGTCGACCGGGTCGGGGATCTCCCGCAGGGAGCGCACGGCGGGCACGCCCTCGGGGTCGAGCCGGTCCATGCCCGGGGCGAAGGCGTGGTTGACGGCGTGCAGGCGGCCGGTGAAGCCGGAGTCGAGGAGGTTGCGCAGGGTGGTGCGGCCCAGGCCGCCGGGGGCGCGGCCGGTGCCGATGACGGCGACCGAGCCGGGTGCGAGCAGCCGCTGGACGGAGCGGGCCTCGGCGCGCTGCTCGCGGCCGCGCATCACGGCCATGGACTGCTCGGTGGGTTCGAGGTCGAACTCCAGGCGGACCACGCCGTCCTCGAACGTGCGCTTCTGGGTGTAGCCGGCGTCTGTGAAGACCTTGATCATTTTTGAGTTGGCGGGGAGGACCTCGGCTGCGAAGCGGCGGATGCCGCGCTCGCGGGCGACCGCGGCGATGTGCTCCAGGAGGGCGGAGGCCACACCGCGGCCCTGATGGGCGTCCTGCACGAGGAAGGCGACCTCGGCCTGGTCGTCCTCGGGGTCCTTGGCCGGCAGCCCCTGGTCGTTGATCCGGTCGTAGCGGACGGTGGCGATGAACTCGCCGCCGACGGTGGCGGCCAGGCCGACCCGGTCGACGTAGTCGTGGTGGGTGAAGCGGTGGACGTCGCGGTCGGACAGGCGCGGGTAGGGCGCGAAGAAGCGGTAGTACTTCGACTCGTCCGAGACCTGTTCGTAGAAGGAGACCAGCCGCGCGGCGTCGTCGGGGGTGATGGGCCGGATGCGCGCCGTTCCGCCGTCGCGCAGCACCACATCGGCTTCCCAGTGGGTCGGGTAGGCGAGGTCCGGCGGCGTCTGCATGCGGACAGGGTACGGCCGGGCACCGACAACCGGCCCGGCGTGCGTACGCTCTGGGTGCGGAGCGGGCCGAGGGTGCCGTGGGGAAGCCGTACGGGACCCGTCCGCTCCGTGGTCCCCGCTGGGGAACGAAGGGCAAGCAGGCCGGGACGGCGGGCTGCCGGAGCAGTCGCGGCAGCGTGAGAGACTGGTCTAGACAACAGTCACGACTTGAAGGGCAACATCATGGCTGAGCGCCGCGTCAACGTCGGGTGGGCCGAGGGCCTGCACGCCCGCCCCGCCTCGATCTTCGTCCGTGCGGCCACCGCGGCCGGCGTCCCGATGACGATCGCCAAGGCCGAGGGCAACCCGGTCAACGCGGCCTCCATGCTCGCGGTCCTGGGCCTCGGCGCCCAGGGTGGCGAGGAGATCGTGCTGGCCTCCGACGCCGAGGGCGCCGAGGTCGCGCTCGACCGCCTGGCCAAGCTCGTCGCCGAGGGCCTCGACGAGCTGCCCGAGACCGTCTGAGTCCGTACGGGACCCCCTGGGCTCCCGCGCTCACGGCCCCGCCGCGGCGACCGCACTCCGGTTGCCGCCGCGGGGCCGTTTCGCGTGTCGGGAGGCGGGGGCGAGGAAGAGGGCGGCGGCGGAACGGACGAGAGGGCGCGGAACGCGCGTTACCGGCACCCGGCGGGATTTCCGCATACGGAAATGCCGAGCCTCGCCGTCATGGAATAGCGGAATCTCTCCCGGACGCGTCAAAGTCGAAGCGCGCACGGCGGAACGTCGGGCGGGCGGGGTCGGCGGGAAAGCCGAATAGGCGGCCCGCCCAATATCCCTCTCCCGCGCGGAATGGCGAATTACCCCGCATGGCGAGACGGCACCGGGTCGAATAGCGGCGGACCATGCCGCCCCTCCACCCGAACCCTGCCGAGCCCTTCTTTGTATACGGGGCGATTGTTAATGCCGGACGCGCGCGGTGTTGACGGGCTGTTTCGAAACGCTCACCTGGGTCCCGGCGGGCCGCCGCAGCCGGTGGACCGGCAGGGCGCGTTCGATGTGAGCGGCCATCAGGGCGCGGGCCCGGTCCGCGTCACCCCTGGCCACGGCGTCGAGCACCGCGCCGTGTTCCTCCCACGACTCGGCGACACGGGCCGGGAGTTCGACGACGTACATCCACTCGATCTTCCGCCGCAGTTGGGTGAGCAGCGCCGTGAGGCTGGGGCTGCCGGCCGCCTGGGCGAGCGTTTCGTGGAACCAGCCGTCCAGTTGGCGCAGGTCGGCCGGGTGGCCGTGGCGGGCCCGCTCGCGCCCGAGCCGTACGAGGCCGCGCAGCACCTTGAGGTGGGCCGCGCTGCGGCGGGTCGCCGCGCGGGCGGCGCCCAGCGGCTCCAACAGGGCGCGGATGTCGAGGAGATCGGCGGCTTCCTGCTCGGTCGGTTCGGCGACGCAGGCGCCCGCGTGGTGGCGCGTGGTGACGAACCCCTCCGACTGCAAGGTGCGCAGCGCCTCGCGCACCGGCACCCTGGAGACGCCGTAGCGGGCCGCCAGGATGTCCTCGATCAGCCGGCTCCCCGGCGCGAGCGCACCGGAGACAATGTCGTCGCGAATCGCCGTGCACACCGCATGCGCGGAAATATGGCCTCGCATTGTCCGTGCCTCCGCCGTAATCCCCTGGAAACGCCGCCGATCGGCGACTTTTCCGTGACTCTATTCGACCGGGACGGCTTTTCCGACAGGGACCGGGTATTCATGGATATTTTTTGGCCAACGGCGTACGCGGGAGGGTGAGGGCAAACCCCTCATGGTGCGGGCTTCGCCGGTCGGGCTCCGGCCGGGAAACGCCGAAGCCCCGGCCGGGTGGGCCGGGGCTTCGGGGAAAGCGGTGGGTCAGACGTTGACGCCGTGCCCGCGCAGGTACGCGACCGGGTCGATGTCCGAGCCGTAGTCCGGGCCGGTGCGGGCCTCGAAGTGCAGGTGCGGGCCGGTGACGTTGCCGGTGGCGCCGGACAGGCCGACCTGCTGGCCCGGGGTGACGGTCTGGCCGACCGAGACGCCGAGGGACGACAGGTGGCCGTACTGCGTGTACGTACCGTCGTTCATCTTGATCACGACGTTGTTGCCGTACGCGCCGCCCCAGCCGGCCTCGACCACGGTGCCCGCGCCGACGGCGCGGACGGACGTGCCGGAGGCGGCGTGGAAGTCGATGCCGGTGTGGCTGCCGGAGGACCACAGGCCGCTCGACGCCTTGTAGGCGGTGGAGACGTAGGAGCCCTCGATCGGGGAGGCGAAGGCGTTGAGGCGCTTGCGCTCGGCCTCGCGGGCGGCCCGCTCCTTGGCCTCACGCTCGGCCTTGGCCCTGGCCTCGGCCTTCTTCTTGGCCTCCTCGGCGCGCTGCTTGGCCTGCTCGGCGAGCTGCCTGGCCTCGGCCTCGGCCTTCGCCTTCGCGGCGGCGGCTTCGGCGGCGGCCTGCTGCGCGTCGGCCTGCGCCTCGATGCGGTTGGCGAGCTCGTCACCGAGCACGACGGCCTGTCGCAGGCCGGTGTCGCTGATGCGCGCCTCGTCCGTGGCGGCCAGCGCCGGCGAGGCGACGGAGGCGACGACGCCGGTGGCGGCGAGGGTGGCTATGCCGGCGATGTTGCGGGTCGCGCGAGCGGTGCGGCTCGCACGACGATGCTTCCCGGTGGCACGGGTGAACGCCATGTGCTGGCTTGTCCTTTCCTTCCTTCTCGCCTACCGGGTTAGCTGACGGGTTCGGAGCAGGAAGGTCTCCTACGGGCTCCTCCAAAGAGAGGCCCGATTCACCCCAAGGGACGTGTGGGTCCCCGGCTCCCCTGGCTCGCGCCGTACGGGGACTCGGCGATGACTGCCCGGTGCCGCGGTTGCGGCGTACTTCTGACGAACAGCCGGACTGACGCTAAACGGGACATCTTTCAATCGGCAAACAGAACCGGCTCTTTGTGCCGCACGCCACAGGGGCACCACGCAACCATCCACAGCAATCCGGACATAAAGGGGATCCCGTGGCGCGCGAACGCCACGGGATCCCTTTTGTCACACTATGACCAGCGGTTCAGGAGGGCGGCCGAGCCGCCCGCGCACCGCCTCGGCGAGTCAGCCGCCGACGACCGTCACTTCGCCGATACCCAGCGCCTTGACGGGCTCGGCGATCTGTGCCGCGTCGCCCACCAGGACCGTCACCAGCCGGTCCACGGGGAAGGCGCTGACCGCCGCCGCGGTCGCCTCGACCGTGCCGGTCTCGACCAGCCGGGCGTACAACTGCGCCTGGAAGTCGTCCGGGAGGTGCTGCTCCACCTGGTCGGCGAGCGTGCCCGCGACGGCCGCCGCGGTCTCGTACTTCAGCGGCGCGACGCCGACGAGGTTCTGCACGGCGACGTCACGCTCGGCGTCCGTGAGCCCCTCGGCCGCCAGGGTGCGCAGCACCTGCCACAGGTCCTCCAGCGCCGGGCCGGTGGAGGCGGTGTCCACCGAGCCGCTGATGGCGAGCATCGCGGCACCGCTGCCGTCGGGGGTCGAGCGCAGCACCTGCCCGAAGGCGCGCACCCCGTAGGTGTAGCCCTTCTCCTCGCGCAGCACGCGGTCCAGGCGGGAGGTGAGCGTCCCGCCCAGGCAGTACGTGCCGAGCACCTGCGCCGGCCAGACGCGGTCGTGCCGGTCGGCGCCGATGCGGCCGATGAGCAGTTGCGTCTGGACCGCGCCGGGGCGGTCGACGATCACCACCCGGCCGGTGTCGTCGGCGGTGATCGGCGTGGCCTTCACCGGCTCGGCGGTGGAGCCCGTCCACGCGCCGAGGGTGTCGGCGAGCGCCGCGTCCAGGTCGACGCCGGTGAAGTCGCCGACGATGACGGCGGTGGCCGTCGCCGGGCGCACATGGGCGTCGTAGAAGGCGCGGACGGCCGCCGCGTCGATGCGCTGGACGGTCTCCTCCGTGCCCTGGCGGGGCCGGGACATGCGGGAGGTGGCCGGGAACAGCTCCTTGGACAGGGCCATCGCGGCGCGCCGGGCGGGGTTGGCGAGCTCGTGCGGGATCTCGTCGAGGCGGTTGCGCACCAGCCGCTCGACCTCGCTGTCGGGGAAGGCGGGGGTGCGCAGCGCGTCGGCGAGCAGGCCCAGCGCGCGGGCCAGCCGGGACGCCGGCACCTCCAGAGAGACGCGCAGGCCGGGGTGGTCGGCGTGCGCGTCCAAGGTGGCGCCGCAGCGCTCCAGCTCGGCGGCGAACTCCTCGGCGTCATGCTTTCCGGTGCCCTCGGACAGGGCGCGCGCCATGATCGTGGCGACGCCGTCCAGGCCCGCCGGCTCGGCCTCCAGGGGAGCGACGAGGTTGATCTCGACGGCGACGACCTGCTGGCCGGGGCGATGGCTGGTCAGGAGGGTGAGCCCGTTGGCCAGTTGGCTGCGGTCGGGGGCCGGGAAGGCCCACGGCTTGGGGGCGCCGCCCTGGGGGCGCGGGTGGAATTCCATGCTGCTCATGACCGAACCGTTGCTCGTGGCGGACTCTGCGCGGGTCGTGGCATCGCTCACTGGGCCGCCTCCTCTTCCTTGATGCCGGCGGACGCGGCGGACTCAGCCGGCTCGGCAGCCTCGGACGACTGGGACGGATCGGTGGCCTCGGTCGGCTCGTAGACGAGCACCGCGCGGTTGTCGGGGCGCAGCCGCGCCTTGGCCACGGCCTGCACCTCCTGCGGGGTGATCTCCAGGACGCGCTGGACGGCGCTCAGCGCGAGCTGCGGATCGCCGAACAGGACGGCGAAGCGGCACAGTTCGTCGGCGCGGCCGCTGACCGTCGCCAGGCGGTCCAGCCACTCGCGCTCCAACTGGGCCTGCGCGCGCTCCATCTCCTCCGGGGTGGGCCCCTCGGCGGCGAAGCGGGCCAGTTCCTCGTCGACCGCCCGCTCGATGTCCGGGACCTCGACGCCGCCGGACGTCTTGACGTCCAGCCAGCCGAGCGACGGCGCGCCGGCCAGCCGCAGCAGGCCGAAACCGGCCGCGACGGCGCTGCGGTCGCGGCGTACCAGACGGTTGTAGAGGCGCGAGGACTCGCCGCCGCCCAGGACGGTCAGCGCCAGATCCGCGGCGTCCGCCTCACGGGTGCCGTCGTGCGGCAGCCGGTAGGCCGCCATCAGGGCGCGCGAGGGGACGTCCTCCTCGACGACCTCGCGCAGCTCGCCGCCGATGATCTCGGGCAGCGACCCGTCGCGCGGCGGCTGCTTGCCGTCGTGCGAGGGGATCGACCCGAAGTACTTCTCCACCCAGGCCAGCGTCTGCTCGGCGTCGATGTCCCCGACGATCGACAGGACGGCGTTGTTGGGCGCGTAGTACGTACGGAAGAACGCCCGCGCGTCCTCCAAGGAAGCCGCGTCCAGATCGGCCATCGACCCGATGGGGGTGTGGTGGTAGGGGTGGCCCTCCGGGTAGGCCATGGCCGTCAGCCGCTCGAAGGCCGTGCCGTAGGGCACGTTGTCGTAGCGCTGGCGGCGCTCGTTCTTGACGACGTCACGCTGGTTCTCCAGGGACTCGTCGTCGAGCGCGGTGAGCAGCGAGCCCATCCGGTCCGCCTCCAGCCAGAGCGCGAGCTCCAGCTCATGGGCCGGCATGGTCTCGAAGTAGTTGGTGCGCTCGAAGCTCGTGGTGCCGTTCAGCGAGCCGCCGGCGCCCTGGACGAGCTCGAAGTGGCCGTTGCCCTTGACCTGGGCGGAACCCTGGAACATCAGGTGCTCGAAGAGGTGAGCCAGGCCCGTACGGCCCTTGACCTCGTGGCGGGAACCGACGTCGTACCACAGGCAGACCGCGGCGACGGGGGTCAGGTGGTCTTCGGAGAGCACCACGCGCAGGCCATTGGCCAGCCGGTGTTCGGTCGCTGTCAGGCCGCCGGAGCCGGCTTGTTCTGTGGCCGTGTGACCCATGGGCATGTACGTCCCTTCGATCCGCTTGCGAGGAAGTTCTGTCACTGTATGCAAGCGCGTCGGCATCTGGCGAAGTTCCCGATCGAGCCGCCCCGTAAGAGGGCCGCGCATCGTCGCTCAAGAGGGGTGCGCGTCGTCGCGTAAGAGGGGTGCGCGCGCTCGCCTGTGAAGAGCATGCGCGGTCGCGGGCGGCGGCCGCGCACGGTCGCGGCGCGGTCGAAGGGGGAGTCGCGGTCGGCGTTGTCAGTGGGGCGGTCCACAATGGTGGGCGTCAGACTCGGGCAGACTCACCGGTCGATGCCACCGGCTGATCACATCGGTTGACCACGCCGGGTGGTACACCGGCTGATCAGGCCGGTCGATCAACCGGCCGATCACGCCAGTTGGTCCAGCCCCGGCGTGATCCCACATCTGCTTGATCACACATCGGCAGTAGACGCAGCAGAAGGAGCCGCAGCCGCGATGGCCCGCCGCAGCACGAAGACCCCGCCGCCGGACGACTTCGAGGAGAGGATCCTCGACATCGACGTCGTCGACGAGATGCAGGGTTCCTTCCTCGAGTACGCGTATTCGGTCATCTACTCCCGCGCCCTGCCGGACGCCCGCGACGGCCTCAAGCCCGTGCACCGCCGCATCCTGTACCAAATGAACGAAATGGGCCTGCGGCCCGAGCGTGGCTACGTCAAGTGCGCCCGCGTCGTGGGCGAGGTCATGGGCAAGCTCCACCCGCACGGCGACGCGTCGATCTACGACGCGCTGGTGCGCATGGCGCAGCCGTTCTCGATGCGGCTGCCGCTGGTGGACGGCCACGGCAACTTCGGCTCGCTCGGCAACGACGACCCGCCCGCGGCGATGCGGTACACCGAGTGCCGGATGGCGTCCGCGACGTCCCTGATGACGGAGTCCATCGACGAGGACACCGTCGACTTCACCCCGAACTACGACGGCCAGGAGCAGGAGCCGGTCGCCCTGCCCGCCGCGTATCCGAATCTCCTCGTCAACGGCGCCTCCGGTATCGCGGTCGGCATGGCGACGAACATGCCGCCGCACAACCTCGGCGAGGTGATCGCCGCCGCCCGCCACCTGATCAAGCACCCCAACGCCGACCTCGAAACGCTGATGCGCTTCGTGCCGGGCCCGGACCTGCCGACCGGCGGGCGCATCGTGGGCCTGGGCGGCGTACGGGACGCGTACGAGAAGGGGCGCGGCACGTTCAAGATCCGCGCGACCGTCGCGGTGGAGAACGTCACCGCCCGCCGCAAGGGCCTGGTCGTCACCGAACTCCCCTTCACCGTGGGCCCGGAGAAGGTCATCTCCAAGATCAAGGACCTGGTCGGCGCGAAGCGGCTGCAGGGCATCGCGGACGTCAAGGACCTCACCGACCGCGAACACGGCCTGCGGCTGGTGATCGAGATCAAGAACGGCTTCAACCCCGAAGCCGTCCTGGAGCAGCTCTACAAGCTCACGCCGATGGAGGAGTCCTTCGGTATCAACAACGTCGCGCTGGTGGACGGCCAGCCGCTGACGCTGGGCCTGAAGGAACTCCTGGAGGTCTACGTCGACCACCGCTTCAACGTGGTGCGCCGGCGCAGCGAGTTCCGCCGCGGCAAGCGGCGCGACCGTCTCCACCTGGTCGAGGGGCTGCTGACGGCCCTCGTTGACATCGACGAGGTCATCCGGCTGATCCGCTCCAGCGAGAACAGCGCGCAGGCCAAGGAGCGGCTGATCGAACGCTTCTCCCTGAGCGACATCCAGACGCAGTACATCCTCGACACCCCGCTGCGCCGCCTGACCAAGTTCGACCGTATCGAGCTGGAGTCGGAGCGTGACCGGCTGCGCTCGGAGATCGAGGAGCTGACCCGGATCCTGGAGTCGGACACGGAGCTGCGCAAGCTCGTCTCCGGGGAGCTGGCCGCCGTCGCGAAGAAGTACGGCACGGAACGGCGCACGGTGCTGCTGGAGTCGGCGGGCACCTCCCTCGCCTCGGTGCCGCTGGAGGTCTCCGACGACCCGTGCCGGGTGCTGCTGTCCTCCACGGGCCTGCTGGCGCGTACGGCCACCGGCGAGGTGCCGTTCGACACCGACGCCAAGCGCGTCAAGCACGACGTGATCGTCTCCGCGGTGCCGGCGACGACCCGCGGCGAGGTGGGCGCGGTGACCTCCCTGGGCCGGCTGCTGCGGATCGCGGTGATCGACCTGCCGCAGCTCCCGGACACCGCGGCGGCCCCCAGCCTCTCCGGCGGCGCGCAGATCTCCGAGTTCCTGACGCTGGGGGACGGCGAGACGCTGATCTGCCTGACGACACTGGACGAGTCCTCGCCGGGCCTGGCGATCGGCACGCAACAGGGAGTCGTGAAGCGGGTGGTGCCCGACTACCCGGCCAACAAGGACGAGTTGGAGGTCATCACCCTCAGGGACGGTGACCGCATCGTGGGCGCGGCCGAGCTGCGCACCGGCGACGAAGACCTGGTCTTCATCACCGACGAGGCCCAACTGCTGCGCTACCCGGCCGCGCAGGTACGGCCGCAGGGCCGGCCGGCGGGCGGCATGACGGGCATCAAGCTGGGCGAGGGCACGAAGGTGATCTTCTTCTCGGCGGTCGATCCGGCCGCCGACGCCATGGTCTTCACCGTCGCCGGCTCGCACGGCACTCTGGACGACTCGGTGGCGACGGCCAAGCTCACCCCGTTCGACCAGTATCCGCGCAAGGGCCGGGCGACCGGCGGTGTGCGCTGCCAGCGGTTCCTCAAGGGCGAGGACTGCCTGACGCTGGCCTGGGCCGGGCCCGCACCGGTGCGGGCGGCGGACGCCAAGGGAGCTCCGGTGACGCTGCCCGAGGTGGACCCGCGACGGGACGGATCCGGCGTGCCGCTGGCGAAGCCGGTCGCAGCGCTGGCGGGGCCGGTCTAACCGGCTGCCGCCGCGCCTCCCCCCGGGGTCACTCCTCGCGGGAGGCCACGTAGCGCAGGACGCCCCACATGCTGTGTTCGGCTGTGGGGCGTTCCGCCTTTCCGGAGCCGGCGGCGACCTCGGGGAGCGCTTCGCGGCAGCCTGACAGCTCCTTGCGCAGGGCCGAGGCGTCGATACCGCTGCCGATGAGGACCAACTGCGTGCTGCGCTCCTCGTCCCGGCCCCAGGGCGAGGGGTAGAAGCGCAGGAAGTCGCCGACGGCGTGAACGGTGAACTTCTGCCGGCTGCCCGGGACGTCGAAGTGGACGAAGCCCTTGATGCGGTAGAGACCGGCGGGCCGGCTGTCGAGAAAGTCCATAAGTCGACGTGGGTTCATCGGCTCGGAGGAGCTGAACTCGACGCTCTGATAGGCGGCGTGCAGGTGGTCCGTGTGGTCGGCGTGGTCGCAGGGGCCGGACTCGTGGCAGTCATCAGGGTGATGGGCCGGATCACAAGGGCCAACAGGACCGCCCGCGCAGGCCGAGCCGCCCGGTTGGGCGCTCTCGTCCCCATGGCCACCGCCGACCGGGCCCGCCGCGCCGGCGTCGCGGCTGGCGGCGGCCTCCCGAAGCAGGTCTTCGAAGGAGAGCTGCCGCACGGTCGCATCGAGGTCCTCCCCCGCCCCACGGTCGAAGAAGAGCTCCGGGTCGATCCGCCCATACGCCGTGCACACCACCGGCCGGCCAGGAGCAAGATCGGCGAGGATTTCCCTCAGCTCCTGGCGTGCCGCCTCCCCGATACGGTCGGCCTTGTTGAGGACCACCAGGTCAGCGATAGCCACATGCCTGTCCAGTTCCGGATGACGGGCGCGGGTGGCTCCGAACTCGGCCGCGTCCACAACTTCGACGAGCCCGCCGTAGACGATCCGGTCGTTCTCGCTGGCGAGAATCATCCGGATGAGCTCCTGCGGCTCGGCCAGGCCGCTGGCTTCGATGACGATCACATCGATGCGGGCCGCCGGGCGGGCGAGCCGCTCCAGGTAGGTATCGAGTTCGCTGGTGTCGACCGCACAGCACAGGCATCCGTTGCCCAACGAGACCATCGAGTCGACCTGCCCGGCGACAGTCATGGCATCGATCTCGATGCTGCCGAAGTCGTTGACGATCGCGCCGATGCGCGTGCCGTGGCCGGCGCTGAGCAAGTGGTTGAGAAGCGTGGTCTTGCCCGACCCCAAGAAGCCCGCGAGCACGACGACCGGGATCTGCTGCGTGGCCAAGGGAGCGCCTCCATGGTGCGGGCGGCGAGCCGCGCGGACCGCCGGCGAACGAGCTACCGATCGTAACGGGCCCGTAGGCGCAGGTGCCAGGCGCCGGGTGCGGGCCCTCACTCTCCGGCCGACGCTGGGCTCACCCCACTCGTGGGGAGACCCAGGTGGGCTACGGGGAAGGCCCTCTCTGGCGACTGTCACGCCCTGATAGCGGATGGCGTCAGCGCCTGCGGTGAACGCTGTCGCTCCCGTCACCGAGCGTCGCGCTGTCGGCCCTTCGGACGCTGAGCGGAAGCCCTGGTCTGCCTCCCGGGCGTCGATGTCGGACGCGCCGAGTTAGGCTCACCTTTGTGAGTACATGCGCTACCGCTTCCCGCGAAGCGGCCGAAGCTTTGGCCGGTACCGCGGCCACTGCCCGGACCTGGCTGCTGATCGAGCAGACAGGACCCTGGGGGGCCCAAGCGCTGACGGACAGCCACCTCGACCCTGACATCGGGCGGGCACTGGAGGCCGCGACAGACGGTACGGACGTACGCGTCGCCCTGATCCGCCGGCCTGGACGCCACGCCGACTGTCACAGCGCCCCCAGGCGCCGCCTTTTCCTCGCCCACACCGCGCCCGGCCGCTCCTGGATCCGGACGATCACCACGACGGACCCCCGCACCGCTCTCGGCCTGGACTTCGCCGCTCTGGGCGGCGGCGAACACAGAGGCGTGTGGGAGCCGTACACCGGTGAGCCGCTGGTCCTCGTCTGCACCAACGGCAAGCGGGACCGCTGCTGCGCTCTCCTCGGAAGGCCCCTGGCCGCCGAGCTCGCCACCAGTGGAACGGAGACCTGGGAGGTCACCCACATCGGTGGTCACCGCTTCTCCCCCACCCTCTTCGTCCTCCCCTACGGCTACGCCTACGGACGGGCCTCCGCTCATCTCGTCAAGGACGCCGTGGAGGCGGCGCGCCACGGACGGATCGCGATCGACCACTGCCGCGGCCGCTCGACCTGGGACCGACCGGCGCAGGCCGCCGACCTCGCTGTCCGCGAGCTGATCCGTGAGGAGCGGGCGGACGCACTCGACATCGTACGGACCGACGCGGTGCGGGCCGAACCGATGCGGCGCGACAGCTCGGCGACCGCGGGCGGGCCGCTGACCGCTAGCCTCCCCGCCTGGGTCCTTTGCGTCGCCCATGCCGACGGCCGCCGCTGGCGGGTCGCGGTGGAGCAACGGTCCGACAGTGCTCCGGCGCCCGCTAGCTGTGGTGCGCCGCTCGGTCCACCGGCTCGTATGGCGGTCACGTCGATCACCGCGCTCCCGGACGGCTCCGGCCCGGGCCGTCCCCCTTCTTCCGCCCGCCGGCGTCCCTGAAACCGGAGACCGCCCCCGGTCATCGGTCTTACGCCGAGGCCCGCAGAGGAATTTCGATCTCTGCCCGCCTCTGCCTCGCTCTCGGCTTACGCGCTTTCCGGCCAGCACAGCCCCGACCGTCAGTCCGAGCGTCAGACCGACGCTCAGGCTGAACATCGGCCCCACCACCTGTAACGCCACCTTGCGGCACCCGGCGCCGCGACCTCCCGCGCCCCGCCCCTTGCCCCACCGGTCCCCCACCGACCACATAACCGACCCCCGCACATTCGCGCCCCCTCACCCACCTTCCGAGCACGCTCAGTACCGCGCGCCGAAGACCAGGCCCGCAGCTCTTTCCCTGCGGTCACGGTGCACTCACACTCGCGAGATTAAGCGCGGACAGCTTGCGTCCGACAGCCCTGTGGATAACTCTCGCGGGTGCCACCTGCCCGTCTACATCTCCGTCTGCGTGCGGAGGCGAAGACGCAGGTCAGAAGGCCGACGGCCGCGCTATGCCCGAGATCGGTCCGGCAGGCCATACGAACAACCGGAGTCGTCCGAGGGAGCGCAGAACCGCGGACATCCGAGACCACGCGTGACGCGGCGGAAAGAAGAAGACAGCCTGAAGCCCGGAAGCCCCCATCTTCACGGGCGGCCAGCGCCACTCACAGCGGCTAGTTGCGCCTCCGCCACCCTCCGAAGTCGAAGCACCAAGAATTACCGACCCGACTGTCGTCCCGCTTACTGTTCGTGCGATGGGCGAAAAGGAAGCATCGGCTCCGCGCCCGAGTGCCGCGCGGCGCTCGGGGTCGGCACCGTATTCCCGGGATACGCCCCCGTCCCATGCCGCCACGAGCCGGTCACGTACAGCAGACGAGCTCGGCTCAGCACGGCTACCCGGCCAGGGCCGCTCCCCGGGCGAAAGCTCGCGCAGCCCCCGTCGGCTGCAGCTCGCTCGTCCCCGCCTCGGCTGGCCGCGTCGCGTTTTCTCCCAGGTCCTGCTGATGCAGTTGGCCATCGCCACTGGTGTCACGGCGCTGGCGACCGGGTTGTTTCTGCGTCCGCTCAGTGCCGAGCTCGATGACCAGGCGATGCGCCGCGCGCTGGCCATCGCTCAGACAACCGCCGCCGAGCCGCGTCTCGATGACGCCCTTGAAGGCTCTCGCCCGACGCGCAACGGGCCGGTGCAGAACGAAGCGGAGCGGATTCGGGTCGCCACGGGAGCGGAGTACGTAGTGATCATGGATGAGCGAGGAGTGCGCTGGTCTCACACCGATCCGGACGAGATCGGCCACCATGTCTCCACCGATCCAAGCGTCGTGCTCGCCGGCCAGGAGGTGATGCAGATCGATGAGGGGACTCTCGGCCGTTCGGCACGCGGCAAGGTGCCGCTGCGTGATGAGGACGGCAAGGTCGTCGGCGCCGTTTCCGTCGGCATCGCGTACGAGAGCGTGCAGGATCGATTGCTCTCCACCGTGCCCGAGCTGCTCGCCTACGCGGGTGGAGCGCTCGCTGCGGGAGTCCTGGCCGCCTATCTCGTCTCCCGTCGCCTCCAGCGCCGTACCCACGACCTCGCCTTCTCCGATATCTCCGCGCTGCTCACCGAGCGCGAGGCAATGCTGCACGGCATCCGGGAGGGTTTCCTGGCACTCGACAAGCACGGCCGGATCCGTCTCATGAACGATGAGGCTCAGCGTCTGCTGGACCTGCGATCCGAGGACACCGGCCGCCCTCTGGAGGCGACGCTTCCGCCGGGTCGTACGAGCGATGTCCTCGCCGGCCGGGTGTCGGGTGCGGACCTGCTGGCGGTCAGCGGGCAGCGCGTCCTGGTGGCGAACCGCATGCCGACCGATGACGGCGGCGCAGTGATCACGTTGCGGGATCGCACCGAGCTGGAGCGGCTGGGCCGCGAGCTGGACGGCACCCGCGGCCTGATCGACGCGCTCCGAGCACAGGACCACGAGCACGCCAACCGGCTGCACACGCTCCTCGGCCTGCTGGAACTCGGGCTCTACGAGGAGGCCGCGGAGTTTGTGACGCAGGCGGTGGGCGTGCACCGCGCGACTGCGGAACAGGTCACCGAGCGGGTCCACGATCCCCTGCTGGCCGCCCTCCTGGTCGGCAAGGCCACCGTCGCCACCGAACGCGGCGTCTCCTTGAGCATCTCTGCCGACTCCCACCTGCCAGACCGGCTGATCGATCCGCCCAGCCTCGTCACCGTCCTCGGCAACCTTGTCGACAATGCCCTGGACGCCACGGCCGGCGACCGCGACGCGCAGGTGGAGGTCGAAGTCCGCGCCGAAGGACGCACCGCCGTGATCCGCGTCAGTGACAACGGGCCGGGCGTCCCCGAGGCTCGGCGGGGAGAGATCTTCACCGAGGGCTGGACGACGAAGGAACCGCCCGCCCATGGGCAGCGCGGTATCGGCCTCGCACTCGTACGCCGGCTCGCCGAGCGGTACGGAGGCACCGCGGAGGTCGGCGAGCGCCCCGGTGGCGGCGCCGTGTTCACCGTCACCGTGCCCGACGCACTGGCAGACGAACTCACCGGACCGCAGGAGACGCGCCGTGGCGGCCCGCACTGCGGCGCCTCCGCCACCATGCCTCCAAGAGCTCCCCGTGACGCCGGGTATTCCCCTGACGCCGGGGACGCTCATCGTCCCGACGACACAGCGGGGGCCGCCGGATGATCGACGTACTGGTCGTGGACGACGACGTGCGAGTGGCCGAGATCAACGCGGCGTACGTCGCGAAGATCGCGGGGTTCCGTGTCCGCTGCCTGGCTCATACCGCCGCCGAGGCCCTGGCCGCCCTCGACACCCACCCCGTGGACCTGATCCTTCTGGATCACTACCTCCCGGATGAGACGGGGCTCGAGCTGGTGGCCGATCTGCGGAGGCGCGGCATGCTCACCGACGTGATCATGGTGACGGCGGCCCGCGACATCGCGACCGTACAGGCCGCCATGCGTCATGGCGCCCTGCAGTACCTGGTCAAGCCGTTCACCTTCGCGGGCCTGCGCTCCAAGCTGGAGGGTTATGCGGCCCTGCACCGTACGTTCGAAGGCGGCGGTCAGGCGGAACAGTCCGAAGTGGACCGGATATTCGGTGCACTCGGGGCCGCCAACGCCGGCCCCGCCGAGTTGCCCAAGGGGCATTCCACAGCCACCGCTGACCGCGTGCGCTCGGTGCTGCGCTCCGCGGAGACGCCGTTGTCCGCCCAGGACGTCGCGCTCCAGGCGGGGCTGAGCCGGCAGACCGCCCAGCGCTATCTCAAGCTGCTGGAGCGCACCGGCAGGGTCCGCCTCAGTCTCCGCTACGGCGAGACCGGCCGCCCCGAGCACCGTTACGAGTGGGTGTAGGGCCCAGCCCCGTGCGGCCGGTTGGCCGCTGCTCACCTCGCGGCCCACGCTCGGCTCCGCACCGTCCACGGGCACCGTCCGAGCGGGCGCCCCCGTGCCCGCCCACCAGCGAGACACACATCGACGTAGTCGCGTCCCATTCCGCACCCGACGTCCCCACGCCCTAAACCGCCCCCGCCCCCGTAAGCGCCCGGACCTCGGTCTCGGCGTGTCGGGCTCGGTCGGCGCACTCCGGGGAGAGCCTCGTGCCCAGCCAGCCCATCAGGAAGCCCAGCGGGATGGAGACGACTCCGGGGTTCTGAAGCGGGAAGAGAGCGAAGTCCACGCCGGGGAAGAGTGACTCCGGGCTGCCGGAGACGACCGGCGAGAGGAGGACGAGCGTGATGGCGGGGATCAGACCGCCGTAGACGGACCAGACCGCGCCCCGGGTCGTGAAGCGGCGCCAGAACAGGGCGTAGAGCAGGACCGGCAGGTTGGCCGATGCGGCGACGGCGAAGGCGAGGCCCACCAGGAAGGCGACGTTGAGGTCCTGAGCGAGCAGCGCGAGGCCGATGGCGACCGCGCCCACGCCCACAGCCGCGACGCGCGCGACCATCACCTCACCGCGCTGTCCCTGTTGTGCGGTGCCGCGCGGACGCCGCACAGAGGCGTAGAGGTCGTGGGCCACCGAGGCGGACGACGCGAGTGTGATGCCGGCGACCACGGCCAGGATGGTGGCGAACGCGACCGCGGCCACGACGGCGAACAGAACCGTTCCTCCGGTCGAACCGGCGCCGCCGCCCAGGTCCAGGGCGAGCAGTGGGACCGCGGTGTTCCCGGCCGCGTTGGACGCGCGTACGGCATCACTGCCGAGGACCGCGGCCGCGCCGAAGCCCAGCACGATGGTCATCAGGTAGAAGCCGCCGATCAGGCCGATGGACCAGACAACGGAACGGCGGGCGGATCGCGCGGTGGGGACGGTGTAGAAGCGGGACAGGATGTGCGGCAGTCCGGCCGTGCCCAGGACGAGGGCGATGCCGAGGCTGATGAAGTCCAGGCGTGCCGTCCAGCCGCCGCCGTACTTCAGGCCCGGTGCGAGGAAGGCCCGTCCGTGGCCGCTGCGTTCGGCGGCGGTGTTCAGCAGCGTGTTGAGGTCGCCGTGGAACCGGGCCAGTACGAGAACGGTCAGTGCGACGGCGCCGCCCATGAGGAGGACGGCTTTGACGATCTGGATCCAGGTCGTGGCGCGCATGCCGCCGAAGGCGACGTAGATCACCATCAGCGCGCCGACGCCGATCACCATCCAGGTGCGGGCGTGGGGGCCGGCGCCGCCGAGGAGGAGGGCGACCAGGCTGCCGGCGCCGACCATCTGAGCCACCAGGTAGAGGACGGAGACGGTGACGGAGGCGGCGCCGGCCGCGATGCGGACGGGGCGCTCGCGCATTCGTGAGGCGACGACGTCGGCGAGGGTGAATCTGCCGCAGTTGCGGACGAGTTCGGCCACGAGGAAGAGGACGACGAGCCAGGCGACGAGGAAGCCGACGGAGTACAGCAGGCCGTCGTAGCCGAAGAGGGCGATGAGCCCGGAGATGCCGAGGAAGGACGCGGCGGACATGTAGTCGCCCGCGATGGCGAAACCGTTCTCCATGGGGGAGAAGAGCCGGCCGCCCGCGTAGAACTCCTCGGCCGAGCCGTGCCTGCGGCGGCTCACCCAGGTGGTGATCGCGAGCGTGACGGCGATGAACGCGCTGAACAGGACCAGCGCCAGGGTCTGGTGGTGGCCGGTCAACGGATGTTCCCTCCGGTCAGTTCCTGGGTCTCCCAGCGGATGTCGAGCGCGGCGCGGTCCCGGCGCAGCCGTGCGTGCCGGGCGTAGGCCCAGGTGAGCAGGAAGGTGGTGGCGAACTGGCCGAGTCCGGCGACCATCGCGACGTTGAGGGCGCCGGCGACGCGATGCGCCATGAGGCCGGGTGCTGCCGTCGCGGCGATTACGTAGGCGAGGTACCAGGCGAGGAAGAGGGCCGTGGCGGGTACCACGAAGCTTCGGTAGCGGCGGCGCACTTCCTGGAAGGCGGGGCTGCGCTGGACCGCCAGATACACCTCGTCGTGGGGCGCGGATCGTGGTGCGGGCACGGGCACGGGCGCAGGCGGTTGTGTGCGCTCCGGCTCGCCCCTTTCGTGCGCCGCGTCGTCCAACTCGCCCCAACCGGAGGCGAGAGCGTCGTACCAGGGGTCGTCGAGCCGCACGGCTCCTGACTCACCGGCCGCGTAGCCGTCCTGCTTGTCCACCGAACACTCCTTGTTGCACGGGCCTGTTGACCGTGTGCCCCAAGGATGGACAGAAAGGAAGATCCGGGACTCTTCATTCCGAATGCTTCACTCCATAAGGTGATGGACTATCCGGGCGGCTGTGCGAGACCGTTGCGGTACGCGTAGTGGATCGCCTGGGCCCGGTCCCTCAGCCCCGCTTTGGCGAAGAGGTTGTTGATGTGCGTCTTCACGGTGGCCGTGGAGACATGCAGCGTCCGCGCGATCTCCGGATTCGACTTCCCCTCGGCGATGAGTCGCAGCACCTCCACCTCGCGCGCGGTCAGCCCGTCCGGGGGCGCGGCCGTGGCGTCCGGGAGGGTCCGTACGGGCTCCGCCAGGCGTTCCAGCAGTCTGCGTTGGATCTTCGGGGACAGCCCCGCCTCGCCGGAGAGGACGTCGTCGATGGCGCGGACGATCTCGTCGCCGTCCGCGTCCTTGGTCAGGTAGCCGCGGGCACCGGCCTGCAGGGCGGGGAAGAGGGAGTCGTCGTCGGCGTAGGTCGTCAGCACCACGATCTGAGTGCCGGGGTGCTCCGTACGGATGTGGCGGGTCGCCTCGACGCCGTCACAGCGCGGCATCCGCAGGTCCATGAGGACGACGTCGGGCGCGAGTTCGGCGACCAGGCGGATCGCTTGCTCGCCATCACCGGCGGAGCCGACGACCTCGATGCCCGGCAACAGTCCCAGCAGCATCACGATTCCCTCACGCACCACTGTCTGGTCGTCGGCGACCACGACGCGTGCCACCGCGCGCGCCGTCACGCGGGCACCCGCAACCGCACCACGAAACCCTCCTGGGCGGGACCGGACTCCAGCGTTCCGCCGAGGAGTTCGGCGCGCTCCCGCATCCCGAGCAGACCGTACCCGGACCCGCTCTTCGCCAGCGCGCCGGCCTTGCCGCGCCCGCCCGAGTCACTCACCACGAGTCCCACTTCTCCCTCCGTGTACTCCAGCCGCACGCTCACCCGCGCGCCCGGCGCGTGCTTGCGGACATTCGTCAGCGCTTCCTGAGCCACCCTGCGGACGGCGAGGCCCGCTTCGGCCGCCAGGGGCCGGCTCTCCCCCACCACGTCCAGGCGCGCGCCCTCAGCGGTGGTCAGCCGGCGCAGGAAGTCCTCGACGGGGGCCATCTCACCGCGCAGCGCGGACAGCGCCTCACGGGTGCCTTCGAGCCCGTCGCGGGCCATCCCCCGACAGGCCACCACCCGTTGAAGGATCTGGTCACGGTCGGCTTCGAGGTCGGTGCTGCCCCGGATCAGCAGCCGGGCCGCCTCCAGGTGCACCAGTTGGGCGCTCAGGCTGTGCGCGAGCACGTCGTGGATCTCCCGGGCGATCCGCCCGCGTTCGGCGAGTGCCGCGGTTTCGGCCTCCGCTTCGCGGGCGGCGCGTTCCTGGGCGAGGAGCCGCTGGGTGTTGCCGCGCGCCTCCGCGTCGAGCCGCAGGACGTATCCGGCCAGGCCCAGACCCGCAGTGGTGGCCAGGGTCGTCATCAAGTCGTCGTGGGCGACCGCGGCGTACGCGCCGAGGGCGGCGGCGGAGCATGGAATCGCGACTCCCAGGGGCAGGCGTTCCATGCAGGTGATGGCGCAGCCGCACCACAGGACGATCGCCGGCATCCGCGCGCCCGAGGCGTGGAAGGCGTACGCGCCGCCTTCCAGGAGCGTCAACAGGCCGATGGACGGCCACAGGCGGCGTCGCAGAGTGGTGCGGAAGAAGCCTTTGAAGGCCAGCGCGCTCAGGATGATTCCGGTGCCGCCGGCGAGCAGTCCCCAACCGCGGAAGACCGGCTCCGTGAGGGCGCCCCACAGCACTCCGGCCAGCAGCAGGACGCGGACTGCCCGCCCGATCCACAGCCGGGTCTCGCTGATGCCGTCACGGGAGAGCGCCTCCGGAGACGGCCAGCTCGTCCAGGGGTTGGGCGGCACAAACGGTCCTTCCCCCGGCCGGTGACCTGGTTCAGCCGGCGACAGGAACACGGTACGTCGGACGTAGGGATTGGGCTCGCCAGGTGGTGACGCCGGTGCGGGTCAGCAGCATGGCGGCGAGGGAGAGCATCATGGCGGGGCTGCCTTGGTGGACGTCCAGGGCGGCGGAGACGCCGGCGAGGCCGAGCCGCAGCACGAGGCCGCCGAGCCACGCGGCGGCGGTGGCCCATCCGCCCTTGGTCCACACCGCGCCTTCGTCGTCCGTCCACATCCGGGTGGTCCAGGCCCAGGCGGCGCCGGCGGCCAGTCCGACGACGACTTCCGCGGCGAGGAGTACGGCGGAGGCGGTGTGGTGCGTCGGACCGAGGATTCCCGGTTCCCTGACGGCCATGACGGTGAGGACGGCTGGCGCCGCCCACCATGTCTTGCTGTCCGCGGTGAGGCGCTGTGCCTGGAACTGCCGGATGAACACGATCGCGACGACACCGACGATCACCAGAGTGTTGAGCGAGCCGCTCATGTCCTTCAGCCTCCGTGGGGCGAGTTGTGACGACACCGCCGACGCTACGGAGCCGGCTCGCCACCCGGATCGGAGCCAGGGTGGGGAGGGGGTGGACATGACGACGGGCGCCTCTCCCCCCGTGGGTGGAGAGGCGCCCGGTGAGGCTCGCGGAGCCGCTCAGGTGTCGATGCGCGAACGGTCCAGAGTGGAGGCGGAGTTGGTGATGAACTCCTTGCGGGGGGCGACTTCGTTGCCCATGAGGAGGTCGAAGGCCTTCTCCGCCGCTTCGAGGTCGCTGATGTTGATCCGTCGCAGGGTGCGGTGGCGCGGGTCCATGGTGGTTTCGGCGAGCTGGTCGGCGTCCATCTCGCCCAGGCCCTTGTAGCGCTGGATGCTGTCCTTGTAGCGGACGTTCTTGCGCTGGAGCTCGAGCAGCGTCTGGCGCAGTTCGCTGTCGGAGTACGTGTAGATGTACTTGTCCTGGCCCTTTTTGGGGTTGGTCAGTTCGACGCGGTGCAGCGGGGGCACGGCGGAGAAGACCCGGCCCTGTTCGACCATCGGGCGCATGTAGCGCTGGAAGAGGGTCAGCAGCAGGCAGCGGATGTGCGCGCCGTCGACGTCGGCGTCGGCGAGGAAGATGACCTTGCCGTAGCGGGCGGTGTCGATGTCGAACGTCCGGCCGGATCCGGCTCCTATGACCTGGATGATGGAGCCGCACTCGGCGTTCTTGAGCATGTCCGAGACCGACGACTTCTGGACGTTGAGGATCTTGCCGCGGATGGGCAGCAGCGCCTGGAATTCGGAGTTGCGCGCGAGTTTCGCGGTGCCGAGCGCGGAGTCGCCCTCGACGATGAACAGCTCGCTGCGCTCGACGTCGTCGCTGCGGCAGTCGGCGAGCTTGGCCGGCAGCGAGGAGGTCTCCAGCGCGGTCTTCCGGCGCTGGGCCTCCTTGTGCTGGCGGGCGGCGATGCGCGTACGGGCCGCGGCGACGATCTTCTCCAGGACGGAGCGCGCCTGCTGCTTGGCGTCCCGCTTGGTGGAGGTCAGGTACGCCTTGAGTTCCTTGCTGACGACCTGGGCGACGATCCGGGAAGCGGCGGACGTGCCGAGGACCTCCTTGGTCTGGCCCTCGAACTGGGGCTCCGCGAGCCGCACGGTGACGACGGCGGTGAGGCCCTCCATGGCGTCGTCCTTGACGACGTCGTCCTCGGCGACGCGCAGCAGCTTGCTCGACCGCAGCACTTCGTTGACGGTCTTGGTGACCGAGCGCTCGAAGCCGGCGACGTGGGTGCCGCCCTTGGGTGTGGCGATGATGTTCACGAACGACTTCACGGTGGAGTCGTAGCCGGTGCCCCACCGCATGGCGATGTCGACGCCCAGTTCGCGGGTGACTTCGGTGGGTGTCATGTGACCACGGTCGTCCAGGACCGGCACGGTCTCCTTGAAGGTGCCCTGGCCGGTCAGCCGCAGGACGTCGCTGACGCCCTTGTCCTGGGCGAGGTACTCGCAGAATTCGCTGATGCCGCCGTCGTAGCGGAAGGTCTCCTCAGACTTGCCGGCGCCGTCGATGCCGCGCTCGTCACGGACGACGAGGGTCAGACCCGGCACGAGGAAGGCCGTCTGGCGGGCGCGGGCGTAGAGCGTTTCGAGGGAGAGCTTGGCGTCCTTGAGGAAGATCTGCCGGTCCGCCCAGTAGCGCACGCGGGTGCCGGTCTTGGTCTTGGGGACGCGCTTGCCCTTGAGGAGGCCGTTGCGCGGGTCGAAGGGGGCGTCGGGGCCCGATTCGGTGAAGATGCCGGGGACGCCGCGGCGGAAGCTGATCGAGTGGGTCCGGCTGTTGCGGTCCACCTCGACGTCGAGGCGCGCGGAGAGGGCGTTGACGACGGAGGCGCCGACGCCGTGCAGACCGCCGGAGGCGGCATAGGAGCCGCCGCCGAACTTTCCGCCGGCGTGCAGCTTGGTCATGACGACCTCGACGCCGCTGAGGCCGGTTTTCGGCTCGACGTCGACGGGAATACCGCGGCCGTTGTCGCGGACCTCCACCGAGCCGTCGTCGTGGAGGATCACCTCGATGTGATCGCAGTAGCCGCCGAGCGCCTCATCGACGGAATTGTCGATGATTTCCCACAGGCAGTGCAGCAGGCCGCGACTGTCCGTGGATCCGATGTACATGCCGGGGCGCTTGCGAACGGCCTCCAGCCCCTCGAGGACGAGCAGATGCCGCGCGGTGTAGTTGGAACCGTCCCGGTCTGCCCCGGTCAGCACTGCGGTGGACGGCACGGACATCTCGGCGGTCACGCGGTTCGCTCCTCGCTGAATTTCTGGCAGTCCGCATTCCGCGGACTCGGTTGTGGCGGTGTCGCCCGTCAGAGGGTACCGAGGCCTGGTAGAGCCGATGTGACGCCACCCGTAAGCACGCCCATGGTAGTAGAATTTCGCTCGTGCGTTCGATCCCTCGATGGGGTGACGTCGTAGTGACGTGCACATCACGTTCCCTTCGAGGCATGAACCATTTAGGCTCCGGGCACGTCCTCATCAACAACCGGCAAGCCAGCCGGGAGGACGCACCCCCAACCAACGTGAATCAGACCAAGCAATACGGCTCATTCGCCGCCACCCGGCAGCACCCGGCCCCCTCGGAGAAGTTTTTTCGAGGAAAAGGCACGAGCGGGAACGTTTTCGGCCTGGTTGGATGTTGACCCTGGTACGACAGCTCGTCGAGCTAGAGAAGAGGCGACGTGACTACTGTTCTGACACCCGCGAGCCCGCTGACGGCCGCTGACCGCTGCGACCGCTGCGGCGCCCAGGCCTACCTGCGCGTCGTCCTGATGTCCGGCGGAGAACTGCTCTTCTGCGCCCACCACGGTCGTAAGTTCGAGCCAGAACTCAAGAAGATCGCCGCGGAAATACAGGACGAGACGGAGCGGCTGACCGCCCCTCCGGCGTCTGCGACCGAAGAGGAACGCTGACACATCGCAGCATCCACGACGAGCGAGTAGCGGCCTAGGGCCGTGCGGCGGGCGGTCTCCCCGGCACCATCGGGGAGACCGCCCGCACTCGTACGCCCGGAAAACATGCGTTCCTCACCCGGCCCCGTGCTCCGATACCGCCGGCACGAGCTCCGAGGCCCGCGTATAGACGCCGGGGTTTCCCGCCCGCCCGCAGCCGGTCCCCCACGACACCAGGCCCACCAGCCGCCCGTCCACCACCAAAGGCCCGCCGCTGTCCCCCTGGCAGGCGTCCCGGCCCCCGCGGGGCTCGCCGGCGCAGAGCATCGAGTCGGCCTTGTACGTGCCATCGGGGCTGCCCGGATAGGCGTGGGCGCACACAGAGTCCTTCAGGACGTTCACGTGGGCCGCCCGCAGCCGGGTCGCGTACGCGCCCTCGCCCGTCGTGTCTCCCCAGCCGTAGACCGTGGCCGCGCCGCCGGGCCCGTAGGCGGCGTCGCCAGGCCCGGCCAGCCGGATCGGCTGCTTCCGGGCGGGCTCCCGCAGGGTGAGGACGGCCATGTCCCCCTCGTTGGTCCAACTGTCATAGCGCGGGTTCACCCACACTTTCGCGGCCTTGAGCTCCTGCCCCCCGCTGTGGGCGAGGTCGTCGCGTCCGATCACGATCCGCAGGTCGTTGACCTGCCGCCAGGGCACCCCCAGCACTTCCTTGCTCAGGCAGTGCGCGGCTGTCACGACTGTGGAGCGGCCCACGAGGACGCCCCCGCAGAACTGTCCGGACCGCTGGGCGCCGAAGCGGTCACGGGAGGCGAGTGCCACCGCCCAGGGGCTCTGCGAGACCCGTACGGGCTTGCCGCCGATCACCGAACCGTCCGCTGCCGCCGTTGACGGCGTGGCCAGGACCAGCGCGAGGGCTCCGAGAACTGCGTGGGCGGGCGGACGCATACGGACTCCTGACTCTGGGACAGTGGTCGCCCACCCAGAGTGAGCCAAACGGCGGCGCCCCGCACCCGGACGGCGGCGAGCCCGGCCTCTCCACGAAGGAGGGACCGGGCTCGGGGCGTCTCTGTGCTGGTACGGCTAGTCGAGGTAGTCCCGCAGCACCTGCGAACGCGACGGGTGGCGCAGCTTCGACATCGTCTTGGACTCGATCTGGCGGATCCGCTCACGCGTGACGCCGTAGACCTTGCCGATCTCGTCCAGCGTCTTGGGCTGGCCGTCGGTGAGGCCGAAGCGCATGGACACCACGCCGGCCTCGCGCTCGGAGAGGGTGTCGAGCACCGAGTGGAGCTGCTCCTGCAGGAGCGTGAAGCTGACCGCGTCGGCCGGGACAACCGCCTCGGAGTCCTCGATGAGGTCACCGAACTCGCTGTCGCCGTCCTCGCCCAGCGGGGTGTGCAGCGAGATCGGCTCGCGGCCGTACTTCTGGACCTCGATGACCTTTTCGGGGGTCATGTCGAGTTCCTTGGCCAGCTCCTCCGGGGTGGGCTCGCGGCCCAGGTCCTGGAGCATCTGGCGCTGCACGCGGGCGAGCTTGTTGATGACCTCGACCATGTGGACGGGGATACGGATCGTACGGGCCTGGTCGGCCATGGCGCGGGTGATGGCCTGGCGGATCCACCACGTCGCGTAGGTCGAGAACTTGTAGCCCTTGGTGTAGTCGAACTTCTCGACCGCGCGGATCAGACCGAGGTTGCCTTCCTGGATCAGGTCCAGGAAAAGCATGCCGCGGCCGGTGTACCGCTTGGCGAGGGAGACGACCAGACGGAGGTTGGCCTCCAGGAGGTGGTTCTTGGCCCGGCGGCCGTCCTCGGCGATGATTTCCAGCTCGCGCTTGAGCTTCGGCGCGAGCTTGTCCGCGTTCGCCAGCTTGTCCTCGGCGAACAGGCCCGCCTCGATGCGCTTGGCGAGCTCGACCTCCTGCTCGGCGTTGAGGAGGGGGACCTTACCGATCTGCTTGAGGTAGTCCTTGACCGGGTCGGCGGTGGCGCCGGCCGCGGCGACCTGCTGCGCGGGGGCGTCGTCCTCGTCGTCGTCGGACAGGACGAAGCCGGCGTTCTCGGTGCCCTCGGCGGCTTCGGTCGCCTCACCCTTGCCGGGCGCCGGGGTCTCCTCGGTCGCCTCGTCGTCGAGGAGCTCGTCGACGTCCTTCTTGGACGCGGACTTCTTCGCGGTGGCCTTCTTGGCCGTCGTCTTCTTCGCGGCCGTCTTCTTGGCGGTCGCCTTCTTCGCCGCGGCCTTCTTCGCAGGCGCGGACTCGGACTCATCGACCGCGCCGTCCGCCACGGGGGCGGCGGCCGCGGTGGTGGCCTTCTTGACCGTGGCGGGCTTGGCCGCGACGGTCTTGGTGGCGGTGCGCTTCGCCGGACTCTTCGCTGCGACGCTCTTGCGGGTGCGCTTGGGCGCCTCTGCGGCACTGACCATCAGCGTCACACCCTCCTCGTCGAGGATCTGGTTGAGGCTGCGCAGAACGTTCTTCCACTGGGTTGGCGGAATCTGGTCAGCTTCGAAGGCCCGACGCACGTCATCGCCGGCGATCTGCCCATCAGCCTTTCCCCGCTCGATGAGCGCCATCACAGACTCGGACTCGGCGATCTCCGGCGGGAGCGTACGGGATGTGCTGGCCGACACGAACAACCTCTCGGAACGATGGAAACGGCTTCCGACCCCGTCCACTGTGGATCGGAGCCGACGACCGCCGGTGGGGATGGACCGACGGCGCGGGGGGTAACCGGGGAGTTGAACAGCGTCACGAACGCGGTTCGTATTCCTCCTCGGCTATCACCTCTTAAGTCATCGCGCTTCCCCGAAGAGCGTTACGCCCAATCCACGTGGCCCGAGTCACACCTCATACCGACCCATTCCCGGTCGTATGACATGCAACCCTCTCAAGGCTCCCTTGCCGGATCCGGGCGACCTCCCGGATCCGGCGGTGGGCTGCTGCGGCGCGTGCGACGCGCCCCGCGCCCGAT
Source organism: Streptomyces sp. NPDC031210 (assembly GCF_055570395.1). Lineage (NCBI taxonomy): Bacteria > Bacillati > Actinomycetota > Actinomycetes > Kitasatosporales > Streptomycetaceae > Streptomyces > Streptomyces sp. NPDC031210. The sequence goes on from NZ_JBVIHH010000013.1 coordinate 165,894, forward strand.
GGAGTGCGGGGCGACGGCCGTGCGGTGCCTTCGTTCCGTACGCGCGGGTACGAGCCTTCAGTGCTCGCGGGGCGCGGGGACGACGTGGTCGACGGGCGACCCGGGACCCTGGCCGCCGGCTTCGACGTGGGCGGCGAGAAGCTGGCGCATCGCGGACTCGGCCGCCGTGGCGTCGCCGGCTCCGATGGCGTCGACGATCCGCATGTGCTGGCCCACGGACGTTTCGATCGGGCGCTCGCAGCCGCCGGCCGGGCCGCCGGAGACGTGCAGGGCGGAGGAAACGATTCCGGAGAGGTGCTCCAGCATGCGGTTCCCGGCGAGCTGGAGCAGCAGGGAGTGGAACTCGGCGTCGGCGCGGCCGAAGGTCATGGTGTCGCCCTGGGCGGCGGAGTGCCCCATGATCTCGACCATGTCGGCGAGGCGCTGCTGGACGTCCTCGCGGCCGTGGCAGGCGGCGAGCCGGGCGGCGAGGGGTTCGATGGTCCAGCGCAGCTCGCACAGCTCGCGGCGCTGGTCGTCGCGCTGGGGGCCGTAGGCGCGCCACTCGATGATGTCGGGGTCGAGAAGGTTCCAGTCGCTGACCGGGCGTACGCGGGTGCCGACGTTCGGGCGGGCGCTGACCAGGCCCTTGGCTTCGAGGACGCGCAGCGACTCGCGGACGACGGTGCGGGAGACCTCGAAGCGCTGGCCGATCTCCTCGGGGACGAGTGGGCGGTCGGCGCCGAGATCGCCGGAGACGATCATCTGGCCGAGCTGTTGGACGAGTTGGCCGTGCAGGCCGCGGCCGCGGCTGCCCGCCGCGCGGCGGCCGGCCCGGCCCATGTCTGTTTCGGAGCTGTCCCAGACCGGGGCAACGCGCTCGGCGCGGTCCGCGCCGGCCGCGTTGGCGGCGGCGTTGGCGCCGGCATAGGGGTAGCGGTCAAGCTCGCCCGGGCCTGCGAGGCCGGTGTCGCCGGGGCGAGCCGCGGTCATCATGGTGTGCGCAAGGGTACTCACGCATCTTTTGTCGGCGACACCCTGAACGGCCTTGAGGTCTTTGGTGAAAAGCACACGAAAGGGTGATCGCCCGCCATCTCGCAATTGACGCTTTATCGGAAAGAAATGCGCTTTCTCCGGCGGTTTTTGGGCAGCGAGAACCACAACAGGGGACCGAAACAGGCGCCATGGCGGTCAGCGCGTCCGGCCGCGCAGCACCGTGAGGGCGTAGGCGCAGACCAGGGCGGTCAGCGACAACGCCATTGCGCCGCCGACCGGTTGGGTCGCCAGGCGTAACGCGACCGATACGGCGTGGTCGATTCCGGAAGGCCACATCAGGAGAGTTGACGCACCCAGTCGGGCGGGCAGTCCGGCCAGGGAGCGGGCCGCGGGCTCGGCCGCCACCCGTTGCACGAGCGGTACGACGAGGACCGGTACGGCGAGTACCGCCGCCAATCCCATTGCGGTGGACCGGAATACGCCGGCCGCCAGCACGCCCGCCCAGGCACAGCCGACCAGCAGAGCGGCCCAACCGGCAGCGAGAACAGGCCATTCGGCGAGGCCGGCGACGGCCTGTCGTCCGAACAGCAGGCGGGCCGTCGCCGCGTTCGCGGCCAGTACGCATGTGCCGAGGGCCAGCGCTGTGCCGCCGCTGACCGTGAGTTTGGTGAGGAGCACGCCCAGGCGGCGGGGCACGCTGCCGGCTTCCGGTGCCAGGGTCGGGTAGCGGAACTCCTGGCCGAAAGCGAGCGCTCCGAGCAGGCCGGTGCCCAGCGCGGCCGGGGGGAAGGGCAGTTGACGCGGCCAGCCGGTGAGCACTCGCGACATCGGGGCCTGCCCTTGGCGGGCCAGCAGCAGCGCCAGCGCCAGGGAAGCGAGCAGGGCGGCGACCGCTACGCGGGCGCCGGCGCGGTCGTTCGCGGTGCGACTCAGTTCGTAACGCAGCGGCCAGACCGGGCCGGGGGCGGGCAGCCGGGGGATGGTGAGGCGTGCGGTGACGGGCGTGATGGGGGGTGGCGGGCGGGGCGGGCGGTCCGAGGGGTCCGCGCTGCTGAGGGTTGGGAGGGTGCGGAGGTGGGATGCCGTGCGGATGTTGGGCGTCGTGCGGGTGCCGGGGGTCGTGCGGGTGCCGGAGTCCGCGTCAGTGCCGGATGGAGTGTCGGCGACGGGGGTGGTGGGGGTGGTGGTGCGGGCAGGGTGGTGGGCGGCTCCGGGGGGTGGGGTGGGTGCGGCTTCCTGGGGTGGTGGGGTCGGGTCGGTGGGGGATGAGGCACCGGCGGCCCGGTCCCCGGGGCGGCCGTCCGCGCGGGGGAGGGGGGTGAGCGGTGCGGTGTCGCCCACCTCGTCGGCGAGGCGGTGCACCAGGATGCCGTGGCGGAACGCCGTCTCCCCCACCGCTGCGCAGTTGCTGCCGTAGACGGCGATGCGGCTGCCGCTCTCCCGTACGACTTCGACGGCGCGGCCGACCGTGGGGGTGTCGGCGCGGTGGGCGCGCTGCGATTCGTCGAGGAGGAGGGTGGCGAGACGGTCGGCTTGCGGGGAGTGGACGACGACCCGGGGGCGCAGGCGGGTGCGGGCGAAGTCGGCGGCTTCCTGGTCGGCGACGAGCCGGCCGTCTTTGACGGTGACGACGCGGTCGCCGATCCGCGCCGCTTCTTTGGCGTCGCGTGAGGTGACGAGTACGGCGCCGCCCTGGTCGGCGTACTCACGCAGCAGTCCGTGCAGCCAGGCCGCCTCGCGGGGGGAGATGCCTTGGGCAGGTTCGTCGAGGATGAGGGTGTGGGGGTCGCCGATGAGGGCCGCGGCCACGCCCAGTCTGCGGTCCATTCCCCGGGAGAGCGCGCCCAGGCGCTGGTCGGCGAGGCCGCTGAGGCCGACGAGGTCGAGCACGTCGTCGGCGCGGGTGGCCGGCACTCCGGCGGCGGCACTGAGCATGCGCAGGTGTCCGCGGGCCGTGCGGGAGGGGTCGCCGGGGACGTCGCCGAGGACGACGCCGATTTCGCGGGCGGGGTGGGGGACGCGGTGCAGCGGGCGGCCGCGGAAGAGGGCGACGCCGCGGCCTCGTTGGAGTTGGAGCATCAGGCGCAGGGCGGTGGTCTTGCCGGCACCGGGGGTGCCGTGCAGCACGGTCACCCGGCCCGGCCGCGCCTCGAAGGTGAGGTCGTCGACGGCGGGCGGGTGCTCGCCACGGGGTTCGCTGGTCAGTCCGATGGCTTGGATCATCGCGTCCCTCGCGGGGCGTGAGGCCGTTCGGAAGCAGCGGGCGGTACGAGAGGACTCACCCGGCCAAGGTAACGCTACATGTCCTATTTATTGGCAATTGGGCGGCTTGGCGGGCATCGTGTCCCGGGTGGCCGCAGGCCGATGGGGTGACGCCGTGTCACTTGCCGGCCGGCTGAGCCCGAGCGTCCGGGCCCGGGGTCAGACCTCGGGGCGCAGCATCGGCGGATTGAGGAGGGTGGCGCCGCCGGCTCTGAAGAGCTGGGCGGGGCGGCCTCCCTGACGGGTCGTCGTCCCGCCGGTGGGCACGAGGAAGCCGGGGGTGCCGGTCACCTTGCGGTGGAAGTTGCGGGGGTCGAGGGCGACGCCCCACACGGCTTCGTAGACCCGTCGCAGCTCGCCGACGGTGAATTCCTGGGGGCAGAAGGCTGTCGCGAGGGAGGAGTACTCGATCTTCGAGCGGGCGCGTTCCACGCCGTCGGCGAGGATTCGCGCGTGGTCGAAGGCGAGCGGGGCGGCCATCTCCCCTTCGCGGGCGAGCGCGCCGTCCTGGTCCAGCAGGGTCTCCACCGGCGCCCAGCGGGCACTGTGGGCGTCGCCGCCGGCCCGTGGGGCGGGCAGGTCGGGGGCGAGCACCAGGTGCGCGACGCTCACGACGCGCATCCGCGGGTCGCGTTTGGGGTCGCCGTAGGTGGCGAGCTGTTCGAGGTGGGCGGCGTACGCGGGCGGCGGGCCCGCGGGGGCGTGGGCGTGCAGGCCGGTCTCCTCGGCGAGTTCCCGGGCGGCCGCGGCTTCCAGATCCTCGTCGGCCCGGACGAATCCACCCGGCAGGGCCCAACGGCCCTGGAAGGGTTGCTCACCGCGGCGCACGGCCAGCGCGCACAGGGCGTGGCGGCGCACGGTGAGCACGACCAGGTCGACAGTGACGGCGAACGGCGGGAAGGCCGACGGGTCGTAGGGAGGCATGGCGCGATCATAGTCGTCCGCTTGACGATAAACAGGCCCCGAAGCGGTTCAGGAACCCAGTCGCAGGCCATCGGACGCGGCCTCCACCATGCCCATGCCGAGCCTGCTGATGCGTACCGCGAACGGCTCCTCGGCGACGCTCAGTCCGGTGAACCGCATCGCTCCGAGGGGGGCGCTGCCTAGCGGGCGCACCGCGACCGTACCGGCGGGGGCATCGGGGCGCAGGCCGGCGAGCGCGACGAGTATCTGTACCGCGCCGGCCGCCGCGGAACCGGCGGGGCGGCAGGCCGCCGGGTGCGGGACGGGGGCCTCGCCGTCCGCGGTGCGTTGTTCGCCCGCGTACATCTCCGGGAGGCGGTAGCCGAAGCCGGCCGCCGCTTCGAGGACGCCCCGGGTCAGGGCGGCGGCTTCCTTGTCGTGGCCGGCTGCCGCCAGCCCGGCCGCGGCGATCGCCGTCTCGTGGACGCGGACCGCTCCGCTGCGGTGCCCGAAGGGGTTGTAGCCGTTCTCGTTGGTGCCCAGCGCGCGCAGGCCCCAGCCGGAGTCCAGGGCGGGGCTGCCCAGCAGCCTGGCGAGCCGGCCGGTCTGTGCCGCGTCCAGCAGGCCGGGGGCGAGGGTTCCGCCGCCCAGGAGGCCGGTGTCGAGGAGATGCGCCGCGGTGGAGCCGAGGTGCGGCAGGCGTCGGCCGTCGCGGGTGAGGAGGGCGGCGGGCCGGCCGCCCCCGTGGTCCTCCAGCCAGAAGTCGTCGCGGAACCGCGTGCGCAGGTCGGCGGCCCACTCGCGCAGTGCTGCCGCGTCAGGTCGGCCGAAGGCGTCGAGGAGGTCGGCACCGAGCAGGGCGGCGCGGTGGGCGTGGGCCTGGGTTTCGCAGCGGTACGGCCCGTCGGGTGCGGGGTCGGGGACGTAGCCGTGGTGGGGGCCGGCCGGTGACCGCGCGGCGGCTCGGCGCAGCCATGTCAGGCAGCGCTCGGCGGCGGGCAGCAGCCGCTCGGTTTCCTGTTGGGGCAGGCCCCAGCGGCGGGCTTCGGCGAGGAGGGTGGGGAACAGGAGGGTGGCTTCGGCGGCGGTGCAGCGGGGCGGGGCGTGCGGTCCCGCGTCTCTTAAGGCGCCGGGAATTCGGCCGGAATCCGCCCCCGCGGTGTGCTGGGTGCGGGCGAGGGCGCGCAAGGTGCCGGCGGCGAGCCTGGTGCCCAGCGGCAGGGTCATCCGGGCGGTCGACAGTGCTTCGGCGGGTGCGAGGCCGCACCGCCAGGGGAATCCGCCGGCGACGTAGACATCTGATGCCGCGCCGGGTGCGCGCAGCAGCAGGCCGCGCAGATCGTCGAGGCTGGTGGCGAGCAGCGCGTCGGCCCGTGGGTCGTCGCACTCCAGGCGTGCGGCTCCCCAGGGGAGCGGTGGCCGGTCACCGCGTGGCCGGGGCACGATCGGCCGGCTTCGCGGGCGGGGAATCGGGAAGGGCGCGCGGAGCCTGGTGACGGCCGTGGGCTGGTCGGGTGCGGGGGCGTCGCGGTCGAGTCGGATGTGGAGTTCGATGGTGCGCCGGCCGTCCGGCGGCAGATCCAGCTCCCACCGCAGCAGGCCGGCAGAGGCCACGGCGTCCTGGGGGGTGGGCGTTACGGTGGCCACCACGTGGGCGTCCGGCCCGGGCCAGCGCAGGCCCGGGCCGTGTACCGCCGGCCGCAGTTCGGCGCCCGCCAGGCCGACGGCGACGGCGCCGAGCGCCGCGAGGTCGGTGCCGAGCCGGATCTCGACCGGGAGCCGAACGGGCCGGGCGGCGCTGCTGTGGAAGGTGATGCGTTCGATGCCGTCCGCGGACCTCAGCCGCTCCATGTGGATCTCCGGATCCGGTCCGCGTTCGCCGGGCCTGCGGACCGTGCCTATGAACCGCGCGCGGTCCGCGCCGAGCAGCCTGGACTGGACGATGAGCGGTTCACCGCCGGCGACGCGCAGTTCGCAGCGGGAGAGGATCCGCAGGCCGTCGCGGTAGTAGCCGTCCAGGCCCTGGCCGGTGAGCTGTCCGGAGGGGGACGAGACGGCGAGGGCCGGGAGGGCCACACAGACGAGGGCGGAGTGGACGGGTTGGGGTTGGGGGGCCGGGGGCGGGGTGGGGCGCCGTTCTCCCGGTGACCGACGGGCCGGCTGTGTGGTGGGGACGATGCCTGGCACGCTCTGCGCTCCCTGGTGTGGTCGGGGCTTCGTACGGCCTGCGCCACAGAGCTGAACGGCCCGGTCGGCATCCAGGTCACGCCGGCCGCGCCGCGACGGCGCGCTCACCGCCGACTCCGGCCATCTTCCTGGCCCGCCCGGCGCCTGGCTCGGCCGCCGGTCGTGCGGGTGCCGGGGCCCGTGCTGCCGCGTGGTGCGCGGGGCCGCTCGGCGGCGCCCCCGCGCCCCGCCGAGCGGCGCTTGGCGGGCGGCGGTGTCTGGCCGGTGGCCGGAGGGGCTGCGCTGACGGAACCGGCCGGCGCACCGCTTTCCGATACCCGTTCCTTCTCCTTCGCCCGCTCCTTCTCCTTCGCCCGCTCCTCGTCTGCGCGCTCCTCGTCTGCACGCTCGTTCTCTGCGCGCTCCTCCGCTGCCCGTTCCTCGTCGGTCCGCTGTTCGAGGAGACAGCGGCGCAGCGGGTCGGGGTCGAGGCCGTCGTTGATGGCGCGGTGCAGCAACTGGGCGAAGAGGTAGTCGGGGTCGATGGACAGGGCGCGGCTGAGGGCGATCCGCGCCGAGGGCACGTCGTCCGTCGACCAGCAGACCCATCCGGCGAGGGTGAGCGGTGCCACGGCGTGTTCGAGGTAGCCGCCGGGGCAGCGGCGGGCGAGGGCGCGCCAGAGGCGGAGGGCCGGCGCGGCGGCGGAACCGTCCATCCACTCGGCGGCCCGGTCACGGGTGACCCGGTCCTGGAGCCCGAGGACGAGTTCGGCGGCTTCTCCGTCGGTGAGCAGCGCGTCGTCGCAGGCGTCCCGGGCCCGGTCGCTGCCGGCGGGGGTGTCCAGCCGGAAGCGGTGGATCATCGCTTCGGCCAGGCGGAGGGTGTCGCGCCGGACGCGCACCGCGCCGTCGCTTCGGAGCATGCGCGGGACCAGCGCGGCGGCCGCGGCGTCGAGGGCCTTTTCCTGTTCGGCCGCCCGGCGTCCGGTGCGCGGTGTGAGCCGGGCTTCCATTTCCTTGAGTGAGCCGCGCACCCGCATTCCGGCGTACGCGGCGGCCGCGGCCATCACCGAGGTGCCGGGCATGACCATGGGTGTGCCGTCGGCGGGGCAGCAGCGGAAGTCGGGGCAGCAGTAGGACCAGTAGCGGCCGTTGGAGAGGCACAGGGCTTCCAGGACCGGCACGTCGAGCGCGCCGCAGGCGGTGCGAAGCCGCTGGGCGAGGGGGCGGAGACGGTCTTTGACGTCCTTGCCGCTCTCCCCCGCGGCGGGCTCCTGGCAGAGGAAGACGAGGATGCCGTCGGGGCGGGCATCGCGGTCCTTGCCCGCGGAGACCAGGCAGTCGGCGAGCTGGTCGGCGACATCCGGCCACTGGGCGGTGTCCTTGGGAATGCCGAGCCTGACCCGGCCACCGAAGCGTCCGCGCCGGCCGTGGAGCGCTACCAGAACCACGCTGTCGTCCGGATAGAAGCCCATCAGATACGGCAGTGCGTCGGCGAGCTCGGCCGCGCTGCGCAGGGTCACCTGGGCTTCGGTGGTGTCCGGGAGGGTGTCGTCGGGCGGGGAGGAATGTGCGCGGCCCGCCTGCCCGGACGGTTGGGAAGGCACGAACGCGGCGGGAGGGGTGGTGGGGTCGGAAGGGTTGGGGGGCTGCTTGGTGGGCTTGGTGGCATCGGCTTGGGTGGGGGTTTCGGCGGGCTCGGGACGGCCGGGCGCGGCGTCGGGGGCGGTGCTGGGCTGGGTGGGGCGGCTCGTGCCGGAGGCGTTGTGAGAGGTGCGGGCGGACTTGGGCGGTTCGCTGTGCGGATTCATGGCTCGAAGATCCCGCGTCGGTCCGTCCCGCCGCGACCCCTGTGGATAACTCTCGGGTGACGCGGTTATCCACAGGCCCGGTTATCCACAGCTCCGGAGGGAAGTTCGCGCTTTGTCAGTGGCATCGGGTTGCATGGGGGCATGAGCAACGACGATCTGCGTGCCGCGGCCGATGCCGTCCTGACCCGACTCGTCGGGCACCCCGACGGCAAGGCCCGGCTGCGCGAAGATCAGTGGCGGGCGATCGAGGCGCTGGTCGCCGACCACCGCCGAGCCCTGGTCGTGCAGCGCACGGGCTGGGGGAAGTCCGCCGTCTATTTCGTCGCGACCGCCCTGCTGCGCGAGCGCGGCAGCGGCCCGACGGTGATCGTCTCCCCGCTCCTCGCGCTGATGCGCAACCAGGTCGAGGCGGCCGCGCGGGCCGGGATCCGCGCGCGCACGATCAACTCCTCCAACACCGAGGAGTGGGACACCGTCCAGGCCGAGGTGGCCGCGGGCGAGGTGGATGTGCTGCTGGTGAGCCCCGAGCGGCTGAACAATCCCGATTTCCGCGACCAGGTGCTGCCCAAGCTCGCGGCGGCCACCGGTCTGCTGGTGGTCGACGAGGCGCACTGCATCTCCGACTGGGGCCACGACTTCCGGCCCGACTACCGACGGCTGCGCACGATGCTCGCCGACCTCCCGCCCGGGGTGCCGGTGCTGGCCACGACCGCCACGGCCAACGCCCGGGTGACGGCCGATGTCGCCGAGCAACTGGGGACGGGTGAGGGCGGCGCGGCCCTGGTGCTGCGCGGTCCGCTGGACCGGGAGAGCCTGAGTCTGGGCGTGCTGCCGCTGCCGGACGCCGCGCACCGCCTCGCCTGGCTCGCGGACCATCTGCACGAACTGCCGGGCTCGGGGATCATCTACACCCTCACCGTCGCCGCGGCCGAGGAGGTCACGGCGTTTCTGCGGCACCGGGGACACACCGTCTCCTCGTACACCGGCAAGACGGAGAACGCCGACCGCCAGCAGGCCGAGGACGATCTGCTCGCCAACCGGGTCAAGGCGCTGGTGGCGACCTCGGCGCTCGGGATGGGGTTCGACAAGCCCGACCTGGGGTTCGTGGTGCACCTGGGGTCGCCGTCGTCGCCCATCGCGTACTACCAGCAGGTGGGGCGTGCCGGGCGCGGGGTCGAGCACGCCGAGGTGCTGCTGCTGCCCGGTCGTGAGGACGAGGCGATCTGGAAGTACTTCGCGTCGCTGGCGTTCCCTCCCGAGGAGCAGGTGCGCCGGACGCTGGAGGTGCTGGCGGCGGCCGGTCGGCCGGTGTCGTTGCCGGCGCTGGAGCCGCAGGTGGAGCTGCGCCGCTCGCGGCTGGAGACCATGCTCAAGGTGCTCGACGTGGACGGCGCGGTGCACCGGGTCAAGGGCGGTTGGACGGCCACCGGCCGGCCGTGGTCCTACGACGCCGAACGCTACGCGTGGGTGACGCGCCAGCGGGAAGCCGAGCAGCAGGCCATGCGCGACTACGCCACCACGACGGGCTGCCGGATGGAGTTCTTGCGCCGGCAGCTCGACGACGAGGCGGCGGTGGCCTGCGGCCGCTGCGACAACTGCGCGGGCGCCCGGTTCACCACCGAGGTGTCCGCCGCGTCGCTGGACGCGGCGCGCGGTGAGCTGGGCCGCCCTGGTGTCGAGGTGGAGCCCCGTCGGATGTGGCCCACGGGCCTGCCCGCCATCGGCGTCGATCTCAAGGGACGTATCCCGGCGGGAGAGCTGGCCGCGACCGGCCGGGCGCTGGGCCGGCTCTCCGACATCGGGTGGGGCAACCGTCTGCGCCCGATGCTCGCGCCGCAGGCCCCGGACGGCCCGGTCCCCGACGATGTGGCCGCGGCGGTGGTCACCGTCCTCGCCGACTGGGCGAAGGGGCCCGGGGGTTGGGCCTCGGGCGCGGCGGACGCGCCGGCCCGCCCGGTGGGTGTCGTGTGTGTCGCCTCCCGTTCCCGTCCGCAGCTCATCCACTCGCTCGCGGAGCGGATCTCCACGGTCGGCAGGATGCCGTTCCTGGGCACGGTGACGTCGGCGCATGACGAGGACGCCGCCAGGATTCCGCGGAGCAACAGCGCCCAGCGGCTGCGGGCCCTGCACGGTGCGCTGAGCGTGCCGCCGGAGCTGGCGGAGGCGCTGGCGTCGGCGGGTGGCCCGGTCCTGCTGGTGGACGACTACGCCGATACGGGCTGGACGCTGGCCGTGGCTGCCCGGCTGCTGCGCCGGGCGGGAGCCGACGGGGTGTTTCCGCTGGTCCTCGCCGTACAGGGGTGAACCGTCGGAGCGGAGATGACGGGGGCCATCGGGTATCAGAGGCCGATGCGGCGGGCAAGTATTTAGGTGACGCACCGGGCGATTCCGGGTTGTGCGTGGGAATTGCTCGTTGCCGCATGCGTGTGCGACCGCAAGAATTGACGTCGCATCCCCGTACCGGCCGTCCGCGGTCCGGCAGGGCCATGCCGTGGCGCGCTCTCGCGCCCGGCCACGGCCCGACGCGTGGACGCGTAGACGAAGGGAGGACCGTGGCCTTCGGCTTCGCCCCGCCCACGAATGGGTCTCTGCCCCCGTACGCCGATTCCGCCGCCCGACTGAGCCGGATGCTGGAGCCCTCCGAGTGGGCCTCGGCCGGTATCCCCCTGCTGCGCAACCCCCGTGAGGTCGTCGCCGGCCTGTACGAACGTCACCTTCCGGGGCCGTCGACGGCCATCGTGGCGGTGCTGGACCCGCAGGAGCGGGTGGCCGCCAGCGCGTCGTTCACCGAGCCGGCGGCCGCTCCGGACGGCTGGGAATTCCGCAATGTGCTGCTGTCGCATCTGCGCCGGATAATCCCGCACGACCTGCGCCGGCGCGCCCCGGTCCGGACGGCGGTGCTGCTCTACTGCCGTGAGGGCGAGCCGCGTTGGACGGAGGCGGACGGGGCGTGGATGTGGGGCCTGCGCGACGCCTGCACGCTGCACGGCCTCCGGTGCGGCGCGTACATCACGCTGACCCGCGACCGCTGGCAGGTGCTGGGGGAAGACCGGGGCGGGCGCCGGCCACGGCGGTCCGCGACGGCCTTGGGGGCTGCGGAAGCCTCCCCTGCGCCCCATGGATCGCGTACGGATTCACCCGCGGAGGCGGGCGGGCGGAGCGAGCCGGTCGCCGTGTCGTCCGTGCCGGCGCAGCGCGCGCCTGGTGGGCGGGCGGGCGTCCGGGAGCGGAGCGGGGTCTCGGGCGGGCCGGAAGGTACGGCAGGTACGGGTGGCCCGGGGCGGTCGGGGACGCCGGATGCCGCGCAGGCGTCCGCGCCGGCCGAGCCGTCCATGCCGCCCCGGAGCGGCACCCGGGCGGCGCCCCGGCGTACGGGGAGTGGCGCCGCGGAGGCCCGTCGGCGCGCGGCGGTCCGCTGACGCGCCACCCGCACCGCGCTCGGCGTCGACGGCCTGGGCCACGGGGCGCCGGCCGCCGAGCCCGGCCGCGGCGCCGAACTCTCGGGCGCACGCCTGGTGTTGGTGCGGGCACGCCAGCGAGCCCGGCCGGCCCGTGTGGGCCGGCGGGCTCTGCGAGCGACGGCTGCTAGGCGTTCGCGCCGAGAACGGCGGTGATCCGCTGCGGGTCACCGCAGACGATCAGCAGCACTCCGGCACGGGTCATCGCGGCGGGCAGCGCCTGTGCGGTGACCTCGTCACTACCGCCGTTGACGGCGACGACCACGACGGGGCGCCCGGTGAGGCGTTCCGCGGCGGCGTCCGCGTAGAACACGTCGTCCGCGGCGTCGTGTTGGGCCCAGTAGGACGCCTCGCCGAAGGACAGCTCATGCGCGGCCCAGGGGTGGTTCTCGCCGGTGGTCAGCACCAGGATCTCGCCGGGGGCGCGGCCTGAGTCCAGCAGGAGATCAACGGCCTCGTCGGCGGCGTCGATCGCGCCGTCGGCGGGGGCCGGGATCAACTGGAGCTGCGCTCCGGCGGGGGTGCCGGGGTCGGCGGGGGCGGGCTGCTGGGAGCCGGTGCGCTGCGCCGGCGGAGCGGCGACGGGCCCACGAGGCGGGGCAGCGGGCCCGGGCTTGCCGGGACGGGCACTGGTCGCGGCACCGCCACGCGGCGGAGCGGGGCGGGGGCCGGGGCCAGGAACGGGACGGGGGGTCGGCGCGGTGCGGCCGGCGGCCGGAGTAGCGCGGGGACCCGGGACACTCTCGTGAATCTGAGGCTCCTCGGGGATGAGAGGCATAAAGGGATGTCTATCAAACGTTAGTGCGGGACATGTCAGCGGGTACCGCATTTGTGCCCGCACCGCTCAGAAGTCGAAGCCGAGTTGGCCACCGGCCTCCAGAGCGGCTGCTTCGGGGGTGACGCGCACCTTCTTCAGGTGCCGCCACCGGGGCAGTGCGTCCATGTAGGACCACGACACCCGGTGGTGCGGCGTAGGACCGTACTCCTCCAGGGCGATGCGATGGGTCGGCGAGGGGTAGCCGGCGTTGGCATCGAAGCCGAAGTCGGCGTATGCCAGGCCCAATTCGGCCATCATCGCGTCGCGTCGCACCTTCGCGATCACGGACGCCGCGGCGACCGCGACGCAGGACTGGTCGCCCTTGATGACCGTACGGACCCGCCACGGCCCGCCCAGGTAATCGTGCTTGCCGTCGAGAATGACCGCGTCCGGGACGACCGGCAGCGCCTCCAGGGCGCGTACGGCCGCGAGCCGGAGGGCCGCGGTCATGCCCAGGGTGTCGATCTCCTGCGGGGAGGAGTGCCCCAGGGCGTAGCACGTGACCCACTCGCCGAGCACTTCGCAGAGTTCGGTGCGGCGCTTGGGGGTCAGCAGCTTGGAATCGGTGAGTCCGGGGGGTGGCCGGCGCAGGCCCGTGATGGCCGCGCAGACGGTGACCGGGCCGGCCCAGGCTCCGCGCCCGACTTCGTCGACACCGGCGATTGTCCGGGCGCCGGTCGTGGCGCGCAGTGATCGCTCGACGGTATGGGTGGGAGGCTCGTACGGCATGGCGCAGCCAGGTTACGCCTATTCGGCTCGGGCGTCCGCACCGGATCCGCACCTTGCGCGCAACGGTGCCGCGGCCGGGCGGGCGGCGCCCATCGGCGGGGCTACCGATGGGTATGTCGGGCGGTCGGCACTGGTCGCGAAGCGGGGCCATGGCGGGCGGGATGAGGCGGGGCGTGCGGCCTGACTGCTGGGCGGCGTGGCTGGGGGCAACGTGGGTGGGGGACGGAGAGGCTGAGGGGCGGCGTGGCCGCGTGGCGCCGGCCGCGTGACGGGACGGCGGCATGGCGGGACGGCGGGACGGCGGGACGGCGGCATGGCAGGACCGGACGGGCGTGAAGTCGCCGGGTGGCGCGGCCGCTTGGTCGGCGTGCTCGGCGCGACGAGGTGCCGCTGACCACGACGGCGCGGCTGATGGCGAGGGCGGCGCCGACGGCGGGGGTGGCGTGCGGGAGCGGCCGCCCGCACCGATGTGATGCGGCCGGGTCGGCGGCGGGCGGAGGTCAGCCCGACAGGTTCGGCGTCCAGGACGGGAGCGGCTCGGTGTTCTCCAGCCACGCGTGGGGCGGGGCGCCGCCGCCGCTCGCGCCGACGATGCCGCCGACGATGGCGCAGGTGGTGTCCACGTCGCCGCCCGCCTGCGCGGTGGTCCAGAACGCCTTCTCGTAGTCGCCGAGGTGCCGCGCCGCGGCCCACAGGGTGAAGGGGACCGTGTCGTGGGCGCTGGTGCGCCGTCCGCAGCCGAGGACGGCGGCGACCGTGCCGGAGTCGGCGTAGTCGAGCATGTCCCGGGCCCGGCGCAGTCCCGCCTGGACGGCACTGCGGGGGATCAGCTCCATGACGCCGTCGAGCAGCTCCTCAGGGCGCAGGCCGCGCGCGGGGTCGGCGGCGAGCGCGGCAGCGGCGGCGACGGCCATCGCGCCGACGACGGCCTCGCGGTGCTGGTGCGTGGTGTACGCCGAGATTTCCGCCTGGTGGGTGGCCTGCTCGGGGTCGTCCGCGTACCAGGCGCCCAGGGGGGCGATGCGCATGGCGGCGCCGTTGCCCCAGGAGCCCTGGCCGTTGAAGAGCCCGGACGCCAGCTCCCGCCAGTCGCCACCCTCGCGGATCAGCCGCAGCATGCGATTGACGGCCGGGCCGTAGCCGCGGTCGAAGTCGTGGTGGTCGGCGAAGGAGCGGGCGAGCGCGTCCTGGTCGATCCGGCCGTGGGTGGTGAGGATGGCCAGGACGGAACAGGCCATCTCGGTGTCGTCGGTCCACTGCCAGGGGGCGGGGGGCAGCTCTCGGCGCTTGAGGGAGGGGTAGTGGGCGGGGACGAAGAACTGGGACCCGAGGGCGTCACCCACGGACAGTCCCCGCAGGCTTGCAAGGGCCCGCTCACTGCGGTCTGCGTCACGGTGGTCGGCGGTCATCGGTGTGCACTCTAACCGGTGATGCCGTAAGGCTCCGGTTTACACCAGCGCTCAAATGGCCGATCCAGGGAGTAGCGCCCGTCGGGTCCGAGGAGCAGGGCCCGCCACTCGGCGTTGCCGGGGTTGGACAGCGACTCGAAGTCCGCCACCGACCAGTGGAACCACCGCATACAGAACAGGCGCATCGTGAGACCGTGCGTGACGATCAGGACGTTCGGCGGGTGGTCCGGGTCCTCGAAACTGCGCCACAGGCTCTCCAGGAACGCCCCGACCCGGTCGTAGACGTCCGCGCCGGACTCACCCTGCGCGAAGCGGTAGAAGAAGTGGCCATAGGCGTCCCGGTATGCCTTCTGCAGGCGTACGTCGTCGCGGTCCTGCCAGTTGCCCCAGTCCTGCTCGCGCAGGCGGGGCTCCTCGCGGACGCGGACCTTTTCCTGGTCGAGGCCGAGTTCCGCGAAGGTCTGGTGGGTGCGGCGGTAGGGCGAGACGTAGGCGGATATCCGTTCGCCGCCGAACAGCTCGCGCAGGGTCACTCCGGCTTCCTCCGCCTGCCGCAGTCCCGCTTTGGTGAGGCTGAGCGCGTGGTCGGGTTCGCGTTCGTAGACCGTGTCGTCGATATTCCCCTCCGACTCTCCGTGGCGTATGAGGACTATGCGTCGGGGGCGAGCCATGCGGCCAGCCTAAAACGCCTGCTCGGTACGTGGCGCACGCTGCCGGCGCCGTCATCTGCCGTGCCCCCCCCCGCACCCCGAGCCGGCTCCTCGCCCGCCGGTGGACGGCGGCGCGGACATCCTGCTGCGGGGTGACGAGCCGGAGGGTCTGGTGCGCAGCGCGCCGCATCCCGACCGGATCAAGAAGATCTGCCTGACGCGGCAGGTCAGCGCGCTGATCGAGGAATTCCTGGGCGCGGCTCCCCCGCCAGGGCCGGGCGGCCGTCGCGTATCTCGTAGGTGCGGCCGGTGAAACGGCGGCGCAGCAGGCGGTCGTGGGAGACGACGACGAGGGCTCCGGGCCAGGCGGACAGGGCTTCCTCCAGTTCCTCGACCAGTCCGAGGGCCAGGTGGTTGGTCGGCTCGTCGAGCAGCAGCAGATCCGCGGGGCGGGCCAGCAGCCGGGCCAGGGCGAGGCGGCGCCGCTGACCGGCGGAGAGGGCGCCGACGGGCACTCGTAGATCCCAAGGACGGAACAGTCCGAACGACAGGAGCAGGGCGGAAAGCTCTTCCGCGTCTCCGGTCAGGCCCCGGCGGAAGGCGGCCAGCAGGGGTTCGGTGGGGCGGGAGACCGGTATTTCCTGGGCGAGGAAGGCCGTACGCCCGCGTCGGGTGACCGTGCCGCTGTCCGGCTCGGTGACGGCCCGCCAGGACCCGGAGCAGGGTGCTCTTGCCCGCGCCGTTGGCGCCGTGGACCAGCAGCCGTTCGCCGGCCGCGACGTGGAGGGAGTCCACCGTGAGGCGGTCGCCCACGCGCACGCCGTCGAGCCGGACGAGGGTGCCCTCGGTATCGCCGGCGCCCGGAGCCGCCCGGAAGCGCAGGGGATCGGGTGGCTTGGGGACCGGCTCCTCCCGCAGTCTGCGCAGGCGCTCCTGGGCGTTGCGCACCCTGCTGGAGACCGACGCCTGGACGCGGCCCTTGTCCCGGTCGTAGGCCATCTTGTTGCCGTCCTTGATGGCCCGGCCCTTGGCGACGCTGTGGGCCGCGCCCGTCGCGAAGTCGGTGAGCCGCGCTATCTGCTCGCACCACTGGGCGTAGTCCTGTTCCCAGCGGCGGCGCGCGGCGGTCTTCGCGGCGACGAAGGTGCCGTAGCCGTCGCCGTAGCGGATGGTGTCGCGGCGGTCCGCGTCGACCTCGATGATCGAGGTGGCGATCCGCTGGAGGAAGAGGCGGTCGTGGGAGACGGCGAGGACCGTGCCCCGATGGGCGAGCAGGGCGTCTTCCAGCCAGTCGAGGGCGGCGGCGTCGAGGTGGTTGGTGGGCTCGTCGAGCAGCATGACCTCGGGTGAGGCGGCGATCAGGCAGCCGAGTCCCAGGCGGGCCTGTTCTCCTCCGGAGAGGCTGCCGAGGGTGCGGTCGCGGGTCACCCGCTCCAGGCCCAGGGCGTGCAGGGCCTTGTCGACGCGGGCGTCGGCTTCGTAGCCACCGCGCATGTCGAAGAGGGTGAGCAGTCGGCCGTACTCCTCCAACTGCCCGGCGTCCGCGCGGCCCAGTTGCTCTTCCAGCTCCCGCAGGCGGCCTTCCATCGCGCGCAGGTCCGCGAGGGCGGCGTCGATCGCGTCCTGGACGGTGCGGTCGGGGGGCAGATCGGGGGTCTGGCCGAGGTAGCCGATGCCGCCGTCGGCGCGGCATACGACATGACCGTCGTCGGGCTGCTCGGCGCCCGCGATGATGCGCAGCAGCGTCGATTTTCCGGCGCCGTTCTCCCCCACGATGCCGGCACGTTCGCCGGGGCGTATCGATAAGGAGACGTGGTCGAGCAGAAGTCGGTCGGCGTAGGACTTGGTGACGTCGCGCAGCGAGATCTGAGTGGGCAAGCAATCCTCCGAGGAGAGGGGGAGAGGGGGGCGGGAGTTGGGCGCAGGGCACGCGAAGAAGACGTAAAAGCAACTCTTGTTGCGTTACGATGATGATGGCACGCGAAGCCAGCTAACGCAACAGGAGTTGCAATTGACCGCCGAGAAAGAGCCCGCGGCCGCCGCGGGCAGCCAGCAGGCCGGCACCCGGCGCCCCGGCGGCCGTACCGCACGCACCCGGGCAGCGGTGCGCGACGCCGTCCTGGCGGGGCTGGCCGAACACGGCTATCCCGGCCTGACCGTCGAGTACGTCGCCGAGCATTCAGGGGTCCACAAGACGACGCTCTACCGTCGTTGGGGGGACGTCGAGGGGCTGGTCGCCGACGCCCTGGACCTGGCGGGCGAGGACAGTTGGGTCCCGCCGGACACCGGTTCGCTCGGCGGTGATCTGCGCGCCCTGGCGCGGGAGGTCGTCGCGTCCTTCACCGACCCCGCGGTGGCCGCCTCGGGCTCCGCGATGATCGCCGCCGCGTTCCAGTCGGAACGGGCCGCCGCGGCGCTGCGCGCCTACTACAGCGAACGGTTCGCGCGCTGCGAGGTCCTGGTCGAACGCGCGGTGGAGCGGGGTGAGTTGCCGGTGCCCGATCCGGCCTCGGGCGCGGTGATCGACGTGGGCGCACTGGCGCGGTCGGCGTGCGCGCCGTTGTTCTTCCGGTTGTTCATCACCAGGGAGCCGGTCGACGACGCGCTCGCCGACCAGTCGGCGGCGGCTGCGCTGGCGGCCGCCCGCGCCGGGGCGTTCACCTCGACCACAGCGTCCGGGGCCGCCTCCTGAGCCCTTGGCGCCCGATCCTGTGGCATACCTGCTCCTTCGGCGCGCCCGCTCTCTTGGCGCCTGATCCCTTGGCCTGCCTGATCCCTCGGCGCGCCCGCTCTCTTGGCGCGCCCGCCCTCTTGACATGCTCGCTCTCTTGGCACGCCCGCCCCCACACCGTTACACCGTCCAGGAAGGTTCGAGCTGGATCACATCTCCCGCGATCGCCCGCACATCCGCGGCTATCTGGGCCCGTAGCGCCAGCCGCTCCACCCGTTCCGGCCGGTACTTTCCCCGCTCGGCCGCCGACTGCCACATCGACAACACCAAGAACTCCTCCCCCGGTGCCCGCCCCAACATCCCCCGCAGCATGCCCGGCGACCCCGCCATCGCCGGGTTCCAGACCTTCTCCTGCATCAGCATGAAGTGATCGACCCGGTCCTGGCGCACCTGGCAGTGCGCCAGCCGCAGCACGTCCGCGTCGCCGAACACCGGGCGGAAGCCCACCTTCACGTCGAATTCGTGCGCGAACAGCCGCACCTGGGCATCCTTGAAGGTACCCACCTGCGCGGCCGCCAGCCGGTCGTGGGAGCGCGCCATGAAGGAGTCGTAGAACGCGCGGCTCTCCCAGAAGGCCACCAGATGCGCGACGCCCGGCCGGCTCCGGCTCCACCCCCCGCCCTGCCCCCGAAACCCCGGCTCACCCAGCAGCCCCGCCCATTTCCGCTGCCCCCGCTCGAACCCTCGACGGTCCACAACGGTGAGGCGAATCCACTTGACCAGCACCGCGCCATCGTACGGCCCCGGGGGCCCGGCATCGCTGCCCGTCACGCCCTCGTCACGACGAACTCCCCTACGTTCGCGGGTCGATGGGCGTCAGCACCCCGAGCCGCCGCTCCACCGCCTCCGCCGCCGCCAGGCAGACGTCCTCCCGGTAGGCGCGTCCGATCAACTGCACGCCATAGGGGAGGCCGTCCACCACGCCGGTGGGCACGGCGACCGACGGGACGCCGACGAAGCTCGTCGCCGTGCACAGCCGCATCGCCGTCTGCACCCGCTCATAGCTTTGCGCGTCCCGCGCCTCCTCCCCCGGCTCGAACGGCGGATCGGTGAAGACCGGACCCAGGACCAGCGGGTAGGTGTCCAGGAACGCCGCCCAGTCCCTCTGGATGCCCAGCCGTACTCCGGTCAGCCGCAGGTACTCCGCCACTTCCACGGGCGCGTACTTCGCCATCCCGCGCTCGATATAGCGATGGCCACCCTCCCCCAGCAGCGTCTTGACCACCGGCCAGGAGGGGGCGAACTCCGTGAGCGTCATCTGGCCGTAGACCTCCAGGGCGTCGGAGAGCCGCGGCACGTCCGCGACCTCGCACACCTCGTAGCCCGCGTCCCGCAGCACGTCCGCCGCGCTCTCCACGGCGTCACGGACGGCGGGATGCACGCCGCGGCCACCGGGGTCCGTCACCATCGCCACCCTCAGGGGAGGTCGCAGCGGCTCTCCATAGGGCGGCACCGGCACCGCCCTCGGGTCGCGAGGATCGGTGCCGGCCAGCACCTCGTACGCGAGCCGCAGGTCACCGACCGAACGCGCCAAGGGCCCGTCGACCACGAGCACTTGGGAGCCGAACGCGGGGTCGTCCGGTCCCATGCGGTGGTCGGCCGGGAACCGCCCGTAGGTCGGCTTCAGCCCCGCCACACCACAGAAGGAGGCGGGAATGCGTACCGATCCCCCGGAGTCGTTGCCGAGCCCGAGCGCGGCCATGCCGCTCGCCACGGCCGCGCCGTCACCACCGCTGGTGCCGCCCGGTGTGACGGCGCGGCTCCACGGGTTGGCGGTGTCGCCGAACAGTTCGCTACGGGTGTGGACGCCGGCCAGGATGAGCGTCGGCATGTTGCTGTGCCCGATCGGTATGCCTCCGGCGGCGCGTAGGCGCGCGACGGGGGGCGCATCGGTGCTCGCCGTGAAGTCGCGGAAACGTTCCGCGCCGTACGTCGTCGGCACGCCCTCGATCGCGGTGCTCTCCTTGACGGTGAACGGCACACCTGCCAGCGGACCCAGCTCGGCACCCGCCGCCCGCCGCCGGTCCAGCTCGGACGCCTCGGTCCGCGCCCGTTCGGCGAGCAGTTGGGTCACGGCGTTGACCGTCGGATTGACCTCGGCGATCCGCTCCAGGTGGCTGTCGACCAGCTCTACGGCCGTCACCTCGCCGTCGCGTACGGCCGCTGCTTGGGCGCGGGCCGTCCTTTTCCACAGCGCGTCGGGCATTTTTCCTACTTTCTTGTGGCGTGGTGAGGCCGGACGCCGCCGCGCCGAGGCCACGGGCGGGGCCGCGATCTGGTCCGCGACCTGGGCCGGCCGCCGACTTCAGGACTCACCGGACGTTCCGATGCGGTTGCATCGCTTCGGCATCGTAACCTTGTTTCCGATACATACGCATCGAATAAAGCGGAGCGCGGCATGCCCAAGCACGTGGACCACGAGAGCCGACGCCGGCTGATCGCCGAGGCCGTCTGCCGGCTGGCCGACGAACGCGGCCTGGAAGGCGTCACGCTCCGGGACGTGGCGGCCCGGGCGGAGGTGTCCATGGGCGCCGTCCAGCGGTGCTTCGCCACCAAGGAGGAGATGCTGGTCTTCGCGCTCACGCATGTCGGCGAGCGGATCGCCGCGCGCGTGACGGCCCGGCTCGTCGAATCGCCCGCCCAGTCGGCCCGTACGGCGCTCGGGCACGCCACGACCGAGGTCTCGCTGCTCCAGGAGGAGCATCGCGCCGAGGCCCGGGTCTGGCTCGTTTTCGTGGCCCAGGCGGCGGTCAGTCCGTCACTGGCCGAAATTCTGCGCTCCAACTACGCGGGCTTGCAGCGGATGTTCGCCCGGCTCGTCGCCGAAGCCACCGACACCCGCGACCCGGAACGCGAGGCACGCACCCTGCTGGCCCTCGCCGACGGTCTCACCGCGCACGTCCTGATCGGACACCTCTCCCCCGGCGCGGCGCTCGACGTCCTTGACGGTCATCTCGGCCGCCTGTGGGGGGAGTCGGCGCATTGAGGCGAGCGGTGCGCACGGCCCGTACGCCGAGCGCCCCCGCACGCCCCTCGCCGATCCGTACGCCGAGCGCCCCCACCCCCTCTACGCCCGCGCCTCGTACGGCCCGAGCGCCCGCACCTTCGCCATCTCCTGGCCGGACGTCGCTATCCAGCCACGGCGAGACGCGTCAGGTCCCAACCTCACCGCGAGCGGGCGCACTTCACCCACCCTGCAAGACGGCCGGGCATGGCACGATGGTCCATCAACGGGGGTTCTGGGGAGTTGCCCGCACGGCCATGCGGACAGTTGGAGCATGTGGACAGTCCGGCCGTGTGGCCGGGCCGCTCTGTCCCGGGCTCCCGCGAGCGCATTCGACGCACTCCGCACACTCGACGGAAGGGAAGCCCGGTGAGCACTCTCAACAAAGGGATCGGGAAGGTCGAGGTCACGCTCAAGTGGGACCCCAGTCCCCTCGGCATGCCGGACAACGACCTCGATCTCGTCGCCGCGACCTACACGGCGGACGCGCCGAACGGCGATCCGTCGTACCTGGTGCACTTCGACAGCCGCTCGCCCGACGGCACCATCACGCTCAACCGGGACAGCCGGACCGGTCAGGGCTTCGGCTCCGATGAGGTCATGACGCTGGAGCTGGAACGGCTCGCCGATGTCTACACGCGCGTCGTCGTGGGAGTGGCCATCCAACAGGGCGACGGCCGGAAGGTGTTCGGCGACATAGAGAACACCGGCGTACTGATCCGCGAAGGCCGCACCGACCTCGCGGAGAGCGACTTCGCCGACGTGGCCGACGCCACCGCCGCGACCGTCGCCGAGTTCGTCCGGGACGAGACCGGCGAATGGCGCTTCCGCGCGGGCCTGCGCGGGTTCGACGCCGACCCGAACGCGTTCGCCGGGTTGATGGGGCGCGGCTGATCGAGGCAGGACGAATACACCGCTGATCCGAGGCAGGCGAACACCCCTGCGATCCGAGGCAGGGCGGGCACACCACCCATCCGAGGCGGGGCGGACACACCACCTCCGTATACGCGTGGGGCCGACCGTTACGCCGTGCCTTCACCCTCCCGCCTGCGCCGACGATGGGCCGCCACCCGCTCGCGCGAGGCGCAGGCGGTCGAGCAGTAGCGGCGCGCGCTGCCCGGGCCGGTGCCCAGGTAGAGGGTGGCGCACCGGGAGGCGGCGCACTCGCCCCAGGGGACGCGGCCGTACTCGGTGACGATCTGAGCGAGCGCCAGCGCGCTGGAGGAGGCTGTGGCGAGGTGGCGCCGCCCGCCGCCGGTCCATCTGCTGGCCACCGCCGCCCTGTTCGGCACCGGACTCGCGCTGGCCGCCGCCGCACTCGTGCCCGCCGCGTCGGCTTGCACGCCCCTGTTCGTCCTCGCGGGAGTGTGCGACGGGCCGCTGCTGACCGCCACCCTCCGCATCCGGGCCGACCACGCCCCACCACGTCTGCGGGCGCAGGTCTTCACAATCGGCGCCGGACTGAAGTTGTCGGCGGCCGCCTGCGGAGCCGCCCTCATCGGCTCGGCCGCCGCGCTGCCACCGCCCGCATTGCTGCTCGTAATCGCGGGGGTTCAGCTTGCGGCGGCAGTCCTGTACGTCGCGATCCGAGCTCGTCGCGCGGGCCCTGGTGCGGACCGTGGGCCGGGAGCAGCAGCGATAGGAGCCAGAGGGCCGGGAGCAGCGGCCGGTGACGGCCCAGGGGCGGTGCGGGAAGAAGTGGGGCCGGTGGCGGTGCCGCGATCGGCCGGGGAACACGGGCGGGAAGGGAACCCGGCATAGCGGGGAACTGGAGACCGAAGAGGCAACGGGGACGGCCGAGACAGAAGAGGCAACAGGGAGGGTCGAGACAGCGAAAGCACCAGGTATCCGGGCTACCCCGACGTCAGGCGCGGCACCAGCCGCCACCGACGGCAGCCCGGCAGCCCGGCAGCCGCGCCCGCCCCCCCTCTCACCCCTGAACCCACGCGACCGCCGAAGCCCTCCTCCACCCCTCCCCCTACAGCCCGTCAACTCCCCCGCCAACCCGCTCATCAACGGCGATTATCCTCACGGTCCCCCGGGTCACCGCGACCATCTCCCCCGCTCCAAGATCTCGCAGCGCGATGAGCCGGGCGCCCAATGAGGACCGCTCGCGGATCCCCCCGTCACTGGCCAGACGAAACAGCGCGCCGTCCACTCCCCCCACCACGAACCCCCTGCCGCCCACCATCGCCACGACCCCGTCGACGAGCGCCTGCCGGGGAGCCACGTCCCCCAACACCGAGCCGTCTACGGGATCAACTGCCAGATAGCCGGCCGCCCGCCGCTCCCGCAGCCACACCACACCGCCCGTGAACGCGGCGGGTGCCGTCGCGAGATCGGCCTCATGACGGAAGAACCGCTCGGCGAGGCCCGTCTGTCGTTGTCGCAAGGTCACAAGCGACCGCCCGCCACACCGTGCGAGGCACCGCTCCGCACCGAGCACGGTGAACGCCGAACGGTGATCCGTCGGGGCGAGTGGCTCGGGCAACCGCCAGCGGGCCAGTTCGCGGCCGTCGCGCGGATCGATCAGCCACGCCTCCGTACCGGTGCCGAGCAGCACGCCCCCTCCCCACCGCACCGGAAGCACCGTCTCCACCGGGTGCGGCGTCTGCCAGAGCGGCCGCCCGTCCCGCAGGTCGAAGGCGGCCAGGGGCGTGTAACCGCGCCAGCCGCCCGCGATCACTGTCTCGTCCGCGACCACAACGTGGCCCGAGAAGGGCGGCAGTTGGGCACGCCACACCACCGCCCCGGTGGCGAGGTCGAGGCAGGAGAGGATGTCGGTGTCCTGCGCCAGCGCCAGGCAGCGCCCGTCGGCGAGGACCAGGCCACGCGGCCAGGTACCCAGCGGGACGTCCCACCGGACGGAACCGTCACGGCGGCGCAGGCAGACCAGACGGGTGTGGCGCTCATGGACGACGACGTCCTCCCCCGTGGCCGCCACTCGGGAAGCGGTCCCCCTCTGATGCAGCGACCGTTCCCACACCGAGCCGTTCCTCAGCACCGGCTTCTCCTTCACCACGCGCCCCATCCTTCCCGACCGACCGACGTGACGGCGTGCGCGCGGGATGCCAGCCGCGTACGGGTACTCGCGAGGAAGGCAGGGAGAAGAGCAGCGACAAACGCGCGCCGCGGACGAAAACGCCGGAGAGGGTGCCGACCTCGTGGTCGGCACCCTCTCTCAAGCACAGCTCGGCGCGCTCGGCGGCAGACGCTCCCCGCTCAATGTCGCATCAGCCGCGATTCCGCCCGCTGTCAACTACAACCCGCTGTCAGCTACAACCGCTGGTAGACCCGCACCCCTCGCACAGGTAGCAGCTACCGGCTCGCTGCATCTTCGTGCCGCAGGAGAAGCAGAGCGGCGCGTCGGCGTTGATGCCGAGCTGCATCTCTACGAGTTCGGCGTTGTTGTGCGCCTGCTTCGGTGCCGGGACCGCGGTGTTCTCGACGGCCTTGACCGCGGGGGCGGCCTTGGGCGGTTCGGTCTGGCGCGGGGCGGACTGGGCCAGGCCCTCGACGTCGACGTCGTCGGACGGCTCGTAGGAGCCGGTGTCCAGGTGGCGCTGGCGCTCCTCGACGGAGTGGATGCCGAGCGCCGAACGCGTCTCGAAGGGCAGGAAGTCCAGCGCCAGGCGGCGGAAGATGTAGTCGACGATCGACTGCGCCATCCGCAGGTCCGGGTCGTCCGTCATGCCGGCCGGCTCGAAGCGCATGTTGGTGAACTTCGAGACGTAGGTCTCCAGCGGCACGCCGTACTGGAGGCCCACCGAGACCGCGATGGAGAAGGCGTCCATCATGCCCGCGAGGGTCGACCCCTGCTTGGACATCTTCAGGAAGACCTCACCGAGACCGTCGTCCGGGTAGGAATTGGCGGTCATGTAGCCCTCGGCGCCGCCCACGGTGAAGGAGGTGGTGATGCCGGGACGGCCCTTGGGGAGGCGCTTGCGCACCGGGCGGTACTCGACGACCTTCTTCTCGGCGGCCGGAGCGGCCGCGGTGTCGGCGGCCTTCGCCTCGGCGCTGTCCCGCTTCTTGACGGACAGCGGCTGGCCGACCTTGCAGTTGTCGCGGTAGATCGCGAGCGCCTTCAGGCCGAGCTTCCAGCCCTCGAAGTAGACCTCTTCGATCTCCTCGACGGTGGCGGACTCCGGGACGTTGACCGTCTTGGAGATCGCACCGGAGAGGAAGGGCTGCGCCGCGGCCATCATGCGGACGTGGCCCATCGGGGAGATGGCGCGCTCGCCCATGGCGCAGTCGAAGACCTCGTAGTGCTCCTGCTTGAGGCCGGGGGCGTTGACGACGTTGCCGTGGTCGGCGATGTGGGCGACGATCGCCTCGACCTGCTCGGGCTGGTAGCCGAGTCGCTTGAGCGCCTTGGGGACCGTCTGGTTGACGATCTGCATGGAGCCGCCGCCGACGAGCTTCTTGAACTTGACCAGGGCCAGGTCCGGCTCGACGCCCGTGGTGTCGCAGTCCATCATCAGGCCGATGGTGCCGGTCGGCGCGAGGACCGACGCCTGGGCGTTGCGGAAGCCGTTCTTCTCGCCGAGGCGCAGGACGTCCTGCCATGCCTCGGTGGCGGCCGCCCACACCGGGGTGTCGAGGTCGTCCATGCGCACGGCGGTGCCGTTGGCGTCGGAGTGCTGCTTCATGACGCGCTTGTGGGCGTCGGCGTTACGGGCGTAGCCGTCGTACGGGCCGACGACCGCGGCGAGTTCGGCCGAGCGCTTGTAGGAGGTGCCGGTCATCAGGGAGGTGATGGCACCGGCCAGCGCGCGGCCGCCGTCGGAGTCGTAGGCGTGGCCGGTGGCCATCAGCAGGGCGCCGAGGTTGGCGTAGCCGATGCCGAGCTGGCGGAAGGCGCGGGTGGTCTCGCCGATCTTCTCGGTGGGGAAGTCGGCGAAGCAGATGGAGATGTCCATCGCGGTGATGACCAGCTCGACGACCTTGGCGAAGCGCTCGGCCTCGAAGGCCTGGTTGCCGTCGTCGTCGGCGCGCAGGAACTTCAGGAGGTTGAGCGAGGCGAGGTTGCACGAGGAGTTGTCCAGGTGCATGTACTCGCTGCACGGGTTGGACGCGGTGATCCGGCCCGACTCCGGCGAGGTGTGCCAGTGGTTGATGGTGTCGTCGTACTGGATGCCGGGGTCGGCGCACGCCCAGGCGGCCTCCGCCATCTTGCGGAACAGGCCCTTGGCGTCGACCTCCTCGATGACCTCGTTGTCCATCCGGCCGCGCAGGCCGAACTTCGAGCCGGACTCGACGGCCTTCATGAACTCGTCGTTCACGCGGACGGAGTTGTTGGCGTTCTGGTACTGGACGGACGTGATGTCGTCGCCGCCCAGGTCCATGTCGAAGCCCGCGTCGCGCAGGGCGCGGATCTTCTCCTCTTCCTTCACCTTGGTCTCGATGAAGGCCTCGACATCCGGGTGGTCGACGTCCAGGACGACCATCTTGGCGGCGCGGCGGGTGGCGCCGCCCGACTTGATGGTGCCGGCGGAGGCGTCGGCGCCGCGCATGAAGGAGACCGGTCCCGAGGCGTTGCCGCCGGAGGAGAGCAGTTCCTTGGAGGAGCGGATGCGGGAGAGGTTCAGGCCGGCGCCGGAGCCGCCCTTGAAGATCATCCCCTCTTCCTTGTACCAGTCCAGGATCGACTCCATGGAGTCGTCCACGGAGAGGATGAAGCACGCGCTGACCTGCTGCGGCTGCTTGGTGCCGACGTTGAACCAGACCGGCGAGTTGAAGCTGAAGACCTGGTGGAGGAGGGCGTACGCCAGCTCGTGCTCGAAGATCTCGGCGTCCGCCGGGGAGGCGAAGTAGCCGTGGTCCTCGCCGGCCTTGCGGTAGGTCTTGACCACACGGTCGATGAGCTGCTTGAGGCTCGCCTCCCGCGTCGGCGAACCCACCGCGCCGCGGAAGTACTTGCTCGTGACGATGTTGACCGCGTTCACCGACCAGAAGTCGGGGAACTCGACGCCACGCTGCTCGAAATTGACCGAGCCGTCGCGCCAGTTGGTCATGACGACGTCACGGCGCGCCCACTCCACCTCGTCGTACGGATGTACGCCGGGGGTGGTGTGGATGCGCTCGATGCGCAGACCCTTGCTCGCCTTGCTGCCCTTGGCGCGGGAGCCTCGTGCCGGGCCGCTCGTCGTCTCTGTCATTCCGCCTCCCTATACGGGCAAAACGCCCATATGTGCACACTCATTCCGTGGCACGGTTATGTCTTTCCGATGCCGGGGCGTCCTGCTGTGGCCCCGGCCAGGTCCTGGATGCGCGCCGAACTCAGTCGGCGGCGGTGGCGGGCACGGGAACGGCCGGGCCGCCGGCCTCGCCGCCGGTCCCGCGGTCCCGCCCGGGCGGCTCCTGCTCGCGCTGCTCCCGCAGTTCGGCGATGGCCGCCTCGAAGTCCTCGAGCGAGTCGAAGGCCCGGTAGACGGACGCGAAGCGCAGGTACGCGACGAGGTCGAGCTCCTGCAGCGGGCCCAGTATGGCGAGCCCGACGTCATGGGTGGACAGCTCGGCGCTGCCGGTGGCGCGCACCGCCTCCTCGACCCGCTGGCCGAGCTTGGCGAGGGCGTCCTCGGTGACCGGGCGGCCCTGACACGCCTTGCGCACGCCGGCGATGACCTTGTTGCGGCTGAAGGGCTCGGTGACCCCGCTCCGCTTGATCACCATCAGTGATGCCGTTTCGACGGTCGTGAAACGGCGGGAGCAGTCGGGGCACTGGCGGCGCCGGCGGATCGACGTGCCGTCGTCCGTGGTGCGGCTGTCGACGACCCGGCTGTCCGGGTGCCTACAGAAGGGGCAGTGCACGGCTCACCCTCCTCACCCTCGGATACGGACGCACGCCAATGATTCCGGCGTACGGCGAAACAGCCTCCGGCCGGTCCGTACGGGCCCTTCGGAGCAGCCACCAGCATAGGTGATCCGGGGGACCCTCAGGGACCAGCACCACAACTTGTAGGCGGTCGAACGCATGCAAGCACTACATGTGGTGTCGGGCCGCTTATATCTGCCTACGGCGTGTCGTGACGCAGGCGGGCCGGGGGGTCGCCCACGAGGGTACGGGAAGCCACCCGGTCGGCGGGGCGCGGGGGCCGGGATGACAGAATCGGCCGCGCCCGGGACGGCCGGGCGAGAGCGTGCCGCGCAGGGCCGGATCGGACGGCGGCCATACACCCAGCATCTTGATCAGGTCACTAAATCAGTGACTTTTTCACTCGAACGTGTGTTTGGCGCAACCTTTCGAAAGCAACTACCGTTGGCTAACTAGGGAGAACATTTCGAGAGGGGCCGACGTGACCACCACCGCAGACAGCGCGACCATCACCGCACAAAGCCACTCCCAGAGCCGATTCGAGCCTTCCCAATCGGCACGGAACACGACGATGGACGACGCCACGTTGGACTCCGAAGAGCCGAAGCCCACCCGCTCGCTGCCCGGCCGGCCCCCAGGAATCCGCGCCGACAGCTCGGGGCTCACCGATCGCCAGCGCAGGGTGATCGAAGTGATCCGGGATTCGGTGCAGCGGCGCGGCTATCCCCCGTCGATGCGCGAGATCGGCCAGGCGGTCGGGCTGTCCAGCACCTCGTCCGTCGCCCACCAGCTCATGGCCCTGGAGCGCAAGGGCTTCCTGCGGCGCGACCCGCACCGCCCCCGGGCGTACGAGGTCCGCGGCTCGGACCAGTCCACCAGCGCGGCCACGGAGACGGCCGGCAAGCCCGCCGCGTCCTACGTCCCGCTGGTCGGGCGGATCGCGGCCGGCGGCCCGATCCTGGCCGAGGAGTCGGTCGAGGATGTCTTCCCGCTCCCCCGCCAGCTTGTCGGCGACGGCGAACTGTTCGTCCTGAAGGTCGTCGGTGACTCCATGATCGAGGCCGCGATCTGCGACGGCGACTGGGTCACCGTCCGCCGTCAGCCCGTCGCCGAGAACGGCGACATCGTCGCCGCGATGCTCGACGGCGAGGCCACCGTCAAGCGCTTCAAGCGCGAGGACGGCCATGTCTGGCTGTTGCCCCACAACGCCTCCTACCAGCCCATTCCCGGAGACGAGGCGACCATCCTCGGCAAGGTCGTGGCGGTGCTCCGCCGGGTCTGACCCCGCCCGCGCGACTGGGCCCCGGAACCACTGCGCCGGTTCCGGGGCTCTGCCCTTGCCCGGAGCGGGGCCTCTACCCCGCGCCCGGGCCCCAGAGGGAGCCCGTCACTCCGCCTCCGCGGCCTTCGCCGCCGCGTCGATGGCGGCCAGGGACCGCCGGACCTGATTGCGGTCGGTGGTGTACCAGAACTCGGGCATCGACTTGCGGAGGAACGAGCCGTAGCGGGCCCGCTCCACCCGCGGATCCAGGACCGCGACCACACCCCGGTCACCCGTCGCGCGGACGAGACGGCCGGCGCCCTGCGCCATCAGCAGCGCCGCGTGCGTCGCGGCGACCGCCATGAAGCCATTGCCGCCGGCCTCCTCCACGGCCTTTTGCCGGGCGCTCATCAGCGGATCGTCCGGACGCGGGAACGGCACCCGGTCCATCACCACAAGCTGGCAGTTGGCCCCCGGCACGTCGACGCCCTGCCACAGGGACAGCGTGCCGAACAGACACGTACGGGCGTCCGAGGCGAACGTACGGATCAGCTCGCCGAGCGTCTCCTCGCCCTGGAGGAGGATCGGCATGTCCAGGCGCCCGCGCAGCGCCTGGGCCGCGGCCTGCGCGCCGCGCATCGACGAGAAGAGGCCGAGCGTCCGGCCGCCGGCGGCCTCGATCAGCTCCGTCAGCTCATCGAGCATGTCCGCACGGTCGCCCTCACGGCCGGGCGGCGACAGATGGCGGGCGACATAGAGGATGCCCTGCTTGGCGTAGTCGAAGGGCGAGCCGACGTCCAGGCCCTTCCACACGGGGACGTCCTCGCCCTCGGTGCCCTCCGGCGCCAGGCCGAGGGAGGCGCCGACGCCGTTGAAGTCGCCGCCGAGCTTGAGGGTGGCGGAGGTGAGGATGACCGAACGGTCCGCGAAGAGCTTCTCCCGCAGCAGGCCGGAGACCGAGAGGGGCGCGACGCGCAAGGACGCGCCGAAGCGGTCGTGGCGTTCGTACCACACCACGTCGTACTCGGAACCGTTCGCGATGCGCTCCGCCACGGAGTGGACGTTCTCCACCGCGGCCAGGGCCTGCTTGCGGACGGCGTCCTCGTCCTGCACCGACTTGTCACGGGTCGAGCCGAGCGCCGAGATGACGGCGCGGGCCGCGTCGCGCAGCGCCATCAGGCAGTAGCCGAGGTCCTCGGGGATCTCCTCCAGACGGCCCGGCAGGGCCAGCTCCATCAGGCGCTCGAAGGATTCCGCGGCGGTCTGGAGCTGGTCGGCGGCCTTTTCGTTGACGAGCTTGGCGGCCCGGCGCACGGCACGGTTGACCTGGCCGGGGGTCAGCTCGCCGGTGGCGACGCCGGTGACCCGGGAAACCAGCTCGTGGGCCTCGTCGATGATCAGCACCTCGTGCTGCGGGAGGACCGGCGCGCCCTCGATGGCGTCGATCGCCAGCAGCGCGTGGTTGGTGACCACGACGTCGGCGAGCTTGGCGCGCTCCCGGGCGGCCTCGGCGAAGCACTCCGCGCCGTAGGCGCACTTCGAGGCGCCCAGGCATTCCCGGGACGACACCGACACCTGGCCCCAGGCGCGGTCGGAGACGCCGGGGGTCAGGGCGTCCCGGTCGCCGGTCTCGGTCTCGTCCGCCCAGTCACGCAGCCGCAGCAGGTCCTGGCCGAGCTTGCTGGTGGGCGTCGCCTGCTCGAACGGGTCGAACAGGCCGTCCTCCTCTTCCTGCGGGACGCCTTCGTGCAGGCGGTGCAGGCAGAGGTAGTTCGACCGGCCCTTGAGCATCGCGAACTCCGGCCGGCGGCGAAGCTGCGGGTGCAGCGCCTCGACCGTGCGCGGCAGGTCGCGCTCGACGAGCTGGCGCTGCAGGGCGAGCGTGGCCGTCGCGACGACCACTCTCTCGCCGTGGGCCAGCGCCGGCACCAGATAGCCGAGGGACTTTCCGGTGCCGGTGCCGGCCTGCACCAGCAGATGGGCTTGCTCGTCCACGGCTTCGGCGACGGCCTCGGCCATCGCCACCTGGCCGGGGCGCTCGGTGCCGCCGACGGCGGTGACGGCGGCATGGAGCAGATCGGGGAGGGAGGGCTTCGTCATAGCGCTGGCAAGCCTACGCGGGACCACTGACAGCCGGGTCCGTCACGGGAAGTGCAGGGGGTTGGGGACGGTGCCGTGCACCGCGGCGTGCGGGCGGTCGCGGCGGTCGCGGTAGCCGTCGGTGTGCAGCCGGTTGCGGTTCAGGCACAGCCGCTCGATGCGGGGGGTGAGCAGGTCGAAGGTCTCGTGGCGCTCCTTGAGCTCCGGGAAACGCGCCTGGTGGCGCAGGATCTCCGCCCGTACGAGTGACCAGAACTCTCCCTCCTGGACGCCGAGTTGTTCCTCGCACAGCGGCGCGAGGTAGCGGAAGACGCCGACGAACAGGCCGGAGTGGAGGAACTGGATGAGGAAGCCGGGCGGCTCGGTCAGGAGCACCGCGCGCACGTCGGCGGGCATGGAGGCGTGTTCCGGGAGCGGCTCGGAGCTGGTGTTGACGTCGTCCACGAAGTCCTTGACCGCGAGCCGGGTGGGGATGTCGTGTTCGTCGAAGACGACGATGGCGTTCTCGCCGTGCGGGGAGAAGACCGTGCCGTAGCGGTAGAGGAAGTGCAGCAGGGGCGGCAGCAGGGCGGCGAACAGGCGGCGCAGCCAGGCGCGCGGGGCCAGCCCGGAGCGGTGGACCAGTTCGGCGGTCAGGGCGCGGCCGGCGGGGTCGGTCTGGAGGAGGGAGGCCAGGGTGCGGGCGCGCTCGCCGGGGTCGAGGTGGGCGGTGACGGGCTCGCGCCAGATGCAGCCGAGCAGCTCCTTGAACTGGTACGGCACGCCGGGCAGCCGGTCGTAGAGGGGGTGCTCGACGGTGACGGAGGCGGTTTCGCCGAGCAGGATCACCCGGGTCTCGTCGCGCAGGTAGGGGTCCTCGTCGCGCAGGCCGTGGACCCAGCGGGTGACGGCGGGGGCGGCGAGGGTGCGTTCGGTGGGCAGGCCGCGCCAGACCAGGGTGTTGAGGATGGACAGCGGCAGCTTGACGGTGCGCGCCTGGGGGCGGCTGGTGTTGAGGAAGGTGCGGATCGACTGCTGCGGGATCCTGAGGTCGTCGTCCGTGGGCAGCGCGATGAGGGAGCCGTCGGCGAGCTGCGGTGCGAAGAGCGGGGCGATGGTCTCGTCCCACTGCCAGGGGTGGACGGGGAGGTAGAGGTAGTCGGCGGGGTCGCGGCCCTCGTCGCGGAGGGTGCGGGCGAAGGCGGCGCGGGCGCGGGGGGTGAGTTCCTCGGCGTAGAGGCGGTCGGGGGTGGCCAGGGCGGGGACGCCCCGGTAGTGGGCGAGGGTGTGGTGTGCGGCGAGCCAGGGCAGCCGCTGCGGGGTGCGGGCTTCCGGGGCCCAGCGCGCCGCGTCGGAGGCGGAGAAGCCGAGCCGGCCCTTGTTGGCGACGAGCCAGGGATGGCCGGTCTGGTGTCCTTCGAGCGTGGCGTAGTCCAGGTCGGCGAGGTCGGCGGCGCTCAGGGCGGTCGCGTCGAGCCTGGTGTCGGCGGCGAGGGTGGCGGTCAGTTCGCGGATGAGATGGCCGGTGGTGTCGCCGGACAGGCCCAGGACGGTGTCGTGGGCGTGGGCGAGGAAGCGCAGGGGGTCGGTGTCCGGGGTGAGCGAGCGGGGGTCGACGCGCCAGTGTCCGTAGGCGCCGCGGCGGGCGTGGAAGCGGTAGACGAGGTCGTCGGTGACGGGCAGGCGGTAGCGCGGGGTGCCGTCGGGGGCGGTGCCGTCGGGCTCGGGGGTGAGCACTTCCTCGTAGGCGAGCTCCGCCAGGGTCTTGGCGAAGAGCCGGCGGGCGGCGTGCTGCCAGGCGGTGTGTGACGGGCGGGGCGCAGGTGACAAGGCGGGACTCCTCTGGTCGGAACCGGCCCGGCGGGTGCGGGGGGACAACCGGGGCGGCGGGACGGATGGGGAGGGTCTGGGCGGACGGTGGACGAGGGGCGAGAGCGGGGAAGCGGGCGGGTACGAGGGCCGGGACGGGCCCCGGGTGGCGAACCGGTGCGGGTGACGGGGCCGTCGGACGGACGGCGGCGCGGCCGGGCAGGTGGCGGCGGCCCCTGGGTCAGAGCAGGCGGCGGTGGGCGCGGTCGCGGATCATCAGGGCGGCGCGCTTGCCGGGCAGGTCGATCTCGTCGGCGTAGCGGAAGCCGGCGCCGAGGAACGCCGCGACGGAGGGGGTGTTGCGCAGGTCGGGCTCGGCGATGACCCGGCCGCAGCGGGGACGGTGGTCGAGTACGAGATCGGCGGTGGCGCGCAGCAGCGTCGCGCCGAGGCCGCGGCCGCGGTCGCCGACACCGCCGATGAGGACGTGCAGGCCGGTGTCCTGGGGCCGGGCCGGGTAGGAGCGGGCCACCGGGTCGAGGTCGGCGCGGTAGATCTCCCAGTAGCTCATGGGCACGCCGTCCAGCACGCCCAGGCAGGGGACGCTGCGGCCGTCGCCGTCGAGCTGGGCGCGCAGATGGGCCGCGGTGGTCTCCGGCGGCCCGGCCAGCTCCCAGAAGGCGGCGACCGCGGGATCGTTCATCCAGCGGGTGATCCGGTCGAGGTCGCGGCCGAGCCGGACGGGGAGGAGTTCGAACGGGCCGGCGGGGGTGTCGGCCGGGCCCCAGCCCGCCGGGTTGTCCAGCAGCGGACCGGCGGCGGGAGTGCCGGCCGCGACCGGCCGGCACTCCGCCTCGGCGAGCAATGTGCCCCATTCGGGCGCGAGTTGCAGGTCGAGGGTGTCATCGGAGCTGGAGCTGAGGGCGGAGTCGGTGGAGTGCACGGCAACTCTCTCCTCTCGTGGCCGTCCGGCACGCGGCCCCCCGGGTCGGGGGGGCGGCGGTGCCGGGTCGGACGGAGGCCGGTCGGTGACAGCGGACGGGTCGGAGCGGTCAGGGGTCGTGGCGGTCGGGGACCGGGGTCCGGGATCGGGGACGGGTGGGTGGCGGCGGGACGGAGGGAGACGGGGCGGCTATGGGGTGAGGGGGTTGGTCAGGGTGACGTAGACGGACTGGGTGTCGACCGGGCCGACCAGTTCGTCCAGGCCGTGCAGCCGGGTCGCGAGGTTGGCCTTGCAGCGCAGGGTGCGGGCGGTCAGCAGTCGCTCCGGGAGGGTGGAGCGGTGGGCGCGCGGGGCGGCCGCCGCGGCGGTGAGGAACCGCCGGAAGGCGGCGAGCAGGATCTCCTCGCGGACCAGGCGCTCGGCGCCGAAGGCCCCGATGAGGCCGAGGACGTTGTTGATGCCGAGGTAGTAGGCGAACCGCTCGTCGGTGACGTCGTCGGCGACGAAGGTGTCGCTGGCGGTGCCGATGCCGGGCAGCCGCCGCTGGAGCTCCGCGCGGCGCGAGGCGCGGAAGTAGTAGCCCTGGTTGTCGCGGTAGCGCCCGCCGGTCGGCCAGCCGTCGGGGTCCAGCAGCACCAGGGTGTTCTGCTGGTGGGCTTCCAGGGCGACGCCCGCCGTGCCGTCGAGCCAGAGGATGGGACGTACGACGGTTTCGAGGTAGCGCAGGAACCATTCGGTGGCGACGGCGCCGGCGGTGCGGCCGGTCCGGGCGCTGAGCGCGGTGACGACCGCGGCGAGCCGGGAGCGCATCCGCTCGTGGCCGGGCCAGGGGCGCGGGGAGGTGAGGCCGGCGATGCACACGGCGTCGTCGGTGGTGCTGAAGGGATTGTGGCGGATGACGACGTCCAGTCCCTGGACGGGCCGGCCGTCGGGTCCGTCGACGGCGAGATACGCCGGGTCGCGGACGATGTCGAAGCGGGGGTGGACGGCCTGCCACTGCTCGGCGAGGCCGGTGCGCAGCAGGCGGTGCACCTCGACGCCCCGTTGGAGTTCCTTGCGGAGGTTCTCCCGGCGGGAGTTGGTGATGCGCAGGCCGAGGGAGAGCTTGAGCATCGCGTCCACGCCGGGGCGGTAGACGGTGCGGACCGAGGAGGTCGGGTGCCAGCGGGGGCCCCGGGGGCCCAGGTCGTGCAGCAGGCCCGCCTCCCGGAGCGCGCCGACGTCGGGGCGGGCGTCGAGTTCGCGGGCCTGCCAGGGGTGCAGCGGCAGCGGCACGGTGTCGACGGGCAGCATCAGGGCGTCCCCGCACAGGCGGGCGGCGAGCCGCTCGGCGGGCACCGTCTTGCCGCGTTCGGTCCAGGCGGAGTCGGCGGCGACGGCGGAGCGGTGCACGGCCACCCAGTGGAGGGGGAAGGCGCCGCGCAGCTCGGGTGAGTAGGCGCGGGTCTCGGCCTCGCTGAGGCCCTCGCGGCTCTTGGGGGTGGGGTGCAGGGGGTGGCCGAGGAGCAGGGACTGTTCGGCGTCGAGGAAGAGGGAGCCGTGGTCGTCGGCGGGGTGGGCGCGCCGGTCGGCGAGGAAGAGCGCGGTGCCGCGGACGGAGTCGGCGACCCGGCCGACCAGGTCGGCGCCGTCCCCGCCGGGGGGCGTGCCGCCGTTGCCGCGGACCCCCTGCTCGCCCTGGGGCCCTTGGCACGCGTCGCCGTACGCGGCTTCGCGGCACAGCAGCGCGGCGAGGGTGACGGCGTCCACCGGTGCCGCGTCATCGGGCGCGCCTTCGAGGGTGGGCGCGCCGAGCCGGTGCCAGCCGGTGGGCGACCAGTAGCGGACGGGGATGTGCAGGGCGCTCGCGCTGGCGTGCAGCACGAGGCGCAGCGAGCCGTCGGCCGGGCGGCGGGCGCCGCTTTCGCGGATCCAGCAGCGCAGGAGGTTCTCGACGCCCGCGGCGTCGGCGGCGGCGGCCGGGTCCGGGTGGTCGAGAGGGTCGTCGCCGGTGGCGCGGTCGTGGGGCGCGCCGGCGAGGGGGGCGGCCGGGGCGGGGCGGGTGTCGTCCGCCGCGCGTCGTTGCTGGCGCGGTACGGCCTGCTCGATCGTGTCCGCGCCCTGGGGGTGGGCGGGGAGCCGCTCGGCGGCCGGGGTCCCGTCGGAGCCGGGGCGTTCGTTCATGGGGAGGTGCCTCGCAGTGTCGTGGGGGAGGAGCCCGTCGGCCCGGGGGTGGTGCGGACCGCCGCCGCGATGGCGTCGGCGAGGCGGTCGAGGATGGCGTCCGCCTGTTCGTCGGTGATGGTCAGGGGCGGCAGCAGCCGGACGACGGCGCCGCGCCGGCCGCCCAGTTCGACGATCAGGCCGCGGTCCAGGCAGGCGCGCTGGACGGCGGCGGCGAGGGCGGGGTCGGCGGGCCGGGCGCCGGTGGCGTCGGCGTCGGCTTCCCGGTCGACGAGTTCGACGCCGATCATCAGGCCGCGGCCGCGCACGTCGCCCACGCAGTCGTGGCGGGCGGCGAGGCCGCCGAGCCGGGCGAGCATGCGGGCGCCGAGCTCCCCGGCGCGCCGCGCGAGCCCGTTGGCGCGGACGTAGGCGAGGGTGGCGGCCCCGGCGGCCATCGCGAGCTGGTTGCCGCGGAAGGTGCCGGCGTGCGCGCCGGGCTGCCAGAGGTCCAGTTCCTCGCGGTAGACGATCACCGCCAGCGGCAGGCTGCCGCCGATCGCCTTGGACAGGACCAGGACGTCGGGCACGATCCCGCTGTGTTCGACCGCCCAGAAGGTGCCGGTGCGGCCGACGCCGGTCTGCACCTCGTCGGCGATCAGCGGGATCCCGCGGTCGGCGGTGATCTCGCGCATCCGGCGCAGCCAGGCGTCCGGTGCGGGGATCACCCCGCCCTCCCCCTGGACAGGTTCGACGATCAGGCCGGCCGGGCGCGGCACGCCGCTCTTGGGGTCGTCGAGCAGGCTCTCGGTCCAGCGCGCGGAGAGTTCGGCGCCGCGTTCGCCGCCGGTGGCGAACGGGCAGCGGTAGTCGTACGGGTAGGGCAGCCGGGTCACGCCCGGGTGGCGCGCTCCGCCGGAGGCGGCCAGGGCTCCTGAGGTCATGCCGTGGTAGGCGCCGGAGAAGGCCATCAGGCCGTCGCGGCCGGTGGCGGTGCGTACGAGGGAGAACGCGGCCTCGACCGCGTCCGTGCCGGCCGGGCCGCAGAACTGGATGCGCCCGTTTCGCGCCAACTCCGGTGGCAGGGTGGCGAAAAGCTCGGTGGTGAAGGCGTCCTTGACGGGGGTGGCCAGGTCCAGGACGTGCAGCGGCGCGCCGGAATCGAGGACCGTGCGGATCGCTTCGAGGACGACCGGGTGGTTGTGCCCGAGGGCCAGCGTGCCGGCGCCGGAGAGGCAGTCGAGATAACGCCGGCCGTCGGCGCCCTCGATGGTCAGGCCGCGGGCGCGCACCGGGACGATGGGCAGCGAGCGCGCGTACGTGCGGGCGGCGGACTCCCGCAGGGACTGCCGGCGCAGGA
The DNA here is from genome assembly GCF_055570395.1 of Streptomyces sp. NPDC031210. Lineage (NCBI taxonomy): Bacteria > Bacillati > Actinomycetota > Actinomycetes > Kitasatosporales > Streptomycetaceae > Streptomyces > Streptomyces sp. NPDC031210. The sequence continues at coordinate 203,220 of NZ_JBVIHH010000013.1, forward strand.
TCCCCTCATGGGCCGGCGGTGCCGCCGCCGGCGCGGTTTCGGTCAGGGCCACGGCAGTTGTGTCCTCCTGCTGATGAGCTGCATGATGCCGCGCGGCCCGCTGCGGACAGCCCGGCGCTCCCCCGTACGTACCAACGACGGTGCGGGTGCCGGATCACGGTCGGCGCCAAGATCCTTGCTCCGGGAACCGGGGACCCGGCTGCCGCCGTCCCCATCGGCACCGGCATAGTGGTGGCTTGCGCCGGGATCTTGAGGTTCATGACAAGAGGCACCTCGGCGCGAGTCCACACCGGCCACACCAGCCTGAAGAGCGAATTGACCAGGGGGAACCCACCCATGCGATCCATACGTCGGCCAGTCCTGGCCGCCGCAGCCCTCACCGCCGTGCTCGCGATGACCGTCACCGCCTGCGGCCCCGAGGGTGACCAGGCGGACTCCAAGCCCACCCAGTCCGCGGGTCAGGACACCACGGGTGGGGGTGACATCAAGATTCCCCAGGAGATCCAGGACAAGCTGAAGGAACACGGCATCGACCTGGACAAGTGGAAGAACGGCGAGTGGAAGAACTGGGACAAGGACAAGTGGCTCCGCGAGGCCGGGGAGTTCATCAACCCGATCATCAAGGACTTCTGGAACCCGGACAAGATCGACAAGGTCAAGCCGCCGAAGGACCCCAGCAAGCCTGAGGACATCTCCGAGGACCAGGGCAAGACCGACCCGGAGCCCGCCGCGGTCCCGGCCCAGCCGGTCCGGACCCCGTACACCTCCACCGCTCCGGGCGTCGGCCTGCTGCTGTTCAGCACCCCCGAGGGCGAGTCGCGCTGTTCGGCGACCGTCGTGAAGGACCCGGCGCACCCGGGCAAGTCCAACCTGGTGTGGACTGCCGCGCACTGTGTGCACGCCGGTAAGAACGGCGGCTGGTACCGCAACATGATGTTCGTGCCGAACTTCAACCGGACCGGCCAGCCCGCCACCAAGATGAAGACCACCCCCTTCGAGGACCGCGTCCCGTCGGGCAAGTGGTGGGCGGACGACATGGCGACGTCCGACCAGTGGATCAAGGCCGGCGGCGCCGTTCCGGGTGTTCCGATGGCCCCGTACGACTACGCGCTGATGCACGTCAAGCCGGAGGCGAACACCGGCGGCAAGTCGCTGGAGGAGGTCGCCGGTGGCGCGTACGCGGTGGACTTCAACGCTCCGGCGATGAACAAGATCCCGAGCCTGACCGCGCAGGGCTACCCGGCCGAGGCGCCGTTCGACGGTGCCGTCCAGCAGCAGTGCACCGACAAGCCGACCCGCCTGTCGATGGACGCGCAGAAGCCGACCATGTACCGCATCGGCTGCACCATGACCGGTGGTTCCTCCGGTGGCCCCTGGTTCGTCAAGGGCAAGGACGGCAAGCCCGTCCTGGTCTCCAACATGTCGATGGGGCCGCGCCCGGCCCGTTGGTCGGCCGGCCCGCACCTGGGCCCGGAGGCCAAGTCGATCTTCGACAGCATGAGCAAGAAGTGGGCCGCCAAGCAGTAAGCGCCCCACGGGGCGGTGCCGGTCAATGGCACCGCCCCTGACGCCCGACGTGCGAAGGCCCGCCCCCGTGTTCCCGGGGGCGGGCCTTCGTGTTGTCCGGAACGGTTCGTGCCGTGGCCGCCGTTCCGTGCCGGGGCCGCTACGCGGCCGGCACGAACGGTTCGAACTCCGCGGCCAGTTCCTCGTGCACCCGCGCCTTCAGCACCGTGCCGTCGGCGGTGTGCTCCTCGGAGATGACCTCGCCCTCGGCGTGCGCCCGTGAGACCAGGGCGCCCTGGGTGTAGGGCACCAGTGCCTCGATCTCGACCTCGGGGCGCGGCAGTTCCTCGTCCAGGAGGGTCAGCAGCTCCGTCATGCCCTGGCCGGTGCGCGCCGAGACCGCGATGGCGTGCTTCTCGTTGCGCAGCAGGCGCTGGAGGACCAGCGGGTCGGCGGCGTCCGCCTTGTTGACGACCACGATCTCGGGCACGTCCGTGGCTCCGACGTCGCGGATCACCTCGCGCACCGCGGCGAGCTGCTCCTCGGGCACCGGATGGGAGCCGTCGACCACGTGGAGGATGAGGTCGGATTCGCCGACCTCCTCCATCGTGGAGCGGAACGCCTCGACGAGGTGGTGCGGCAGGTGCCGGACGAATCCGACGGTGTCGGCGAGGGTGTAGAGCCGCCCGCTGGGCGTCTCGGCCCGCCGGACGGTCGGGTCCAGGGTGGCGAAGAGGGAGTTCTCCACCAGCACCCCGGCGCCGGTGAGGCGGTTGAGCAGGGAGGACTTGCCGGCGTTGGTGTAGCCGGCGATGGCGACCGAGGGGACCTTGTTGCGCCGGCGTTCCTGGCGCTTGATGTCGCGGCCGGTCTTCATCTCCGCGATCTCCCGGCGCATCTTCGCCATCTTCTCGCGGATCCGCCGCCGGTCCGTCTCGATCTTGGTCTCACCGGGGCCGCGGGTGGCCATGCCGCCGCCACCGCTGGATCCGCCGCCGCCCATCTGACGGGACAGCGACTGGCCCCAGCCGCGGAGCCTGGGCAGCATGTACTGCATCTGCGCCAGGGACACCTGCGCCTTGCCCTCCCGGGACTTGGCGTGCTGGGCGAAGATGTCGAGGATCAGGGCGGTGCGGTCGACCACCTTGACCTTGACGACGTCCTCCAGGTGGATGAGCTGGCCCGGGGAGAGCTCACCGTCGCACACGACGGTGTCCGCCCCGGATTCGAGCACGATGTCGCGCAGCTCCAGCGCCTTGCCGGAGCCGATGTAGGTGGCCGGGTCCGGCTTGTCGCGGCGCTGGATGACGCCGTCGAGCACGAGAGCACCGGCGGTCTCCGCCAGCGCGGCCAGCTCGGCGAGCGAGTTCTCCGCGTCGTTCACCGTCCCCGAGGTCCATACGCCGACGAGGACCACGCGCTCCAGGCGGAGCTGGCGGTACTCGACCTCGGTGACGTCCTCGAGTTCGGTGGAAAGGCCCGCCACGCGTCGCAGCGCCGCGCGCGCCGAGCGGTCGTACTGGTCGCCGTCACGCTCCCCGTCGATCTCGTGGCTCCAGGCGACGTCCTCTTCCATCAGGGCGTCGGCCCGAAGGCTCTCGGGGAGGCGCTGTCGGTCCTGCGGAAGGGAAGAAGAGGAGGTCATTTGATCCTTTGTGTCGTTGGGAAGTCCTCGCCGGGGACCTGCCGGCCCCCTGGGACTGTCAGTGGTGACAACGCCCGGACCGTCCCGGAGATTCCCGGGCCCGCCGGCGTCGACCCGTCGATGGTCCCACGGGCGGTGGCGGCCGTCACGCGGGTTTTCCGGGCGCTCGCCCCCGAAGCCGCCGCCCTGGGCCCGGGCGGCGGCTTCGGGGGCGAGCCGTGGCCTCAGCGGGCCTTGTGGGCCTTGTGGGGCTTCTCCGCCTTCTGGGCTTTCTGAGGCTTCAGGGCCTTCCACTGGGGCTGCCCGGGCATCGGCGGGGTCTTCGTGCCGTACAGCCAGCTCTTGAGGAAGCCGGTCAGGTCCTGGCCGGCGACGCGGGAAGCCAGCGCGACGAAGTCCGCGGTGCCGGCCACGCTGTCGCGGTGCTCGGCCACCCAGGCGCGCTCCAGGCGGTCGAAGGCGGCCGGGCCGATCTTCTGCCGCAGGGCGTACAGGACCAGCGCGCTGCCGTCGTAGACGACCGGACGGAAGATGCTGATCTTCTTGCCGGGGCTGGACGCCTTGGGCGCCGCGGGCGGGCCGCCCTCGGCGCGCCAGCGGTCGGAGGACTCGTACGCCCGGCGCATCCGCTCCTGGAGGGTGCCCCGCTTTCCGCTCCGCTCCTGGGCGTAGAGCGCCTCGTACCAGGTGGCGTGCGCCTCGTTGAGCCAGACGTCGGACCAGCGGCGCGGGCTGACGCTGTCGCCGAACCACTGGTGGGCCAGCTCGTGCAGCATCACCGACTCGACGTACCAGGCGGGCAGGCGGGGTGTGGTGAACAGGCGCTTCTCGAACAGCGACAGGGTCTGGGTCTCCAGCTCGAAGCCGGTCTCGGCGTCCGCGATCAGCACCCCGTACGTCTCGAAGGGGTAGCGGCCGATCTTGCGTTCCAGCCACGCGATCTGGGCCGGGGTCTTCGCCGCCCAGCGCCCGAGCGCGGTCCGGTCCGCGGTCGGCAGGACGTCCCGCACCGGCAGGCCGTGCGGACCGCGGCGGGTGACCACGCTGGACCTGCCGATGGAGACCTGGGCCAGCTCGGTGGCCATGGGGTGCGCGGTGCGGTACGTCCAGGTGCGGCGCGGGCCGTCTCCCGCGCGTTTGTCCAGGAGCAGTCCGTTGGCGACGGCCGTCAGCTCGCGCGGCGCGGTGACGCGGAAGGTGAAGCGGGCCTTGTCGGAGGGGTGGTCGTTGCAGGGGAAGACGCGGTGTGCGGCGTCGGCCTGGTTGGCCATCGCCAGTCCGTCGGAGGTGCGGATCCAGCCGCCGTCGCTCTTGCCCCGCGGGTCGCTGGTGTGGTGGACGACGATCTCCATCTCGTCGCCGGCGAAGACGGGGATCATGGGCGTGACGACCAGGTCCTCGCCGTGCCGCTCGTGGCGCGCGGGCAGGCCGTCGACCTCCACGGACCGGACGGTGCCGTGGGCGAAGTCGAGGTTGAGGTGGTCGAGCTCGGTGGTGGCGCGGGCGGTGATCTCGGTGACGGCGGTCAGCGGGCGGTCGTTGTGGCCGGAGTAGTCCAGGGCCACGTCGTAGGACAGGACGTCGTAGCCGGGGTTGCCGAGGGTGGGGAAGAGGCGGTCACCGATTCCGCGCGGGCCGGTGGCCGGGGGCGCGGCGGCGCCGAGGGTGACGAGGGCGGCGAGGCCCACGGCGGCGGCGCGGCGGCCGGCCCGCGCGGGGAGCCGGCCGCGCGGGGCGCGCGCCAGGGCGCGGTCGGGCTGGTCGGGATCGCCGGACGGGTGGCGCGAGGGAAGCGACATGGGCTACCGCTATCAGCGTGACCCGCCCGCCCGTGGGTGGCGCGGCCCTACTGCACCCGAACGGGCGGCGGTTGGTGCGTCCGGCTTACGCTGCCGGCTCCGGCGGCCGCTACGGGCGCAGGGCGGCGGCCGGCCGGGCGCGGCCGGCGCGCAACACGTCGAAGACGCCGGGGACTTGGCGCATCGCGCGCATCAGGGACGGCAGGCCGGCGGCGTTGGGCAACTGGAGGGTGTAGGTGTGGCGGACCCGCTGCTCGTGCGGGGGTTCGACGGCGGCCGATACCACGGCGGCGCCCTGGGTGGCGATCACTTCGGTGAGGTCGGCCAGCAGGTGGGGCCGGCTGAACGCCTCGGCGAGGAGGGTCACCCGGCAGCCCTGGCCGCTCTTGCCCGCGCCCCGCCAGCGCACGCCCACCGGCTGCCGTCCGGTCGCGGCCATGCGGGCGACGACCGGGCACAGGGCGCGGTGGACGGTGACCGTGCCGCCGCGGACGGCGAAGCCGGTGACGGTGTCGGGCGGTACGGGGGTGCAGCAGCCCGCGAGTCGTACGGCGGCGCCGGGCAGGTCCGCGACGGCCAGGCCGGCGGCGGGTGTGGCAGAGTCCGGGGCGGGGGTGTCGTGGGCGGCGGAGGCACCGTGGCCATCCACGGGGCGGGTGGGGTGGGCGTGGCGGACGGGGTGGGCCGTGGGGTGCGGGGTCTGGCGTCCGCCGCCCCGCCGCGCGTCGGCCAGCCACCGGGCGATGGCGAGCCGCGCGGCGGGCGTCCGGGCGTGATCGAGCCACTCCGGTGAGGGGCCGGTCGCGGAATCCGGGGCCATCAGCAGATGCAGGCTGTCGCCGTCGTGCAGGACGGTGGAGAGCGTCGCGAGGCGGCCGTTGACCCGGGCGCCGATGCAGCAGTGCGCCGCCTCGCCGTGCCGGGCGTACGCGGCGTCCACGCAACTGGCGCCCGGTGGCAGCCCGATGGCGCCGCCCGAGCCACCCTCGGCGGCCTCCGGCAGGCCGTCGGCGCAGAAGACCGTGATCTCCCCCTCCTGGGCGAGATCGTCGCGCAGGGAGGTCCAGAAGGTGTCCGGGTCGGGGGTGGTCCGCTGCCATTCCAGGAGCCGGGACAGCCAGCCGGGGCGCGTCGGGTCGGCCCGCTCGCCGTCGGGGGTGTCGGTGCCGTCCGGGGGCGCGTACGGATTGCCCAGGGCGATCACCCCGGCCTCGGCGACCCGGTGCATCTGGTGGGTGCGGATGAGCGTCTCGGCGATCTCGCCGCGTTCGCCGGTGACGGCGGTGTGCAGGGATTGGTAGAGGTTGAACTTGGGGGCGGCGATGAAATCCTTGAATTCGGAGACGACCGGGGTGAAACAGGTGTGCAGTTCGCCGAGGACGGCGTAGCAGTCGGCGTCCTCGGCCACCAGGACCAGCAACCGCCCCAGGTCCGCGCCGGTCACCTCGCCGCGCGCCAGCCGGACGCGGTGGACGGAGACGAAGTGCCGTGGGACGACATGGACTTCGGCGCCGATGTCGGCCTCGTCCAGGGTGTGGCGCACCCGCTCGGCGAGGGCGTCCAGCGGGCCGGGCCGGCCGGCGTGCTCCAGCACCAGGCGGCGCGTCGCGGCGTACTCCTCCGGGTGGAGGATGGCGAAGACCAGATCCTCCAGTTCGCTCTTGAGCGCCTGCACGCCCAGGCGTTCGGCGAGCGGGATCAGCACGTCGCGGGTCACCTTGGCGATCCGGGCCTGCTTCTCGGGGCGCATCACGCCCAGGGTGCGCATGTTGTGCAGCCGGTCGGCGAGCTTGATGGACATCACCCGGACGTCGTTGCCGGTGGCGACCAGCATCTTGCGGAAGGTCTCCGGCTCGGCCGCCGCGCCGTAGTCGACCTTCTCCAGCTTGGTGACACCGTCGACGAGGTAGCAGACCTCGGCGCCGAACTCCGTCCGCACCTGGTCGAGTGTCACCTCGGTGTCCTCGACGGTGTCGTGCAGCAGCGAGGCGGTCAACGTCGTGGTCTCGGCGCCCAGTTCGGCGAGGATGAGGGTCACCGCGAGGGGGTGCGTGATGTACGGCTCGCCGCTCTTGCGCATCTGGCCGCGGTGCGAGGACTCCGCCAGCGCGTACGCCTTGCTGAGGATGTCGAGGTCGGCGTCCGGATGGTGGCCGCGGTGGACCTTGGCGACGTGCTCCAGCGCGTCCGGGAGGCCGTCGCGGGGCGCGGGGCCGAGCAGCGCGGCGCGACCGATCCTGCGCAGCCCCGCCAGCTCCAGACGGGGAAGGCCGCGCCTGCGGCCCGCTGCTTCAGGGTTACCAGGGTTAGTGGCCTCTGCGCTCATGGGCACCTCCGGCAGCGTCGACCGGCGGTGGGGCGTCGTCAGTCGGACGTCCGGGCCGGTGCTTGATGCTATCGAGCCCATCACGCAGCGCTGTCCCCCTCTCGCCCAGAGTGAAACGGATCACCCATTCGAGCGAATATTTCGGGGTGGGCCGTGTCCCTCAGGCGAGGGCCGTGGTGAGCCAGGCCGGGTCGAAGGTGCCCTCGGCGACGATCACCGCGGGGCCCGTCATCTCGACCGTGCCGTCGGGCAGCTCCGTGATCGACAGGCTGCCGCCCAGCACGTCGACGGTGTACGTGACGGGCTCGCCGGTCAGGGCCGGGTCCGTGCCGTCCCGGCGGGCGGTGGCCACGGCGACCGCGCAGGCGCCCGTGCCGCAGGAGCGGGTCTCGCCCGAGCCGCGCTCGTGCACGCGCATCGCGACATGGCGCGGGCCGCGGTCGGCGACGAACTCGATGTTCACGCCGTCGGGATAAACCGACGCTGGGCCGAACGGCGGTACGCCGCGCAGCTCACCGGCGTGGGCCAGGTCCTCGACGAACGCGACGGCGTGCGGGTTGCCCATGTTCACGTTGCGGGCCGGCCAACTGCGGCCGTCCACGGTGACCACGACGCTCTCCGGCGGCAGCTCGGCGCGGCCCATCGAGACGGTCACGTCGCCGGTCTTGGCCAGGTGCACGCGGCGGATGCCGGCGCGGGTCGCGAGGGCGAGATCGCCCGCCTCGGCCAGGCCGGCGTGCAGCAGGTAGCGCGCGAAGACGCGGACGCCGTTGCCGCACATCTCGGCGATCGAGCCGTCGCCGTTGCGGTAGTCCATGAACCACTCGGCCTCGCCGGCCAGCGCGCGGGCCTCGGGGTGGGCGGCGGAGCGCACCACGCGCAGCAGGCCGTCGCCGCCCAGGCCGGCGCGGCGGTCGCAGATCCTCGCGACGGCGGACGCGGACAGGTCGAGGCGGCCGGCCGGGTCCGGAACGATCACGAAGTCGTTCTCGGTGCCGTGGCCCTTGAGGAAGGCGATGCGCGTGGTCACCCTTGAATCGTACGGGGTGCGCGGGCGGCCGGGAGCGGGGCCCGGGTCAGCGCAGCCGGGCCACGCGCCAGATCGCGAGGGCGGCGAGGGTGGCCACCACGGCGGTGTAGAGGACGATGACGCGCCAGCTCGGGCGGCGTCCGGAGTCGCGGGCCGGGAAGCCGGGCCAGGTGTGACCGACGCGGCGGGCGGCCATCATGCCCCAGCCGGCGGCGCAGCAGCACAGCAGCAGGCCGAGCATCGCTATCACCGCGCCCCCGTCGCCGCCGAACTCGAAGGCGAGGGGGAAGGCGAACATCAGGGATCCGACGGCGGCGAGGATGACGATCGGCGCGAGCTGCCACAGGCGCAGCCTGCGCGGCGGACGCAGTTCGCGGAAGGACTCGCCGCCCTCGGCGGGCCCCTCGGGGCTGTCCGAGTCGTCCAGCGCGGCCGGACCGGACAGGTCGTCCAGGCCGTCCCCGGCCGGCGGTGCCATGTCGTCGCGGTCCGGTTGCTGCGCTCTGTTGCGAGGGCCGGCCTCCATTGCCACGCGCCCTCCCCACTGCAGATTGCACGCTTCGATCGAAGGTCGATGATGACACGCTCTCAGGGGCCCGGAGGACGGCCGGAGCGTCCCGATGCCATGACGTGATCAGGCTGTGACCGGTCGTTCGAGCAACGCCAGCGCGAGCCGGGGGAGTTCCGCCCGGCGGTCGGCGGCGCCGCTGAGCCAGTGGACGCGCGGGTCCCGGCGGAACCACGAGTCCTGGCGGCGCGCGAAGCGCTTGGTGGCGCGGACGGTCTCCTCGCGCGCCTCCCGCTCGGTGCACTCCCCCGCCAGTTGGGAGAGGACCTGCTGGTAGCCGAGCGCCCGGGACGCCGTCCGGCCCTCGCGCAGTCCCTGGGCCTCCAGGCGGCGCACCTCGTCGACGAGCCCGGCCTCCCACATGCGGTCCACCCGCCGGGCGATCCGCTCGTCCAGTTCGGGACGCTCGACGTCCACGCCGATCTGGAGGGTGTCGTAGACCGCTTCGTGTCCGGGGAGGTTGGCGGTGAAGGGCCGGCCGGTGATCTCGATGACTTCGAGGGCGCGCACGATGCGGCGGCCGTTGCCGGCGAGGATCGCCCGGGCCGCCTCGGGGTCGGCGGCGGCCAGGCGGGCGTGCAGGGCGCCGCTGCCCAGCTCGGCGAGCTCGGCCTCCAGGCGGGCGCGGACCTCGGGGTCGGTGCCGGGGAAGTCCAGGGCGTCGATGGCGCCGCGTACGTAGAGGCCGGAGCCGCCGACGAGGACGGGGGTGCGGCCCTCGGCGAGCAGCCGGTCGATCTCGGCACGGGCCAGCCGCTGGTATTCGGCGACGCTCGCGGCGCGGGTGACGTCCCAGATGTCGAGGAGGCGGTGCGGGATGCCCTGGCGCTCCTCGGGGGTCAGTTTGGCGGTGCCGATGTCCATGCCCCGGTAGAGCTGCATGGAGTCGGCGTTGATGACCTCGCCGCCCAGGTGCCGGGCGAGCGCGACGCCCAGATCGGACTTTCCGGCAGCAGTGGGACCGACGACGGCGATGACCCGCGGAGCGGGAACGGCGATGTTCACCCGGCCAGTCTCGCAAACATCACGCCCCCATCTCGAACGAGCGACGTGCCGGGCCACGGAGGAGGTGGCGGCGCGTGGCGGGGGATGCCCGGGCAGCGCGGGATTTCGTCCGGATGAGTAGGGTAAAAGCAGTTATGGGCGTGTTCGCGCGGTCTCCGCGGAGGGCGCCCGGCCGTAGGCATGGCGGCTGACAGCGGCGGACGAAAGGTGGTCCCGATGAGTCTGAAGGACAATCTCAAGGCCAAGGCCGACCTCCTGAAGGGCAAGGCCGGCGATCTCGCGCAGCAGCACGGCGACAAGATCGAGTCCGGTCTGGAGAAGGCCGCCAGGGTGGTCGACGACAAGACCAAGCACAAGTACAGCAGCCGGATCGAGACGGGCACCCACAAGGCCAGGAACGCGCTGGAACGGCTGTCCCAGCAGGCCGGGCATCCGGCGGGCGGCCGGGACACGGGCATGCCGGGCCCCGAGAAGCCCGGCGGCGGGGACACGGGCATGCCGGGCCCGGAGAAGCCCGGCGGCGGGGCGATGTGAGGCTCCGCCGCCCGGGTCCCGTTCGGGGCCGGGCCGCGGCGCCGGATCGGTTCGCGGTCTAGGACCAGGTCGCGACGAAGTAGCCGACGCCGTACGGGGCCTCCTCGCGCAGCAGCCGGCCGGTCAGGCCGGCGCCCTCGGCGGCGCCGGCCAGGACCTGCCAGCAGGCCCTGCCGGAGACCTGGAGCTCGGCGGCGAGCTCCTCGTCCAGCGCGGTCAGCGCGTCGAGGTCCGCGGCTCCCAGGGCCCGGGCGGCCGACGCGTCGAACGGCTCGGCGCGCTCGTCGAAGTAGCCGGGCGCCTTCACCGTCCGGCGGGCGCTGCCGTCGCCCATCACCAGCAGCGCCACGCGGGCGGCCGACGCGGCGATCTCCCGGCCCACCGGCAGGCACCGGTCACGGGTCAGCGGCTCGCCGACGCCGAGGCCCTCGACGGGCGCGTCGGCCCAGTCCGTACGGGACAGCAGCCAGGCGCCGACGGAGAGTGAGGGCGGCAGTTCCCGGTCGGGAGCGGTGGTCTCCGCGGCGCCCAGCGTGACCTCCAGGTCGACGCCGAAGCCGTGGAAGGAACCGCGTGCGCCCTGCGGGTGCGGGCCTCTGCCGGTCTGTTCGGCCGGGCCGAGCACGACCAGCCGGTCCGGGCGGGCCGCGGCGAGCACGCCGACCGCGTCGAGGCAGGCGGCGCGCAGCGCGTCCAGCTCATGCGCGGCCCCGGAGGCGACCTCCGGGACGAGCAGCGGCGGGCAGGGGCAGAGGGCGGCGGCAACGAGCATGCCACGCAGGGTAACGCCCCCGGGGGCCGTCGCCGGCGGGCGGTTCAGTCGCAGCCGCAGCCCGGGGCGGGGGCCGGGGTGGCGGGCGGGGCGCCGACGGTGGGCAGGCCCAGCAGGACGCCCTTGGTCTCGGGCGCCGGGGCGGCGTTGCGCCGCTCCCAGGCGTCACCGGAGCGGGTGCGGCGGACGCCGAGCGCCGGGCCCTCGGCCAGGAGGTGGTGGGGGGCGGCGTAGGTGATGTCCACCGTGACCATGTCGCCGGGACGGACCGGCTCCTCGGGGCGGGTGAAGTGGACGAGGCGGTTGTCGGGCGCGCGGCCCGACAGCCGGCGGGTGGCGTCGTCCTTGCGGCCCTCGCCCTCGGCGACCAGCACCTCCAGGGTGCGGCCGACCTGCTTCTTGTTCTCCTCCCAGGAGATCTCCTCCTGGAGGGCGACCAGACGCTCGTAGCGCTCCTGGACGACGGCCTTGGGGATCTGGCCCTCCATGTCGGCCGCCGGGGTCCCGGGGCGCTTGGAGTACTGGAAGGTGAAGGCCTGGGCGAAGCGGGACTGGCGGACCGTGTGCAGGGTCTGCTCGAAGTCCTCTTCGGTCTCGCCGGGGAAGCCGACGATGATGTCGGTGGAGATGGCGGCGTCCGGCATCGCGGCCCGGACCTTCTCGATGATGCCGAGGTAGCGCTCCTGGCGGTAGGAGCGGCGCATGGCCTTGAGGACGGTGTCGGAGCCGGACTGCAGGGGCATGTGCAGTTGCGGCATGACGTTGGGCGTCTCGGCCATGGCGGCGATGACGTCGTCGGTGAAGTCGCGGGGGTGCGGGGAGGTGAAGCGGACCCGCTCCAGGCCCTCGATCTTCCCGCAGGCGCGCAGCAGCTTGCTGAACGCCTCGCGGTCGCCGATGTCGGAGCCGTAGGCGTTCACGTTCTGGCCGAGCAGGGTGATCTCGGAGACGCCCTCGCCGACGAGTGCCTCGATCTCGGCGAGGATGTCGCCGGTGCGGCGGTCCTTCTCCTTGCCGCGCAGCGCCGGGACGATGCAGAAGGTGCAGGTGTTGTTGCAGCCGACGGAGATGGACACCCACGCGGCGTAGGCGCTCTCGCGGCGGGTGGGCAGCGTGGAGGGGAACGCCTCCAGGGATTCGGCGATCTCCACCTGCGCCTCCTCCTGGACGCGGGCCCGCTCCAGGAGGACCGGCAGCTTGCCGATGTTGTGCGTGCCGAAGACCACGTCGACCCAGGGGGCCTTCTTGACGATGGTGTCGCGGTCCTTCTGCGCCAGGCACCCGCCGACGGCGATCTGCATGCCGGGGCGCGCGGCCTTCTTCGGGGCGAGCTGCCCGAGGTTTCCGTAGAGCCGGTTGTCGGCGTTCTCCCGGACCGCGCAGGTGTTGAAGACGACGACGTCGGCGCCCTCGGCGTCCTTGGGCGCGCGGACGTAGCCCGCGTCCTCCAGCAGGCCGGAAAGCCGTTCGGAATCGTGGACGTTCATCTGGCACCCGTAGGTGCGGATCTCGTAGCTTCGCTCAACGCCCACGTCATGGCTCCGGTCACTGCTGGTGGTCATCCCTCAAGGGTAAGGGGGCGCCGGAGAAGCACTCACCCCCGCCGGGCGTGCGGGGCGCGGGCGAAGGCGGGGCTCAGTCCCGGCCGGTGTCCTCTTCGCGGTAGGTCTCGGTCCAGGTGGCGCCGCAGCGGCAGTGGGAGTGCTCGATGAGCTCGCCGTCCTCGGAGACGGCCACGGCCTGGCGATGTCGGACGTGCACGTGCTCACCCATGGGGAGCCGCCTTCCGTTGTGTGCGGGATCGTCCGTCATCGTGGGCCTATGGCACGGGGTGTCGTCAATGGCGCGGGTCACAGTGGTCGCGCCGGGAAACGGGGCCGCCGCCCTCACCTGGTGGCGGGCGGCGGTCCGGCGACGGCGGCCTGCGCGGGGCGCAGCAGGTGGTCGCCGACGCGGTAACCGGGGCGCAGGATCGCGGTGCAGGTGGGGCGGTCGAAGCGGTCGCTGACGGTGTACGTGACGGCCTCGTGGACGAACGGGTCGAAGGGGTCGCCCGGTGTGCCGAAGGGTTCCAGGCCCAGGGCGGCCAGTTCGGTTTCCAGCAGGCGGGCGACGCGCTGGAAGCCGCCGGTCACCTCGCCCTGGCCGGTGGCCTGGGCGAGGGCGTCGAGGACGGGCAGGAGCCGGTCGAGGACGTTGGCGACCGCGATCTGGCGGATCGCGAGGCGGTCGCGGCGTATCCGCTTGCGGTAGTTGTCGTACTCGGCCTTCAGCCGTTGCAGGTCGGCGGTGCGTTCGCGCAGCTCGGCGGTGCGTGCCGCCAGTTCTGCGCGGAGCGCCTCCTCGCCGCCGGACGCCGGGCGGGAGGTGGCGGCGGTGTCGCGGCCGGGGTCGGTGGACGGGCCGTCCCGCACGATCATCAGCGGCGGGCGGCCGCGGACGTCGGTCGGGCGGTTCATCCGGAGCGTCCCTCCTGCTTGTCGTCGTCGACGATCTCGGCGTCCACGACGTCCTCGGCGTCGCCCGTACCGCCGGCCTCGCCCGCGGACCGGCCCGCGTCGCCCGCCGCGGCACCCTCGGCGCCACCGGCGGCCTGGGCGTCGGCGTACATGGCCTGGCCCAGCTTCTGCGAGACGGCCGCGACCTTCTCCGTGGCGGTGCGGATCTCGGCGGTGTTCTCACCCTCCGTCTTCAGCTTCTCCTTCAGCTCGCCGACCGCGGTCTCGACCTCGGTCTTGACGTCGCCGGGGACCTTGTCCTCGTTGTCCTTGAGGAACTTCTCGGTCTGGTAGACGAGCTGTTCGCCCTGGTTGCGGGTCTCGGCGGCCTCGCGCCTGCTGCGGTCCTCCTCGGCGTGCTGCTCGGCCTCCCGCATCATGCGGTCGATGTCGTCCTTGGGCAGCGCGGAGCCACCGGTGACCGTCATCCGCTGCTCGCGGCCGGTGCCGAGGTCCTTGGCGGTGACATGCATGATGCCGTTGGCGTCGATGTCGAAGGTGACCTCGATCTGCGGCACGCCGCGCGGGGCCGGCGGCAGACCCGTCAGCTCGAACATCCCGAGCTTCTTGTTGTACGCCGCGATCTCGCGCTCGCCCTGGTAGACCTGGATCTGCACGGACGGCTGGTTGTCCTCGGCCGTCGTGAACGTCTCGGACCGCTTCGTCGGAATCGTGGTGTTCCGCTCGATCAGCTTGGTCATGATGCCGCCCTTGGTCTCGATACCGAGGGACAGCGGGGTGACGTCGAGGAGCAGGACGTCCTTGACCTCGCCCTTGAGGACACCGGCCTGCAGCGACGCACCGATCGCGACGACCTCGTCCGGGTTGACGCCCTTGTGCGGGTCCTTGCCGGTCAGTTCCTTGACCAGTTCCGTCACCGCGGGCATCCGGGTGGAGCCGCCGACGAGAATGACGTGGTTGATGTCGGAGACCTTGATCCTGGCGTCCTTGACCGCGTTGTGGAACGGATCCTTGCAGCGTTCCAGGAGGTCGGCGGTCAGTTGCTGGAACTGCGAGCGCGTGAGCTTCTCGTCCAGGTGCAGCGGGCCCTCGGCGGAGGCGGTGATGTAGGGCAGGTTGATCGTCGTCTCGGTCGCGGCGGACAGCTCGATCTTCGCCTTCTCGGCGGCCTCGCGCAGCCGCTGGGTGGCCATCTTGTCCTTGGACAGGTCCACCCCATAGGCGTTCTTGAACTGCTTGGTCAGATGGTCGACGACCCGCTGGTCCCAGTCGTCGCCGCCCAGGTGCGTGTCGCCGTTGGTCGCCTTGACCTCGACCAGGCCCTCGCCGATCTCCAGCAGCGAGACGTCGAAGGTGCCGCCGCCGAGGTCGAAGACGAGGATGGTCTGGTCGTTCTCCTTGTCCAGCCCGTAGGCGAGCGCCGCGGCCGTCGGCTCGTTGATGATCCGCAGGACGTTCAGGCCCGCGATCTCGCCGGCCTCCTTGGTCGCGGTGCGCTGGGAGTCGTTGAAGTAGGCCGGGACGGTGATCACGGCGTCCGTCACGTCCTCGCCCAGGTACGCCTCGGCGTCCCGCTTGAGCTTTTGCAGCACCCGCGCGGAGATCTCCTGCGCGGTGTAGCGCTTGCCGTCGATGTCGCCGGTGTCCGGGAACCGCCACGGGCCCTCTCCCATGTGGCGCTTGACCGAGCGGGCGGTGCGCTCGATGTTGGTCACGGCCTGCCGCTTGGCGACCTCGCCCACCAGGACGTCACCGTTCTTGGCGAAGCCCACCACCGAGGGGGTGGTGCGGGCGCCCTCGGTGTTGGTGACGACCGTGGCCTCACCGCCTTCGAGTACGCAGACCACCGAGTTCGTCGTTCCGAGGTCGATACCCACTGCACGTGCCATGGCTTGCTCCTCACCCTGTGGTCCAACTCCACAGCAGGTCCCACGCCGAGGGCGGGTGCCGCCGCGGCGTGTCGGGCCCGCCGCCCCGCGGATCCACCCGGGTGGGGCCAGCGCGCAGCGGTGCGGCCCGGTCCGCGCGCGCCGAGGAGACCGACACCTCGACGACCACGACCGCCCCTGGCCGGTGCCGGTCCGCCGTGACTCTCACCGGGACGGGACGCCTCGCCGGCTTCCGCGGGCCGCCGCCGTCCCGCCGCCCGGCGTCGTAGGCCGCGCGGCGGGCGGGATCGCGCAGCGTGCCGTAGGCGGCGACCACCTCGGCGAGCCCGCCGTCCGGCGCCGCGCCCCGGGGGTGCGCGTCGGGGTGCAGGTGGCGGACGAGCCGGCGGTAGGCCGCGGTGATCTGGGCGGGCGAAGCGGTCGGCGCCACTCCGAGGACCGCGTAGTGATCACGCCCGCGGCCGGGTCCCGTCGCCTCTGCCACCGTCCTCACCTCGCAGCGCTCAGACCCCGCGGCGCTCTGACCCGCCGAACGGGGGCGAACCTTCTCGCTTCCCCTCATAGACCGCGCCACCCCGCCTGTCAAGATGTCCCACTTCGCGGCATACGGCCGGTACGCCGCACGGCGGTACCGCGTCCCGCGCACCGGTCACCCCTCCCTTTCCGGCCTCGCTCCTGGCAGGATCCCGCCCATGGTCTCCGCATTCCCCCGAACCGCCGGCCGCCGGGCGCTCATGACCGCCCTCGCCGCGCCGGTCGCGCTCGGGCTGCTCCTGTGGGGACTGCTGTCGATGGGCGGCCCGCCGTCACCCGGTGGCCGGGTGACGCTCGCGACGGGTGTGCCCACGGGCGTGTACGCGCGCTACGGCGAGCTGCTGAAGCAGGACCTGGCCCGCGACATGCCGGAGGTCGACCTGCGGCTGGCGCGCAGCGAGGGGTCCATCGACAATCTGCGGCAGTTGGTCGCCGGGCGGGCGGAGTTCACCATCGCCACGGCGGACGCGGTCTCGACGTACCGCAGCCGTGGCGAGCGGGACGCCGACCGGCTGCGGGCCTGCGCCCGGCTCTACGACGACTACATGCAGCTCGTGGTCCCCAAGGACTCCCCGGTCCGCTCGGCCAAGGGGCTGCGGCACCTGCGGGTGGGCGTGGGCACCGACGGCTCGGGCGTCCAGTTGATCACCCGGCGGCTGCTGGAGGCGGCCGGACTGGACTTCGACAAGGACATCGAGCCGGTACGGGTGGGCATCGACAAGATGCCCGGGCTGCTGGAGCGCGGGGAGCTGGACGCCTTCTTCTGGTCGGGCGGGCTGCCGACGACGGCGGTGCAGCACCTGGTGCACCGCTTCCCGGTACGGCTGGTGCAGTTGGGGGACCTGAGCCAGGCGCTGCACCGGCAGGGCGAGCGCACCCGCCACTACCGGGCGGCGGTGATGCCCGCCGACGCCTACCCGGGCGCCCAGGACGGTCACGCGGTGAAGACGATCGCGGTGGCCAACCTCCTGGTGACCACGGACGGGGAGGACGCCGCGCTGACGGAGGGGATCACCCGGACCGTCATCGGCAGCCGGGACCGGATCGGGCGCCAGGTGCACGCCGCGCAGAAGGTCGACCTGCGCACGGCGGTCTTCACCGATCCCCTGCCGCTGCACCAGGGCGCACGCCGGTATTACGTGTCGGTCAAGCCCTGAGCCTCCCCACGCGCCCGCGCGGCGCCCGGGGCTCGGCCCGTGATCAGGCGCGCGGGCCCTTGGCGGGACGGCGCCCGGCCGCGCCACGGCGGGCACGGCGCCGGCCGCCACCGCCGGCCGGGGCGTCACCGGCGGCCCCGGCGGGCAGGGTGATCACGACGGGCACGCCGGTGGGTGTCCGGGCGCCGGTGATCCGTATCAGCTCGGTGTGACCGGGGCCGACCTCGGCGGTGCCCGGCGTGATCTGCGCCTGGTGCATCAGCCGGGTCATGTCGCGCCGCTGGTCGGGCGTGACGAGGGTGACGACGGTGCCGGACTCGCCGGCCCGGGCGGTGCGGCCGCCGCGGTGCAGGTAGTCCTTGGCCTCGCTCGGCGGGTCGACGTTGACGACGAGGTCGAGGCCGTCGACGTGGATGCCGCGGGCGGCGACGTTGGTGGCGATCAGCGCGGAGGCGTCGCCGGTGCGGAACTGTTCCAGGGTGCGGGTGCGCTGCGGCTGGGTCTTGCCGCCGTGCAGCGCCGCGGCGCGCACGCCCTGGGCGAGCAGGTGCTTGGTGAGCCGGTCGGCGCCGCGCTTGGTGTCCACGAACATGATCACGCGGCCTTCGCGGGCGGCGATCTCGGTGGCGGTGGCGCGCTTGTCGGCATCGTCCACGTAGAGCACGTGGTGGTCCATGGTGGTGACGGTGGCGGCCGAGGGGTCCACGGAGTGGGTGACCGGATCGGTCAGGAAGCGGCGCACCAACTTGTCGACATTGCGGTCGAGCGTCGCGGAGAACAGCATCCGCTGGCCGTTCGGGTCGACCTTCTCCATCAGCCGGGTGACCTGCGGCAGGAAGCCCATGTCGGTCATCTGGTCGGCCTCGTCGAGGACGGTGACGGCGACCTGGTCGAGCTTGCAGGCCCGGCGGTCGAGCAGGTCGGCGAGCCGGCCGGGGGTGGCGACGAGCACTTCGGTGCCCTTGCGCAGGATGTCGACCTGGCGGGAGATCGGGGTGCCGCCGACGACGGTGGCGGTGCGCAGCTCCAGTGCGGCGGCGTACGGCGCGAGGGCCTCGGTGACCTGGCCGGCGAGTTCCCGGGTGGGCACGAGCACCAGCGCCAGCGGGCGCTTGGTCACGGCTCGCCTGCCCGCCGTACGGCTGAGCAGTGCCAGGCCGAAGGCGAGGGTCTTGCCGGAGCCGGTACGGCCGCGGCCGAGCACGTCCCGGCCCGCGAGCGTGGCGGGGAGGGTGGCGGCCTGGATGGGGAAGGGCGCGGTGACGCCTTGCGCGCGCAGCGTGGTGAGCAGGGCCGGTGCCAGCGGCAGTTCCTCGAAGGAGCCGGCGGGCGTGGGCTCGGAGGCCGGGGCGGGCGTCCGGGGGGCGGCGGCGCTCTGACGCGGTGCGGTCGCTCGTGTCACTGAAGGCCCTTCACGGGAGAGAGGTGGGTGGTGCCGGTCCCGGGGGCGTCCGCGACGTTCCGGCTCCCGCACATGCGGGACGGGGCTCGCACCGGCCTGCCGGTGCGAGCCCCGTCCTGTCAAGACGCGGGGTGCGTCAGGCGGGGATGATGTTCTCCGCCTGCGGGCCCTTGGGGCCCTGGGTCACGTCGAACGAGACCTTCTGGCCCTCCAGCAGCTCACGGAAGCCCTGAGCCTGGATGTTCGAGTAGTGGGCGAAGACGTCGGGGCCGCCGCCGTCCTGCTCGAGGAAGCCGAAGCCCTTTTCCGAGTTGAACCACTTCACGGTGCCAGTAGCCATCTTTTTTCTCCTTCATGGGGCAAACCGGAGTCCGCACCTCGCGAACTCCGTGTCGCCGAAATGATTGCCCCACACCGGAAAAGGTCCGGAAAACAATGAACGCCCGGGGCTACAAGCCATCCGGGCGCACACAAAGTTCATGGGTACCACAACTGCAACGCTGTTAACGGTAGCACAGGGCCGCCGCGGGGCCGGAGGACCGGCCTCAGGGCGCTGTGCGGGGCACCGTGACGGTGACGCGCAGGCCGTGCGGCGGGTGCGGCGCGTAGGCGATGGCGGCCCCGCCGGCGGCCAGCAGGGCGCGGGTGATCGACAGTCCCAGGCCGGAGCCGGAGACGTTCTGGTGGCGGCCGCTGCGCCAGAAGCGGTCCCCGATCCGGGCCAGCTCGTCATCGGTCAGCCCCGGTCCCCGGTCGGCGACGGTGACCCGCACGCTCTCGCCGTCCGCCGCGACGGCCACCGTCACCGGCTCGCCCGCCGGCGTGAACTTCAGGGCGTTGTCGACGACGGCGTCCAGGGCACTGGAGAGGGCGATGGGGTCGGCCCAGCCGGTGACGGCGCGGTGGCCCTCGTACGTCAGCCGGACGCCCTTGTCGTCGGCCAGCGGGCGCCAGGAGTCGACGCGTTCGGCGGCGAGCGCGGCGACGTCGGTGAGCTGGAGGTCGGCGGCGGTGTGTTCGGCGAGCGCGAGGTCGAGGAGGTCGTCCAGGACCCCGGCCAGCCGCTTGCCCTCGGTCCGCACCGCGGCGATCTCCTCGTTGCCCTCGGGGAGTTCCAGGCCCAGCAGTTCAATGCGCAGCAGGAGGGCGGAGAGCGGATTGCGCAGTTGGTGGGAGGCGTCGGCGACGAAGGCGCGCTGCTGTTCGAGGACGTCCTCGACGTTGTCGGCCATCTCGTTGAACGAGCGGGCCAGGCGGCGCAGTTCGGGCGGTCCGGCGGTGGCGGCGACGCGGGAGTTCATCCGGCCGGTGGCGATGTCGTGGCTGGCGGCGTCCAGGACGCGTACGGGGCGCAGGACCCAGCCGGTCAGGCGGAAGGCCGCGGCGACGGCGACGAGCATCGCCGCGGCCTCACCCGCGGCGATCAGCAGCCAGCCGTGCAGGATCCGGGCGCGCATCTGGCCGGTGGGCGAGTCGGTGAGGACGACGGCGACCACGTCGCCGTCGCGGATGACGGGCGAGGCGACCGGGAGGCGGCCGTCGTCGTCCCACGGCCAGATCTGGTGCGGATCGTGGCTGCGGCGGCCGGCCAGCGCCTCGCTGAAAGCCTGCGCGCCCTCCTTGTCGGTGGGCACCGGCAGGCCGCTGGGGGCGGCGGCCATCGGGGTGTGGTCGCGGTAGAAGACACCGGCGCGGATGTCGTAGAGGTCGTGGTAGCGGGAGAGTTCCGAGCGCAGGGTGGCGCGCCGCTCGTCCTCCTCGGCGCCCTTGTCGTCGGGGTCGGGGCGGGCGGTGACGAACTGGGCGAGGGAGGCGAAGCGGGCCGCGTCGTCGATCCGGTCGACGACCACCCGCTGCTGTTCGACGCCCGCGGTGATCACGCCGAGGGGGATGCCGAGCGCGAGCAGCACACCGGCCATGAGGACGATGAGGAGCGGGAGGAGGCGGGTACGCAACGGCGGGCGGCGGGCGTCAGGGGGCCGGCGGGCGCGGGGCCGGGGCGGCGGGGGTGGCGAGGCGGTAGCCGACGCCGCGCACCGTCTCGATCAGCGCGGGCATCCGCAGCTTGGCGCGCAGGGAGGCGACGTGGACCTCCAGGGTGCGGCCGGTGCCCTCCCAGCTCGTACGCCAGACCTCGCTGATGATCTGCTCCCGGCGGAAGACCACGCCGGGGCGCTGGGCGAGCAGGGCCAGGAGGTCGAACTCCTTGCGGGTGAGCGGGACGGCGGTGCCGTCCACGGACACCTGGCGGGTGGGGAGTTCGACGGTGACCGCGCCGATCCGCAGCGCGTCCTCGGGCCCGCCCTCCTCGGCGTGCTGCTCGCCGCCGGTGGCGTTGCGCCGGCTGACCGCGTGGATACGGGCCAGCAGCTCCCCGGTGTCGTAGGGCTTGACGACATAGTCGTCGGCCCCGAGGTTGAGGCCGTGGATGCGGGAGCGGACGTCGGCCCGCGCGGTGACCATGATGACGGGGGTGGCGCAGATCTTGCGGATCCGGCCGCACACCTCGAAACCGTCCTGGTCGGGCAGGCCGAGGTCGAGCAGGACCACGGCGAACGGTTCGGCGTCGGCGGGCAGCAGGGCCCGCAGGGCCTCCTCACCGCTGCGCGCGTGCACCACCGCGACGCCGTGTCTGGCCAGCACCGCGGACAGGGCCGCGGCGACGTGGTCGTCGTCCTCGACGAGCAGCAGTCTCATCGGCCTCCTCCTTCGGTGCGTGCGTACAGGCCACAGGGCATCTACGGCGATAGGGGGCGTGCGCGTCAAGAGGGGGCCACCTCCGCGCCACGATCCGTTACCCAGCCGGTACGCCGCGCCACCCGCTTTCCCCCCTTCGCCCGCGTCCCCTTCACGCGGTGTGTCCCTTTGCGGCCGGATCGTTATGCTCAATTTCCCCTCAGATGTAATGACGCTGGTCGCGGGCCGTTACTAGGGTCCTCCCAACCGAGGAGGACGGAGCTACACGCCGATGAGCGAAGTATCGGTGACCAAGAACGCCGAGGGTCCCGCGCCGGCTGGGGATCTGGTCGTGCTGGACAACGTGAACAAGCACTTCGGCGCGCTGCACGTGCTCCAGGACATCGACCTGACGATCCGCCGCGGCGAGGTCGTCGTCGTCATCGGGCCCTCGGGGTCCGGCAAGTCGACGCTCTGCCGCACGATCAACCGCCTGGAGACCATCGACACCGGCAGCATCAGCATCGACGGCAAGCCGTTGCCGCAGGAGGGGCGGGAGTTGGCGCGGCTGCGCGCCGACGTGGGCATGGTCTTCCAGTCCTTCAACCTCTTCGCGCACAAGACGGTGCTCGAGAACGTGATGCTGGGGCAGACCAAGGTCCGCAAGACCGACAAGGCGGCCGCCGAGGAGAAGGCGCGCGCGCTGCTGGACCGGGTGGGCGTCGGCACGCAGGCGGACAAGTACCCCGCCCAGCTCTCCGGTGGCCAGCAGCAGCGCGTGGCGATCGCCCGCGCGCTGGCGATGGACCCGAAGGTGATGCTCTTCGACGAGCCGACCTCCGCGCTGGACCCGGAGATGATCAACGAGGTGCTGGAAGTCATGCAGCAGCTCGCCCGGGACGGCATGACGATGATCGTCGTCACCCATGAGATGGGGTTCGCGCGTTCCGCGGCGAACCGTGTCGTCTTCATGGCGGACGGCCGCATCGTCGAAGAGGCGGAGCCGAACCAGTTCTTCAACAACCCGCGCAGCGACCGGGCGAAGGACTTCCTGTCGAAGATCCTTCACCACTGAGGCCGTAGTTGGGCCACCATGATTGCCAACACTTGCTGAACCAAAGGATGTTCACCATGAGGATTCGTAAGACGGCCGCGGCCGGTGCGGTGGTACTGGCCCTGGCGGCTACGGCGACGGCCTGCGGCGGCGAGGGCGGGGCGGCGGGCGACAAGCCGGCCGGCGGCGATGTGTTCAAGGGCACCTACAAGGTCGCCTCGGCGCCGAAGATCGACTCGGCGGTGCTGAAGAAGGCGCACGCGGCCAAGAAGATCGTCGTCGGCGTCAAGGCCGACCAGCCGTTCCTGGGCTTCAAGGACACCTCCGGCGAGTACTCCGGCTTCGACATCGAGATCGCCAAGATGGTCGCGGCCGACCTCGGCTTCTCGGAGAAGCAGATCAAGTTCCAGACGATCGACTCCAACGTCCGTGAGACGACGATCTCCAAGGGACAGGTCGACTTCTACGTCGGTACGTACACGATCAACGACGAGCGCAAGAAGCAGGTCGGCTTCGCGGGCCCGTACTACACCGCCGGTGCGGACCTCCTGGTGCGCAAGGAGGACAAGGCCATCACCGGACCGGACGCCCTCAAGGGCAAGAAGGTCTGCTCGATCGCCGGGTCCACCCCCCTCCAGGAGATCAAGAAGCCGAAGTACGGCGCCGTGACCAGCGAGGCGTCGAAGTACTCGGACTGTGTGAAGTACCTGCTCGACGGCCAGGTCGACGCGGTCACCACCGATGACGCGATCCTCAAGGGCTACGCCGCCCAGCGCCCGGAGAAGCTCAAGGTCGTCGGCCAGCCGTTCACCAAGGAGCCCTACGGCGTCGGGATGAACAAGGACGACAAGGCCCTGCGCGACGCGATCACCAAGGCCCTGGAGAGCCACATCAAGAACGGCGAATACAAGAAGGCCTACGAAGGCACGCTCGGCAAGTCGGGCTCGAAGTACGAGGCCCCCGAGACGCCGCTGCCGCGGTACTGAAGGCGCTCGCGCACCCGGCCGACGCAGCCCCGTACGCCCGCCGCGGCGGGTGTGCGGGGCGCGCTGTCTTCCGCCCCGCGCCGCTGTGACCGTCTTCCCGCCGTCCTTCCCGCCGCCGACCTGACCGCTACCGCGGAGACCCCATGAACGTACTCCTCGATTATCTGCCCGAGTTCCGGGACGGGTTCCTCGGAACCCTGGCGATCACCGCGTCCAGCGCGCTGCTCGCCCTGGTGCTCGGCGTTCTCATAGCCGCTTTCCGGGTCTCTCCGATTCCGCCGCTGCGCGCCTTCGGAACGGCCTGGGTCACGGTGCTGCGCAACACGCCGCTGACGCTGCTGTTCCTGGTCGCGTTCTTCGTCGTGCCGCAGATCCTCTTCCAGGGCGCGAGCCCGTTCGTGCTGGCCACGCTGGCGCTCGGCTTCTACACCTCCTCCTTCGTGTGCGAAGCGGTGCGGTCCGGCATCAGCACGGTGCCGCTGGGGCAGGCGGAGGCCGCGCGCAGCATCGGCATGACGTTCGCCCAGACGCTGCGCCTGGTGATCCTCCCGCAGGCCACGCGCACCGTGCTGCCGCCGCTGAGCAGCATCTTCATCGCGCTGACGAAGAACTCCGCGATCGCCGGCGCGTTCGGTTTCGGTGAGCTGTTCAACGTTTCCAAGCTGCTCAACGACAAGGGATACGCCGTCGCGTGGATCTTCCTGTGGACCGCGCTCGCCTACCTCGTCATCACCTTCGCCATCAGCGGTCTCTTCCGGCTGATGGAGCGCCGGATGGGAGTCGCCCGATGAACGGACGCGACAGGCGGGAGCGCACGACGTGGGTGCCACGCGCAGGCGCGGCGGAACGAAGCGAGGTATGGGCATGAGCAGCGCCGGAGTTCTCTACGACGCACCCGGGCCGAAGAGCAGGACGCGCAACCGTCTCTACACGGTCGTCGGGTCGCTCGCGGTGGTGGCCCTGCTCGCGTTCCTCGTGCTGCGGCTGCAGGCCAAGGGCCAGTTCGAGGCCGAGAAGTGGAACATCTTCAACAACGCGGGCGTCCGGACCAACATCCGCGACGGCGTGCTGACGACCCTTGAGGTCTTCGCGGTAGCGGCGGTCCTGTCGCTGCTCCTGGGCGTCCTGCTCGCCGTGGCGCGGCTGTCGGACCACAAGCCGGTGCGCTGGCTGGCGACCGGGTTCATCGAACTGTTCCGCGCGGTCCCGCTGCTGATCACGATCTACGTCCTGTGGGTCATCCTGCTCAGCAACCGGGAGAGCCTGGGCCTGACGGGCAGCGCGCCGCAGTTCTGGGCGCTGGTCATCGGCCTCATGGTCTACAACGGTTCGGTGCAGGCCGAGGTGCTGCGGGCCGGCATCAACTCCGTGCCGAAGGGGCAGAGCGAGGCCGCCTACGCGCTGGGGCTGACCAAGACGCAGGTCATGACGACGGTGCTGATCCCGCAGGCCGTCCGGGCGATGCTGCCGACGATCGTCAGCCAGCTCGTGGTGACGCTGAAGGACACCTCCCTCGGCTACATCATCACCTTCGAGGAACTGCTCTACACCGCCCGCCAGATGAGCACCACCGTCATCGTCAACGGTGACGACACCTACGTCCCGTTCGTCATCGTCATCGGCACCATCTACGTCGCGATGTGCCTGGCGCTGTCCGCCGTCGCCAACTGGATCGAGCGGCGCGGCCGGCGGGCGAAGACCGGTATCTCGGTCACCGGAGCCGGCGAGCCGGTGACGGCCGCCGACGCGCTGGAGGTCTCCGACGCCGCTCCCGACGGGCCGGCCGGGAAGAAGAGCTGACGGTAGGACCGGACCGTCCGGCGACTGTCCGAAGGCGGCGGCGCACCAGCCGCCGCCTTTGCTCACTTGACGCGGACGGCCGCAATGGGTTGCATACGCTGTGTGATCACGCACCGGGCTCCAACTGCCAGTTCCCGCACGCCCCGTAAGCACCGCTGGACTCGGGGAGCCACGCCGTGGACCCGGTGATCGTCGTCGGGGCCGGGCCGGTCGGCCTCTCGCTCGCCCTGGCCCTGGCCCGCCTCGACGTTCCGTGCGTCGTCCTGGACGAGACCGCCGGCCAGGAGGACACCCGGCCGGCCCGCACCGCCGTCCTTCGCCGGGACACCGCGGACTTCATCGGCCGGCTCGGCTGCGCCGACACCCTGGACAGCGCGGGCACCCGCTGGGCGGCCTGGCGCACCATGCACCGTCGTCGCCTGCTGGAGCGGGTCGCCTTCGACGAGGCCGGCACCGCCACCGTCTCACCCGTCCATGTGCCCCAGCACGCCCTGACCGGTGCGCTGCGCGCGGCGCTGGCCCGCGAGAAGCTCGCCGAGATCGTCACCGGCAGCCGGCTGGCCGAGCTGGAGCAGGACGACCACGGCGTCGGCGCGCACACCCGCGGGCCCAACGGCACCTGGTGGCGCGGGAGTTACCTGGTCGGCTGCGACGGGCCGCGTTCGACGGTCCGCAAGCTGCTCGACATCCGCTTCCCCGGCCGCACGGCCGTCGAGCGGCACGCGGTGGCCGCGCTGCGCACCACACTCCCCTGGCCCGGCGAGGCGCTGCTGCACCGCTCCCCGACCCGGCACGGCGGGCCCCGCGCCGAAGCCAGCGCCCGGCCGCTGGCCGACGGCGTCTGGCGGCTGGACTGGCTGCTGCCGCCCGGCCGGGACCTGGTCACCCCCGACGCGCTGGTCGCCCGGATCCGCGACTCGCTGGCCGGCTGGACGGCGGAGCCGTCCGCCGGGGGCGGCGGGTACGGGCGCGGACGCGGCCCCGGCCGCCCCGTCCCGCCGTACGAACTCCTCGACACCGGCGTGCACACCGTCCACCACCGGCTGGCGCGACGCTGGCGGCAGGGCCGGACCTTCCTCGCCGGGGACGCCGCGCATCTGCTGGGCGCGCTCGGCACACAGGGCCTGGACGAGGGTCTGCGGGACGCCGAGAACCTCGCCTGGAAGCTGGCCCTGGCCTGGCACCAGGGCGCGTGCGAGACGCTGCTGGACAGTTATCAGATCGAACGGCGGGGCGCGGTCGCGGCCCGTCTGCGCGCCGCGGACCAGGCGCTTCCGCTGCTGCGGGAGGGCGGTGGGGTGCGCTGGCGGCCGCTGCTGCCGGGTACGGCGCGCGGGCGCGGCGCGCTGCTGACGGACGGGCATCTGGGCCGCGGCCCGCTGGGCGCACCGCCCGCGTACGCGCGCTCCCCCCTCGCGCCCCCCGCCGGGCAGACGACGACGGTGCCCGTCGCCACGCTCCCCGGCGCGCCGGTCGCGGACGTTCCGGTGACGGCGGCGGACGGTGCCGCGGTGCGGCTGCGCGACCGGCTGGGGCGCGGGCTGCTGGTGGTGCTGGTGGCGCCCGGGACCGGCGTGTGGGACCGGCGGCACTGGAAGTCGGCCGGTCTGATGCCGCGGCTGACCAGCGCGGTCTCGGCGCTGCCGATGCCCGGCGAGGTGCTGGTCACCGAGGCGTATCCGGGTGCGGCGGCGCACACCGTCCTGGTGGTGCGGCCCGACGGTCATCTGGTCACGGCACTGTCCGGGGTGCGTCCGGCAGACCTGTACGCGTGCGCGAACGCGGTACGGGGCGGCGCGTACGGGCGCGAGGTGACGGCCGGCGCGGGAGCGGGGGCCGGGGCGGGGAAGGGGGACGGTACGGCGGTTGACCGTGCGGGAAGCCGCGTGTTTCACTCCGAAGGTGACTGATCACGGCTCGCGTTTGTGGCGGAGGGTCCATCTGGACCTGGTCCGCTACGCGGGCTGCACGTGTCGTCCGTCCCACTGATCCGCATCCCCTTCCCCGCGCGGCCTTCCGCCTTTCCTGGCGACGCGACCGCGCGCTTTCGCGATCGATCACCAGGACGGTTCCCGTGCCCGACGTACACGCCCTCGCGCGCCCGAACGACGCCGCCGCCGACAGCGGCCCCAGCGCCCGTGCGCTCCTCGATTTCGCCCGCCGCACCGCCGCGGACACCGCGCTCGTCGCCTCCCTCCCGCTCGACCCCGAAGGCCGCACCTGGATCCGGCTGGACGGCCCGGGCGGCAGCGAGGCGTGGCTGATCGGCTGGCCGCCCGGTACGGGCACCGGGTGGCACGACCACGGCGGCTCCCGGGGCGCCTTCGCCGCGGCCGCGGGCGCGCTGACGGAACAGTCGCTCGCCGCCCAACTTCCCACCGAGGGCTGGAAAACCCTGGAACTCGCCGACGGCGTGGACCGGGAACGGGTGCTGAGCGGCGGCCGGGGCCGGGCGTTCGGGCCGCACCACGTCCACCAGGTGCTCAACATGTCCCCGGACACCCATGCCGTGTCGGTGCACGCCTATTATCCGCCGCTGCCGCTGATGCGGCGCTACAGCCGCATCGGGCCGATGTTGCGCCTCGAAGAGGTCGAGCGTCCGCAGGAGTGGGAGTGAGGGGGAGGGCGAGGGTGAGGGTGGACCGGACCGTGGTTGTGGCTGTGGTTGCGGCTTTGGCTGTGGTTGTGGTTGCGGCTGTGTGCGGGGGGCTGTCGTTGATGTCGGTGCGGCGGGAGGTCGAGGCGCGATGAGCGCGGTCGACGAGATGCTGGCCCGGGCCCGGGGTGCGCTGGATCGGGTGGGGCCGCGGGAGGCCGCCGCGCTCCAGTCGGCCGGCGGGCTCCTGGTGGACATCCGCTACGCGGCCCTGCGGCAGCGGGACGGCACGATCCCCGGAGCCCTCGTCGTGGAACGCAACGAGCTGGAGTGGCGCCTGGACCCGACCGGCGACCACCGCGCGCCGGAGGCGACGCACCACGAACTCCCGGTCGTGGTGATCTGCAACGAGGGCTACGCGTCGAGCCTCGCCGCACTCTCCCTGCGGCAGTTGGGCCTGCGCCACGCCACCGACCTGATCGGCGGCTTCCAGGCATGGCGGGCGGCGGGATTGCCGGTGGAGGAGTGAGGGATGGGGAGGGGCGAGGAGTAAAGCCGTGGAGCGGCTTGCCGGGGCAGGAGTGAGCTGAAGGGCGGCTTGCCGGGGGCGGAGCAAGGCCGAGGAGCGGGCGCCGGCCGTGGCGGCGTAGGCCGTGGAGGAGGGCCCCGGGTCCGCCCCTGGAACCGGAGGCCGGCCGTGTCAGAAGTCGGGCAGGTGTTCCTCCAGCAGCTCCGGGTCCTCGCCCTCCTCCTCCAGGGCCTGGCGCACCACGCGCAGGGCGAGGCCCTCCGGGTAGCCCTTGCGCGCCAGCATCCCGGCCAGGCGGCGCAGGCGTTTTTCCCGGTCGAGCCCTCGGGTGGCGCGCAGTTTGCGATCGACCAGTTCCCGGGCGGTGGACTCCTCCCGCTCGGAGTCGAGGCGGCCGACGGCCTCCTCGATCACCGTCGAGTCCACGCCCTTGACGCGCAGCTCCCGGGCGAGGGCGCGGCGGGCCAGGCCCCGGCCGTGGTGGCGGGACTCCACCCAGGCGTCGGCGAAGGCCGCGTCGTCGATCAGTCCGACCTCCTCGAAGCGGGACAGGACCTCCTGCGCCGCTTCCTCGGGGATGCCCCGCTTGTGGAGGGCATCCCCGAGCTGCTTGCGGGTCCGCGGGCTCCCGGTGAGCAGGCGCAGGCAGATCGCCCGTGCCTGCTCCTCGGGCGTCCGCGGCGGGTCGGCCCCGGCGCCCGGCGAGGCGGCGTCGCCGTCACCGGGAGCGGGGGACGGGCCACCGCTGTTCCTACGGCCCCGGCGGCCCGTGCGGCCGTGACGGTTCTCGGCTTCGCCCGGAGCGCCGCTCATCTCCTCTTCGCTGCCGGGCCAGTCCGTTCGCCGTGTCATGACGGGCTAGCTCTTGGCCGCGGCGGCCTTGGAACCCTTGGCAGCCTTGGTCGCCGGTGCCGGGACCGCGGTGGCCGGGTCGGCTGCCGACGCCGCGGCGTCGGGACCGGGCTCCGCCGCCGGGTCCTGCAGTTTCACACCGATGCCGAGCTTCTCCTTGATCTTCCGCTCGACCTCGTTGGCGAGGTCGGGGTTGTCCTTGAGGAAGTTGCGGGCGTTCTCCTTGCCCTGGCCGAGCTGGTCGCCCTCGTAGGTGTACCAAGCGCCGGACTTGCGGATGAAGCCGTGCTCCACGCCCATGTCGATCAGGCCGCCCTCGCGGCTGATGCCATGGCCGTAGAGGATGTCGAACTCCGCCTGCTTGAAGGGCGGCGCGACCTTGTTCTTGACGACCTTGACGCGGGTGCGGTTGCCGACCGCGTCCGTGCCGTCCTTGAGGGTCTCGATACGGCGGATGTCGAGCCGCACGGAGGCGTAGAACTTCAGCGCGCGGCCACCGGTCGTGGTCTCCGGCGAGCCGAACATCACGCCGATCTTCTCGCGGAGCTGGTTGATGAAGATCGCGGTGGTCTTGGACTGGTTGAGCGCGCTGGTGATCTTGCGCAGGGCCTGGCTCATGAGCCGGGCCTGGAGGCCGACGTGGGAGTCGCCCATCTCGCCCTCGATCTCGGCCCGCGGCACCAGGGCGGCGACGGAGTCGATGACGATGAGGTCGAGCGCGCCGGAGCGGACCAGCATGTCCACGATTTCCAGGGCCTGCTCGCCGTTGTCGGGCTGGGACAGGATCAGGGCGTCGGTGTCCACGCCGAGCTTCTTGGCGTACTCGGGGTCGAGTGCGTGCTCGGCGTCGATGAACGCCACCGAGCCGCCGGCCTTCTGGGCGTTCGCGACGGCGTGCAGGGTCAGGGTCGTCTTGCCGGAGGACTCGGGGCCGTAGACCTCCACGACGCGGCCGCGCGGGATGCCGCCGACGCCGAGGGCCACGTCCAGGGCGGTCGACCCGGTGGGGATGACCTCGATGGGTTCGTTGGGCCGCTCCCCCATGCGCATCACGGCGCCCTTGCCGAATTGCCGTTCAATCTGTGCGAGTGCGGCGTCGAGCGCCTTCTCGCGGTCAGTGCCTGCCATGGGTTCCACCCGATTTGCTTGAGTCGATCGCTTCACGTCCATGACGCTAACGCCTGCCACTGACAATGCGCCCGGACCCGGCTCCGACCTGTGGATAACTCCGCGGAAAGCCCGGGAACACAGGTCGGGCCCCCATGAGAATGGATGTTCGATTTTTGTGTCAAGCGCGCCCGCACCACGGTGCTGCTCAGGCACCGAGGGGCCGGGCGCGGCACGGGCCTCCGCCGCCGCACCCGGCCCCTCGTTAGGCCTCAGCTCCCGCCCCGGCCGTCCCGCGGGCCGTCCCCCGGCTCGCCGCCCGAGCCGTCCCCGCGCCCCTCGTCCTCTCGATCAGGCCCCCCGCGGCCGTCGTCCCGGGGGCTTTCGCCCGCTTCCTTCCGCCGGTCGCGCAACGGCGCCGCCGGCTGCTCGTCGTGCAGGACGCGGCGGGCACGCGCGAGCAGACGGGCACCGCGCCGCCTCCGGGTCCGGCCCTGGACCCGCGGATCATCGGTGACCTCGTACCGCTTGACGTACGCGCCCAGGAACGCCTGCAGCGTCGCGGTCGCCGGAATCGCGATCAGCGCGCCGACCGCGCCCATCAGCGCCGTACCGGCGACGACCGAGCCGAAGGCGACGGCCGGATGGATGTCGACGGTCTTGGCGGTGATCCGCGGCTGGAGGACGTAGTTCTCGAACTGCTGGTAGACCACGACGAAGCCGAAGACCCACACGGCGTACCAGGGGTTGACGGTGAACGCGATCAGGATGGGCAGCGCGCCCGCCAGGTAGGTGCCGATGGTCGGGATGAACTGGGAGACCAGGCCCACCCACATGCCCAGCGCCGGGGCGTACGGCACGCCGAGGATCTCCAGCAGGACGTAGTGCGAGAGCCCGGAGATCAGCGCCATCAGCCCGCGGGAGTAGAGATATCCGCCGGTCTTGGCGACGGCGATCTCCCAGGCGCGCAGCACCTCCGCCTGCCGGCTCGGCGGGAGGACGGAGCACAGCGCGCGGCGCAGTCGGGGCCCGTCGGCGGCGAAGTAGAACGAGAACAGCGCCACCGACAGGAGGTTGAACAGGCTGCCCAGCACCGTCGCGGAGACCGCGAGGACGTTGTTGGCGCTGTCCTGGACGTAGTTCTGCAGCCAGTCGGACTTGAGGAGGTTGTTCTGCACCTCCACCCGGGAGAGGTGGGTGTGGAAGGTGCTGTTCAGCCATTTGATGACGGAGTCCAGATACTGCGGGAACTCCTCGACCATCGTGGCGATCTGCCCGGCGAGCATGGAGCCCAGGAGCGTGAAGAACCCGGCCGTGGCCACGAGGATGCCGATGAACACCGCGCCGGTGGCCATGCCCCGCCGCATGCCGCGGGCGGCCATCCAGTCGACGGCCGGTTCGACGGCCAGCGCGAGGAAGAAGGCGATCAGGACGTTCAGCAGCAGCGTGATGAGCTGGTGGAAGCCCCAGCTCGCGAGCTGGAAGCAGGCCACCAGGGCCAGCGCGAGCACCATGGCGCGCGGCAGCCAGCGCGGCATCCGCGCGGCGGACCGATCCGTGGAGCGTGGGTCGTCGTTGCTGCTGAACTCATCTGTCGCGGGCACGGGGCAAGTGTCGCGCACGGCTACGACAGTGCGGGGGCTGGCCCGCGCATCCGCCGTACGCCGCCCGCCCGCCGGACGCCCACCGCCCCGCCCGGCCCCGCCGCGGCCTCTCCGGCCGGCCGCTCAGCGCTTGTCGTACGGGACGTCCATCGTCGAGCAGACCACCCGCCACACCTCTTTGGCGCTCCATCCCGCGTCCAGCGCCTGATGGACGGTCCTGCCGCCGAGGCCGGACATCACATGATCGCGCGCGAAGGAATCCGCGTACGCCGCACCGAAGTGGTCCGCCATCCGCCGCCAGAAGTCCGTCAACCGCATGAATCCCACTCCGTACCCGATCCGACCTGGATTCTTCCGCCTCTTCGGCCATTGTCCGACGCTCGGACACGGCATCCGGAACGTGCCCCCTGGCCACGGTGTCCGCCCTGGGCGGCCGACCACACGGCGCGGCCTCACCAGCGATCCTGTCAGCCCGCACCCGGCCGGTGTCACCCGGTCGCACCAGGAGGGCGGTGCGTCAACCGGGTGACCTCGCCATCCCGCCCTGGGAGGGCAGCGGTGCGGAGTCGGTGCTGGTGAGGGGAGTGCGGCTCTACGGTCGGGCCATGGCCGAAAACGTAAGCCCAGCACCGACCGCTCTGTCGCGCGCCGAACGCTTTGTGTGGCTGACCGCCCGGGTGCTCGAACAGCGGCTCTTCGAGTTCCACTTCCTCGGTGGCGGGGCGGACGCGGTCGAGACCGCGCTCGCCGCGTACCGCAACGACGACGACGGCTACGGCCACGCCCTGGAGCCGGATCTGCGCGGCCCGGTCAGCCAGCCGCTGCACACCGCGCACGCCCTGAAGGTCCTGGACCGCATCGGGCGCTGCGACGGCCGCCAGGTGGAGCGGATCTGCCGCTATCTGACGCATATCTCGACCCCGGAGGGCGCGCTGCCCGCGGTGCATCCGTCGCTGCGCGGCTATCCGGCCGCCCCCTGGATCCCGGTGGTCGACGATCCGCCGAGCGCCCTGCTGTCCACCGGGCCGGTGGTGGGCGCGCTGCATCGCAACGAGGTGTGGCACGCCTGGTTGTTCCGGGCCACGGACTACTGCTGGGAGGCGGTGGAGTCCCTGACGCGGACCCACCCTTATGAGGTGGAGGCGGCCCTGGCCTTCCTGGACAGCGCCCCGGACCGGCCGCGGGCGGCGGCCGCCGCGCAGCGGCTGGGCGGGCTGGTGCGGGACCAGGGCCTGGTGCTGCTGGACCCGGAAGCGGCGGCGGAGGTCCCCGTGGCGCAGGGGTACGCGCCCGGTGAGCACCACCTCGCGTACGACTTCGCGCGGGTGCCCGGCTCGCTCGCCCGCCGCTGGTTCAGCGACGCGGAGATGGACCGCGCCCTGGACCATCTCCTCGCGCTCCAGGAGGAGGACGGCGGCTGGCCGGTCAACTGGCGGGTGTGGGCTCCGGGGACGGCGCTCGAAAGCCGGCCCATGGTGACCCTGGAGGCGCTGCTGACCCTGCGCGCCTACGGGCGCCCGCTCACCTGAGCCCACGCCACCGCCGGGCCGGCCCGCCGCCCTCGGCCCGCCCGGCGGTGGCCCCGGATCCCGCTCCGCGCCCCGCTCACCGCCGCGTTGTCAGTGGTCCGGTGCACGATGGGGAACATGGCCAAGGCAGCGCTCGACACCTTCTCCCCCGCGACCCGCGGCTGGTTCGGCGGGGCGTTCAGCGCGCCCACCGCGGCGCAGGAGGGCGCCTGGCGCGCGATCGGCGAGGGCTCCGACGTCCTCGTGGTGGCGCCGACGGGCTCGGGCAAGACGCTGGCGGCGTTCCTCGCCTCGCTGGACGCGCTGGCCGCCACGCCGCCGCCGGCCGACCCCAAGAAGCGCTGCCGGGTGCTGTACGTCTCGCCGCTGAAGGCCCTCGCCGTCGATGTCGAGCGCAATCTGCGCAGTCCGCTGACGGGCATCCGTCAGGAGTCGGTCCGCCTGGGGCTGCCCGAGCCGGACATCAAGGTGGGCATCCGCTCCGGCGACACCCCGCCCGCCGAGCGCCGGTCGCTCGCCAACCGCCCGCCGGACATCCTCATCACCACCCCCGAGTCGCTGTTCTTGATGCTCACGTCGTCGGCCAGGGAGGCGCTCGCGGGCGTCGAGACGGTGATCCTGGACGAGGTGCACGCCGTCGCGGGCACCAAGCGCGGCGCGCATCTGGCGCTCTCCCTGGAGCGGCTGGACGAACTGCTCCAGCGCCCGGCCCGCCGGATCGGCCTGTCGGCCACGGTGCGGCCGGTGGAGGAGGTCGCCCGCTATCTGTCGCCGCGCCGCCGGGTGGAGATCGTCCAGCCGCCGTCCGGCAAGCGTTTCGACCTCTCGGTGGTCGTCCCCGTGGAGGACATGGGCGAGCTGGGCGGCTCCCCCGTCCAGGAGGGCGACACCGGGGAGAAGCCCTCCATCTGGCCACAGGTCGAGGAGAAGATCGCCGACCTGGTCCAGGCGCACCGCTCCACCATCGTCTTCGCCAACTCCCGCCGCCTGGCCGAGCGGCTGTGCAACCGCCTCAACGAAATCGCCTACGAGCGCGCCACGGGCACCGCGCCGGACGCGCACGACTCCGCCGCGCCCTTGCCCGAGGCGCACTCCCCCGCGGAGCTGATGGCCCAGTCCGGGGCCGCCAAGGGAGCGCCGCCGCTCCTGGCCCGTGCCCACCACGGTTCGGTCTCCAAGGAGCAGCGCGCCCAGGTGGAGGAGGACCTCAAGGCCGGCCGGCTGCCCGCCGTGGTCGCCACCTCCAGTCTGGAGCTGGGCATCGACATGGGCGCGGTCGATCTGGTCGTCCAGGTCGAGTCGCCGCCGTCGGTGGCTTCCGGGCTCCAGCGGGTGGGGCGGGCCGGCCACCAGGTCGGCGCGGTCTCCACGGGCATCGTCTTCCCCAAGTACCGCGGCGATCTGGTGCAGGCAGCCGTCGTCACCGAGCGGATGCGCTCGGGCGCCATCGAGGCGCTGCGGGTGCCGGCCAATCCGCTGGACGTCCTCGCCCAGCAGATCGTCGCGATGGCCGCGATGGACACCTGGGACGTCGAGGAGCTCCTGGGCGTGGTGCGCCGGGCCGCTCCGTTCGCCGCGCTCCCGGAGTCGGCGTACACCGCCGTGCTGGACATGCTCGCCGGGCGCTACCCCTCCGACGCCTTCGCCGAGCTGCGGCCGCGCCTGGTGTGGGACCGCGTCGCCCGGACCGTCACGGGCCGTCCCGGGGCGCAGCGGCTGGCCGTCACCTCCGGTGGCACGATCCCCGACCGCGGCCTGTTCGGTGTCTTCCTGGCGGGCGGCGACACCGGCAAGGGCGGCGGCGGCCGCCGGGTCGGGGAGCTGGACGAGGAGATGGTCTACGAATCCCGTGTGGGCGATGTCTTCACGCTCGGTACGACGTCGTGGCGCATCGAGGACATCACGCGCGACCGGGTGCTCGTCACGCCCGCCCCCGGGGTACCGGGCCGGCTGCCGTTCTGGAAAGGCGACCAGTTGGGCCGCCCCCTGGAGCTGGGCCGGGCGCTCGGCGCCTTCCTGCGCGAAGTGGGCTCGCTCGGCGCCGAGGAGGCCCGCGCCCGGCTGTCCGCCGCCGGACTGGACGACTGGGCGACCGCCAACGTCCTGAGCTATCTCGCCGAGCAGCGGCAGGCGTGCGGCCATGTCCCCGATGACCGCACGATCGTCGTCGAGCGGTTCCGTGACGAGCTCGGCGACTGGCGGGTGGTCATCCACTCCCCCTTCGGCGCGCAGGTCCACGCCCCCTGGGCGCTGGCCCTCGGCGCCCGCCTGGCCGAGCGCTACGGCATGGACGCCCAGGTGATGCACGCCGACGACGGCATCGTGCTGCGCCTGCCCGACGCCGACCTGATGGGCCTGGACCTGCTCGACGGCGACGGCGGCTTCGGCCCGGCCGCCGGCCCCGGCCCGGGTGCCCGGGGCGCGGAGTTCGATCCGGAGCAGTCCCCGGTGGGGGCCGCCGATGTCGCCTTCGACCAGGGGGAGGTCGACCAGCTCGTCACCGACCAGGTCGGCGGCAGCGCGCTGTTCGCCTCCCGCTTCCGCGAATGCGCCGCCCGCGCCCTGCTGCTGCCGCGGCGCAGCCCCGGCAAGCGCACCCCGCTGTGGCAGCAGCGCCAGCGCGCCTCCCAACTCCTCCAGGTCGCCTCCGAGTTCGGGTCCTTCCCCATCGTGCTGGAGGCTGTGCGCGAATGCCTCCAGGACGTCTTCGACGTGCCGGGCCTGACGGAGCTGATGGGCGACATCGAGGCCCGCCGGGTCCGCCTCGTGGAGGTCACCACCCCCGAGCCGTCCCCGTTCGCCCGGTCGCTGCTGTTCGGCTACGTCGCCCAGTTCCTGTACGAGGGCGACTCCCCGCTGGCCGAGCGCCGCGCCGCCGCCCTCTCCCTTGATTCCCGGCTGCTCGCCGAGCTGCTGGGCCAGGCCGAACTACGCGAACTCCTCGACGCGGAGGTCCTGGCCGAGCTGGAGCGGGAGTTGCAGTGGCGGACGGAGGACCGCCGCGCCAAGGACGCCGAGGGCGTCGCCGACCTGCTGCGGCTGCTCGGGCCGCTGACCGGCGCGGAGCTGGCCGAGCGCGGCGCGGATCCGGCGTGGCCGCGGGAGCTGGCCGCGGCCCGCCGCGCCATCACGGTGCGGATCGCCGGCGCCGACCACTGGGCGGCCGTCGAGGACGCCGGCCGGCTCCGCGACGCCCTGGGCACGGCCCTGCCCGTCGGCGTCCCGGAGTCGTTCACGGAGCCGGTCAAGGACCCGCTCGGCGACCTGCTCTCCCGCTTCGCCCGCACCCACGGTCCTTTCACCTCCGAGCAGGCGGCCGCCCGCTTCGGCCTGGGCACGGCCGTCACCGACGGCGCCCTGCACCGCCTGGCCGCCGCCGGCCGCATCGTCCAGGGCGAGTTCCACCCGGCCGGCATCGGCCAGGAGTGGTGCGACGCACAGGTGCTGCGCCGACTGCGGCGCCGCTCGCTGGCCGCGCTGCGCGAGGAGCTGGAGCCGGTGCCGCCCGCCGCCCTCGCCGCCTTCCTGCCCCAGTGGCAGCACGTCGGCGCTCCCCGTCCGGCTTCCGGCGGTGCGGGCCAGGCGCCGCGCGGCGGTTCGTACGGCCTGCGCGGCATCGACGGTCTGGTCCGCGCCGTCGAGCAGCTCCAGGGCGCTCCGGTGCCCGCCTCGGCGCTGGAGAAGCTGGTGCTGCCGTCCCGCGTCGCCGACTACTCCCCCGCGATGCTGGACGAACTCACCGCCACCGGTGAGGTGGTGTGGGCCGGCGCCGGCGCCCTGCCCGGCAAGGACGGCTGGCTCTCGCTCCATCTCGCCGACACCGCGCCCCTGTTGCTCCAGCCCCCGCTGCCCCTGGAACTCACCGCGCTCCACGAATCCGTCCTGACCGTCCTCGCCCCCGGATACGGCCTGTTCTTCCGCCAGATCGCCGACCAGGTCCGCGCCACCACCCACCCCGAGGCCACCGATCCCCAACTCGCCGACGTCCTGTGGGATCTGGCCTGGTCGGGCCGGCTGACCAACGACACCCTGGCCCCCTTGCGGGCCCTGCTCGGCTCGGGCCGTACGGCCGGCTCGACCGCCCACCGTGCCCGGCGTGCCGTCCCCCGTGGCAGGTATGGCTCGCTGACCGCCGCCGCGGGCCGTACGGGCCGCCCCACCGCGTCGCGCTCCGGCCCGCCGACGGTGGGCGGCCGCTGGTCCCTGCTGCCCGCCCTGGAAACGGACGCCACCCACCGCGCGCACGCCCTGGCCCGCGCCCTCCTGGACCGGCACGGCATCGTGACCCGTGGCGCGGTGGCCGCCGAAGGGGTCGAGGGCGGCTTCTCCGCCGCGTACCGGGTCCTGGCCGTCTTCGAGGAGTCCGGGCAGGCCCGCCGCGGCTACGTCGTCGAGGGGCTGGGCGCCGCCCAGTTCGCGATGGACGGCGCGGTCGACCGGCTGCGCGCGGTCAGCACCCAGCGCGAACGCACCGCCGGTGGCGCCCCGCCGGACGGCGTGCCCGGGCAGCCTGGCCGCGGTGGCCCGCCGCGCACCGTCGTCCTGGCCGCCGCCGACCCGGCCAACGCCTACGGGGCCGCCCTGCCCTGGCCCGATCCCCCCGAAGGATCGACCCACAAACCCGGCCGCAAGGCGGGCTCCCTGGTGGTCCTGGTCGACGGCGAACTGGCGCTCTACATGGAGCGGGGCGGCAAGACGCTGCTGGTCTGGCCGCTGGCCCGCGACCCGGAGGCGCACGCCACCGACAGCCGTCTCCGGGAGGCCGTCGCCGCACTCACCGACGCGGCCCGCGCGGGCGCCCTGGGGACCATCACGACCGAACGCATCAACGGCGCCGCGGCCCTCACCTCCCCGTACGCCCCGCTGCTGGAATCCGCCGGCTTCCACCCCACGCCACGGGGGATGCGGCTGCGGGGGTGAGGCGAGGGGCGGGAGCCGCGCAGGCGTACGGGGCGGGACCACCCGCCGCGTCGGCCCTGGGTCACCCCTGCGCCGCAGCGGCCCGGCGGCCCCACAGCCCGGCATCACGGCATCCCGGCATCCCGGCATCCCGGCATCCCGGCATCCCGGGATCCCGGGATCCCGGGATCCCGGGATCCCGGCATGATGGTTCCATGCCCGAAGGTGACACGGTCTGGCGCCTGGCCCGGCGTCTCCACGACGCGCTGGCCGGTCAGGTGCTGACCCGCTCCGACCTGCGCGTTCCCCAACTGGCGACGGTCGACCTGACCGGCCGCGCGGTGCTGGAGGTGGTGTCCCGCGGCAAGCACCTCCTCACCCGCGTCGAGGGCGGCCTCACGCTCCACTCCCACCTGCGGATGGACGGCGCCTGGAAGATCTACGGGCCGGCCGAACGCTGGCGCGGCGGGCCGGCCCACCAGATCAGGGCGGTGCTCTCCACCGCCGAGCACACCGCCGTCGGCTACCGCCTCCCCGTCCTGGACCTGCTGCGCACCGCCGATGAGCAGCGGGTCGTCGGCCACGTGGGGCCGGATCCGCTCGGCCCCGACTGGGACGCGGACGAGGCCCTGCGACGGCTGCTCGCCACCCCCGGGCGCCCGCTGGGCGAGGCGCTGCTCGACCAGCGCAATCTCGCCGGCATCGGCAACGTCTACACATGCGAGCTGTGCTTCCTGCTCGGCGCCTCCCCCTGGCTCCCCGTCGGCCGGCTCCGCGACCCCGCGCGTGCCCCGGCGCTCGCCAAGAAGCTCCTCGAAGCCAACCGCGGCCGTCCGGCACGGATCACGACGCCGAGCGCCCGCCCCGATCGCCGGCTGTGGGTCTACGGCCGCGCGGGCCGCCCCTGTCTGCGCTGCGGCACCACGGTGCGCGGCGAGGAGCGGGGCCCGGCCTCGGACGAACGCGTCACCTACTGGTGCCCGGCCTGCCAGCCCGATTGCCCACCTGACCCCGCAGATTGATCCCCCGGCTCGCCCGCACCCCGCCCCCGCCCCGCGCCCCTCCTCACCGACGAACCCACGACCCGACGGCCTCCACTGGGCCGCGTGGGTGTACCCGAGGATCTCGCCCGCGCCGCCACCGCCCCGCGTCGGCCGCCCCAGCCTTCACGACCGGACCTTCGTGACCGAGCCTTCATGACCGAGCCCTCATGACCGGACCTTCGTGACCGAGCCTTCATGACCGAGCCCTCATGACGGAGCCCTCATGACCGGCCGGATTCTCCATCCGAAGGACCGCGTCGCCATATCGGAGCGAGCACCGCCCGCCCTCCCCCTCGTAGCGCCCCGTACACCCCGTACGCCCCGCCGCGACCGCTCCCGCCCGTCCACGGCACGCAGTGCACCGGCAGCAGGCTCAGCCCCCAGCCACCCGCCGCCACCGCCCCCTCGACCACCCCCGCCGTGTGCGGCCAGAAGGCCAGCCGGAGCACGGCCCACCACCACAGCCCTCCGACGAGGGCCACGGCTATCCAGCGTCCGGGCACGAGGCGCGGTCGCCGCCCGGGCATCGGTCCGCGGACCGGGACCCGTCCGGCGCCACGCACCGTGAAGTCACGCCACACCATTGGCTGCCTCCTCCGGCCGACGCTAGACAAGCCCCCACCCCCACGCCAGAGCGCGCCGGGGCACGCGCGGCGCGCGCCGGGCGCTCACACGCCCCGGCGGCGCCGGCAGCCTTATCAGTGAGGGGCGCACCGCTGGGCGCCCCCGGCCGTACCGCCGCTCAGTGGGACTCGGCCTGGAACATCCAGTGATGCTTTTCCAGGTCGCGGGTCAGGCCGATGAGGATGTCCTGCGTGACCGGGTCCGGCTCCGCGGTGGCGGTGATCCGCTCCCGCATCCGCTCGATGACCGCGGCCAGCCCCGTCACCAGCGTCCGCACCGCGTCCCCGTCCTTGATCCAGCCGTCCGACACCTCGCTGACGCCGCTCGTCTTGGCGATCGTCACGGCCCGTCCGTCCGGCGGCACGCCGATCGCCGACGCCCGCTCGGCGACGGTGTCCGCGTACTGCCGCGCGGTGTCCACGACCTCGTCGAGCTGGAGGTGGACGGAGCGAAAGCGCGGACCGACGACGTTCCAGTGGACCTGCTTGGCCACGAGGGAGAGATCCACCAGGTCGACGAGGGCTCCTTGCAGGGCGTCTCCGACCGTGTTCCGGTCGGCGTCGGACAGTGTGCTCTTGACCCCAGTCATCCACATACTCCTTTTCAGGCGAATGTTCCGATTTGCTCATCGTACAAATGATTAATTCGTTGTGAGCGGATCGGGCGGTCCGGTCGTGCGCGTACCCGGCGCCCACGGGGCGCACACACGGCACGGAGCCCCGGCCGGCTGCTGCCGACCGGGGCTCCGGACAAGGAGGAAAGAGGCGTCAGGCCGCGACGACATCCACGACGTCTGCCGGGGACTTGATGGTCACGCGGTCCTCCGGCATACCGGCCAGGGACGTGACGGACACCGAATTGAGCTTCGGCCGCACCGGTGCCGGCACCGGGTCGCTGGCGGCCGCGGACCGTGCCAGCTCGGCGAGCGCGAGTTCGTCGCTCACCTCTCGCATGAGCTCGGACATGCGCACATCCAACGCGTCACAGATCGCCGAGAGCAGTTCGGAGGAAGCCTCCTTCTGCCCCCTCTCGACCTCGGACAAATAGCCGAGCGAAACCCGGGCGGAGGAAGAGACCTCGCGCAGGGTTCGGCCCTGGCGCTGACGCTGTCGGCGCAGCACGTCACCCAGCAGGCGACGAAGCAGAATCATCGCTGGCTCCCTCCTCGGACCTCGGATCCGGATCCTTCTCGCCCCACCGTACCGCCTCGGGCCGCACCAGTGCCGGGCGCGAGTTCGTGTTCACTCAGGGCTGCAAACATCCATTCCCCCCGTGTTGTTCCGTATCCTGTGCCCGCGAATTCTCTGTCAATTCGCGCAACAACAAGACGATCACGGCCTCGACGCTGTCCCGGCGGATCCGGTCACGATCCCCCTCCAGCGCCAGCCTGCGCACCAC
Organism: Streptomyces sp. NPDC031210; assembly: GCF_055570395.1. Taxonomy (NCBI): domain Bacteria; kingdom Bacillati; phylum Actinomycetota; class Actinomycetes; order Kitasatosporales; family Streptomycetaceae; genus Streptomyces; species Streptomyces sp. NPDC031210. The sequence goes on from NZ_JBVIHH010000013.1 coordinate 244,543, forward strand.
CGCGGCGCCCTCCGGTCCCTGGACCGCCACGAAAACGGTGCCCACCGGCTGCCCGTCCTGGGGCTCGGGGCCGGCGACCCCGGTGGTGGCCAGGCCCCAGTCGGCGCCCAGAATCCGCCGCACACCGTCAGCCATCTGGCGGGCCACCTCGGCGTCCACCGCCCCGCGCTCGGCGAGGAGCGCGCCGTCCACGCCCAGGACCTGGCGTTTGAGCTCGGTGGCGTAGGCCGTCACCGACCCGCGCACCACCCGCGAGGCCCCGGGGACGGCGGTCAGCGCGCCGGAAACCAGCCCGCCCGTGAGCGATTCGGCCACCGCCAGGCTCTGTCCGCGCCGGGCGAGCAGTTCCAGCGCCCCGGCCGCCGCAGAACCCGGCCCGGTCACCGCGCCGCGTCCCGCTCGGCTCGCGCGGCGGCCAGCCCGGCGCGGCGCAGCACCACGGCCTGCCGTACGTAATCCAGCCCGGTGGCCACGGTCAGCGCCACCGCCACGGCCATCACCCACCAGCGGAACGTCGCCAGCGGTCCGGACAGCACCAGGACGTACATGCCCACCGCGGTGCCCTGCGCCAATGTCTTGATCTTGCCGCCACGACTGGCCGGAATCACTCCGTGCTTGATCACCCAGAACCGCATCAGGGTGATGCCCAGCTCGCGGAAGAGGATCAGGCCCGTCACCCACCAGGGCAGATCGCCCAGCAATGACAGGCAGATCAGCGCCGCGCCCATGATCGCCTTGTCCGCGATCGGGTCGGCGATCTTGCCGAAGTCCGTGACCAGGTTGTACGCGCGCGCCAGATGGCCGTCGAAGACGTCGGTGATCATGGCGACGGCGAAGGCGGCCCAGGCGAAGGCCCGCCAGGCCGGGTCGGTCCCGTCGTCGTGCATGAGCAGCATCACGAAGGCGGGCACCAGCAGCAGCCGCATCATCGTCAGGACGTTGGCGATGTTCCACAGCCCGGCCTGCCGGACGACCGGCGCCGGGCGCGGCCCACCGGTTGCGGAAGCCGGGACTCCGGTCATCTGCCCGCCTCCTCGGTACCCGCCGTGCCATCCACCGACAGCACCTCGGCCACGAGGTCCACACCCTCGCTCGCGGCCACCTTCGCTTCGACCATACGTCCGGGCGCCAGGTCCAGGGAGGTCGAGAGGAGCGTCACGCCGTCGGTCTCCGGCGCCTGGTGCGCGGCCCGCCCGACGACGCCGTCCTCCTCGTCGATCCGGTCGACCAGCACCCGTACGCTCTCGCCGACCCGTTCCTCGGCGCGCTGCGCGGTCAGCTCCTCGGCCAGCCGGGACACCCGCGCCAGCCGCTCGGCGACCACGTCCGGGTCGACCTTGTCCTCGTAGGACGCGGCCTCGGTGCCGTCCTCGTCGGAGTAGCCGAAGACGCCGACGGCGTCCAGCCGCGCCTCGGTGATGAAGCGCTCCAGCTCCTGGAGATCGCTCTCGCTCTCGCCGGGGAAGCCGACGATGAAGTTCGAGCGCGCGCCGGCCTCGGGCGCCTTCGTGCGGATCTGGTCGAGCAGCTCCAGGAAGCGGTCGGTGTCACCGAAGCGCCGCATCGCGCGCAGGACGCCGGGCGCGGAATGCTGGAAGGACAGGTCGAAGTAGGGGGCGACCTTCTCCGTGCCGGTCAGGACGTCGATCAGACCGGGCCGCATCTCGGCGGGCTGGAGGTAGCTGACCCGGATGCGCTCGATGCCGTCGACGGCCGCCAGCTCCGGCAGCAGCGTCTCCAGCAGGCGGATGTCGCCGAGGTCCTTGCCGTAGGAGGTGTTGTTCTCCGAGACCAGCATGACCTCCTTGACGCCCTGCTCGGCCAGCCAGCGGGTCTCGCCGAGCACGTCGGAGGGCCGGCGGGAGATGAAGGAGCCGCGGAAGGACGGGATGGCGCAGAAGGAGCAGCGCCGGTCGCAGCCGGAGGCGAGCTTGACCGAGGCCACCGGGCTGCTGCCGAGCCTGCGGCGCAGCGGGGCACGCGGTCCGGAGGCGGGCGCGACACCCTCGGGCAGGTCCTCGGGCGGGGTGTCCTGGGCATGGCCGGGCAGTGCGACCTCGGCGGCGCCCTGGCGCTCGGCCGGGCTGATCGGCAACAGTCGGCGGCGGTCGCGCGGGGTGTGGGAGGCGTGGATGCCGCCGTTGAGGATGGTCTGCAGGCGGTCGGAGATGTCGCTGTAGTCGTCGAAGCCGAGCACGCCATCGGCCTCGGGCAGCGCCTCGGCGAGTTCCTTGCCGTAGCGCTCGGCCATACAGCCGACGGCGACCACGGCCTGGGTCCTGCCGTGGTCCTTCAGATCGTTGGCTTCGAGCAGGGCGTCGACGGAGTCCTTCTTGGCGGCTTCGACGAATCCACAGGTGTTGACGACGGCGACATCGGCATCGGCGGCTTCCTCGACGAGCTCCCAGCCGTCCGCTGCCAAGCGGCCTGCGAGCTCCTCCGAGTCCACCTCGTTACGGGCGCAGCCGAGAGTGACAAGGGCGACGGTACGGCGTTCGGGCATGAGGCTCAGCCTACTTCGTCCCGACCGTCCCCATGGCGCGCAGGTCTGGGCCACCGGCCCGGGGGCCACCCCCGACCGGCGGCGGGCGGGCCGGCGTCCGGTGCCTCAGCCCGCCTGCGGGTCCCCTGGGGTGTAGCTGAGCCGCTCGACCGATCCCTTGTCGCCGACCCGCTTGACCTCCTTGCCGTTGACGTAGAGCTGTACGGCGCCGGCATTGCCGAGGACCAGGTCGATCCGCTTCGTGTCGGTGATCGTCTTGGACTCGCCCTGCTTGAGCAGGCCGTCTTCCAGGAGCTTGCCGTTGGCGTCCTTGGCGTTGACCCAGCTCTGGCCGTCGCGGGCGGTCACCTTGATCGTGACCTTGTCCTTGGGCAGCCCGGCGATGGCGCTGTCGGAGGGCTCGGGGGGAAGCGGGGGCCGGGTGGTGGAGGCGGGGTGCTTGGGAGTCGGTGCGGGCTTCTGGGCGCTGTCGCCGGACGCGATGGGCCCGCCGCCGCTCTTGCCGTCGCCGGAGAAGAGCGTGAAGCCGACGAAACCGACGATGGCGACGATCGCGGCGACCATGGCGGCGGTCCAGTTGGGCCGGCGGGGCTCCGAGCGGATCCGCTCGGCCTCGAAGAGCGGCGCCGCGGGGGTGGGCGCGGGCCGACCGCCGTGCGCCGCGTCGTACCGCTCGATCAGTTCTTCCGGATCGAGGCCGACGGCGCGGGCGAGCGAACGGAGATGTCCCCGGGCGTACACGTCGCCGCCGCAGCGCGAGAAGTCGTCCTCCTCGATCGCATGCACGATGGGAATGCGCACCCGGGTGGTCGCGCTGACCTCTTCCACGGTCAGCCGTGCGTCGATACGGGCCTGCTGGAGGGCGCGACCGACGGAAGGCCGGTCGTCTTCGGGGGAGTTGCCGATGGACACGGGGGCGCCTTTCGAGCGTGTAACCACCTGCTGGAGGTTCAGTCTAGGGGTGGAGCGAAAGGGTCGGGCAAGCCGGGGAGCGGAGTTTGTACGCCATCAGAACCCCCGCGGACGATGCCGCCGGCTCCGGTGATGAAGCATCGTTCCCTCACCTCCCTCAACTTGACGTATCGGCAGGAGAAACGGTTGCTTTCCGTCCCGTACGAGTCACCCGGACGGGTGTGCTACTTACTAGCCTCCCCCCGGATCACGGCGAGCACTCCGTCCAATTCCTCCGGTTTCACCAACACATCGCGCGCTTTGGAACCCTCGGTCGGTCCGACGATGTTCCGCGATTCCATCAGGTCCATCAGCCGTCCGGCCTTGGCGAAGCCCACCCGCAGCTTGCGCTGGAGCATCGACGTCGACCCGAACTGGGTGGAGACCACCAGCTCGGCCGCCTGGCAGAGCAGATCGAGGTCATCGCCGATGTCCTCATCGATCTCCTTCTTCTGCGCCGTGCCGACCGTGACGTCCTCGCGGAAGACGGGGGCCATCTGATCCTTGCAGTGCTGCACGACGGCCGCGACCTCGGCCTCCGTCACGAAAGCGCCCTGCATACGGACCGGCTTGTTCGCCCCCATCGGCAGGAACAGCCCGTCGCCCTTGCCGATCAGCTTCTCCGCGCCCGGCTGGTCGAGGATGACCCGGCTGTCGGCGAGCGAGGAGGTGGCGAAGGCGAGCCGGGAGGGCACATTGGCCTTGATCAGGCCGGTGACCACGTCGACGGACGGACGCTGGGTGGCGAGCACCAGGTGGATGCCGGCCGCGCGGGCGAGCTGCGTGATCCGGACGATGGAGTCCTCCACGTCCCGCGGCGCGACCATCATCAGGTCGGCCAGCTCGTCCACGATGACCAGCAGATACGGATAGGGAGTCAGTTCCCGCTCGCTGCCCTCGGGTGAGGTGACCTTGCCGCCGCGCACCGCCGCGTTGAAGTCGTCGATGTGCCGGAAGCCGTACGCCGCGAGGTCGTCGTAGCGCAGGTCCATCTCGCGCACCACCCACTGCAGAGCCTCCGCGGCCCGCTTGGGGTTGGTGATGATGGGGGTGATGAGGTGCGGGATGCCTTCGTAGGCGGTCAGTTCCACCCGTTTGGGGTCGACCAGCACCATCCGCACGTCCTCGGGAGTGGCGCGGACCATGACGGAGGTGATCAGGCAGTTGATGCAGGAGGACTTGCCCGAGCCGGTGGCGCCGGCCACCAGGACGTGCGGCATCTTCGTCATGTTGGCCATGACGTAGCCGCCCTCGACGTCCTTGCCGAGGGCCACCAGCATCGGGTGCTCGTCCCCGGCGGCGTCGGCCAGCCGGAGGACGTCCCCGAGGTTGACCATTTCCCGGTCGGTGTTGGGGATCTCGATGCCGACCGCGGACTTGCCCGGGATGGGGCTGATGATGCGGACGTCCGGGCTGGCCACGGCGTAGGCGATGTTCTTGGCCAGCGCGGTGATCTTCTCGACCTTCACCGCCGGACCGAGCTCGACCTCGTAACGGGTGACCGTCGGGCCGCGGGTGAAGCCGGTGACCGCCGCGTCGACCTTGAACTCCTGGAAGACCGTCGTCAGCGCGGCCACTATGGCGTCGTTCGCGGCGCTGCGGGTCTTGCCCGGCCCGCCCCGGGCGAGCAGCTCCAGGGACGGCAGCGCGTAGGTGATGTCGCCGGAGAGCTGGAGCTGCTCGGCGCGCGCCGGCAGATCGGTGGACGGCTCGGGCGGCGCCTTGGTGAAGTCCGGGACGGCCGGGGTGTCCTCCGCCCCGGATCCGGCCCCGGCTCCGGCCCCGGCTCCGGCCCGGTCCGGTTCCGCGCCACGGGCCGGCGGCACCGAGCCGCTCTCCGCCGTGTCCCCGGGCCCGTTCTCCCGCCGCTCGCCCGAGACTCCGCTGCTCAGTCCGGCGATGAGCGGGGAGGGCTGGACGCCGTGCAGTACGGCGCCGTCGAGCGCGGCGGCGGCCGCGGCGGCCACGTCCACCGCGTCCATCCGCCGGTCCATGGCGGGCTGCCCGGACGCCCGGCGCGGGCGGCGGCGGCGCTTGGCCAGCGCCTCTTCCTCCACCGCGTCGGGGTCGGTGGGGCCCGCCGCCTCGACGGCGCGCCGCCGCTTGCGCGCCGGCTGCTCGCGCCACTCCTCGCCGTAGTCCTCCCACTCCTCGCCGTACGGCCCGCTCTCCACAGGCACCGGCTCCACCACGCCCAGCCTGACGCCGAGCGCCCGCAGCCGCTGCGGGATGGCGTTCACCGGTGTCGCGGTGACCACCAGCAGCCCGAAGACGGTCAGCAGCACCAGCAGCGCCACGGCGAGGGTCTGCCCGACGGTGAAGATCAGCGGCTTGGACGCGACCCAGCCGACGTAGCCGCCGGCGTCCTGCATCGCCGCGATGCCGTCGTCCCGGCCCGGCGAGCCGCAGGCCATCGCGACCTGCCCGAGCACGCCGACGACCAGCGCGGACAGCCCGATGATGATCCGGCCGTTGGCCTCGGGCCGCTCGGGGTGACGGATCAGGCGTACCGCGATACCGCCGACGAGGACCGGCACGACCAGGTCGAGCCGGCCGAAGGCGCCGGTCACCAGCAGTTCGACGAGTTCGCCGACCGGGCCGCTGAGGTTGGACCAGGTGCCGGCCGCGATGACAAGCGCGAGGCCCAGCAGCAGCAGCGCGAGGCCGTCCTTGCGGTGCGCCGGGTCGAGGTTCTTCGCGCCGCGGCCCATGCCCCGGAACACCGCCCCGACGGCGTGCGCCAGGCCCAGCCAGCACGCCCGCACCAGGCGGTAGACGCCCCCGGTGGGGGACGGCGCCGGTTTGGGCGCGGCCTTCTTGACGGCCGCTTTCCTCGCGGGGGCCTTCTTCGCGGGGGCCTTCTTCGCCGGTGGCTTCCTGGCGGGCGTCGGCTTCTTCGCGGCGGCCTTCTTCGCGGCGCCCCCGGACTGTCCGGCGCGCTGCTTGGAGGGGCCCGCCGTGCTCTGGGTTCCCTTGCCGGACGTACGTGAGGCCATGGTGAGGAGATTACAGCGGAGGGCGCGCGGGAGACGAGCGCACGGCGCTTCACCCATTCGTGTCGCGCGCCCGCCTCATGAGCGGGCGTCAGTCAGCCCGAGCCGCTTCCCGACCCCGGCTCCAGCGCGTCCAGCGCCCTGCGCAGGCCGGTCAGTTTGCGCTCCAGATGGGCCGCGGTGGCCACCGCGGCGGCGTCCGCCGACTCGTCCAACTGCTTGGACAGCGCCTCGGCCTGCTCCTCGACCGCGGCCAGCCGCGCCGACAGCTCCGCCAGCAGCCCCGCGGACTCCTTCGCCTCGCTCGCGCTCGGCCGCCCGCCCTCGAGCTGCAGCCTCAGCAAAGAGGCCTGCTCGCGCAGTTGGCAGTTCTTCATGTACAGCTCGACGAAGACCGACACCTTCGCGCGCAGCACCCACGGGTCGAACGGCTTGGAGATGTAGTCCACCGCGCCCGCGGCGTACCCGCGGAAGGTGTGGTGCGGGCCGTGGTTGATGGCCGTCAGGAAGATGATCGGGATGTCGCGGGTCCGCTCCCGCCGCTTGATGTGCGCCGCGGTCTCGAAACCGTCCATCCCCGGCATCTGCACATCGAGCAGAATCACCGCGAAGTCGTCCGTGAGCAGTGCTTTGAGCGCTTCCTCCCCGGACGATGCCCGCACCAGTGTCTGATCGAGCGCGGAGAGGATCGCCTCCAGCGCCAGCAGATTCTCCGGCCGGTCATCGACCAGGAGGATCTTGGCCTTCTGCACCATGGCCCGTCCTCCTCGCCCCGGCATGGAACCGGACGCCGCCCCAGGGGACGACTCCGTCACGCCGCCCGTCCTTGTGCCGGTCATGGTAGCCGCACCCCGCCTGTCGCCACACCCTGTCACCGCGATGTCACTGTGCACGTAGCACAAACGCAGCGAGAGACCAGAAGGTTCCCCGGATCCCACGCCTCCACACGTCCACGGCGACACTGAGTCAGCACGCGATGATCCCCTTTCGGCTCCATAGTGGACGCCCCGTCACTCCGCGCGCATCCATTGCTCCATGACCGACAGCAGATGATCGGTATCCACCGGCTTGGTCACATAGTCCGACGCCCCGGAGTCGATGCTCTTCTCCCGGTCGCCCTTCATCGCCTTCGCCGTCAGCGCGATGATGGGCAGCCCGGCGAACTGCGGCATCCGGCGGATCGCCGCCGTGGTCGCGTAGCCGTCCATCTCCGGCATCATGATGTCCATCAGCACCAGGACCACATCGTCGTGCTGTTCGAGCACCTCGATGCCCTCCCGGCCGTTCTCCGCGTACAGCACGGACAGGCCGTGCTGCTCCAGGACGCTGGTGAGCGCGAAGACGTTGCGGATGTCGTCGTCGACGATCAGCACCTTCTCACCGTGGAAGCCGCCCCCCGCGCCCGGCGCGACCAGATCCTGGCCGTTGCCGATCCACGGTTCCGGCGCCTGCTGCTGCGTCGTGGCGTGCGCCGGCTGCCGGGAGACCTGCGGCTGCGGCGCCGGCGCGGACCGGCCGGGCAGCGCGAAGCGGCGCGGCGCGCCCGAAATCCCGCGGCGGCGCCGCCGGTTGAGGCTGCCGCCCGACCCCTGCTCGTCGCCCTGTGCGGCCTCCTCCTCGGCCGCCTGTCGCCCGGCCTCCGTCTCGCGCGCCTCCGCGTCCATGGCCAGCCCGCCGGCCACGAGCTGCGGATAGCCCTGCGGCGGCAGCCCGCCGGGGTTGTGCGGCAGGTACAGCGTGAAGGTGGAGCCGCGGCCGGGCTCGCTGGCGGCGTGGATCTCGCCGCCCAGCAGCCGGGCGATCTCCCGGCTGATGGACAGGCCCAGGCCCGTACCGCCGTACTTGCGGCTGGTCGTGCCGTCCGCCTGCTTGAACGCCTCGAAGATGACCCGCATCTTGCTGGACGCGATCCCGATGCCGGTGTCGGTCACCGAGAAGGCGATCATGTCGGCGTCCGGGTCGCGCAGCGAACCGTGCTCCAGTAGCTGCTCGCGGATCGCCACCGGCACATCCGCGCCGGCCGGTCGGATGACCAGCTCGACGGCGCCGCTGTCGGTGAACTTCACCGCGTTCGACAGCAGGTTGCGCAGCACCTGCAGCAGCCGCTGCTCGTCGGTGTGCAGCGTCGCGGGAAGCTCCGGGGAGACCCGTACGGAGAAGTCGAGACCCTTCTCCGCGGTCAGCGGCCGGAACGTCGCCTCGACATAGTCGACGAGCTGGACCAGCGCGATCCGTGTCGGGCTGACGTCCATCTTGCCCGCCTCGACCTTCGACAGGTCGAGGATGTCGTTGATGAGCTGAAGCAGGTCGGAGCCCGCGCCGTGGATCGTTTCGGCGAACTCCACCTGCTTCGGGGAGAGGTTCCCCTCGGCGTTGTCGGCCAGCAACTTGGCCAGGATCAGCAGCGAGTTGAGCGGGGTGCGCAGCTCGTGCGACATGTTCGCCAAGAACTCCGACTTGTAGCGCATGGAGACCGCGAGCTGCTCGGCGCGCTCCTCCAGGACCTGGCGCGCCTCCTCGATCTCGGTGTTCTTCACCTCGATGTCCCGGTTCTGCGCGCGCAGTTGCTCGGCCTTCTCCTCCAGCTCGGAGTTGGACAGCTCCAGCGCCTTCTGCCGGCTCTCCAACTCGGCCGAGCGCTCCCGCAGTTGCTCGGTCAGCTCCTGCGACTGCTTGAGCAGCACCTCGGTCTTGGTGTTGACCGAGATGGTGTTGACGCTGGTCGCGATCATCTCGGCGATCTGGCTGAGGAAGTCCTTCTGGATCTGGGTGAACGGCTGGAAGGACGCCAGCTCGATCACGCCGAGCACCTTGTCCTCGAACAGCACCGGCAGCACGATCACGTTCGCCGGCGGCGCCTCGCCGAGCCCGGAGGCGATCTTGAGATAGCCGGAGGGGACGTTCTCCACCAAGATGGTGCGCCCCTCCTCGGCGGCCGTGCCGATCAGCGTCTCGCCCGGCCGGAACGTCGTCGGCATCCCGCCCATGGAGTAGCCGTAGGAGCCCATCAGCCGCAGCTCGTACTCGCCCGACTCGCCGCCGTCCGCGCCGATCTCCTGGCTGTCGGGCTGGGCGGCGAGGAAGAACGCGCCGTGCTGCGCCGACACCGCCGGCGACAGCTCGCTCATGATCAGCGTCGCGACGTCCTTGAGGTCGCGGCGGCCCTGCATCAGACCGGAGATCCGGGCCAGGTTGCCCTTGAGCCAGTCCTGCTCCTCGTTGGCGAGGGTGGTCTCGCGGAGCGTGGAGATCATGGTGTTGACGTTGTCCTGGAGCTCCAGGATCTCGCCGGCCGCGTCCACGTCGATGCGGACGTTGTGGTCGCCGAGGGTGACCGCCGCGGCGACCGCGGCGATGGCACGCACCTGACGGGTCAGGTTGCCCGCCATCTCGTTCACCGATTCGGTCAGGTCCTTCCAGGTGCCGGCCACGCCCCGCACCTGCGCCTGCCCGCCGAGCTGGCCTTCCGTGCCCACCTCGCGGGCCACTCTGGTGACCTGCTCGGCGAAGGACGAGAGCTGGTCGACCATGGTGTTGATGGTGGTCTTCAGCGCGAGGATCTCGCCGCGCGCGTCGATGTCGATCTTCTTGGTCAGATCGCCCTTGGCGATGGCGGTGGTGACCATGGCGATGTTGCGGACCTGGCCGGTGAGGTTGTTGGCCATGGAGTTCACCGACTCCGTCAGGTCCTTCCACGTGCCGGCGACACCGGGGACGCGGGCCTGGCCGCCCAGGATGCCGTCGGTGCCCACCTCACGGGCCACCCGGGTGACCTCGTCGGCGAACGACGACAGGGTCGTGACCATGGTGTTGACCGTGTCGGCGAGCTGCGCGACCTCGCCGCGCGCCTCGACCGTGACCTTCTTCGTCAGGTCTCCGTTGGCGACCGCCGCCGAGACCTGGGAGATGTTGCGCACCTGGATGGTCAGGTTGTTGGCCATCAGGTTCACGTTGTCGCTCAGGTCCAGCCAGATGCCGGTGGCGCCCGGCACCCGCGCCTGACCGCCGAGCTGCCCCTCGGTGCCCACCTCGCGGGCCACCCGCGTCACCTGCTCGGCGAACGAGGAGAGCTGGTCGACCATCGTGTTGACGGTCGTGACGAGTTCGAGGATCTCGCCCTTGGCGTCGACGGTGATCTTCTTGGACAGGTCGCCGCGGGCCACCGCGGTGGTCACCTCGGCGATGTTGCGGACCTGGGACGTCAGGTTGTTCGCCATGAAGTTGACGGACTGGGTGAGGTCCTTCCACGTGCCGCTGACGCCCTGCACCTCGGCCTGACCGCCCAGGATGCCCTCGGTGCCCACCTCGCGGGCGACCCGGGTGACCTGCTCCGCGAAGGAGGACAACTGGTCGACCATGGTGTTGAGGGTGTTCTTCAGCTCCAGGATCTCGCCCCGGGCGTCGACGTCGATCTTCTGCGACAGGTCACCGCGCGCGACCGCCGTGGCGACCTGCGCGATGTTGCGGACCTGAGCGGTGAGGTTGCCGGCCATGCCGTTCACGGAATCGGTCAGATCCCGCCAGACTCCCGCCACGCCCGGCACCTGCGCCTGGCCGCCGAGCCGGCCGTCCGTACCGACCTCCCGGGCGACCCGGGTGACCTGCTCGGCGAACGCGGAGAGCTGGTCGACCATCGTGTTGATGGTGTTCTTCAGCTCCAGGATCTCGCCGCGCGCGTCCACGTCGATCTTCTGCGACAGGTCACCCCGCGCCACCGCGGTGGTCACCTGGGCGATCTGGCGCACCTGGGACGTCAGGTTCCCCGCCATGAAGTTGACGGAGTCCGTGAGCTCCTTCCAGGTGCCGCTGACGCCGTCGACACGCGCCTGGCCGCCCAGCCGGCCCTCCGTGCCCACGTCCCTGGCCATGCGGGTGACCTGGTCCGCGAACGAGGAGAGCTGGTCGACCATCGTGTTCACGGTGTTCTTGAGCTGGAGCATCTCGCCGGAGACGTCGACGGTGACCTTCTGCGACAGGTCACCGTTGGCGACCGCCGTGGTCACCTGCGCGATGTTGCGCACCTGGCCGGTCAGGTTGCGGAAGGCGGTGTTCACGGAGTCCGTGAGGTCCTTCCAAGTCCCCGCGGCGCCCGGCACCGCCGCCTGGCCGCCCAGCTCACCCTCGACGCCGATCTCCCGCGCCACCCGGGTCACCTCGGCGCCGAACGAGGAGAGCTGGCCCACCATCGTGTTGACGGTGTTCTTCAGCTCCAGCATCTCGCCGGCGACGTCCACGGTGACGGTCTGCGACAGGTCACCGTTGGCCACCGCCGTGGTCACCTGCGCGATGTCGCGCACCTGCGCGGTGAGGTTGCGGAAGGCGGTGTTCACCGAGTCGGTGAGGTCCTTCCACGTACCGGCCGCGCCCGGCACCTGCGCCTGACCGCCGAGCTGGCCCTCGGCGCCGACCTCGCTCGCCACCCGCGTCACTTCGTCCGCGAAGGTACGCAGCGTCTCGGTCATGGTGTTGATCGTGTCGGCGAGCTGCGCGACCTCGCCGCGCGCGCTGACGGTGACCTTCTGCGACAGATCGCCGCTCGCGACGGCGGTCGTGACCTGAGCGATCCCGCGCACCTGGGCCGTGAGGTTTCCGGCCATGAGATTGACCGAATCCGTCAGGTCTTTCCACACCCCGGCGACACCGGGGACCTGCGCCTGCCCGCCCAGCTCGCCTTCCGTACCCACCTCGCGGGCGACCCTGGTCACCTCGGAGGCGAACGAGGAGAGCTGGTCCACCATCGTGTTGACGGTGTTCTTCAGCTCCAGCATCTCGCCGGCGACGTGAACCGTCACCTTCCGGGACAGATCGCCCTTAGCGACCGCCGTGGTGACGAGAGCAATGTCACGCACCTGGGCGGTGAGCCGCGACGCCATCGTGTTGACGGATTCCGTGAGGTCTTTCCACGACCCGGACATTCCGCGCACCCGCGCCTGACCGCCGAGCTTGCCCTCCGTACCGACCTCGCTGGCCACTCTCGTGACCTCGTCGGTGAACGCCGACAACTGGTCGACCAGGCCGTTGACCGTACGGCCGACCTTGAGGAACTCCCCTCTCAGCGGATGCTCCGAAGAGCTGTCCGAACTGCGCGAACGCAGGTCCATCCGCTGTTCCAGGTCACCCTCGGACACCGCCGACAGCACCCGCCCCACCTCGGAGACGGGCCGTACCAGGTCGTCCACCAGGGCGTTCGAGGCGTCGATGGCCGCCGCCCAGGAACCCTCGCAGGCCCCGACCTCCAGCCGTTCCGTGAGCTTTCCCTCACGTCCCACGACCCTGCGCACCCGGGCCAGCTCGCCCGTCAGGTGCAGATTGCGGTCCGCCACCTCATTGAACACCGCCGCGATCTCCGACATGACGCCGTCGCCGGAAACCGTCAACCGCTTGCGGAAGTTCCCGTCACGCATCGCGACAAGAGCGACCATCAGCCGATTCAGGGCAGCCGTATCCACCTCGGTCGTCCCGTTGCTCCGGGAACGTCCGCCTTTCGCGCGCGTGCTCGTGCCCCGCGCCGCTGCGCCAGACTCCACCGTGTCCCTCCCGCAGGGTCGACCGTTCTACCCGGGCTTTTCGTTCATGCCTGCCCAGTGTTTCACCATGGCCCAACCAGGCCATAACAGTTCGGCAGCATCGCACACCGTCCCGGTGCACGATTGGGGCGGAAACACACGTGACCGGCATCCGCAGGCGCGGCGAAGGTAAGTAACCTGGCATACGGCTGTCCACCCGCCCCGGCCGACCAGCACGGGCGGTGGTGAGCACAACAGGTATTCGGAGGGGCGCCGCGACATGGGGGAGCAGATCACCGACACACGCATGAGGAGACCAGTGATCACCGCGCGGGCCGCCGCCACCTTCGAGCCGGTCGGGCGCTCCGTCGCCACTGCCCGTGCGTTCGTCCGTGACACCCTCCAGGGCTGGGGTTGCAGCGACATCGTCGACGACGCCGTCGTCCTGACGAGTGAGCTGGTCACCAACGCCGTGGTGCACGCCGGCACGGCCGCCGACGTCCTGTGCCTGCGCACCGACGGCGGCGTCCGCATCTCCGTCGCCGACCGCTATCCCGAACGCGAGATCCCGCTCCAGAACGCCGGGCAGACCATCGCCCACCCCGACCGCGAGGGCGGTCGCGGCCTGCTCCTGTGCGGCGCGCTGGCCTCCCGCTGGGGCGTGGAGTACACCCCGGCCCAAAAACACGTCTGGTTCCAGCTCGACCTCCCCGAGCGCCCCGCCGGCACCCGCTCCGCGGGCCCGGCCCTGCCCGTCGCCTCCCTGCCGCTGACCGACAGCCGCGTCCGCGTCGCCGTGATCCAGATCGACCGCGGCGGCTGCGTCAGCTTCTGGAACGACGACGCCCGCGACCTCTTCGCCTTCGAGCCCGAGCAGGTCATCGGCAAACCCCTCACCGACTTCGCCGCCTGGCCGCACACCCCCGGCACCGGCACCGGCATCGCCGAGGCGCTCCAGCTCTCCCGCTGGGAGGGCTCCTACGGCATAAGGGGCGCCGACGGCCGGGTCGTCCCCGTCTACGCCTCCCACCTGCGCGTCCGCGACGCCGACGGCGAGGCCTCCACCGTCTGCCTCCTGGTCCGCGACCACGAACGCGCGATCTTGCAGAGCCCCCCGCGCACCCCCGCACCGGACGCCGCCTCCCAGCCCGAGGGCCGCCCGTCCGACCCCTTCGAGGTCTTCATCGGCTCCCCCGCCCCCGACGACCTCGACGGCCTGCTCCAGCGCACCGTCGAACGCGCCCGCGACATGCTCGACGGCGACGCCGCCTACCTCCTGCTGGCCACCGACGACGAAACCGAGCTGGAGGTCCGCGCCTCGACGGGCCTGCCCTCCGCCCGCCAGCGGTTCGCCCGCGTCCCCGTCGAAGCCGGCTCCGGCCGCTACGGCTCCGCCCGGATGCCCGCCGTCCACGAAGACCTCACCGCGGTCCCCGGCGCCGTCCCCCTCCTCAGCGGCACGGGCATGCGCTCCGTCGTCACCGTCCCGCTCAAGGTCGAGGGCCGGCTGACCGGCTCCCTCGGCGTCGCCGCGGAAGCCCCCGGCCGCTACACCAACGAAGAGGCCCTGCGTCTGCAGTTCGCCGCCGACCGCATCGCCCTCGCCGTCGAACGCGCCCGCCTGACCGAACTCGAACGCCTGCGCCGCGGCTCCCTGTCCTTCCTCGTCGAAGCATCCGACCTCCTGGCCGGCACCCTCGACCGCGACCAGACCCTGGCCCTGATGGCCCAGATGACCGTTCCCACCCTCGCCACCTGGTGCGCCGTCTACACCGTCGCCGACCAGACCTCCGACCCCGAGCTGTCCTACGTCCTCCATGAGGACGAGGACCGCATCGACGGCCTCAAGACCCTCCTGATGAAGGTCGACCCGCCCGAGCCGGTCCCCACCCCCGGCGCCCGCATCTGGACCGCGCCCACCGACGCCGCCCACGACGCCGCCCTGCGCACCTCCCTGCGCAGCCTGGGCCTGGGCAACTCCGCCCGCCCCTCAACCGGCCCCGGCGCCACCCTGGCGACCGCCTCCGCCGTCGGCGGCGAAACCGTCGTGCTGCCCCTCGTCGCCCGCAACCGCGTCATCGGCATGCTCACGCTCGGCAAGCCCACCGAGGAACACTTCCGCCAGGAGATCCTCGAACTCGCCGAGGACCTCTCCCGCCGGGCCGCCCTCGCCCTGGACAACGCCCGCCTCTACTCCGAGCGCACGGCCATCAGCCAGTCCCTCCAGCGCAGCCTGCTGCCGCCCGAGCTGCCCGAGATCCCCGGCGTCGAGGTCGAGGTCATCTACCGCGCGGCCGGCGAGGGCAACGAGGTCGGCGGCGACTTCTACGACCTCTTCCCGATCCGCGACGGCGCCTACGGCTTCGCCATCGGCGACGTCTGCGGCACGGGCCCGGAAGCCGCCGCCGTCACGGGCCTGGCCCGGCACGCCCTGCGCCTGCTCGCCCGCGAGGGCTTCAGCGGCCCCGCCGTCCTCGAACGCCTCAATGCCGCCATCCTCGACGAGGGCGCCCGCAGCCGCTTCCTGACCCTCCTGTACGGCGAACTCTGGCCGCAGAGCGACGGCAGCGCGGTCCTCAAAGTCGTCTGCGCCGGCCACCCCCTGCCGCTGCGCCTGCGCCAGGACGGCTCCGTCGAACCGGCCGCCGAACCCCAGCCCCTCCTCGGCGTCATGGACGACCTCGAACTGTACGAACAGACCGTCACCCTCGACCCGGGCGATGTCCTGCTGTGCGTCACCGACGGCGTCACCGAGCGCCGCGAGGGCACCCGCATGCTCGGCGACGACGGCCTCACCGACGTCCTCACCACCTGTACGGGCCTGACGGCCGGCGCCGTCGCCGCCCGCGTCCTGCGCGCCGTGGAACGCTTCGCCGCCGAACCGGCCTCCGACGACATGGCCATCCTCGCCATGCGCGTCCCCGAGTTCCAGGCCGACTGACACCCGGCGGACGCATCGAGACTGTGGGCCGGGTCACACGCCCCGGCCCCTTCCTCCGCACCACCAGCGTCCTTGCGTCCGGCGCACACCACCCCTGCCCACCACGCACTGGAGTCACCGTCAACACCCGCGCACCATACGGGCCATGACTCCCCATACCGCGCGCCCGCCGGGCGACATGCTGGCAGTCGTCAGCCAGACCGGACCCACCGTCACCTTCTTCGACGCGGCCACCCACCACCGCCTCGACGTCCTCGACCTTCCCCCGCAGCCCCACGAACTGTGCTTCGACCCGGACCGCCGGCTGCTGTACTGCGCCAGCACCTACCGCTCCGGTTTCTACAACGCCCACCAGGGCCGGGCCCACACCCTCACCGTCATCGACGTCGACACCCGCACGATCGTCACCACCCTCGACCTCTCCCCCGACCACGCCCCGCACGGCCTGGCCCTCGACCGCCGCCGCGCCCGCCTGTACGTCAGCGTCGAGGCCACCGCCACCGCACCGGGCGGCGTCGTCATCCTTGACACCCGCACCCACGAACGCCTCGGCCGCATCCCCACCATGGCGCCCGGCCCGCACTGGTTCGTCCTCTCCCCCGACGGCCGGCGCGGCTACGCCAGCAACAAGGAAGCCCCGTTCGTCTCGGTCGTCGACCTCGAACGCGAGGTCTTCAACGGCCGGATCGACGTACCCGGCAGCGAGGGCCTGGACATCTCCCGCGACGGCGCCCACCTCTACGTCGCCACTCCCAAGGCCGACTTCAGCCACCCGGCACCGGCGCACACCTGCGTCCAGGTCATCGACACCGCCACCGCCGAGGTCGTCCGCACCCTCCCCACCCGGGGACAGGTCATGCCCGTCCATGTCACCGCCACCGGCGCCGTCCTCGCCGGCGAGCTGCGCACGGGAAGCGCCCCGGACGGGCCGCTCGGCCCCCAACTCCCCGGCGTCCTGACCGTCTTCGCCCCCGGCACCCTCGAACCGGTCGGCCAGGTGGAGGTCGGCCGTTTCCCCCTCACCCTCACCTCCTCGCCCGACGGCCGCCTCGCCTATGTCTCCGGCAACATCTCCAGTACCGTCACCGTCGTCGATCTGACGGAACTGCGCCCCCTCGCCACACTCGACGTCGACCGCGCCGACATTTCCGGAGCGCACGGACTGGCCTATATCGAAGCCGCCCGCGACTGACCCACCGCCAATTCCCGGAAACGACAAAGGCCCCCGCCGAAGCGGGGGCCTTTGTCTGCTGAGCCCCAATACGGAATCGAACCGTAGACCTTCTCCTTACCATGGAGACGCTCTGCCGACTGAGCTATTGGGGCGCGGTCAACGGGATAGATCATACCTGAACTCCGCAGCACGTTCGAACCACCCACCGGCTCAGAACGCCGGCTGCAGCAATCCACCCAGCGCATTGCAGGCACCGACCATCTTGTGGACCTCCCGCCGTGACAACTCCGCGCGCACGGGCAGCGCCAGCGTCTCGTCGACGGCCCGCTCCGTGGTCGGCAGGAAGACATCGCGCCGCAGCCCCGGCATCCGGTAGACCGGCGCCTGTACGGGCACCCGGCAGGCCACGCCCCTGGCCCGCAGCGCCCGCGCGAACGCGTCCCGATCCGGCCGCCCGTTGCCCGGTACCCGCACCACGTACTGCTCGTAGGTGTGCCCGGCCGCCGGCGCCGGTATCCGCACGCCGCTGAGCCGGCCATCGAGGTACGCGGCATGCTCCCGGCGCCGCTCGACGCCCAGCCGCTCCGCCCCCGGCTCCTCCTCCATCAGCACCAACAGCCCGTGCCGCTGACCTATCTCCCGGAGCCAGCCCGCATCGGCCCGCCGCCCGAAGCGGTGTACGGCGACGACCGCGGCGGTCCGGCCGGTCACCACGTCCGAGACGGCGGCCGGGTCGAGGCAGTAGCTGTCGGCGTCCACATCGGCGAAGACCGGCACCGCGCCCAACCGCACCACCGCCTCGGCCACTTCGGCATTCCCGTAGGCCGGCACGACGACTTCGTCGCCTGCTCGCACACCGGCCGACCTGAGTGTTCCCACTGTGCCCATACCGCGGATCCTGGCCACACCACATGAACGCGGCGTTACACCGACCACGCGAAAAACGGAACAAAAAAGCTCCGGTCCCTGAACCAAAAGGTTCAGGGACCGGAGCTGAAGAATTGTTCGGCGGCGTCCTACTCTCCCACAGGGTCCCCCCTGCAGTACCATCGGCGCTGAAAGGCTTAGCTTCCGGGTTCGAAATGTAACCGGGC
>NZ_JBVIHH010000014.1:0-32365 GCF_055570395.1 Streptomyces sp. NPDC031210
GTGTGTTGTGGGGCCTGCTGCGTGACGCGCGAGTCTTCACCTCCGCCCCGCCGGTCACGCAAGCGGCTTGACTTCGTCATTGAGACTCCTGTGGCGGCGGTGACCCGCCGGTGGCGGTGTTGTCGCGGGCGACGTCCCGCTGTGGTGGACCGGACAGGAGTACCCGGACGGCGCAATCCCGTAACGCTCCGGTGGGCGCGGCTGCCGCAACGGCCCAGCCGCCTCCACCGGTACGGCGGTGCGGCTGCACGTCGGGACGTCGGGACGTCGGGACGTTCGGAAGCCGAGTGCCTGTCACGCGTCCTGACGGCGGCACGAAGTCGCGCCTCATGTCCAGGAAGACACACCGGCCGTGCGGGTGATGTACCCGCGTACCCGGTGACGGTCGGGGTCGGCAAGGGCAGGCATGGCGAGCGGGCAGCGAATCGTGCGCCCGCGGCACAGCCGGTCGGAGACGATCCGTACCACCCCGGCCGGTGCGGAAAGGAGAGCGGCGTCGATGATCCCTCTACGACGCATGGCGGCGGCTACCGCGACGCTGGCCGCACTGACCGGCATCTCCGCGACCACCGCGAGCTCCGCCTACGCGGTGGCGGCGGCACAGGACGAGGCGAAGACGGCCGACGCCACCCTCGTGCGTGATCACCTGAAGCTGGAGGCGGACGTCAAGGCGCTGGCGGCCGGCCTGCACATCGATCTGCCCGACGACGCCGACCCTGAGCGGGTGAACGCCCTCATGATGGGACGGACCCAGGCGGGCACGAGCAGCGACCTCGGCGCCACCGTGCGCACCGGCGAGTGGGCGGGCCCATGGTCACTGGCCGGCAGCGGCGCGGCGGTAGCGGCCGGCGGAGCCTATTGGCTCACCCGCGCCCGCCGCCCGGCTGCCGACCACCCCTGACCGGGCACGTGTCGTCGCGGCGAGCGCCCGCACTCAGTCGGGGCGGTCGGCGGTCACCAGCCATGCCGTGCTGCGCAGCCGGACCGCGCCGTCGTCCTCGTGTCGGCGCAGGTGCTCCGTGAGCGCCTCGCGGGCGCGCTGCCGCGTCTCCTGGCTCACCTGGCCGGTCAGGTGCCGCCCGGGACCGGTGTTCAGGAGGAACGCCGCCGCCTCGTCGGCGCTTCGCCCCCAGTCCCCGTACGCCTCCACCTGGCGCGGCGCGATGCTTACGAACCCGGCCTCGGACAGCACCGCCCGGATGCGGTCCGGATCCGCCAGGGAGAACATCCCCGGAAGTCCCGGCTTTCCGAAGTCTCCGACGGGCAGATGGTCCCGCATCGCCAGCATCGCCTCCACCCACCCGTTGAGCGCGCCATCCGCCGCGCAGATGAACGCCAGCCGGCCACCGGCCCGCAGCGCACGGCCGATGTTGGCGAACGCGGCGACCGGGTCGGCGAAGAACATCACCCCGTAACGGCTGAGGGCCGCGTCGAATCCGCCCGGTTCGAAGGGGTGGACCTGGGCGTCGGCGCGGTCGAACGTCACGTTGCCGAGGGCCTCGTCCGCCGCGGTCGCACGGGCGCGTTCGAGCATGGGAGCCGACAAGTCGACACCGAGAGCGCGCCCTTGGGGCGCTCGCCGGGCGGCGAGCCGTGTCGTCTGCCCGGCCCCGCATCCGATGTCGAGCACCCGGTCGCTCGCGCCGATCGCGGCGGCGGCGAGCAGCGGTTGGTTGAAGCCCGCGTTCACGGCGTCCCAACGGTCCTGATGGCGGGCCCAATACGCTCCCTCGTCACCGTTCCATGCCTGCGCCTGCTCGGCGTTGGCGACATCGCTCATGGGATTTCCTCCTGCGGGGCGGCGCGTCGAGGCGCCGACGAAATAATGATGGGCGTGTGCCCATCAAGGTATGGGCACACGCCCATACTGGCAACCGCCGGAACCTGCCAGGATGCGGATGCCGGATACCGGACTCACCTCAGGAGGGACCCCATGTCACCGCGCGGAGTGGCGATGCCCGACGTCCGGGAGCGGCTGTTCACCGCCGCGGAGCGGGTGCTGGCCAGGGAGGGCCCCGGCGCCCTGACCAGCAGGGCGATCACCAGTGAGGCGGGCTGCGCCAAGGGCTTGCTGCACGCCCACTTCGCCGGCCTGGACGAGTTCGTGGCCGACCTGTGCCTGGACAGGTTCGCCCGCACCGCGCGGCAGGCCGAGGAGCTTCCCGGCCGGGCGGGCCAGGACACCGTGGCGGCCAACCTCAGCGGCGTGGCGCTCGCCCTCTTCCGGTCCGGCGGCCCGACGATCGCCGCACTGGCCATGACGCGCCCCGCCGCCTCGCTCCGGATTCGCCAGGCCCTGGAGGCCGGAGCCCCGGGCTTCTCGGCGATCCAGGAGTCGATCGCCCGTTACCTGGCCGCCGAACAACGCCTCGGCCGGTTCGCGGCGGACACGGACACCACCGCCACCGCCCTCGCCGTGGTCGGCGCCGTCCACCACCTCCTGATGACCGGCTGGCCCGGCGCACCGGACCCCGTCGAGCAGGTGGAACGGCTGGTAACCACGCTCACGGGAGACGCGGGGGGCGCGAGTACCGCCCAGCGCTCCAGCTCTGGCTCAAGGCCCGCCGGCCGGCTCGACCCCGGCGAGTAGCTGCTCCAGCGCCGCCTGATCGGGCCCCACGAAAGGTGCCGCACCGGCCGCCGAGACCAGTGCGTCTCTCACCGGTCGGCAGCCCGAGCCCGGTGTCGACGACGACGGGCTCGGCGGCTTCCGGTGATCTCTCCGCGCCGGCAGCAGGCGCCCGGCGCTCTTCCCTCGTTCGGCGGACTGTACGGGTGGTAGCTCTCCCACCCGGGTTTTCCGTTTCCCCTCGTAGGGGAGTCAGCGTCGGGAGGGGAGCCAGCGGAGGAATTTTCCGCGCGGAAAGGAGAGGAAGCAGCGTGGCCGATGACGGGCTCGATGATTTTCTGGAGCTTCTCACCCCCGAAAACCGGGAATGGCTGCAAACCCGGCCAAGGGAGACGCAACTGGCCTGCGCCGGACGTCATCTTGAGGTGATGGAGGGCGAGAAACGCAACAGGCTGGAGTCTTACGACGTCCTGAACCCCGACGTGGACGGAGTGGCGCTCGGCGATCTCCAGGACCCGGCGAAGGTGGCCAACGCCCTGGTGCGGCAGGAGCGGGAGCAGCGGGGATAGCCTCGCGGTCGCGGTCGCGGTCCCGGTCCGGCGCGACGGGCGACGGCACTCGGCGGGGAGCCGCGCGCCGGCCGAATGTCTGGACTCGTACCGGGTAGCCGGGACTGTGAACCACCGAAGTGAGCTATGAGGCGGAAGGAGTTCAACGTGCTGATGGCCCACCCCGCAGTTCTGCGCGAGCTCGTCGAACAGTACGAGGCACTGGAGATCCTGCACGCCGAGCAGGGGAGCGAAGAAGTCCGGCAGCGGATGGACGACGTCGCCTACACCCTCTGCATCTCCACCGGCACCGCAGACGTCGACGCCGCGTTGATCGCGGCTCGCCACGGCCTGCCCGGAGCGCGGGTGAAGGACGACAGCCTCCTCGCCCGGTGACGGACGGGCCCCTTCCCCCTGCCACCTGACGGTCGGCGGTCAGCGCCCGTACATCCCCCGGCACAGACGCAACAGGTCCGAGCGGACCTTGCCGGAGGCCATGCGGCACATCACGGCCGGATCGATGGTCGACCGCCGCCCCAGATCTGGACCGGACGGTTTCCGACCGGACGGCTGACGACCGGTCGACGTGTGACCCGACGCGTGCCTCTTCCTTGGGTGCTGGGCCGGGTGCGGGTGGCCGCGTCGTTGCGGTGCCTGGCGGATGCGCGGTCCTCGGCGGGGTGCCGGCCGGGCCTGCTCCTGCCGGTCGTCGCCCCGGGCGGTGGTCTTCACGCGCCGTTTCGGCTTTCCGGGGCGGTGGGACTCCTGTACCACGATGAGTTGTTCCCGGGCGGGCTCCGGCGCCGGCATGAGCTGCGGCGAGGGCCGGTCGGGCGCGACCACACGGCCGCCGGGGCGTGGAGCCGGTTCCGGGACGGAGGGAGAGTGGGATACGGCCACACAGCCGGTCGTGGACAGCAACATGATCGCCGTAGTAGCGAGGAGACGAGGTAGGCGCACGACGCTACCGTGCCGGAGGTAGGCGGGCCGTCCAACCGACGCGCCGGGGAGTCACGCGGACGAGGTACGGCGGGTGAACGCGGTGACGGTCCGCGCGAGCGCGGGAGCGTGTCTGCGAGCGAACGGCAGAGTGGCCGTCCGGGGCACTTACGCGCTCAGCCGCGCGGCCCCGGCGCCGCCGCGTGGGGGCGGCGGCGTCGGGGCCGACGTGTGCTCGGGACGCCACCACATGAGACACCCGCCTGCCGGCGTCCCACGTGAGTGCGGTGTCGAGTCAACGCTTGTTCTGGGCGCCGTTGAGGCCCTTGTTGGTCCCCGAGACCGTGCACTTCAGCAGATCCAGGAGCGCACCCACGTTCGCGTTGAGCTGCTGCGGGACATCGTTGGGCAGGTTCCCGTTGGTCCTCGCCGGGCGCGCGTCCGTGCAACGGCCCATGTCGGCGTGCGCGGTTCCGGCCGAAACGAACCCCACGCTTCCCATCAGCGCGCCCGCACAAGCAGTGAGCACGACCGCCTTCTTCAACCTCTTCATCACGCAACCTTTCCCTTCTCCCGCGCCCCAGTGGCCGGGACTGCGACCGTCGATCACCTCTTCGCCCCCTTCCCTGAGGAGGGCTGCCAAGCAGTGAGCTGGTGTCTGAGTCCCACGCTGCGCCGTCGAGCCGTTCTTCGCCTCGTGGCATGCGCTGATCGGCTGTCGGCCAAAGGTGGAGCAGGTCGGGGGACGGGAGGGGGCTGCCCGGGTCCGTCCACCCAATCTTCGGAGGGCGGGTCGTGCCGCGGGACGCACCTGAATTTCCTGTCCTCTTCGGGTGAAGCGGCCCGCGAAATGCCGTCCCGATTGTCCGCATTCGTACGCGGTGAAGCTCGGGTTGACCGAACCGTGGGCGGTTGCTTCTCGATCGCGTAGGGCGTCTCGCAGCACAGGAGAGTTTCTCGCCGAGCGGCATGAAGTGGGCCAGGGAATTGAGCGTGATCGCCGACCCCCGCGTGGCACTTGGAGTTGGGCTGACCTGGGTCGGAGGACGTGCCCGGGCCGAGGCCGAAGTCCCGTCTGCCGATGTCGTGCATGATTTGCGGGTGGCGTCGGAGCCTCTCTTCATAAGCGAGTTACCCGCCCGTGCCGCGCCGCGACGAAAAGCCTCACGCGTGGTGATTACGTAAACGCCGGTGCCTTGCGTCGACGCCCAGCCGGCTGAACTCTTCGGTCTGGAAGGAGTTTTCCCGCTCGGTGGGAATGGCCCCTCGCTTTCGGGAATCGCGCGCCTTTTCGCCGGATGGGAGGAGGGCCTGGCTTCGACTCCCGGGGAGGCTTCAGCTCTTCTGGAGAGACGCGAGTCGGGTGCTCGGGTTGACCCGGTGCCCGGTCGTCAGGTCGCCCGGTACCGCCGCGGGTGGGCGCGGCGAAGAGGCCGCCGGCCACCGGTGGAGGTTCGCTCCTCCACCGGGCCGGCGGCCTCCCCACGCTCCGTCCTCAGGCTTTCCGCCTCACGCGCCCCCTGGCGGTGCGCCCGGTCTCACCCGTCCCCGTCCCGGTCCCAGCGGTAGAACTCCTGGGCCATCGCGTCCTTCGGGCCGCGCCAGGTTTCGGGATCGTAGGGAGTGACGTAGGTGGACAGCTTGTCGCTGATGTCGCGGAAGGCCGGGTGCCCGGTCAGCTTCGCGATCGCGGGGCCGGGAGGCCGGTCGGCTTCGATGAAGTGCAGGTAGACGTCACCGAATTGGAAGAGGCTCCGCTTGGTGATGCCCACCAGGTGCGGCAGGTCCGTGCGGTCGGAGGCCGCGAAGAGATCGGCGATCTCCGCGGCGGATTGCGGTTTCATGCGGGCGACGATGAGAGCGTGGTGCATCAGCGGATCCCTTCGGTGCCGACGACGTGCCGACGACGTGCTGACCACATGCCGATGACGTGCCGACCGTGAGCCGACGACGTGCCGGCGGAGCTGGGCTGCCGGTGCCCGCCGCGGGGCGCGGCGGGCCGGACTCGGGCAGGGGCGGCGTCAGTTGACGGGGGTCGGCGCGGTGGCCCGGAGGTCGCGGGCACGCTGTTCGATCTTGTCCCGGATGAGTTCCATCTGGACGCGGGAGTTGCGGTTGATGCGTTCGGTCATGGCCTCGTCGTCGATCGGGGCCTCGGGCTTCATCGCGAAGTCCTGCGTCCAGCGCATCCTCGTCCCGCTCGGCGTCTCGGCGTACGCCCAGTGGATGTCCATGTGCTGGAACGCTCCGGTCTCGACGCGGCGGGCGCGGACGGTGAGCCCGTCGCGGTCGGTGACGCGTTCGGAGACCCAGCTCCAGGCCGTGCCGTTCTCGTCGGGGTGCATCGTCAGCCGGAACGTCGTGGTGTCGCCCTCGCGGGAGAGGACCTCGACGGCCGCGTACTCGCTGAACAGCCGCGGCCAGTTCTCCAGGTCGTTGGTCATGTCCCAGACCAGGTCGAGGGGCGCCGCGATGGTGATCTCGTTCTCCGTGTGGCCGGCCATGTCAGGCTCCTGTCGTGAGGGAAGAGTTGGCGAGTTCGAGGAAGTCACGCGGGGTCTTGCAGCGCTCGGCGTCCTTGGGCATCACCAGGCCGCGACCGTTCTCCAACTCGCCCACGATGCCCAGGAGGCCGAGGGAGTCGAGGCCGAAGTCGGCGAACGTCGCGTCGGGCCGGTCCGCCATGTCCTGAGGGTCGACGGTGACGCCGGCGGCCGACTTCATCAGCGCGGCCAGTTCTTCCAGGGTCAGTTCGGCGTTCATGAGTTCCTCCTCCTTCTCACAGAGGGCTCGCGGTGCTCTCGCGCAGCACGAGCGCCGCGTTCGAGCCCATGAGTCCCCGGCTCAGTACCAGTGCCGTCCGCAGCTCCGCGGGGCGGGCCCAGCCGGTCACCAGATCGAGGTCGTGGCACACGTCGACGACGTTGGGTGTGGGCGGCACGAGGCCGTGCTCCATGGCGAGCAGCGCGGCCGCCGTGTCCAGCACGGGAGCGCCGCAGTACGCCCGGCCGGTGCCGGTCTTGGGCGCGGTCACGGGAACGCGCGAGGCACGCCGGCCCAGGGTGTCGGCGAGCGCCAGGGCCTCGGCGCGGTCGGCCGCGGGCACACCGAGCGCGTCCGCGAACACCACGTCGATCTCCTCGGGTGCGCAGCGCGCGTCCCGCAGCGCGCCGCGGATCGCGTGGGCGAGACCCTCGCGGGACTCCTCCCACCGGGAGGCCCCGGTGAACGTCGCGGCGTGACCGGCTATGACCGCGCGCCCCCGCACGCCGCGCTCCCTGGCCGTCCGCTCCTCCTC
This sequence comes from Streptomyces sp. NPDC031210, assembly GCF_055570395.1. Taxonomy (NCBI): domain Bacteria; kingdom Bacillati; phylum Actinomycetota; class Actinomycetes; order Kitasatosporales; family Streptomycetaceae; genus Streptomyces; species Streptomyces sp. NPDC031210. Next base: position 7,355 of record NZ_JBVIHH010000014.1, read on the forward strand.
CACCACCAGCATCGCCCCGCCCTCGGCGGGGACGAACCCGCAGGCGGCCGCGGTGAAGGGGCGGTAGGCGCGGGCCGGGTCGTCGAGGGTGCTGAGCGCGTCGTAGCCGAGCTGGCAGACCACCGAGTACGGCGCCAGCGGTGCCTCGGCCGCGCCCACCACGACGGCGTCGGTGCCGCGCCGGATCGTGTGGCAGGCGTGGGCGAGGGCGTCCAGGCCGCCCGCCTCGTCGCTGGCCACGACCCCGCACGGCCCCTTGAAGCCGCCACGGATGGAGATCTGTCCGGTGCTGGCCGCGTAGAACCAGGCGATGGACTGGTAGGGGCCGACATGGCGGGAGCCCTGGCCCCACAGGTGCTGCAGTTCGCGCTGCCCGAACTCGCCGCCACCGGATCCGGCGGCGGTCACGACGCCCACCGCGAACGGTGAGCCGTTGTAGTCGGCGCGCCCGAGCCCGGCGTCGTCCAGCGCGAGGTTGGCCGCCGCCATGGCGAAGTGCGTGAACCGGTCGGTCTGCACCAGGTAGCGCTCTTCGATCAGCGCCGCCGGGTCGAAGTCGCGGACCTCGCCGGCGACCCGTAGCGGCATGTTCTGGCAGCCGTCGCGGGTGACCAGGTCCAGGACGCTGATGCCCTCCTTGGTCGCTTTCCAGAAGGCTTCGGTGCCGACGCCGTTGGGCGCGATCACACCGATGCCCGTGACGACGCTACGGCTCCTGCGCGGCGAGCTCATCAAGCCCTCCCCTCCGGTCGGCTCAGGACCACCGCTGACTGGAACCCGCCGAAACCGCTGCCGATCGACAGCACGGACCGCAGCGGCACCGCGCGGGCCGTGCGCGGCACGTAGTCCAGGTCGCACTCCGGGTCCGGAGTCTCGTAGTTGGCCGTGGGCGGCACGACCTGACGGGTCAGCGCCAGCACACACGCCACGATCTCGATCGCGCCGATCGCGCCCAGCGAGTGGCCCACCATGGATTTGATGGAACTCATCGGCACGTCGTAGGCGTGCGCGCCCAACGACCGCTTGACGGCGGCCGTCTCGTGGCGGTCGTTCTGCTGGGTGCCCGAGCCGTGCGCGTTGACGTAGTCGATCCGCGAGGCGTCCATCCTGGCGTGGTCGAGCGCCCGGTTGATCGCCTCGGCCATCTCCAGGCCCTCCTGGGTGAGGCCGGTCATGTGGTACGCGTTGCCGAAGGTGGCGTACCCGCGGATCTCGCAGTGGACGGTCGCCCCGCGGGCACGGGCGTGCTCCAGCTCTTCCAGGACGACGACGCCGGCGCCCTCGCCCATCACGAAACCGTCGCGGTGGGCGTCGAACGGCCGGGACGCGTGGGCCGGGTCGTCGTTGTTCGCCGAGGTCGCCTTGATCGCGTCGAAGCAGGCCACGGTGATGGGCGAGATCGGCGAGTCCGAGGCGCCGGCGACGCACACGTCGACCCGGCCCTCCTCTATGGAGTGGAAGGCGTAGCCGATCGCGTCCAGGCCCGAGGTGCAACCCGTCGACACGGTCTGCACCGGCCCGTGCGCGCCGACCTGTTCCGCCACCTCGGAGGCGAGGGAACTGGGCGAGAACGCCCGGTGCAGATGCCGGCCCGCCGGCCGGGGGTCCACGTCCCACCGCTGCCCGGAGGCGCTGACGGCGACGTAGTCGTGCTCCAGGCGGGTGGTGCCGCCGACCGCGGTGCCCAGCGAGACGCCGACGCGCCACGGGTCGACCGTCCCGGTGTCCAGCCCGGCGTCGCGCATCGCCTCGGCGGTGGCGACCCTCGCGAACTGCACGTAGCGGTCGCAGCGCTCCACCTGCTCCTGGCTCAGGCCGTGTGCCGCGGGATCGAAGTCGCACTCGGCGGCTATACGGGAGCGGAACCCTTCGGCGTCGAAGAGCGTGATGCCCCGGGTCGCCGTCCGGCCGGCGGCGAGCAGGTCCCAGAAGGCGGGCACCCCCACGCCACCCGGGGCGACGACGCCCATACCGGTGACCGCGACGCGCCGGGTCATGACACCGGCTCTGTGCGTTCGGGCGGGCCGGCCTGCGCCGCGCGGTGCGTGCCCGCGCCCTTCGTGCCCGCCGGGCGGGCCTCCGCCGTGTCGGTGCCCTCGGTGTCCACGTGACCGAGCTCCGGGCGCGGAGCCAGCGGGCCGAGGTGGAAGACCATGCGGACTTCCTCGTCACCCACGTTGCGGAAGCGGTGGCGCACGTAAGGGGGGATCAGCAGCCCCTGGTCGGGCCGCATCGGGTGCGGCGCGCCGTCCAGGTCCACCTCCACCGTGCCGCTCACGACGTACACGAACTCCTCGGAGTACGGGTGGTAGTGCTCGCCGATGCGCTCACCGGGCTGCACGAGGGCCATGCCCATGAAGCCGCTCGTCGCGCCCACCGCGCCGGGTGTCAGCATGGCGCGCAGGTCACCTCCGCGCCGGCGGTTGGGCTGGGTCTCGCTGAGGTCCACGATGCGTGGGTGGTAGCTGGTCATGGCGGGGTTCCTCCAGAGTGGGTGGGGCCGGCGCGGGGGTGAGTTGACGACGGCTGACGCGCGAGCGCGTGCTCAGGAGTCCGTCGCCCTGCGGTCGGTGATCAGGTCCATGTCGCAGCGCGCGAGGAAGCGCGAGAGCTCACGGCCGGTGGACAGGCCGCCTGCCACATCGGTGTCGAGCAGCCGCCTCAGCACGGCCGCCATACGTGGCCCCTGCACACCGAGCGCCCTGACGGGCTCGCTCTCCAGAGGCACCTGGAGGTCGATCAGCCGGACGACGATGTCGTCGCGCTGGAAGACGGTGCTGCCCCATACCGGGCTCGCCGGGTCCTGCGCGGCACGCTCGTCCTGACGGGCCAGCATGCGGGCCAGCAGCATGCCGCACCCCGGCTTGGCCGGGTAGCTCAGCGCGTGGCGCCGTACGTCCCCCGGCACCGGCCCGGCGGCCCCCACGTGGTGCACGGCGGGCAGTGCGGCCCGGGTGAAGAACATCCGGGCGGACTCGGGGTCGCTGAGATCCCGGTCCTGCTCCAGATACGGGTTGATGGCTTCCTCGACCGCTCTGACCTCGGGCTGCCGCGAGACGTGGCGCAGCGCCGCGACGAGGTCGCCCTGCACCTCGATGGCCCGCACGACGCGGTTTCCGTGCATGTAGAGCGAGGTGCGGCGCAGCCGGGTCCCGTCGTCGACCCGCGCCTTGGGAGAGGTGTAGCCGGCCAGGATGTCCGCGACCATCGACTCGCTGCCCGGCTTCACGGTGAAGGTCAGGGCGTGGCGGACCACACCGTCCCCGATCCGCGGGGCGGCCTGGAGGTGGCCCTTGGAGGGCTCCAGGGTCCCCGAGACGACGTTCGACGTCTCCCGCAGCACGCTGAAGCGCAGGGATCGGGTGTCGCGGACGCAGCCGTGCAACGGCTGGACCATCCGGACGTGTTCCTCGCTGTTCACCCACGCCAGGAACGGCGGCGCGCTCTCCCATTCGCTGGTGATGAGCCACTGCGAGGGGTTCTCGATGGACTGGCACAACTGGTCGGTGATGTGCCCGGGCACGGACGCCACCTGGTTGCGAAGCTGCTCGTACGCCTCCAAGAAGCGCTGCTGCGCGCCTTCGTGGAGATCCAGCAGGAGAACGACCCTGATTCTGGAGCCGTCGAAGGCGGACTGCGATATTCGCTCGGAAAGCGTGGTCATGGTCTACGCATCTCCTTCGAACTGGTGCGGCTCCTGTGGTGGGCCGACAGGTCCGGTGGCCCCGGGGCTCCGGCCGGGAGCGAGCGGACGACCCGCCCCGGTGAGGTCGGCCGTCCCGGATCCGATCGTGGTCCGGGCCCACCGGCGGCGCGATATCTGTGAGCCATGCGGGTGAAACCCGGGCCGTGCCCTCGGCGGCCGGGTACGTACAACCCCATTCGCCCGAAGCCATCGCCGTACGCGCCCGTGGACCTGGAGCAGACCATGAACCCCAAGGCCGACGACACCTACCCGGTACTCATCGTGGGCGGGTCCCTCGTGGGCCTGTCCGCCTCGCTGTTCCTCGGGCGCCTGGGCGTCCGGCACCTGCTCGTGGAGAAGCACTCCGACACCTCACGCCACCCGCGCGGACGCGGGAACAACGTCCGCACGATGGAGCTGTTCCGCGTCGCGGGCGTGGAGGAGCGGATCCGGCGGGCCGCCTCCGTCCTGGCGGACAACCAGGGCATCCTGCAGGCCGGTTCGCTCACCGACGACGACCAGAAGTGGCTGGTCAAGGACATGAACCCCGGTGGCGGACTGGCCCGCTTCAGCCCGACCGGATGGTGCCTGTGCAGCCAGAACGACCTCGAACCGGTCCTGGTGCGCGGTGCCCGCGAACACGGTGGCGAACTGCGCTTCGCCACCGAACTCCTCTCCTTCGACCAGGACGCGCGGGGCGTGACCGCGCAGCTCAAGGACCGGGAGACCGGAGAGCACACCACCGTACGCGCGGACTACCTCATCGCCGCCGACGGACCCCGCAGCCCCGTACGGGAACGGCTCGGCATCGGGTGCGGCGGGCCCGGCGACCTGTTCCACAACGTGAGTGTCACCTTCCGCGCACCGGGCCTCGCCGAAGTGGTGGGCGACCGCCGCTTCATCGCCTGCTACCTCACCCACCCCGGGGCGGACGGAACGCTGCTGCCGGTGGACAACCACGAGCAGTGGGTCTTCCACGCGCCCTGGCACCCCGACCAGGGGGAAACCCTGGAGGACTTCACCGACGAGCGGTGCGCGGACCAGATCCGCCGGGCAACGGGCGTACCGGACCTGCGAGTTGAGATCACCGGAAAGGCACCCTGGCACGCCGCGGAACGCGTCGCGGAGCGCTACGCGGCCGGCCGGGTCTTCCTCGCCGGCGACTCCGCGCACGAGATGTCCCCCACCGGGGCGTTCGGCTCCAACACCGGCATCCAGGACGCCCACAACCTCGCCTGGAAACTCGCCGCCGTCCTCGGCGGCGCGGCGGGCCCCGACCTGCTCGACACGTACGAGGAGGAGCGGCTGCCCGTGGCGCGCGCGACCAGCGCCCGCGCCTCGGCCCGCTCCGCGGAACACAGCCACCCGGGATACGCCGCCGCCCCCGGCGCGGCCGGCGGCAGACAGAGCGGCGTGCTCACCGTCGCCCTCGCCTACCGCTACCCCCGCGGCGCGGTCGTGGGAGCCGACCCCGAACAGCCCGTGGTACCGGACGGTATGCGGCTGACGGGCGAACCGGGCACCCGCGCCCCCCACATGTGGCTGCGCCGCGCCGGCGCCCGGCTGTCGACCCTGGACCTCTACGAACGGTCCTTCGTCCTGCTCACCGGATCCGCCGGCGCGACGGCCTGGCGGACCGCGGCGAAGACCGTCGCGGCGGCCCGCCGGCCGGTGCGGCTGGACGTCTACAGCGTCGGCACCGACCCGGACGACGACTTCACCCCCGAGACGGACGCCGACTGGGCCCAGATCCACGGGGCGACGCCCGAGGGCGCGGTCCTGGTCCGCCCCGACGGGTTCGTGGCGTGGCGGGCGGAAGGCGTCCCGGCCGATGCCGGGGCGGCGCTCGACGAGGTCCTGGGGTCGCTGCTCCGGCGGAGCTGACACGGGCGGCCCGGGCGCGCGGCGCCCTGTCGGTGCCGGCCGTGGCCGGTCCCGCGCACACCGTCGTCAAGCGGCGGGAAGATGCCCGGCCCCCGCGGCCTCCCGACCGACCGGGGGGCCACGGCCGGCGAACGCCCGACCGCCGACCGGGCCGCCTCGCGAGGACGGGTGTGTCAGCGTCCTTCCGCCGGGTAACCGCACGCCGGGGGACGCTACGGTCACGGCCGTCTTCACCCCGCCGGGGCCGTGGCGGACGCCTCGCCGTACCGGCCGGGCCCCGGGAAGCGGCGCTGGGCCATTCGTGGTGTCATCGAAGGCGAGGCAAGCAACGCTCACGAACAGGCAAGCAACGCTCACGGAGCGGGAGGAACCATGGCCACTAACCTGCGAGCCCGGGACATCATGACCAGCGGCGTGCAGTGCGTCGGCGCGCACCAGAACCTGGCCGACGCGTCGAGGATGATGCGCGACCTGGGCGTCGGGTGCCTGCCCATCTGCGGTGACAACAACAAGCTCACCGGCCTGATCACCGACCGCGACATCGTCATCTCGTGTTGCGCCGAAGGGATCGACCCGTCGACGGTGGAGGCCGGTTCCCTCGGCGGAGAGCTGCACTGGATCGACGCGGAAGCCGCTGCCACCGAGGTCCTGGAGACCATGGAGCGGAACCACATCAAGCGCCTGCCGGTGATCGATGTCCAGGGCGGGCACCGCCTGGTCGGCATGATCACCGAGGCCAACATCGCCAAGAACCTCAGCGATGACCAGATCGCGGAATTCGCCAGCCGCGTGTACGCGACCACCGGTTGACCGTCCCTTGACCACCGGCTGACCAGCCGCTGGTCCACCCGCACCGCCGCGTGGCCGCACCGGTTCCGGCCGGCTCACCTTCCGCCGGCTCAACCCTCCCCGGCCACGCGGACCCGTAAGGCGGCGGCAAGGACAACCCACGGTGTCCACAACCGACCGGCCGTGCGGAGGGTCTAACCGTGCATGACACGACGATTGCGACTCCTCCCGCGGCGGTCGGCCGCCGTTCGCCGGGCGGGCGCGGCGCTGGCCCTCGCCGCCCTGACCGTTCCGCTGACGGTGGCCGCGGGCACGCCGGCGCGGGCCCACGCCCCGGACCTACCGCGGGCCCACGCGCCGGCCGCCGCCTCCGCGTGCACCGCCTCCCGCGGCCCGTACCAAAGGCAGGCCGAGAGGTTCCTCGGACGGGTGGTCGACGGCCGCCAGTCGGCCGGTGACTGCCGTGCGATCCGCGCCTTCCAGACCGGCCACGGCATCACCCCGAACATCGGGTACGCCGGGCCCGTCACCTGGGGCGTGATGCGGGTCGTCGCGCGGCAGCAGGCGGCCGGACGCCACCCGAACAGCGCGCACAAGTGCCCCACGAACAAGGGGCGAATAGCGTGCGTCGATCTGACCCGCCAACTGAGCTGGATACAGGACGGATCGAGGCTGGTGTTCGGGCCGGTGCCGATCCGCAGCGGCCGGGACGGCTACGAGACCCGCACCGGCGCGAAGAAGATCTATTGGCGGCATCTGCACCACGTCTCGACGCTCTACAACGTGCCGATGCCGTACAGCCAGTTCTTCGACGGCGGGCAGGCGTTCCACTCCATCAGCGGCAGCGTCTGGTCGGCGCCCGGTTCGCACGGCTGCGTCAACATGCGTACGGGCGACGCGAAGAAGTACTGGTCCCTGCTCAGGAATGGTGACGACGTGCAGGTGTACGGGCGCAAGCCCGGTACCTGAGAGCCCCAGGGACGGGAGGGGCGTCGGGCCGACCTGGCCCGGCGCCCCTCGCGTCTCCCCAGCAGCCCGCCGAACATGCGGAGCACGCGGCGCCTTACGAGCCGAGCGCATGCCCCGTCGTCGCGTCGACGTGGTCGGGAACGTCGTCGTGCCGGTCGCCGACCGTCGATGTCCCGGTGGGCTCGAAGAGGAGGATGGCGGCGCCGACCGGCGAGGACGGTTGGTGCTCGGTGCCTCGCGGGACGGTGAAGACCGCGCCCTGGGGGAGGGTGACCGTGCGCTCCCCGGCGGCCTCGCGCAGGGAGATGCGCAGTTCGCCGTCGAGGACGAGGAAGAACTCGTCGGTGTCGTCGTGGACGTGCCAGAGGTGGTCGCCCCGGACCTTGGTGACGCGTACGTCGTAGTCGTTGACGCGCGTGACGATGCGGGGGCTCCACAGGGTCTCGAAGGAGGCCAGCGCCTCGTGCAGGGCGATCGGTTCGTTGCTCATGGGCTCATCCTCCGGCGCGTCGCGGTACCGGCGTGAGTGCTAGAAATAGCGTATGCCGCAAGAATCCTCGCATGCCTCCTCGCACGCGACGGGCAGGGCGGGCCCGCACCGGGTCGTCGTGATCGTCGACGCGAACTCCAACCCCTTCGAACTGGGCTGCGCCACCGAGGTGTTCGGCCTGAGCAGGCCCGAAATCGGCCGTGACCTCTACGACTTCAGGCTCTGCTCGCCCGAGCCCCGCACCCTGATGCGGGACGGATTCTTCACGCTCACGGGCGTCGCCGATCTCGCGGCGGCCGACGCGGCGGACACCTTGATCGTCCCCAACCGGCCCGATGTCGAGGTGCCCCGCCGCCCCGCCGTGCTCGACGCCGTCCGGCGGGCCCACGCGCGCGGTACCCGCCTGATCGGCTTCTGCAGTGGCGCGTTCACCCTGGCCGAGGCCGGCGTCCTCGACGGGCGCCGGGCCACCGCGCACTGGCAGTGGGCGGACTCCTTCCGCGCCCGCTTCCCCGCCGTCCGGCTCGAACCGGACGTGCTGTTCGTGGACGACGGCGACATCCTCACCGCCGCGGGGAGCGCGGCCGCGCTCGACCTCGGGCTGTACGTGGTGCGCCGCGATCACGGCATGGAGGTCGCCAACGCGGTGAGCCGGCGGCTGGTCTTCGCGGCGCACCGCGACGGTGGGCAGCGGCAGTTCGTGGAGCGGCCCGTGCCCGAGGTGGCGGACGAGTCCCTGGCGCCCGTCCTGGCCTGGGCGCGGGAGCGACTGGGCGCACCGCTCACGGTGCCGGACCTCGCGGCCCGGGCGGCGGTCAGCGCGGCGACGCTGCACCGGCGCTTCCGGGCGCAGCTCGGTACGACACCGCTGGCCTGGCTCACGGGTGAACGGCTGGCCCTGGCCTGCCGGTTGATCGAGCGCGGGGAGACCTCCTTCGATGTCGTCGCACGCCACAGCGGCCTGGGCACCACCGCGAACCTACGGGCGCTGATGCACCGTGAAACCGGGCTCACCCCGTCGGCGTACCGACGCCGCTTCGGACCGGCGGCCGGCCCGGCCGGGGCCGTGGCGTGCGCTTGGGGGGAGCGGCGGGCGGCCTCGTCGCGAACTCCGCCGCGCGCGTCGTGACGGGCGCGGTCCTCTACCGGGGAGTGGCGGGCGGATCGCCGCGGACGGCGTGCAGATAGAGCGTCAGCGTGTCGAGGGTGAAGTAGGAGCTGTAGGAGACGTCGGGGAAGTCGCCGCCGGTGTGGTAGCCGCCGATGACGCCGATCAGGGCGTATCCGCCGAAGTGGCGTATGAGGAAAGGCCCGCCGGAGGTGCCGCCGATATAGCCGGCGCAGGCGATCTCCAGGAAATCGCCGGGGGCGGCGGGGTCGGTGCTGCGGTACCGGTGCGTGGCGGAGGAGCAGTCCAGGGGTTTGGGGTGGGTGGTGTCGTTGCTGCCCGGGTAGCCGATGAGCCGTACGTCGGGGTGGGTGTAGCCCGGGTAGGGCAGGAGGTCGAAGCCGCCGGTCACCTCCTGCACCTCCGCCCCGTCCGCACGCGCCCCGAGCCGCACCACCGCGTAGTCCCAGCGGGCGCCCCCGTCCGTCCCGAGGTCGTAGTAGCGCTGGTCGAGGTAGACCCGGTCGACGGGGAAGACTCCGTGCGGCTTGAGTCCGTCGTGATACTGGGGCACGAACGACAGGTGCCGTCCGGGGGCGGGGGAGCGCAGACAGTGCGCGGCGCTGACCACAAGGTCGCGGTGCGGGCTGCGGACGACCGTTCCGCCGCAGAACCGGCCGGTGTGCCGGCCGTCCGTCCAGAAGAAGGTCCCGACCTGGGGGAGCCCGTCGAAGGGGTGGCTCGGCGGAGCGGGGGGCGCCGTCGCGCGGGGCGTCCACGCGCGCGTGGTGACGGCGGCCGGTTCGGCGGCCCGCATCCGCCGCGCGGTCCAGTACGCGTCGTCCGACGCGCCCCGGGGGCCGGGGGCCGACGACGCGGCGTGCGCGAGCGGCGCGGGCAGGGCGGTGAGCGGCAGTCCGAGAAGCAGGGCGGTGAGCAGCACGGGGAACAGGCGGCGGAGGGCGGGCGGTCTGCGCACGGGCGGGGTCCTCTCCGGGGCACGGCGTACGGACGGAACGGGACACACCGGCACAGCGACCGGTAACCGCGCCGCTGTGCGGGGGAGTTGGCTCGACGTGAGCCTTCCCGGCGCTCGGCCGCCCGCACCACCCCGCTCGCGCCGCCGTGCTCCGGAGCCTCCCGGCGCACGTGCGTCAGAGCACGTCCGTGGCCGAGTCCGCGAGTCGGCGTCGTGCCGCGCGGGCGGCCGGCAGGGCCGAGACGGTCCCGGCGACCACGACCGCGGCGGTGACGACCAGCAGCAGGATGCCCGGTGCGGGGCTCCGGGCGATGCCGGTGCCCCAACCGCTGGTGCTGCCCTGGAGGTTGATGAGCCACTGGGAGGCGAGCACGCCCAGCGCGGTGCCCGACAGCGCGGCGGCCAGGGTGATGAACGCGGTTCCGGAGACGATGACGGCGGTGATCTGACGAGGCGTCAGTCCTACGGCTCTCAGGGCGAGCAGGTCACGGCTGCGGTCGCGCACCCCGGCGCTCACCGTCGTCGAAAGCTCCGCCAGCCCGATCAGGATCAGCACGACGATGAGGCCGACGGTGACGGCGCGCACCGCCGACAACTGGTCGGCGGGGTTGGGGATCGCCCGCACTTCGAGCCGGCCCTCGGACGCCTTGGCCAGGGCGTCGCGCACGGCGGTGGGATCGGTGCCGTGCCCCAGGACCAGGTGGTAGAAGCCGGGGGGCGGCGGGTGGGGCGCGCCGAGCGTTGTGTCATCGGTGTCGCCGCGGCCGGTGTCGTCGGCGCCGGTGCGGTCCCCGACACCGTCGCCGTCCCGCAAGGTGTCCAGGGGGGTGGAGATGACCCGGCCGCCGTCGGACGTCTCGATGCCGCGGCCGACGATGTGCAGGACGTGCGGGCGCCCGGCGACGGTCATCCGGACCCAGTCGCCGACCCGCGCGTCCAGCAGGTCCAGCAGCCCCTGGCCGGCGATCGCCTCGTCGGGGCCCCGGACGGTCCGCCCCTCCACGATGGCGAAGGGGTAGGGCTCGGCGTCCGTCCCCAGCCCGCGCAGCGTGATCGTCCCGGTTTGGCCGGGCACGAGCGCCTGTACCTCGGTGCCGGGGTAGGTGGTGATCCGTGGCTGGGCGGCGAGGAGCCGGCGCACTTCCTCGTCGCCGAGGGTGTCGGAGCGCGCGGTGAGGGCCGCGGGCAGGCCGACGTCCTCGGGATGGGAGGTGAAGCGGTCCAGGGTGCTCCAGGCGCCCAGCGCGATGGTGATGAGCAGCAGCGGGACGGCCAGACGCGCCACGGCCGCCGAGGAGCGCAGCGGGTGGTGGAAGGCGCCGCGCCAGCCGAGGACCAGGGCCGGCGGTATGCGCAGGCCGAGCGCCCGCCGGGTGGTGCCGGACGCCCGGTGGCCGGTGGCGGCCGCCGCCCGGGCGACGGGCACCGGGGGCACCCGCCCGGCCCGCCATGCGGCCAGGCAGGTCGCCGAGCCGATGAAGACCACCACACCGGCGGAGATCACGAAGGGCAGCCAGGTGTGTTCCGGGAGCCGGTGCCACAGGGTCAGCGCCTCCCCGATACGGCCGGGCACCAGAGTGCCGAGCGCCTGCGTGAGCAGCGCCCCGAGGGCGACGCCGATCAGCGCGAAACCCAGATGGAGGGCGAGGAACATGCGGACCACCTGGCCGGGCGTGAACCCGATGGCCTTGAGGATCGCGATGTCCCGCAGATGCCCGCGGACCCGGGCGCTGATCGCGCCGGCCACCGCCAGCGCCGCGGCGAACAGCGCGCCGAGCCCGAACAGGCCGAGCAGCCGGCCCAGGAGCTGGTTCTCCCCCTCGGCCTCGGCCTTGGCCTGCCGCCAGGTGGAGACGTCGGTGATCTGGTCCGCGCCGAGCCGGGTGACCGCCCGCTGCACCACGTAGTCGGTGTCCGCCGGGTCGGTGAGCTGGAGGCCGATGGTCCGGCCGCGCTCGGCCCGGCCCGCGTCGGAGGCGGCGAGCGTCGCGGGCAGCACCCAGGCCACGCCCGGACTCTCGCCGGCGTGGAAGGTGGCCTCGGAGGTGTCCGCGACGCCCACCACCCGCAACGGCGCGGCGAAGCCGCTCAGGGCGAGGGAGTCACCCGGCTTGGCCCACATCGCGCGGGCCACCGCGCTGTCCAGAACGATGCCCTTGGTGGCGCCGGCGTCGGCGCGCGCGTCGAGCCAGCGCCCGGCGGCGAGCTGGGGCGTCGCGACGGCGGGGCGGTTCGGGGCGCCGCGCAGCTCCAGCGTCGCCCTGGCCCCACCGGGCTGGAGGCTCGCGGAGGTGCGGACGGTGGGGAAGGGGCCGGCGGCGGCGCGTACCTCCTCCAGCCCGGCGAGCGAGCCCGCCGGTGCGCCGGCCTGGGTGTGGATCCATACGTGGGCGCCGGAGGACTGGGTGAAGACCCGCTGCCAGGGGTCGGTGGCGTAGGCGAACAGCGCCGTGGCCAGCAGCAGGCAGATGGTGATCCCGGCGGTGGCCAGCACGATGAGTACGGCCGCCGCGCGGTGGGCCCTGAGGTGCGCCGATGCCCAGCGCGCCGCTGCTCGCACGCCGGTCAGTCCTTGAGTCGCAGGACGTCGGCCACACCGGCGGCGGGGCGGTCCGGGCCGCCGCCGAGCCGCGCGTCGTCGACCACCTGGCCGTCGAAGAAGCTGATCACCCGGTCCGCGGCACTGGCCATCCGGGCGTCATGGGTGACCAGCAGGATCGTCTGGCCGCGCTGATGGAAGCGGGTCAGCAGCCGCAGCACCTCCCGGGTGCCCTTGCTGTCCAGGCTGCCGGCGGGTTCGTCGGCGAGCAGCAGGCCGGGGGAGTTGACCAGGGCGCGGGCCAGTGCGACGCGCTGCTGCTCGCCGCCGGACAGCTCGCCCGGCCGGAAGTTCTCCTTGCCGGCGAGGCCCAGCTCCTCCAGCAGCTCGGCGCGGTCGGCGCGGGCCTGCCGGGGGGACCGGCCGGCCAGCAGCGCGGGCAGCTCGACGTTGTCGGCGACGCTGAGGTTGGAGACGAGGTTGAAGAACTGGAAGACGATGCCGATGCGGTGGCGGCGCAGCATCGCCCAGCGGGCCTCGCTGAGGGAGTCGACCTGGCGGCCGTCGAACCACAGGGACCCGCTGTCGGGCCGGTCGAGGCCGCCGAGCAGGTGCAGCAAGGTGGATTTGCCGGCGCCCGAGGGTCCGGTGACGGCGACGAACTCACCGCGCTCGATCCGCAGGTCCACGCCGCGCACGGCGTGGACGGGGGCGGCGCCTTCCGGGTGGTGGGTCTTGACCAAGCCGGCTGCCCGCACGAGCGGGCCGGAGGGCTCGTCCCGGTTCATTCCAACTCCTCTTGACAACGCTCCAGCCAGTCGAGATCCGCCTGGAGATGCAGCATCGCGCCCTCGATCAGCAACTGCGCGACCCGGTTCTCCCGGTCCTCGCCCGCGGCGAGTTTCGACAGGTCACGCATGGTGTTGAGGTAGTGGCGGCGCTGTTTGTTGATCAGGGCGATCTGGTCCGCCGTCCCGGTGTGGGGGGCGAGGGCGAGCTTCATGAAGAACTCGTCCCGTACCCGCGGTTCGGCGGTGGCTTCCTCGAACCACGCGTCGACCGTCTCGCGTCCCGCCTCGGTGATCCGGTAGATCCGCTTGTTCGGGCGATCCGACTGCTCGACGTCCTCGCCCGCGATCAGGCCCGCCTTCTCCAGCCTGCCGAGGGTGACGTAGATCTGGCCGACGTTCGGCTGAGGGTATGCCGCGCCCAGAAGGTTCTCAAGGGCCTGTTTGAGTTCGTAGCCATGTGCGGGCCCGCTGACCAACAGTGCCAGGAGTGGCAGCCGCACGCTCTCCCTCTCCCTCCCCGCCCTACATGTCGGTTATCTGATCCCGTCCGACTGTGAGCCGGATCGCCGTCGTATCTTCCTGCGGCGTCTAGTATCCCGCATATCTAACAGGTATACATGGGGCCGGCTGTCGGTTCAGTGTCCCGTCGACGCCTGGTACGAGGAGGAGCCCATGCGGTGGAAACGTGCCGCGGGAAGGGCTCTGCTGGTCTGCTCGCTGCTGCTGGCCGGCCATGCGGGCGTCCGGTCCGGGGAGCCGGCCGGCGACTCGGCCGGCCGGGGCCCGATCACCCTGGTGACGGGCGGTGACCTCACCGGCTACCTGCGCGGTGTCCTCGACGGCTGGAACGACCGGCATCCGCGCGAGAAGGTGACGCTGGTCGAGCTGCCGGACGCCGCCGACGAGGTGCGCGCCCAGATGGTCACCGAGCTGCGCTCCGACAGCGACCGCTTCGACGTGCTGAACATCGACGTGGCGTGGACGTCGGAGTTCGCCGCCGCGGGCTGGATCAAGCCCGTGGACGGCGGCCGGTTCCCGCTCGATCACTTCCTGCCTCCCGTGGTGGACACCGCCACCTTCCGGGGGCGGCTCTACGCGGTCCCGTACGTGACCAACGCCGGGCTCCTTTATTACCGCAAGGACGTACTCGACCGGGAGGGCGCCCGGCCACCGCGCACCTGGGCCGAGTTGGAGACGCTCGCCAAAACGGTGGCGCCCAAGTACCGGCTCGACGGCTACGCGGGCCAGTTCCTGCCGTACGAGGGGCTGACCGCCAACGTGGTCGAGGCCGTGCAGTCGGCGGGCGGCACCGTGCTCGGCGGCGAGGGCACCCGCGTCACGGTGGACTCCGCCGCCGCCCGCCGCGGCCTGTCCTTCCTGCTCGACGGGGTCCGCGAGGGATGGATCCCCCAGCGGGCGCTGACGTACAAGGAAGAGGAGTCCCGCAGGTCCTTCCAGGACGGCCGGCTGTTGTTCCTGCGGAACTGGCCGTACGCCTACGCGCTGGCCAACGCCCCCTCCTCCAAGGTCGCGGGGAAGTTCGGCGCGGTGCCGCTGCCGGGCCCCGACGGGCCCGGCTCCAGCGCCCTGGGCGGCTCCAACCTCGCGGTCAACTCCCATTCGCGGCACCAGAAGTCGGCCGCCGAGCTGATCTCCTATCTGACGACGGAGTCGGTCCAGCGCCGCGTGCTCACCGAGGGGGCGCTGCCGCCGGTATGGGCCGATCTGTATGCCGATCCCCAACTGGTGCGCCGCTTCCCCTACCTGCCGACGCTGAAGCGGAGCGTCCTCGCGGCCCGGCCGCGACTGAAGAGCCCGCATTACGACCAGGTGAGCCTGGCGGTGCAGGCGGTCCTGCACGACGCGCTCACCCACCGGCGGAGCACCGAGGCGACCGTCGCGCGGTTGACCCGTGAACTGCGCGCCATCGTCAGCCGCGGCTGACGCGCGCACCGCCGGCCGTCCACAGGTGATCCATCTACTTACTTGTTAGGTAGAGCGGGACCTGAATATTCACCTCAAACTCGGGCATCTCGCGGCGTTCTTTGCCCATTTCGTTGACACCCAAATGACATTCCTACTTAACATGCATGCATAACAGCGCTCCGCAGGCCGCACGGCATGCTCAGTTAAGAACGGGATCACGGCAGATGCTCACAGCCACGGCAGGGAACGGCTCCACGTCCGCCTCCACGCCTTCCCCCGCCCTCCCCGGACAGGCCGCCGCCACGCCCGCGCCGGCCGCCGACACCGTGTCCCACGACACGGCACAGCGCTGGTGGCGCGACGCGGTGATCTACCAGGTCTATGTCCGCAGCTTCCTCGACAGCACCGGCGACGGCATCGGCGACCTGGCCGGCGTCCGCACCGGACTGCCGTACCTCAAGAAGCTGGGCGTGGACGGCATCTGGCTCAGCCCCTTCTACCCCTCGCCGCAGCACGACCACGGCTACGACGTCGCGGACTACCGCGACGTGGACCCCGTATACGGCGACCTCGACGAATTCGACCGGCTGGTGGCCGACGCCCACCGGCTGGGCCTGAAGGTGCTGCTGGACATCGTCCCCAACCACTGCTCCAGCGAACACCCGTGGTTCCGCGCCGCCCTGGAGGAAGGACCGGGCGGCCCGTCCCGGTCGCTCTTCCACTTCGCCGACGGGCGCGGCGAGAGCGGCGAACTGCCGCCCAACAACTGGCGCGCCATGTTCGGCGGCCCGGCCTGGTCGCGCGTCAAGGAGACCGGCTCCGCGGCCGGTGCCGCCGACGGTCAGTGGTACCTGCACATGTTCACCCCCGAGCAGCCCGACCTGAACTGGCGCAACCCCGCGGTGGCCGCCGACTTCGAAAAGGTGCTGCGCTTCTGGCTGGACCGCGGCGTCGACGGCTTCCGCATCGACGTGGCCGCCGGCCTGTTCAAGCACCCCGAACTCCCCGACTCGCCCGACCCGTCGGCCGACGAGCGCACCCGCGACTCGGTCAACCCGCTGGCCTGGAACCAGCCCGAGGTCCACCAGGTCTGGCGCGACTGGCGCGCGCTGTGCGAGGAGTACACCGCCCGCGACGGCCGCGACCGGCTCCTCGTCGGCGAGGTCTCCGTACGCACACCGAGCGAGCAGGCCGCCTACGTCCGGCCCGACGAACTGCACCAGGCGTTCTTCTTCCACCTGCTGACCGCCCGCTGGGACGTCGACCTCTTCCGCACGGTCATCTCCGAGGCGCTGACCGACATCGCGGGCACCGGCTCGACGGTCACCTGGGTGCTGAACAACCACGACCAGGTGCGGACCGTCACCCGCTACGCGAGCGAACCCGGCGGCACGGCCGGGGGCGCCCCGGGAACGGAGTCCGGGGGAGGTCTGGGCCCGGCCCGCGCCCGCGCCGCCGCGCTGCTGATGCTGTCCCTGCCCGGCGCGGCCTACATCTACCAGGGCGAGGAACTGGGCCTGCCCGAGGTCGTCGACCTGCCGGACGAGGTCCTCACCGACCCGATCTTCCACCGCACGGGCAGCCGGCAGCACATCCGCGACGGCTGCCGGGTGCCGCTGCCCTGGTCCGGACACGCCTCGCCGTTCGGCTTCACCGCCGGTACCGACGCGGCACGGCCCTGGCTGCCGCAGCCCGACTGGTTCGCCGACCACGCCACGGACCGCGCCCTGGCCGACACCCGGTCGTTCTGGCACCTCTACCGCGAAGGACTCCAACTGCGCCGGAGCCTGCCGCAGCTCGGCGAAGGCACGCTGCGCTGGCTGGAGTCCCCGCCGCAGGTGCTCGCCTTCGTCCGCGGCGACGGCCTGGTCTGCGCCGTCAACTTCGGCACCGACCCGGTGCCCGCCCCCGTCTCCGGCACCCCCCTGCTCGCCAGCGGCGACTGCCCCGCCGGAACCCTCCCCGGTTCCACCGCCGCCTGGTGGATGACCACCCCCGACCCCCGATAACCCCCACGGCCCAGGCGCCCACGCACCCGGTCCCACCCCTCGACAGCCCGGCCCGACAGTCCGACCGAAGGGAACCCCGATGAGACACCCCGCAGCACGACACACCCGAACCGCCCTGTCCGGCGCGGCCGTACTCGGCCTGGCGCTCACCGCCACCGCGTGCGGCGGCGGAGCGACCGCCGGCGGTGGCAAGCAGGAGCTCAGCGGCCAGTCGGTGACCGTCGCCGGCGTCTGGACCGGCGTGGAGCAGCAGAACTTCAAGAAGGTCCTGGACGCCTTCTCCGACAAGACCGGCGCCAAGGTCACCTTCTCCTCCACCGGCGACAACGTCTCGACCGTCGTCGGCAGCCAGATCGAAGGCGGCAACGCCCCCGACGTGGTGATGGTCCCGCAGGTCGGCGTGCTCCAGCAGTTCGCCGAGAAGGGCTGGCTCACGCCCCTGTCGAAGGACATCGCCACCACGGCCGAGAAGAACTTCGCGAAGGTGTGGAAGGACTACGGCACGGTCGACAAGACCTACTACGGCCTGTACTTCAAGGCTTCCCACAAGTCGACGGTCTGGTACAGCCCGGAGGCGTTCGAGCAGGCCGGCGTCAAGCCCGCCACGTCGTACAAGGAACTGCTGGCCACGGGCCGCACCCTGTCCGACTCCGGTGTGCCGGCCTTCTCCGTCGCCGGCGAGGCCGGCTGGCCGCTCACCGACTGGTTCGAGAACATCTACCTCTCCCAGGCCGGACAGGACAACTACGACAAGCTCGCCGCCCACAAGATCCCCTGGACGCACCCCACCGTCACCAAGGCGCTGACGACGCTCGGCAAGCTCTTCGGCGACAAGAACCTGGTCGCCGGCGGCGGTTCGGGCGCGCTGCGCACCGACTTCCCCGAGTCCGTCCAGCAGGTCTTCGGCCCCGACCCCGAAGCCGGCATGGTCTACGAAGGCGACTTCGTCAGCTCCCTGATCACCGACGAACTCCACAAGGAGGTCGGCAAGGACGCCAAGTTCTTCCCCTTCCCCGCCGTCGACGAGGGGAAGGCACCGGTGGTCAGCGGCGGTGACGCCGCCGTCGTGCTCAAGGCCGGCAAGAACAAGAAGGCCGCGATGGAACTGGTGAAGTACCTGGCCACGCCCGAAGCGTCCGCGATATGGGCCAAGGCCGGCGGCTACCTCTCGCCCAACAAGAAGGTGCCCGCGGGCGCCTACCACGACGAGATCACCCGCAAGGCCGCCCGGTCGCTGACCGACGCCGGCAACTCCGTGCGCTTCGACATGTCCGACCAGGCCCCCGCGGCCTTCGGCGGCACCCAGGGCGCCGGCGAATGGAAGCTGCTCCAGGACTTCCTGCGCGACCCCTCCGACGCCAAGGCGACGGCCGGCAAGCTCGAAGCCGCCGCGGCCAAGGCGTACGGAAACTAAGGACCGAGGGACTCAAACCCATGCCTGTCACCACTCCCGCGGTGGCGCCCGCCAAGACGCGCGGCGCCCCGCCCGTCCCGCCCCGCCGCACCTCCGGCGGGGGCGGGGCGCCCGTGCGGCACGCGGCCCGGCGCCGCAGACGCATCGCCGCGGTCTTCCTCTTCCCCGCACTCCTGCTGCTGGGCGCCCTCGTGGCGTACCCCATCGTCTTCTCCGTCGTCCGCAGCCTGTACGACGCCTCGGGCGACACCTTCGTCGGCGCCGAGAACTACACCACGATGTTCCAGGACCCGGCCACGCTCCGGGCCATCCGCAACAGCGCGATCTGGGTCGTCTTCGCCCCCGCGCTGCTGACCGGACTCGGCCTGGTGCTCGCCGTCCTGACCGAGAAGATCCGCTGGAAGACCGCGTTCAAGCTGCTGATGTTCATGCCCATGGCGATCTCCTTCCTCGCCGCCGGCATCATCTTCCGCCTCGCCTACGAGCAGGACCCGCAGCGCGGCGTACTCAACGCGGTGGCGGTGGGCATCCACGACAACGTACGGGGGGAGACCACCTCCTTCCCGACCGCCAAGGTGCGCCTGGGCGACAAGGATCTGACCAAGGGTCAGGACGGTTCCTACCGCACCACCCGCCGCACCGACCCGGGCAACACCGTCAACCTCGGCCTGGTCGGCGTCCCGCCCAAGGACCTGCCGCCCACGGCGCGGCCCGCCGCCCCGGCCGCCAAGTCCCCGGCCGCCGACGGCGAACTGCGCGGCGTGGTCTACCTCGACTTCACCCCCGGCGGGGGCGGCAGGCCCGGCGTGGTGGACCGCGGCGAACGGGGACTGCCCCGGCTCACCGTCGAGGCGGTCGATTCCCACGGCAAGGTGGCGGCCAAGGCCACCACCGGACCGGACGGCGCCTACCGGTTGAGCGGTCTGCCCGCCGGGTCCTACGCCGTCCAGCTCCCCGCCCACGACTTCGCCCCTCCCTATGAGGGCATCTCCTGGCTCGGCCCGGCCCTCATCACGCCCGCCATCATCGGCGCCTACATGTGGATCTGGACCGGCTTCGCCCTCGTCCTCATCGGCGCCGGCCTCTCCTCCATGCCGCGCGACGTCCTGGAGGCCGCCCGGATGGACGGTGCGAACGAGTGGCAGGTCTTCCGGCGCATCACCGTGCCGCTGCTCGGCCCCGTCCTCGGCGTCGTCTTCGTGACGATGGTGATCAACGTGATGAAGGTCTTCGACCTCGTCTACATCATCGCCCCCGGCCCCGTACAGCAGGACGCCAACGTCCTGGCCCTGCAGATGTGGCTGGTCTCCTTCGGCGGCGGCAACAACCAGGGACTCGGCAGCGCCCTCGGCGTCCTGCTGCTGCTTCTGGTGGTCCCGGCCATGGCCCTCAACATCCGACGTTTCCGCAGGAGCCAGTCATGACCACCCTCCAGCGAACCGCCGCGCCCCGCGGGCGGGCGAAGGCCCGACCGGCCGGACGCCTGAGCCGCGGCCTGATCCAGATGGTCCTGCTCGTCATCGGCCTGGTCTGGCTCACCCCCGCCGCCGGCCTCTTCCTCTCCTCCCTGCGTACGGAGGAGTCGAACGCGAGCAGCGGCTGGTGGACCGCCCTCACCAGCCCCGCACAGTTGTCGCTGGACAACTACACGGCGCTGCTGAAGGACTCGGGCATCACCCAGGCGTTCTGGAACACCGTGCTCATCTCGGTGCCCACCACTCTCGCCGTCGTGGTGATCGCCGCCCTGGCCGGCTACGCCTTCGCCTGGCTGGAGTTCCCCGGCCGCGACTGGATCTTCCTGATGGTGGTCGCCATGCTGGTCGTGCCCGTCCAGATCGGACTGCTGCCGGTGGCCAAACTGTTCGGCGCGCTCGGACTGTTCGGCTCCATCCCGGGCGTCGTCCTCTTCCACACCGCCTACGGCCTGCCGTTCGCCATCTTCCTGCTGCGCAACTACTTCGCGGAGATCCCCAAGGAGATGCTGGAGGCCGCCCGCATGGACGGCGGCGGGGAATGGCGGATCTTCTCCCAACTCGTCCTGCCACTGGGCCGTCCCGCCATCGCCAGCCTGGCCATCTTCCAGTTCCTGTGGGTCTGGAACGACATGCTGGTGGCCCTGCTCTTCGCCGACAACGGATCACAGCCGCTGACGGTGGCCCTCCAGTCGCAGATGAGGCAGTTCGGCAGCAACATCGGCGTACTGGCCCCCGGCGCCTTCCTCTCCCTGATCGTGCCGCTGATCGTGTTCTTCGCCTTCCAACGGCACTTCGTACAGGGGATCATGGCCGGTTCGGTCAAATAGGTGACGTCGGACGCTGACGGCCGGGGCGGGTGATCGCCCCGGCCGCCGCGCGTTGCCCCGCGAAGCCTGAGGTCACGTGTCCGATCGCCAAGGAGCCGGTCCGGTGCCGGCGGCCCACGCTTTCAAGGCCGCGTGATCGAAGCACACGATCCCGCACCGTTCGGCGTAGTCGACCGCGGGATCGGTGAACGCGCCGGTGGTGACGACCACCGCGACATCGGCCCGATGCACGGCGAAACACGTGCCCCCGAAACGCTGCACGTCCTGGGAGCCGACCTTGTGGGAGTCGTTGTAGCGCTTGCACTGGATGACGACGGTGCGGCCGTCGGGTGCCGACGCCACCACGTCCGCGCCCAGGTCGTTGGCGCCGCCGACCACGACGGCCTCCCGGCACCCGTCCCGCTCGCAGAGGCCGGCCACCGCGTCCTCGAACTGCCCCGCGTCCATACCCGCGTAGTCGCCCGCCTCCGCCCCGGGGGCCGAACGGGTGACACGCGCGCGGGTCCGACGCCTCCGCAGGAAGAGGAAGCCGGTCGCGACGGCCACCAGTGCGATGAGTACGACGGCCCCGGGGCGGATCCCGGAACCCTCGAACGCCGTCCTCGCGGTCAGACCGAGTCCGAGCACGCCGATCACGATGAGGCCGAACGAAACCGTCAACTGCCGCAGGCTGAAAGCGGAACGACGTGGTGCGGGACGTGAGCGGCGAAGGGGTGCGCCCATGGACGGCTGTCTCCTAACGGCAGGTGAAGATCGTTCAGTCGCGTGCCCGCGACTTGCCGGTTCACCACCGTCTTTCTCCGACCGGTCTTCTTCATCGGGCACCGCAGCGGGGTACACATGGGAGGGCCGACCCCCGACACACACCCGCAGGAGTTGAGCCGTGACAGTGGACCGGCATGGCCACGCGATGAGCGACACCAGCACCGAAGCCGTCGCCGACTACGAACAGGCCCTCGATGACCTGCTGTTTTTCCGGCCGCGGATCGTTCGGACCGCGCAGGCCGCGCTGACCGCCTCCCCCCGGTCGGTGATGGGGCAGACGATGGCCGCGTATCTGGGAGTGCTAGGAACGGAGGAGAAGGATGCCGCCGCCGCTCGCGAGGGCTTCCACCGCTTCCGCTCCGGCCTGGACACGCACAAGCTGACGCCCCGCGAGCGCATGCATGTCGCCGCAGCGACGGCCTGGCTCGACGGTGACATGCGCGGCGCCGGCCGCATCCTCGGCGACCTCACCGTCGCCTTCCCGCGCGATGCCCTGGCACTGTTCGCCGGGCACCAGCACGACTTCCTCACCGGGGACGCCCAGCGCCTTCGCGACCGTATCGGCGGGGCGCTCGACGCGTGGGACCAGGACGATCCCCACCGCGGCCCGCTGCTCGGCATGTACGCGTTCGGGCTGGAGGAGTCGGGCCACTACGAACACGCCGAAGAGGTCGGCCGGGCGGCCCTCGCCCGCCACCCGCACGACGTGTGGGGAATCCACAGTGTGGTGCACACCTACGAGATGCGCGGACGCTTCACCGACGGGATCCGCTTCCTCGACGCCCGGCGCGACGACTGGGCGAGCGGCACCCTGCTCGCCGTCCACAACTGGTGGCACTACGCCCTCTACACATTGGAGACCGGCGACACCGCCCGCGTCCTGGAGATCTACGACGCCGTCCTCCACCACGACCGGTCGGCGGACGTGGCCATGGAACTGCTGGACGCCGCGGCCCTGTTGTGGCGGCTGTACCTGGCACGGCACGAACACAGCGCCCGATGGGCGGCGCTCGCGGACGCCTGGGAGCGACGCGACGACGGCCCCCACTACGCCTTCAACGACGCCCACGCGGTCATGGCCTACGTGGGCGCGGACCGCCTCGACCAGGCCCGGCGCCTGGTGCGGGACCGGGAGAAGTGGGTGGCGGCGGGGCCCGGCGGGACCAACGAGGTCATGACCGCGGAGATCGGCCTGCCGGTCTGCCGCGCACTGATCGCCTACGGTCGTCAGGACTACGCCCGGGCCGCCGATCTGCTGCTGCCGGTCCGCCACCGCCTGCACACGTTCGGCGGCAGCCACGCCCAGCGCGACGCGATCCAGCGCACCCTGGTCGAGGCGTCCCTCCGCGCGGGCCGCACCGAGCTGGCGCGGGCCCTGCTCAGCGAACGGATCCAGCTCCGCCCCGTCTGCCCGTACAACTGGTCGGCCAAGGCCCGCCTCGAAGAACAGCTCGGCGACCCGGCGCGCGCGGCGGCCGCCCGCGAACGCGCCGCCGCACAGGCCACCACCTCCTGACGCATGCGGGGCAGGCATCCCGGGCAGGCGGGATGCCATGGGAACGCTGAACCGATGGGAAGAAGCCCTGGAACATTGGCAGGACACGTTGCTGGCCAAGGTATTCCCCAGCGAGCCGGTCGAACTGGTGGACGCCTTGCGGCAGGAATGCGACGCCCACGCCGTGGTGTGCAGCGAGAGCCGGGTAGTGGTGCCCAACGCCTACGAGGTCGAGCTCGCCCCCGGCGTCCACAAGGAGCTGCTACGGCGCGGCGGCCAGGTGGGGCAGGCACTCACCGACACCCTGGCACGCCACGGCGAGAAACACGGCTATGAATGGGCCGGCCCGCTGACCGTGCGCGTCACCACCGCGACGCATCTGCCCAACGGCCGCTACCAGGTCGCCAGCAGCCCCATGCCTCATGTGCGCGCCGACGCGTTCCCCGAGGCCGGCTGAGCGCGGGCGTACCGAGCGGGCCCAGGAGGCCGTACAGGTGATTCCTGCCGCCTCCTGGCACGGCGGGCGGGGCGCACAACGGGGGCGTGGGAAGAATGAGTCCGCGCTGCCACGCACCGCGCGAGCGCCTGGGACACCCTGAGCGAAGAACGTGGTGTGGGCGCGACTTCCGATCACGAAGGGCGCCCTGCCAGCTCGGGGCCCGGAACCCCCCCACCGCCTCCCCCCATCGAGGTCTTGAGTTGAAGCACACAAGCGTACCCACGCGACGTACCGTCATCGCCGGTGCCGGTGCGGTGGCACTGATCACCGCCACGCTCACCCTCCAGAGCGCCGACGCCGCCTCGCCCCCAGCCCCCGACCCCACGTCCGCCACCGCCGCCGCACAGCGCGCCAAGAACATCAGCACCTCGCTCGGTGCGGACGGTGTCGGCTTCTACTACGACGCCCGGAACCACAAGCTCATCGTCAACGTGACCAATGAGGGCGCCGCCCGCAAGGCGCGCGCGGCCGGTGCCGAGGCCCGGATCGTCAAGAATTCCCTCGCCTCGCTGAACGCGGCCCGCACGATCCTCAAGAACAAGGCGACGATCCCCGGTACGGCCTGGGCCATGGACCCCAGAGCCAACAAGGTGGTCGTCGTCGCCGACCGCACCGTCAAGGGCGAAGCCCTCGCGCGGCTGAACAAGGTGGCCGCCTCGCTCGGCGGCCGGGCCGTCGTCAAGCAGTCCAAGGGCGCGCTCCGGCCGCTGATCGCCGGCGGCGACGCCATCTGGGGCAGCAGCGCACGCTGCTCGCTCGGCTTCAACGTCACCAAGGACGGCCAGCCGTACTTCCTGACCGCCGGTCACTGCACCGACGCGGTACAGAACTGGTCGGCCTCGCAAGGGGGCGACGTCGTCGCCGTCACGGAGACCGGCAGCTTCCCCGGCGACGACTTCGGGCTCGCCAAATACACCGAGTCCGCCGCGCACCCCAACGAGGTGAACCTCCACAACGGCCAGAAGCAGCCCATCGTCAGGGCGGGCGAGGCGATCGTGGGCCAGAAGGTACGCCGCAGCGGCAGCACCTCCCATGTGCACGCCGGCGAGGTCACCGCGATCGACGCGACCGTCAACTACCAGCAGGGGACGGTCAACGGCCTGATCAGGACCACCGTCTGTGCCGAGCCCGGCGACAGCGGCGGGCCCCTCTTCGAGGGCGACACCGCGCTGGGCCTGACGTCGGGCGGCAGTGGCGACTGCGCCACGGGCGGCGAGACCTTCTTCCAGCCGGTGACCGAGGCTCTGGAGAGAACCGGATCGCGGATCGGCTGACGCACCGGCGGGGGGGGGGGGGGGGGGGGGGGGGGGGGGGGGGGGGGGGGGGGGCGGAGACCCCACCCAGAGGGATAGGCGAGATCTTCTCCC
>NZ_JBVIHH010000014.1:32375-243960 GCF_055570395.1 Streptomyces sp. NPDC031210
CAGCTGAGGACAGAGGTGCGGGAGAGAAGAGGATCGGGGAGTGGGGGACGCACCTGGGGGGGGGGAGGTTGGCCTGTGCGAAAAAGAACAACCCCCCCCACCCCCTCAGGGCAGCTTGGCGATCCGGTCGCGCACCTTCTGCACGACCTTCGCCGGGAGCGTCGCGTAGCCCTGGAAACTCAGGTCCCGCTGCCCCCGTTCCCCGGCGAGGTAGGTCAGGAACGCCTTGGTGGCGGGCCACATAGCCGCCTCCGCGCCCTTGTTGCCCTTGCTGCACACGATCTCGTAGGTGACCGCGTTGATCGGGTAGGCGCCGGGCGCCTTGGTCGCGTGGTCGAGCCCGAGGACGAGGTCATCACCGGTGCTCACCACCTTGGCGTCGGCGATCGCCTTGGAGGCGCTGAGTACGTTGGCGTCGACCGGGGCGGGGGCGCCGGTGGCGAGAGCGGCCGTCGGGATCCTGCGGGCGAGCGCGTACGACAGCTCGAAGTAGCCGATCGCGCCCTCGGTCTCCTTCACCTTGGCGGCCAGGTCCGCCGAGCCCTTGGCGGACTGACCGCCCTCGGCCGTCCAGCGCTGGTCGTGCGCGTGCGGCCAGGCGCTCGGGGCGGCCGCTTCGAGGTAGGCGGTGAAGTTGTCCGTCGTCCCGGAGGCGTCCGACCGGTGGGCGGGCTGGATCGGCGTCGACGGCAGGTCGGTGCCGGGGTTGAGTTTCGCGAGCGCCGGATCGTCCCACTTCGTGATCTTCCCGTCGAAGATCTTCGCGAGCGTCGGGGCGTCGAGGATCAGCCTGCTGACTCCTGGGAGGTTGTATCCCACGGCGATCGGGCCGCCGGCCACCGGCAGGTGGAGGGCCTGGCCCCCGTCCGCGCACACGCTCTTGGACCGGTCGATCTGTGACGTGCTCAGCGGGGAGTCCGAACCCGCGAAGGCGGTACCGCCCTTGAGGAAGTCGGCCTGGCCGGCGCCGGAGCCGTTGCTCTCATAGGTGATCTTCGTGTCGGGGCAGGCCCGCAGGTAGTTCTTGATCCAGAACTGCATGGCGTACTGCTGCGCCGTCGAGCCGGACGCCCGCAGGGTGGCGGGCTTGGCGCAGGCGATACCGCCGGTGCCGGCCGTGGAGGTGGCGGTGCTCGTCGTGCCGGCCGCGGACGAGGCGCTGGGGGAAGGGCCGGAGCTGTCGTTGTCCGAGCCGCACGCGGTCAGTAGCAGCATCCCGGACACCACCGCGGAGCCGACCGCCGGTGCTCGCGCCGCTCTCCTCTTCCGCTGACGTTTCACTTCGCGTGCTCCTTCCTCCGGACGGCCGGGGACCGGCGCCGCAGAGGGGTCGCGGGGCCGGCCGCCGTCCATGGAAATCACTATAAGCATGCAATCGACTACGTGCAGTAGCTGAAATGGGTGAGAGGTCAGTCAAGGGCGGGTCCCGCCAGGACGGCCTCGTGGACGGGATGGTGGCGGCCGGTGTTCCGGGTCAGCAATGCGGTGGCCTCCCGGACGCCGACCTCGCCTCCGCCGTCCCCGGTGGCCGGCAGGCGTCCGTCGGCGCGCTTCAGCTCGGCCATCGCGGCATCGATCGCGCGGTGCGCGGCGAACAGGCAGGGCGTGCTGTAGAGGGCGGCGTCGACGCCCAACTCGGTCAGTTCGGTGAGCGAGAGCCGTGGTGACCTGCCGCCGGCGATCTGGTTGAACAGCAGCGGCTTGTCCCCGACGACCGCGCGGATGCGCCGGATCCATTCGACGCTGCGGACGCCGTCCACGAGGACCACATCCGCCTCCGTCGCGGCCAGTGCCGCCGCCCGGCGCAGGATGTCCGCGCCCTCCGTGGCGTCGGTGCGTGCCACGACGACCAGGTCGGTACGGCTGGCGAGCACCAGGTTGAGCTTTTCCAGGTACGCGTCGAGCGGCAGCACCAGCTTGCCGTCCGCGTGCCCGCACCGGCGCGGGCGCTTCTGGTCCTCCAGGACCACCCCGGAGGCCCCGATCCGCTCCAGGCGCCGCACCACGTGGCACGCCACCTCCGGGTCGACGTAGCCGTCGTCGATGTCCACCAGGAGGTGGTGGCGGGGGAAGGCGCCCCGCAGGCGCTCCGCGAAGGCCACCATGTCGGGCCAGGCGATGAACCCGATGTCGGGAAGCCCGTAGTACGACGCGGCGAATCCGAATCCGGAGGCGAAGAAGCCGTTGTAGTGCCCGGCGGCGATCGACGCCGAGTACATGTCGTAGACGCCGATGAGCGGCGTGGTGCCCTCGGCGGTGATCTCGTCGCGCAGTGCTTGTCCGTGACGCATTTGCTGCCTCCTGTCAGACCGGTGCTCGCGGAGAGCGGGGTCGGGGGCATATCTACCGGCACGCGCGGGGCACGCTCTTTAACACGCCATGACTTTTTCTTTACTTCATCCATGCGCCGGTACGCGTCGAAGGAAAAGGCGGGCCCTCGGTCGGTGGCGAGCACGGTTGGGCGTCTCGCCCCTGCACCTGGTAGGGAGGAGGCATGAGTGATATTCCTCCCGTATTGACCGTGACCGCCGCCAGCACCATCGAGGCCACCGACGTCCACGACGACACGTCGGACTCCTGGATGGTGATCGAGACCGCCGAACAGGGCCAGCTTCTGCTCAACCTTCCGGGCCCGCTGCACCGGGCCATGCGCCAGGCCACCGAACTTCCCGCGGACCAGGCCGGCCCCGGCAGGCTCGCGCTCACCCAGGAGGAAATCGACGCCTACCGCTCCCGCGTCGCCCAGATGACCAGCACCGATTAGGACTCACCGCACCTCCAGGAGCAGCCCATGAACCCCGAGCAGGCCCGCAGCCTCATCAGCAGCATCCTCGGAGACGGCATTCACGCGGAGATCATCGACTTCCCCGGCGGCAACCTGTCGATCAGCGTCACCGTCGGCCGGCGCTCCGCGACCATCGACGGGCACCCGGAAACGGGCTGGGCCTACACCGTCGACCCCGCCGACGACGACGGATTCTCCGGCCACGACAGGACCGCGGACACCCTGGAGGACACCCTGCGCGCGCTTCAGGCCGAGTTCGCCGGCTGACCACCGCGAGGAGTCACAGGCGCACGACCACGAGGGCGATGTCGTCGCGCGCGCCGCCGCTGACGCCCAGGCAGGCCAGGAGCGCGTCGGCGAGACGCTCGGGGCTGAGGCGGCTGTAGCGGGCGAGGGAGTCGGTCAGGCGGGCGAGGCCGACGTCGATGTCCTCGCCGCGGCGTTCGATGAGCCCGTCGGTGTAGAGGACCAGCGTGTCGGTGGGGGAGTAGGGCAGTTCCGCCTGGGGGCGGGGCACGTGTTCGGGGCGGGCGCCCAGTGGTGGGTCGGTCGCCTGGTCCAGGAGCTCGGTCGTGCCGTCGGTGTGCAGGAGGACGGGCGGCGGATGGCCGGCGCTGCTGTAGACGATCCGCCGGTCTCTCGCGTTGATCACCAACTTCACCGCCGTGGTGGCCAGCGCGCCCTCGACCGAACGCGCGTACAGGCCCAGTACCTCCAGCGCCTTGGCGGGCCCGTCCACCGCGCGGATGGCGGCGCTCAGCGCGCTGCGGAGCATCCCCATGACGGTGGCGGCCTCCAGGCCGTGGCCGACGACGTCGCCCACCGCGATGGCGAAGTCGTCCTCGGGCAGATCGACGACGTCGTACCAGTCGCCGCACACGTTCAGGGAGCCGATGGCGGGCAGGTAGCGCACCGCGATGTTGCGGTGCCGCGGCAGGTCGGGGGAGCGGAGCATGGCCTCCTGGAGCGTGACGGCCACCTGGCGTTCGCGGGCGTGCGCCTGGCGCAGTTCCTCGTTCAGGCGCTCCAACTCCCGGGCGCGGGCGTACAGCTCGCTCTCCATCCCCTCTTTCCGCTCGGTCAGCGGGGGGCCGGTGAGGCGGTCGTGGGTCTGGTGGGCCTGGACGAAGGGCGTCACGTCCTCCACCCGGTGCAGGATCCACGCCACCGTCCCGCTCGGACCGAGCACGGGGGTGTTGATCGTGGACCACCAGCGCTCCTCGAACTGGCCGGGCCGGTCGACGAGGGGGATGTCGTACTTCTGGAGCGCCATCGGCTCCGGCTTCCGGGAGACCAGGACCCGGTGCAGGGAGGCTTTGAGGTTCCGCACCCCGTCGGCTTCCGGGTCCGCGGGATTGTCCGGGAAGGCGTCGAAGACGTACTTCCCGGCCAGGTCGTCATCCGTGCGGCCGGTGGCCCGCAGATACGCCCGGTTCGCGGCGAGGATCACCAGGTCCGGGCCCAGCACCAGGCACGGGCTCGGCGTGGCGGCGAACAACGCCGCGTAGTCGATCTCCGGTGTCGTCACGTCCTCCCGCCACTCCTGCAGACGCTCGCGGAACCACCCACCCCCTCATTTCAATCTACGAGGGGTCGAGCCGTCCGGTGCGGCGGCTCGCGCCCTCAGCCGGCTATTCCCGGACGGAATCAGCGCCTTTCCCCGGTTTCTCGAAGCCGCGCTCGGAGCCCCGCACATTGTTCAGAACGGCTTTCCCCTGCCGGTCGACCATACGCGTCACCGACTCCTGAAGAATGCCGAAGGCGATCGCCCAGGCGATGATCTGAGCCCCGCTGTCCAGATTCGACAATCCCGGAATGAATTCACCGTGGATCAGCAGGATCCCCAGAAGGGCGGACAGTGCCCCGACCGGAAGTCTCAGCAACACCAGCATGGTCGGTACGGAGTAGGGCGTGGCCGTGCCCTGAATGGAGCGCAGCGACAATGCGCCCGCCAGGGCCGCCGCGCCCAGTCCCGTGGCTTCCACGAGCAGGACGTCGGTGCCACCGGGCTGTGTTCCTATCGGGCAGATACCGCCTTCGAAGCAGATTTTCGGCGGTAGCGCCGTCGGGGCGAGAAAACCCCAGACGAGAAACATGCCGGCGATGACGCTGGTGACGATCACCGAGGCGAGCAGGATATTGCGGAAGCTGCGGACTCTCGCGCGCTCGGTCTCCTCGGCGTCGTGCGCCGCCAGCAACGTACTGACAGCCAGTTCCCGCAATGGTGGATGCAGCAGGTGATCGGTGCTCTTCAGCCGCTCCTCCAGCAGTTGCAGCCGTGGATCACTGCGTCCCAGATGCTGTCGGGCCTGCGCCAGCACAACAGCCCCTCGCCAGGTGAGATCGTCATCTCTCGCCAGGTGCAGGAGCTTCACTTCGGCCTTGTGGATATTGGCGTAGGTCCGGTCGACGGTCGCGCCGGTGAGTTTCGCCCACAAACTGCTCTTGTCGTCCGTCGCCCGCCGCGCCGCGCGCAAATGCGTGGTCGCCTTATTCGCGACTTCCTCGTCATAGGGATCCAGCGGGGGCGTCAACTTGCGAATTCTGTTGAGCTGGGACTGGAGCTCGGCGATATGCGCGGCAGCCCGCTGACACCAAGGCGCACCCCTCGTGCCGGCTACATCTTCGTCCTCGTCCAAGGGATTGCTCGGGGAAGTCGACATGCGGCCTCCCGAAGAAGACCATCTCATACCCCAATTAGGAGCCCGCCGATGAAGAGCTGCAACCCGACTCGGACCGGCGATGGGTGGAGAGGCGGGCGCCGCGCCTCTCCACCCGTCGCCGGTTCCGGCCAGCTGTCGTCCAACGCGGCTTCAGAGGCGACACGGTGGGTAGCGCACCGAGCGAGTTCGTCCGGCCGACATGCCGCGAGCGAGGTGCCTCCCTGCGGTTCCTCGCCCAACTGCCCTGCGGCATCGGCAGGGTCTCCGGGAACCTCCGCCGTAGCAGGGCCCCCGGTTTCGCGTGACCGGGGGCCCTGCCCTGTGCCGGTGGTTCAGGACCTGCGCGCCTTCGGCTGTCAGGATGCGGCGGTCAGAAGGTGAGCTTCCAACTGTCGATGTAGCCGGTGTCCTGCGCCGCGACGTCCTGAACCCGCAGTTTCCAGGTGCCGTTGGCGGTTTCGCTGGAGGCGTCGACGGTGTACGTCGTGATGACGTTGTCCGCCGAGTCGTTGGCGCTGGAGTTCTTCAGCCGGTAGGCGGTCCCGTCCGGGGCCAGGAGGTCGATGACGAGATCGCCGCGCCAGGTGTGCTTGATGTCGACGCCCACCTTCAGGGCGGCGGGCGCGTTGCCCGTACGTCCGGTGACGGCGACCGACGAGGTCACCGCGGTGCCGACGTCCGGGATGGCGACGTCGCCGGTGTTCTCGTACCCGCTGCCGGGCGGGGTCGTGGTGCCCGCGCCCAGCGTCCAGATGGCGTGGGCGATGGCGTCGCTGTTGCGGTCCAGCGCGGTGTCGTTGATGTTCGCCGTCGTGTCGCAGGACGAGTGGTAGCAGCGGTCGAACGCCGATCCGGCCGTACCGCCCCACTTCTGCGCCTGGGCGGAGGTCTTGGTGTAGTCGGCGCCGGAGAAGAGCCCGCCCACGGGGACGCCGGCGTTCTTGAACGGCGCGTGGTCCGAGCGGCCGTCGCCCTCGGTCTCGATCTCGGTGGGGATGTTCAGAGAGGCGAAGTAGCCCTTGAGGACCGACTCGATCTGCGGGTCGTCGTCGTAGACGAAGTAGCCGGGGTTGGGCGAGCCGATCATGTCGAAGTTCAGGTAGCCGGCGAGCTTCGCGCGCTCGGTGGAGGGGAGGTTGTTCACGTAGTGCTTGGAGCCGAGCAGGCCCAACTCCTCCGCGCCCCACCAGCCGAAACGCAGGTGCTTCGTCGGCTGGAGCCCCGCGCGGGACACCGCGAGCGCGGTTTCCAGCACGGCGGCCGACCCGGAGCCGTTGTCGTTGATCCCGGCGCCGGACGAGACCGAGTCGAGGTGCGAGCCGGCCATCAGGACCTGGTTGGGGTCGCCGCCGGGCCAGTCGGCGATCAGGTTCCAGCCGGTGGTGCCGCTCGCGGTGAACTGCTGGAGGGTCGTGGTGTAGCCGGCCGCGTCCAGTTGCGCCTTGACGTAGTCGATCGAGGCCCGGTAACCGGCCCGGCCGTGGGCCCGGTTGCCGCCGTTGGCGCCGGCTATCGACTGGAACTGGTTGAGGTGGGCCTTGACGTTGGCCAGGGGTATGTCGGGGGCCGCGAGGACGGGGGCGGCGGACGGGGCTGCGGCGGCCGTCGCCGTGGCCGTGGGGGCCGCGGCGAGCAGTCCGAGCACCGCACCGGCCGCGGTCACCGCTACGACGGCTCGGCGCGTCCAGGATCTTCGGGAGGCGGGGACGGTGCGTATTTCGGCATGCGAGGACATGTGGGGTCTCCGGATTCCGTACACGAAGGGGGATGGACCGTGCATGGCGCGAAGCTGATCGTGGGGGCGGTGCGCTCCGGCGACAAGGCTGAATCCGGACACGCCGTGCCGGATATCGCTCCTGGAGGGGCGATAGCGGAAGGGAGATAACCGGGGGAGATAAGGGGGGAGCGGAGCGGTGGGGGCGGGCGGCCGCCGCGCTGAAAGCGTCCTTCCGGGGCCGTCGCCTGGCAGGCGCTCACGGCAGGTGCGAGGGTGGTGGCGATGGACGTTTCGGTGAAAGCGTTCAGCGAAGGGCCGGAAGACCCGTTCGCGGTGCGTCGCGCGGTCTCAGTTGTGCTGGACGACCGCGGGCGGATCGTGGGCTGGAGTGAACGGGCCGTGGCGCTGCTCGGCTACCCGACCGAGGAAGCGCTGGGCCGGCCGGCGGCCGACTTCCTCATCCCGCCCGGCGACCTCGGGCTCGTCATGGAAGCGGTGGCCATCTGCCGGGCCGACAACGGGTGGTTCGGGCTCGTGCCCGTCCGCCACCGCGGCGGGCACCGGGTGGAGTTCGGCTGCCGGGTGCGGGCCGTGAACAGAGGCGACGCGGAAGTCGAGTGGGTCGTCGTCGCCGCGCCCGCCGAAGAAGTGATCCAGTGGGAGACGGACCGGTCGGTCCTGGACGGGTTGTTCCGCCGGTCCCCGATCGGGCTCTCCGTCCATGACCCGGACCTCAAGATCCTGCGCGTGAACCGGGCGATCGCGCGCTTCAGCGGCCTCCCCGTCGAACAGCACCGCGGGATGCGCACCAGCGACTTCCTGATCCCGCCGGATACGGAGACGGTCGAGACGCAGCTCCAGGAGGTGCTGGACACCGGCAATTCCGCGATCTTCGCCGAGCAACCCTGCCGGATCCGGCAGGACCCCGGCCGGGATCTGGTCGTCTCGGTCTCGGCGTTCCGTATGCAGGACCCCTCCGGCCGGGTCCTGGGCGTCACACAGACGGTGGAGGACGTCACCGACCGCTACCGGTCCCGGCGTCGGCTGGCGCTGCTCAACCAGGCGGGCTCCAGCATCGGGACCACGCTGGACGTGGCGAGGACGGCGCGGGAGCTGGCCGAGGTGGCGGTGCCCGCTCTCGCGGACTTCGTGTCCGTGGACCTGCTGGAGCCGGTGACGCGCGGACAAGAGCCCACGCCGGACGCGTCCGGGCCGGTGTGCAGGGTCGCGGTCCGCAGCGCGGCCGCGGAGGCGCAGGGTGGAGCGCGGGCGGACTCGCCCGACCAGGGGCCGCCCTCCCGCTCCACGCCCGCCGGGGGCCGGCCCTTCCACTTCCCTCCCGACAGCCCGCAGGCGCGGTGCCTGGCGGAGCGGAGTCCCCTGCTCATCACGGGGCCGGAGAAAGCCGGTGCGGGGCTTCCCGCTGACCGGACGGGGGAGGGGGACGTCATGGGGGAGGCCGCGGGCGGAGACGTCCACTCGATGATGACGGTGCCGCTCGCCGCGCGGGGGCTTGTACTGGGCCTGCTGACCCTGGGGCGGGCGGAGCGGCCCGACTCCTTCGAGCAGGACGATCTGACGCTGGCCGAGGAGCTGGCCTCCCGCGCCGCGCTGTCCATCGACAACGCCCGCCGCTACACCCAGCAGCACCAGGCGGCCCTCACCTTGCAGCACAGCCTGCTGCCGCGCGAGGTGCCCGTGTACCCGGCCGTCGAGATCGCCCACCGCTACCGGCCGGCCGACCTCACCGCGGGCGTGGGCGGCGACTGGTTCGACGTCATCGCGCTCTCCGGGCTGCGGGTCGCCCTCGTGGTCGGCGACGTGGTCGGGCACGGCATCCACGCCGCGGCCACCATGGGGCGCCTCCGCGCCGCCGTGCACACCCTGGCCAACCTCGACCTGGCCCCGGAAGAGGTCCTGTCCAACCTGGACGACCTGGTGCAGCGCCTGGCCGCGGAGCAGGAGCCGGCCGGTGAACTCCTGCCGCAGATCATCGGCGCGACCTGCCTGTACGCGGTCTACGACCCGGCTTCGCGCTGTTGCACCTTCGCCCGCGCCGGTCATCCTCCGCCCGTGGTGGTCACCCCGGACGGACGGGCGCGCGTCCTCGATCTGCCCGCCGGGCCGCCGCTGGGCCTGGGCGGGCTGCCCTTCGAGTCGGTCGAGGTGGAACTGCCCGAAGGCAGCCTCCTGGCCCTCTACACCAACGGACTCATCGAAGCCGGCCGACGGGACCCCGACGAGGGGCTCGCCGGTCTGCTCGGTGCGCTGTCCGCGCCGGCCGGCTCCCTGGAGGAGACCTGCAAGGCGGTGGAGGACGCGCTGCTGCCGGCCCGGCCCGCCGATGACGTCGCGCTG
Source organism: Streptomyces sp. NPDC031210 (assembly GCF_055570395.1). Lineage (NCBI taxonomy): Bacteria > Bacillati > Actinomycetota > Actinomycetes > Kitasatosporales > Streptomycetaceae > Streptomyces > Streptomyces sp. NPDC031210. Next base: position 41,899 of record NZ_JBVIHH010000014.1, read on the forward strand.
CTCGTCGCCCGTACCAGTGTCCTGGCCGCGGAGCAGGTGGCGACCTGGAAGCTGGACGCCGGGCCGACCGCCGCCGCCCGGGCGCGTTCGCTGACGACGGCGCAGCTCACCGAGTGGGGGCTGGAGGAGGTGGCCTTCACCGCGGAGCTGATCGTGAGCGAGCTGGTCACCAACGCCTACCGGTACGCCGGGGGGCAGATCACGCTGCGGCTGATCCGCGACCGCAGCCTCATCTGCGAGGTCTCGGACCACAGCAGCACCTCCCCGCACCTGCGCCGGGCCCGGACCACCGACGAGGGCGGGCGCGGGCTTTTCCTGGTGGCCCGGCTCACCGAGCGGTGGGGCACCCGCTATGGGCGCGACGGCAAGACCATCTGGGCCGAGCACCCGCTCACCTCACACGGCGACGCCGTGACCCTCTGACAGGCGGAACGTCGCTGCTCGTCCCACCCGCGCGCCCGATCCCGGCCCCGGGATCAGCCCACGCAGCGCGGTGCGAACGCGGGGTCGGCCGGGCCGACGCGTCCGAGCGCGTTGAGCACCCACTGGGCCACGACCGGATCATTGGGGTTCTGGTCGTGCTCGAAGGCGTCCGTCGGGCAGCGGTCCTGGAGCGTCACGTTGGTGACCCGGTTGTTCGGCCCGCTGAGGAAGGCGCTGGTGTACGGGGTCACGACCTCGTCGAGCTTGGTGGTGATCACGGTGTAGTCCGGGCCCGGCACCGTGTCGCCCGGGGCGTTGAGCTCGGTCAGGAACGCCGAGCCGACCTGCTGCTCGGTGCAGGCGTCGCACCCGGCGAAGCCGGTCGGGACGGTCAGGGGGTTGGTCGTGCCGTGGTTCGACGGGACGATCCCGATGAGCTCGTCGACCTTCTTGGCGCCGCCGAGCGGGCCGAGGTAGTAGCGGGGCATCATGCCGCCCTGGCTGTGGCCGACCAGGTCGACCTTCTTGGCGCCGGTCGCGGCGCGTACCGAGTCCACGAACGCGGCGAGCTCGCGGGCCGAATCGGCGATGTGGCCGGTGGCGTAGTTGCCGTAGTTGAGCGCGAAGACGCAGTACCCGGCGTTCTTTATCTGCGGCGAGAGGACGGACCAGTTCTTGGCCATGTCCTCGAAGGTGCCGTGGACCAGTACGACGGGGTAGGGGTGGGCGGCGGACGGCTTGCACGTCCAGTCGTTCGCGCCGGTCGGGGAGATGTCGACGGCCTGGGCGGGGGACGCGGCGAGGCCGAAGACGGCGCAGGCGGCGGCTGCCAGGGCTAGGGGGAGCGTTCTCAGACGGCGCATGTCGTTCCTTTCGCGAGCCGGGCGGACGCGGTCCGTCCAGCCCCTGGGCCGACTGCGGGCAGGGCCGTGGAAACGGCGGCTCGGCCTCTGGGCGCAGCGACGAGGTGATCACCGTTCGGCATTACCGAACAGTAAGCGGGATTCTGGATTCCGTTTTCTGGCTCGTCAACCCCTTGCGCACCTCAGTGAGGCGGGGAACACATCCCGCTGTCGCGGAGCCGGGTCGTCAGGATTTCCGGAGCCGCGTCCCCCCGGGGAGCGGATGATCTTCGCAGGTGGGGGCGGCTCCGGCCCCGGATTCCGCTTCCGCCGGCCGGCATGCCGCCGCGCGGGCGGGGCAGCATCATGACGGCTCCGCCGATGCTGTCCGTCCTCCCGCCGCTCGCCCTGTTCGCCGGCCGGTACCGGTCCAGGTGCCTTACGGGACGCTCGTCGCCGGGGGTGACACCGCCCGCCCACCCCGAGCCACCCGCACCGCACCCCTCGTACCTGACGAAAGGCGTCGCACATGTCCTTGCCCGGACCGCACGACGGTTCCGTAGCCGGCCCCGCCGACTGGTGGCGGCAGGCCGTCGTCTACCAGGTCTACCCGCGCAGCTTCGCCGACTCCGACGGCGACGGCATCGGCGACCTCCCCGGTGTCACCTCCCGGCTGCCCTACCTCGCCGGCCTGGGTGTGGACGCCGTCTGGCTCAGCCCCTTCTACCCCTCGGAACTGGCCGACGGCGGCTACGACGTCGCCGACTACCGCGACGTCGACCCCCGCCTGGGCACCCTGGACGACTTCGACGCGCTGGTCGCCGAGGCGCACCGGCTCGGCGTCAAGGTCATGGTCGACATCGTGCCCAACCACTCCTCCGACCAGCACGCCTGGTTCCAGGAGGCGGTGCGCGCCGCCCCCGGGGCCCCCGCCCGCGAGCGGTACGTCTTCCGTGAGGGCAAGGGCCCGGGCGGCGAACTTCCGCCCACCGACTGGGTGTCCTGCTTCGGCGGCCCGGCCTGGAGCAGGCTGCCCGACGGCTGGTGGTACCTGCACCTCTTCGCGCCCCAGCAGCCCGACTTCAACTGGGACAACCCCGAGGTCCGCGAGGAGTTCCGGCAGATCCTGCGCTTCTGGTCCGATCGCGGCGTCGACGGCTTCCGCGTCGACGTGGCCCACGGCCTGGCCAAGGACCTCGCCGCGCCCCTGCGCGACCTCGGCACCGTCGAGAGTTACGAGCCGGAGGACCTGCCCGAGGACGGCAGCCACCCGTTCTGGGACCGCAACGAAGTCCACGACATCTTCCGTGACTGGCGGCGGGTCTTCAACGAGTACGACCCACCGCGGATCGCCGTCGCCGAGGCGTGGGTACGCAACTCCCGGCGCACCGCCTACGCCACGTCCCAGGAACTCGGCCAGGCGTTCAACTTCGACTTCCTCAACGCCCCGCTGCACGCCGGCGAACTGCGGTCCTCCATCGACACCGCCCTCTCCGCCGCCCGGGCCGCCGGTGCGACCGCCACCTGGGTGCTCTCCAACCACGACGTGATCCGGCACGCCTCCCGGCACGGCCTGCCGGAGGGCTGCGACAAGGAGGCATGGCTGCTCCGCGACGGCCGCGAGCCCGCGGTGGACGGGGAGTTCGGACTGCGCCGGGCCCTGGCCGCGACCCTGCTGATGCTGGCGCTGCCCGGCTCCAGTTACGTCTACCAGGGCGAGGAACTGGGCCTGCCCGAGGTCGCCGACCTCGCCCGCGCCGACCTCCAGGACCCGGTGTGGACCCGCAGCGGAGGTCTGCTGAAAGGCCGGGACGGCTGCCGGGTACCGCTGCCCTGGAAGCGGACGGGCAGCTCCTACGGATTCGGCAGTGGCGGGTCCTGGCTGCCGCAACCGCACGGCTGGGGCGAACTGTCCGTCGAGGCCCAACAGGGCGTGCCGTCCTCACCGTTGGAGCTGTACCGCACGGCGCTGCACACCCGCCGCCGGCTGGTCGCCGACGAGACCCTCGAATGGGTCGGGGGCGAGGAGCGGGCGGGCACGGGGGTGCTGCACTTCCGCCGCTCGGGAGGGTGGGAGTGCCTGACGAACCTGACGGACACCGCCAGGCCGCTGCCGGACGGCGAGGTGCTGCTGTCCTCCGCCCCGCTCACCGGCACCGACGTGCCCCCGTGGACCACGGTGTGGCTGCGGACCACGGCCCGCTGACGCTTCCGTCTCCGCGCCGGACGACCCACCACGGCTGTCCGGCGCGGAGGTCGTCCGGTGCGCGGGCCGGCCGCCGCCGGACGGCTCAGCCCCTGAGCGGCCCCTCGCAGCCGAAGTCCGACGTTCCCGCCGGGCGGTCGTCCCAGAGCCGGACCGCGCCGAAGGAACAGTTCATGTCGGCGAAATTGTTGGCGCCCTTCTTCGCGCGGTCGAGGAGGAAGTAGTCGACGGTCTCGGACATGTCCTTGAACACCGCGTCCGCGTCGCCCGGGTCGCTCAGGTTCGCCGTGATCCGGCCCGTGCACACGAACCGGGGGCGCGCCGGGGAGCCGGTGGCGCGGCAGGCGGGCGTGGTGCCCGTGGCGGCGGTGAAGGACGCGCGGACCGCGGCGGCCGAGGCGTCGCGCAGCCGCTGGACGGGGATGAAGGTGGTGTGCGGCACGTACAGGTCATCGACGTGCGCGATCTGGGCGTCGAGGAAGGCGTCGTAGGCGCGTTGCAGGCCGGCGTCCTTGCCGAGCCTGGTCCGCCAGGCGTCGAAACCGGCCGGGTCATCGGCCCGCGTGTAGCCGTACATCTCCCTGATCAGGGACGGGCGTTCGGTCCAGAGGAACTCGAAGAACGTCCCCGCGTACGGGTAGAAGCGGAACTTGTCGCCGTCGTACGTCGCGTGCAGCAGCCGGTCGACGCTCATCCGGGGCGTGCCGCCCGCCGTGTCGTTGATGATGCCGCGGACCAGGGACTTGCGGACCGCGATGCCGTTGTCGCGGGTGGCGCCGTCGAAGAACTCGGCGGTCCCCTCGTCCATCGCGGTGGTGCGGTCGCCCTCGTACCACGCGCCCTCACCGAAGAGCCCGGGGACCGCCCAGCGGCCGTTGAGGTAGTGCGTGTACTCGTGCCGGAACAGCTCCTCCAGCGTGAGTGTGGAGTCCTGCGGGACGCGGCGCTGATAGGTGTAGAAGGTGGCGCCGTCCTCGATGTACACGCCGCCGTTCGCGGTGCCCATGCCGGTGAGCAGCGGATGGTACGTCTCGTAGTCCGCGCGGGAGGCGTACAGCACGACGGTGAGCTTGGTGTTGGTGTCGCCCGCCAGCGGCCGGTCGGTGCCCAGGACCCGGTGGAACTGCGCCCTGACCTGCTTGCTCGCGTAGTAGAGCCGGTCGACGGTGGTGCGGTCCAGGGCGGTGCGGACGGTGATCTGACCCTTGTCGTAGGCGTAGGCGCGGGGGAAGACGCGGCGCTCGATGTCTGTCTTGCACACCTTGTGCTGCCGGCACGCGTCGAACTCGATCAGCCAGGTGACGACCTTCGCCCACGGTTGGCTGCCCTCGCCGAAGTTGCGGGTCGCGGTGGCCAGCAGCGTGCCGAGGTCGGTCACGGTCCGGCTCCTGAGCGCGTCGATCTGGCCGAACCGCCCGTATTCGCCGAGCGCGTCCCGCACCACCCAGGCGTTGGCCGTGTCCTTGAGGTGGGTGTGACCGGCGAAGGCCATGAACGCCGCGCGATAGGTGGGGTCGGCGGTGACCGCGTCGCGGAAGGCGGTGTCGTGGTTGCCGGGATAGACCCCGAGGTAGTTGAGGGAGAGCGCGGCGAGGGCGGCACCGGCCCAGGAGGTGTCCTTCGCGGTCGCCGGGTGTGCGGCGTCCATGGTCGCCAGGACACGCTGTACGAGCGGGAGTTGGTGCTGCCGCAGGCCGGGCGAGCCGGCGGCGTAGAGGGACTCGCGGAGTGTTTCGGCGTTGGTGCGGGTGACGTCGAAGGTGTGGGCGGCCGAGCCGAAGGCGTTCACGGCGCGGCGCATGGCGTCGACGGTCGGCGCGTCGGTGATGTCGATCTCGTCGCGTGAGAAGTCGTGGTAGGCCACGGCGTGCAGGTAGGTGAACATCTCCAGCAGGTGCCCGCCGTTCCTGCCGTCGTGGGCGGCGGCGAGCCCGGTGATCCTGTGGGAGACGGCCTGGACGTGAGCCGTCGACATGACCGGGGCCAGGCGCGCGTCCCAGGTCCATATGAGGTCGCGCAGACAGCCGTCGGCGGTGACGGCCGGATCGGCGAGGAAGTCGGCGAATCGCTCCGGGCTCAGGTCCTTGACGCCGTCGAGGGTGCAGAGGACGACGGTGTCGCCGAGGGTGACGCGGGCCGGAGGGGCCGTGGTCCTCGCCTTGCCCGTGCGCGGGCCGGGGAGGCGGCCGTGGGACAGGCCGCCGGGCGCGGAGGGGGAGCGCAGCGCGGTGCGCGGTGCGCGGGCGAGACGGGTGACCTGGTCGAAGGGGTGGGGCGCCGGATCGGCCTGGCGGGGTGCCGGCGTCGCGCCGGGAGAAGCGGAGGGGGCGGGGGAGGGGGATGCCGCGGAGCCGGGCTGGGCGGCGGCCGCGCAGAGGGTCACCGCCAGCGCCGCGGTGAGCAGGGGGTTGCGCGGGCTTCTTCGCCACGTTCTCGATCTGAGCACCGATGACTCCTGTGTGGGAGGTGGTGGTGGGTGATGAGGTGCGCCGGGGAGCTTCGATGAGGCCGATCGATGAGGTCGACCCGCCCGCCAACTGGAGTGCGGTGAGCGTCAGTTGGGGCACCATGTGCTACGTAACATAGTAATGTGAAATGTTACTGACAACCCCTCAGTGGTGGGCGGTTGCCCCGATCGGCCCCCACTTGGCGCTCCTCAATAGCGGTCGTGGCGTGGGGTCTTGGCAGGCTCAGTGCAATGTGAAATATTACTGACATGTCCGCGAGAAGCCCCTCCGACGTCATCATCGTCGGAGCGGGAGTCATCGGCGCCGCCTGCGCCTACTACGCCTCCCGTTCCGGCCTCCAGGTCACCGTGATCGACCGTGGTTCCGTCGCGGGCGGGACCACGGGAGCCGGCGAGGGCAACCTCCTGGTCTCCGACAAACAACCCGGCCCGGAGCTCGAACTGGCCCTGTTATCGACCAAGTTGTGGCAAGGGATCGCCGGCAGCCTCCCCGCCCGAATCGAATACGAGGCCAAAGGCGGCCTGGTCGTCGCCTCGGACGGCCCGGGAAGGGACGCGCTGCGGAAGCTGGCCGACGCGCAGGCCGAGGCGGGCGTCACGGCGCGCGAGATACCGGCCGACCGGCTCCGCGACCTGGAGCCGCACCTCGCCCCCGGCCTCGCCGGCGGCTTCCACTATCCCCAGGACGCCCAGGTCCAGCCCGCCCTAGCCGCCGCCCACCTGTTGCACGCCTCGGGCGCGCGCCTGTGTCCGGGTGAGGAGGTCACCGCGATCCTCACCGGCGCGAACGGCGCGGTACGCGGCGTGCGCACGCCGGCCGGTGACACACACGCCCCGTACGTGGTGAACGCGACCGGCACCTGGGGCGCCGCGCTGGCCGCCCTCGCGGGGGCACACCTGCCCGTCCTGCCCCGCCGCGGCTTCGTCCTCGTCACCGAACCGCTGCCGCGCGTGGTGCGGCACAAGGTGTACGCGGCGGACTACGTCGCCGACGTGGCGAGCGGCTCCGCGGCCCTCCAGACCTCTCCCGTCGTCGAGGGCACCCCCGCCGGCCCGGTACTGATCGGCGCCAGCCGCGAACGCGTCGGCTTCGACCGCACCCTGTCGGTGGACGTCCTGCGCCGCCTCGCCCAGCAGGCCACCGCCCTCTTCCCGGTGCTGGCCGGGGTGCGGGCGATGCGGACGTACGCGGGGTTCCGCCCCTACCTGCCCGACCACCTGCCCGCGATCGGCCACGACTCCCGCGTGCCCGGACTCCTGCACGCCTGCGGCCACGAAGGCGCGGGCATCGGACTCGCCCCGGCCACCGGCCTGATCATCGCCCGCCTGCTGACGGGAGGCGAACCACCCATGGACGTACGACCGTTCCGCCCGGGGCGGTTCAGCGCTGCCGCCTGATCCCGACCACGACTCGGACCCCGACCCCGACACCGACCCCGGCCCTGGCCCTGATCCGACAGGAGGCACGCAATGGCCCGCACCCCCGCCGACCCGGTCGGCGCCGAGCCGGTCGGCGCCGACCCGGTCCGCATCGATCCGGGGGCGCCCTTCACCGTCACCTTTGACGGCCGGACGCTCACCGCCCTGCCCGGGCAGTCCCTCGCCGCCGCGCTGTGGGCGGCGGGCATCCTCTCCTGGCGCACCACACGCGTCGGCGGCCGCCCGCGCGGCGTGTTCTGCGGCATCGGCCAGTGCTACGACTGCCTCGCCACCGTCAACGCGGAGCCCAACACCCGTGTCTGCGTCACGCCCGCCCGGCCCGGAGACGTGATCACCACCCAGGAAGGACACGGCCATGCCGCGCTCGGAGTCTGAGCCGTACGACCTCGCGGTCATCGGCGCGGGCCCGGCCGGACTCGCCGGGGCCGTCACCGCGTCCCGGCTCGGGCTCTCCGTCGTCCTCCTGGACGCCGCCGACCGCGCGGGCGGCCAGTTCTTTCGCCACCCCGCCCCGGCCCTGAACGCCGGTCGGCCACCGGCGCCACGGCACGGGTGGTCCACTTTCACCGCCCTGCTCCGCCGCCTGGAGGCGAGCGGCGTCACCCACCTCGCCGGCCACCACGTCTGGACCCTCGCGCGCGAGAGCGGCGAGTCGTGGACCGTCCACGCCCTCACCCGCGCCGACGGTGACGGTGAGCACCCGGTACGCGTCCGCGCCCGCGCGGTCCTCTTGGCTACCGGCGCCCACGAACGTCAACTCCCCTTTCCCGGGTGGACGTTGCCGGGAGTCGTCGGCGCCGGAGGCGCTCAGGCGATGCTCAAGTCCGGCCTCGTACTGCCCGGCAGCCGGATCGTCGTCGCCGGCAGCGGACCGCTGCTGCTCGCCGTCGCCTCCTCGCTCGCCGCCGCCGGAGCCCGCGTACCGGCCGTGATCGAGGCCGCCGGCTACCTCGGCTACGCCCGCCACCCCCGCGCCCTCGCCACCAACCCGCACCAGCTCCTCGAAGCCGCGATCCACGGCTCCGCCCTGCTGCGCCACCGGGTGCGCCCCCGCACCCGTCACGCCGTCACCGAGGCCCACGGCACCGATCGGGTCGAGGCGGTCACGGTCTCCCGCCTCGACCACCGGTGGCGGCCGGTGCCCGGCACCGGTCAGCGGATCGCCTGCGACGCGCTGGCCGTGGGCCACGGGCTGGTCCCGCAGATCGAACTCGCCACCGGGCTCGGCTGCGCCACCCGCCGCACACCGGACGGCACCCGCGCCCTCGTCCTCGACGCCTCGCAGCAGACCTCCGTACCGGGCCTGTGGGCCGCAGGCGAAACCGGCGGCGTCGGCGGCCGTCAACTGGCCGATGTGGAAGGGGAGCTGGCGGCGCTCGCGGTGGCCGCCCGGCTGCGCGGCCGCCGCACACCCGCCGCGGCGGACCGGATGCGTACCCTCCGCCGCCACCGGGACCGCATGCGCGCCTTCGCCGATGCCATGGCCGCCGCCCACGCCCCCGCGCCCGGCTGGACCGACTGGCTCCGCGACGACACCGACGTCTGCCGCTGCGAGGAGGTGACCGCCGCCCGCGTACGCGAAGCGATCACCGCTCTCGGCGCCCGCGACCCCCGCACCGTCAAACTCCTCACCCGGGCCGGGATGGGCTGGTGCCAGGGGCGGTTCTGCGGAACGGCGGTGGCCTGCCTCGCGGCGGCGGGCACGGGGGAGGGGGCCGCGCCGGCGCCCGACGAACGCCGACCGCTGGCGGTACCCGTGCCCCTCGGCGTCCTCGCATCTCTGGAAGAAGACCCGGCGGGCCCGGGATCCCCCGCCGACCCGACCACACCGGACGGCCCCGGACACCAGCTCGCCACCGACCCCGACACAGCAGAGACACCGAACCCCGCAGAAGGGTGACACCACATGACTGGCATGACTGGCATGACTGGCGCGACTGGCACGGCAGGCACCTCCGGCACGACAGGTACGACCCCCACCTTCTGGAACCCTCACCGCCCCTGGCGCGGCCTGATGGTCGCCACCACGCTCCCGCTGCGCCCGGACCTCTCCGTCGACCACGACGCCTACGCCGAGCACGTCCGCCGGCTCATCGACAGCGGCTGCGACGGCGTCGTGCCCAACGGCTCCCTCGGCGAGTACCAGACGCTCACCGACGAGGAGCGCGCCCGCGTGGTGCGGACCGCCGTCGAAGCCGCCGGCGACGGTGCGCGGGTGATGCCCGGCGTCTCGGCGTACGGCAGCGCCGAGGCCCGCCGCTGGGCCGAGCAGGCCGCCGCAGCCGGCTGCGGCTCCGTCCTGCTGCTACCGCCGAACGCCTACCGCGCCGACGAGCACGCCGTACGCGCCCACTACGCCGAAGTCGCCAGGGCCGGGCTGCCGGTCGTCGCGTACAACAACCCCTTCGACACCAAGGTCGACCTGACCCCCGCCCTCCTGGCCCGGCTGCACGGCGATGGCGGCATCGTGGCGGTGAAGGAGTTCAGCGGTGACGTCCGTCGCGCCTACGAGCTGGCCGAACTCACTCCCGATCTGGACCTGTTGGCGGGCGCCGACGACGTCCTCCTGGAACTGGCGGTCGCCGGCGCCGTCGGCTGGGTGGCGGGCTACCCCAACGCCTTCCCCGTCACCTGTGCACGCCTCTACCACGCGGCAGTCGCCCGGGACTTGGGAACGGCGCTGCCCCTGTACGCCGCGCTGCATCCGCTGCTGCGCTGGGACTCCAAAACCGAGTTCGTCCAGGCCATCAAGCTCTCCATGGACATCGCCGGTCACCACGGCGGCCCCACCCGGCCGCCCCGCCACCCCCTCACCGGCGAAACCGAAGCGTCGGTACGCGCGGCAACCGGCAAGGCGGTCGCGGACGGCCACCGCTGAACGCCGCTCCGCCCCGACCACCACCTTCACCCCCTGGGGTTCCCTCCCTCCCTCACCGCCCGCCGAAAGGACGTCCGTGCGCACCCGTCACGTCTTCCACGCCGTCGACTCGCACACCGAGGGCATGCCGACCCGCGTCATCACCGGCGGCGTCGGCGTGCTCCCCGGCGCCACGATGGCCGAGCGCCGGCTCCACTTCATGGAGCACCAGGACCACCTCCGTACGCTCCTGATGTACGAGCCCCGGGGCCACGCCTCCATGAGCGGCGCGATCCTCCAGCCCCCCGTCCACCCCGACGCCGACTACGGAGTGCTCTACATCGAGGTGTCCGGTGTGCTGCCGATGTGCGGGCACGGCACGATCGGGGTCGCCACCGTTCTGGTCGAGACCGGCATGGTGCCGGTCACCGAGCCGGTCACCACCGTGCGGCTGGACACCCCCGCCGGACTGATCACGGCCGACGTACGGGTGGCGGACGGCGCGGCTAAGGCCGTCACCCTCACCAACGTCCCCGCGTTCTGCGTCGGCCTGGAGCGCAAGGCCGAGGTGCCGGGATACGGAACGGTGACGTACGACCTCGCCTTCGGGGGCAACTTCTACGCCTTCGTCGAACTCGACGCCCTGGGCCTGCCGTTCGACAGGTCGCGGCGGGACGACCTCCTCGCCGCCGGGCTGGACCTCATGGACGCCGTCAACGCCTCTCCGGACCGGCCCGTCCACCCCGAACAGTCCGGGATCAGCGGCCTCAAGCACGTCTACCTGGTCGCTCCGGGCTCGGACGCGCAGCGGTCCCGGCATGCCATGGCCATCCACCCCGGGTGGTTCGACCGTTCGCCCTGCGGCACCGGAACCTCCGCCCGCATGGCCCAGTTGCACGCCCGCGGGGCGCTGCCGCTCCACCGCGACTTCGTCAACGAGTCCTTCATCGGTACGGAGTTCACCGGCCGCCTGGTAGGGGAGACGACGGTCGGCGGGCTGCCGGCGGTCATTCCCACGATCACCGGACGCGCCTGGATCACCGGCACCGCCCAATACTTCCTCGACCCGGACGACCCGTTCCCCGCGGGCTTTCTGCTATGAAGGCGAAAAGGCCGGTGGCGTAGAGGAGTTGGCGGCGGCACGGCCCTCACGCAATGTGACATTGTACGCTGGTGGTCCAGTCCATCGGGGCGTGGAAAGGACACCATGGGGCATCTCAAGCAGCGCAACCTCATCACCACCCGGGAGCGGTTGCGCGACCAGGTGGCGCACGCCCTGCACGCCGCGCTGATCTCCGGTGAACTGCGCCCGGGCCAGGTCTACTCGGCGCCGGCGCTCGCGGAGGATTTCGGTATTTCCGCCACACCCGTGCGCGAGGCGATGCTCGACCTGGCCCGCGAGGGCCTCGTGGAGCCGGTGCGCAACAAGGGCTTCAGGGTGACCGAGGTCAACGAGCGCGACCTGGATCAGTTCACCGAGATCCGCACGCTCATCGAGGTCCCGATGACCGGCCGGATCACGCGCACCGCGGACCGCGCGGACCTCGAAGCGCTCCGCCCGGTCGCCGAGGAGATCGTCCGCGCGGCGCGCGAGCACGACCTGATCGGCTATCTCGAAGCCGATCGCCGATTCCACCTCACCATGTTGGCCCTCTCCGGGAACGAACGCCTCGTCGAGACCGTGAGCGACCTGCGCAAACGCTCGCGCCTGTACGGACTCAACGCTCTGGACGAACGCGGCGAGCTGATCCATTCCGCCGAGGAGCACGCGGAACTCCTCGATCTGATGCTGGCGGGCGACGCCAAGGGCGCCGAGAAATGCATGACGCGGCACCTGGGGCATGTGCGTTCCCTGTGGGCGAAGGGCGGGGACGGCGACGGGGGCGGGAACGAGAGCAACTCCCGCTGACCCGCTGGGGTTTATGGAGAACACCCGGAAGCGCAGCCGTACCCGCACGCGCTCCGGCCGGCGCTCGCCGACGGGCTCGTCCGGTCACCGGGCCTGGAGCACCACCCACACCGGACCGGTGGCGAAGTTCATCGGCTTGCCCGCAGGGGTGGTGAACGACGTGCCGTGCTCCGCCGCGTCCCGGCTCCACCGGGCGTCATAACTCTTGCCGTCCCGCAGGACGAGTGCGTTACCCGAGCCCACGGTCTGCGTGTACGGGGTGACGCTGCCCGAGCGGTCCTTGAACTTCGAGGCGCGGACGTCCACGTCCTGGATCACGACCGTCCGGGCTCCCATCCGCCCACCGTCGGTGGTCCGCGCGGCGGCACCGTCCATGGCCACCAGCCACCGCTTCTCCGTGCCCGACCAGGTGAACGTGAACCGCGCCCCGGGGAAGCGCACGGTGCGCTCGTTCACCTGCTCGCCACCGGCCGGAGCGGCACCGAACCGGAATCCGATGTCCCCGGCCTTGCTCGCGTCGGGCGCGGCGGCCAGAGCGCGTGACGGGAGCAGATACAGGTTGTGCGGGGCGACGCGGCCGTTGTCGCGGACGTACGCCCGGGGGGCGTCCCCGGGGGCCAGGGGGAAGAGCGGAGCCGCGTTGATCAACGGCTTGAGCGCCGACTGGGAGCCGGAGTAGGCCAGCGCCGGGCGGTCGAACTGCCGCAGCAGCTCCATATCCGATTCCCGCACGCTGCGGACCGGGCCCACCTTCGACGGCTGGTGGGACGCGAAGATCGCGAGTATCCGGCTCTGACCGGCCTCGACCTGTTCGACGTAGATGAGGTCCGCCGCCGCGAGACCGGTGTGCGGCCGGGCCGGACCGACATTGTCGATCTTCACGGCGAGCACCGGAGCCGGTCGGGCCGGCAGCCCGGTGTAGGGGGACACGCCTTCCCGGGTCGTGGCCGGCGGGCTCGGGGTCTTGGGCTCCGGCCCGGAATCGGAGCAACCGAAGAGCCCGGCGCCCACGGCCGCGCAAACCACCGCCGCGACGACCGCGCCGTTTCTGCCCGAGGTGCGCTTCGTACCCATCGGCCATGCTCCCTGCCTCAAGTGGACCACGAAAACCGGCTCCCCAACAGGCAGGGATTCCCTCCGGTGCGGAGGGCGCCGGGACCTGACGCTTCCGTGCCGACCCCTTTACGATCAGCCCTGGACGAAAGGGGGATCGGATGGACCGGAACATCCGTACCGTCGAGGACGTACTCACGCTCCTGGACGGTTTGTTCGCGCCGGAGGCCGACCGGTGGACCGCCGACGCGGCCACGTGGTGGGACGGCTTCTACGCGGACCGCACAAGGCCGGTGCCGTTCTTCGTCGCGAAGCCGGACGAGAACCTGGTCTCCTACCTCGAACGCGGGCTGATCAGCCCGGGCCGGGCCCTCGACCTGGGCTGCGGGCCGGGGCGGAACGCGCTCCACCTCGCCTCCCAAGGGTTCGAGGTGGTCGCCGTCGACCTCTCACCGGCGGCCATCGCCTGGGCCGAGGACCGTGCCCGGGAGGCGGGAGCCGAAATCCGCTTCCACTGCGGTGACGCCTTCGCCCTCGCCGGCACCGAGACCTCCGACACCGAATCCGCCGACACCGGGCTGGGTGGCCCCTACGACCTGATCTACGACTCCGGCTGCTTCCACCATCTGCCACCGCACCGCCGCATCAGCTACCTGGCTCTCCTCGAACGGGCCCTCGCACCCGGTGGCCACCTCGCCCTCACCTGCTTCGCGGCCGGTGAGATGGGCTCCGAACTCCCCGACGGCGACTTCTACCGTCAATCCGGCCTCCACGGTGGCCTGGCCTACACCCCGGAATCCCTGCGCTGGATCTTCGCCGACCTGACCGAGATCGAACTACGCCGCATGCACGACGAGCCGCCCGAGTCCCCCTGCTTCGGCGAACCCTTCCTCTGGACGGCCCTGTTCCGCCGCAACGCCCGGCCGTAACGCCTTCAGCTCGGGACCGACCTGCGCCTGTTCGACGGCGAGGTGCCGCCCAGGCCGGGGGTCGCCCCGGCCCGCCCCCTTTCCTCAAGGCAACGGCTGAGGCGGCCGAGGCCCGTGATACTGGCCGCTCGGCCGCATACGTAGCGGGCGCTCGGTGTACTCCTCCAGGGCGTGGGCGATCCAGCCCGCCGTGCGGGCGATGGCGAAGATGGTTTCGCCCGCTTCGGCCGGCATCCCCGCGGACACGGTCAGTACGGCCAGGGCGAGATCGACGTTCGCGTGCAGCTCGGTATGGCGGGCCGTGGTGGTGATCACCTCGCGCGCGGCTCGCAGCGCCGGCAGTGCGCGCGGTGCGTTCTCCAGCAGGGCGAAGAGGGCGCGAGCCCGGGGGTCCTCACCCGGGTAGAGGCGGTGGCCCAGGCCCGGCACCCGGCGTCCCGCCCGTAGGTGGTCGGCGACGACCGCGGCCGCGCTGCCCCGCTCCAACACCTCCAGCAGCATGCGGTGGGCGAGCCCGCTGGCCGCGCCGTGCAGGACGCCGTCCAACGCGCCGAACCCCGCCGAGACGATCGCGTACGGATGGGCGCGCGCCGAGGCCGCGACCCGGGCCGCGAGGGTGGAGGCCGCCAGGTCGTGGTCGATGAGGAGGACGAGCGCGGCGTCGAGGACCCGCAGGGAGGCGGTATCGGCCGGCTCGGAGGTGAGGCGGGACCACAGGCGCGGCGCGATCCGGTCTGCGGGCTGCTGCCCGGGCCCGGGGGCCTGTGACGGCAGCGCGTCGACGAGGGTGGGGATGAGGCTGCGGGCGGTGGCGAGGACGGCGTCCTCGGAGAGGTCGAAACGCAGCGGGTCGGCGGCCGCCGCGGCGACCGCGGCGACCCGCAACCGGTCCATCGGCCCGCTGTGAGCCGGAAGCGCCTCGACGGCGCGGCGGGCGGCGGACAGCGCGTCGGGCGGCGCCGTGAAACGCACGCCGGGGCGCAGCACGCCGGTCCACAGCCACTCGGCGACCTCCTCGTAGCCGTAGTGGGCGGCGAGTTCCGTCGCGTCGACGCCGCGGAAGTAGCAGTGGTCGCGGTCGATCAGCGTGATGCCGGTATGGACCGACAACTCCCCGCCGGAACCCGGCCCTTCGCGCCGCCCCGCGCGGCGTACGAGCGCGTCGACCTCCTTGGCGTCGAAGGTGCTGCCGCGACCGCCCGGCTCGCGGCGGCTGGTGAGCTGGCCACGGCTGACATAGGCGTACACCGTCTCGGGCTTCACCCCGAGCCGGTCGGCCGCCTCCCGCGTACTCAGCCGCCGCCCGCCCACCGCCTCCCCGTCCCGATCCCTGTCCTGATCTGTGTCCTCATCCGGCATGTGATCACCGTATCCGGGCGCTCAACATTGATTTCGGAATCAATATTGACACACATTGACGAGGAAGTGGACAGTCGAATCAATTGGTAGGTGACGGTGGTGCGCGGAACGGCGCGCCCGAGCAAGGAGACGGATCCCCATGTCGATCGCTGAGGCCCAGGCACCCCTCAACGCCCCCCGCGGGCTCGCCGGCGTCGTCGTCACCGAGACCCAACTGGGTGACGTCCGGGGGCGGGAAGGCTTCTACCACTACCGCCAGTACTCCGCCGTCGAGCTGGCCACGGCCCGCACGTTCGAGGACGTCTGGTACCTGATGTTCCACGGCGAACTGCCCGACGCGGCGCGGCTCGCGGACTTCACGGCCGAGACCGCCGCCCTGCGCGCGCTGCCCGCCGCCGTACGCGACGCACTGCCCGGGATCGCCCGGGCCGGCGCGCTGTCGGGACCGCTCGCCGGGCTGCGCACCGCGCTCTCCCTGCTCGGCGCGGCAGCCGGGTTCCGGCCGCTGTACGACCTCGACCCCGCACGCCGCCGCGCGGACGCCCTCGCCGCCTGCGCGGCCGTACCGACCCTGCTCACGGCGCTGCACCGGCTGGCCCAGGGCGAGCAGCCGGTCGAGCCCCGCGCGGACCTCGGTCACGTCGCCAACTACCTGTACATGCTCACCGGGCAGGAGCCGGATCCGGACCGGGTCCGGGCGATCGAGGCGTACCTGATCTCCACTATCGACCACGGCTTCAACGCCTCGACCTTCACCGCCCGCGTCATCGCCTCCACCGGCGCCGACGTCGCGGCCTGCCTCGTCGGCGCCGTCGGCGCGCTCTCCGGACCGCTGCACGGCGGCGCGCCCAGCCGCGCGCTGGACACACTCGACGCCATCGGCACACCGGACCGCATCGACCCGTGGATCCGCGACCGGGTGCTGCGCGGCGACCGGATCATGGGATTCGGCCACCCCGTCTACCGCACCGAGGACCCGCGCTCCAGGATGCTGCGCGGCATCGCCGAGGGCTTCGGCGGCCCGCTGGTGGAATTCGCCGTCCAGGTGGAGGCTCGGGTCGAGGCGCTGCTGGCCGAGCTCAAGCCGGGCCGTGAACTGCACACCAACGTGGAGTTCTACGCGGGCGTCGTCATGGAACTGTGCGGGCTGCCACGGGAGATGTTCACGCCGACGTTCTGCGCGGCCCGGGTCGTGGGCTGGAGCGCCAACATCCTCGAACAGGCCGAGGACTCGAAGATCATCCGCCCGGCCGCCCGGTACGTCGGCCCCCACCCGCCCCAGCCGCTTCCCGCCACCGGGCCCCGCTAGCCACCCGGGGGGCGGGCTGCCGCCGCGGCCCCAAGGGCCCCTCCCTCAAGCGGAGCTGAGCGGATGGGTCGCCGTGGCGGACCGCGGCGGCCAGGTCTGGGGGGAGAGGATGCCCAGGACGTAGGCACGGGCGACGAGGGCCGGCCTGGTGGCGGCGCCCAGGAGGGCGCGCAGGCGGCTGAGGTGGTAGTCGACGGTCTGCCGGGACAGCCGCAGTGAGCTGGCGATCTCGGCGTTGCTGCGGCCGACCGCCAGCAGCGACAGGATGCGGATCTGGCTGGCGGTGAGCGGCGGGTGTGCCTCGTGGGCGAGCCCCTGGTGGGTGACGACCGCCCAGACGTTCGCCGCGCGGGCCGATGTCCGGCCCACCGTCGTCAGATGCAGGCGGGCGCGGCGCTGCCGGCCCTGGGCGTCGACCAGCACCGCCGACGTCTCGACCCGCCTGCTGCGGCGGGCTATCAGGTCGTTCCAGCGGTGATGCAGCAGGTCGAGTTCCGGAGCCGGCGCCGGGGCCAGCAGGGTGTCGGCGCGGCGGCCGACGAGATCCGACAGGCGGGTCCGCAGCAGTTCGGCGGTCGCGGCGCTGGCCTGCTCGATCCGTCCGCCGGCCGATATCAGGGCGCAGGGCAGCCCGCTGTGGTCGCGCAGCGCGTGCAGGCTCTCCTCGGCCTCGCGGCGTTGGTCGAGCGCCCGGGTGTGGTCGGTGATGTCCACGTAGATGCCCGCCACGCACGTCTGCGCGCCCTCCAGGACGGGGAACCGGTGGCCCGCCGCGTGCCCGCTGCTCCCGTCGGCGCGGTGGTACGTGAGGGTGTGCCGCACCGGCCTGCCCCGGGCGAGGATCTCCCGGTCCAGGGCGAGGAAGCGGGTGGCGTCGGCGGGGGAGTCGATGTCCCTGACGTGCTTGCCGATGACCTGCGCCGGGGTGGTGCCGTAGAGGTGCGCGTAGGCGTGGTTCGTCCACAGGTAGCGCCCGTCCCGGTCCCGGATGAAGGCCGCGGCGGGGGCGAAGTCCGCGAAGGCGTCGTAGCGTCGTGCGGCGGCGGGCCGGGCGTCGACCTCCACGGCCAGCCCGCGGGTCCGGCCGCGGCACGGCACGTCGTCCAGCGGCCAGCTCACGTCGAAGACCCGGCCGTCGAACCGCGCCTGCCAGTGGCGGACTTCGGGGGAGCGGCGGGAGGGTGCGAACTCCGGCCGCATGGCGTCGACGAACCGCTGCGCCGTCCGCGCGTCGGCGAAGGCGCCACCGCCGCTGTCGACGACGCGCAACTGCCCGTCGGCCTCCCACCAGGAGACGGGGAGGTGCTCCAGCAGCGCTTTGAGACCGGTCTCGTCCACGACGGCCTTCCATCGAGTCATTGAGCCCCCACGTCAATTGAGTGCATTCCCAGAAGCCAGCATCAGCGCCGTTGAGTCAACAGGAAGCCTGAAGGAAGGCTGACTCATGGAATTGATGAGAATTCAAATGAACGCGGGCGGCGGGTGGCGGTTGCCCTCGCGATGCGTATCCCCCTTGGCCCCCGCACAAGCCCGGTTCTCGGCCGACCTGGCCGGCGTCCGCCCCGTACGGCGGCGATCTGGCCGACATCCGCCCCTGTGCCGCCCGGTCCGGCCGAATTCCTCCCCCACCAGCACCGAAACCGCGCCCCCTCAAGCGCCTGCGAAGGCCCCGGCGCCCCGCACAACTCAGGCATTTGCCTGACCGAATGCCGCCGGTTGTGGTGGCTCGTACGCCTGTCGGCTGTTTCGCTTGAGGGGAGGGAAGTTGGCCGTTATGTCGCACGATGCCGCGCTCCCTCCACCCTTCTGATGGTTGATCAGCAAATAAAGGAGTCGGATTCCTGTGAGCAAGGTGCTGTTCGTGCATGCCAAGGGCGGCCCGCCCCTCGGCTATGCCCTGTCACGGGTCGCCGCGCGGTCGGCAGTGCACCTGCTGGCGCTCAGCGCGCTTCCTCCCACCGTGGCCGCGTCCGCCGGGACCCTGTGCGCCTCGATCGAGACCCCCGAGGAGCCGGACCGCCGCGACCTGGTGTCCCTGATCGTCGCCCGGGCCCAGGCCGTGGGCGCGGACGCCGTGGTCACGTTCTCCGAGTACGCGGTCGTGGCCGTGGCCGAAGCCTGCGAGAAGCTCGGCCTCGCCGGGGCGGGCGGCTCCTGCGTCCTCGCCCGCGACAAGCGGATGATGCGGCGCACCTGGCAGGAACACGGCATATCCCAGCCCCGGTTCCGCCCGGTCGCCTCCGAAGCGGACCTGCACGAAGCGGCAGCCGCCCTCCCCTTCCCCCTGCTCCTGAAAGCGGCCTGGAGCGCCGGCTCCACCGCCCACCAGATCATCCGCTCGCCACGGGACGTACGAGCGGCCTGGGAGCGGTCGCGCGAGGTGATGGCCGAATCCGCGCAACTGGGCTACGCCGAACTGCATGTCGCCGACGCCGGCGCGGACTTCATCGTCGAGCACATCGTGACCGGCTCGGCCGAGGACTGGTTCGACGAGCCCGGGTGGGGCGACTACGTCAGCGTCGAGGGCGTCGTCATCGACGGCACGTTCCGGCCGGTCTGCCTCAGCGGGCGCATGCCGACCGTGGAGCCGTTCACCGAACGCGCCGGCATCACACCCGCCTCGCTGCCGCGGGAGGCCCAGGAGCGCGTCGTGGCTCTCGCCCGGGACGCCGTCGACGCACTGGGCCTGGCGAACTGCGGTACGCACACCGAGATCAAGCTCGGCGCGGACGGCCGCATGTGGGTGATCGAGACCGCCGCCCGCTTCGGCGGCGCGATGACCGTTCCCCAGATCGAGGAGGTCTTCGGCCTGGACCTCATCGGGATGCTCGTCGACCACCTCCTGGGACGTCCGGTCTCCTGGCCGACGCGCGCCCGCACCCCCCAGGAGGCGCGGGGCGCGGCCGGCTCCCTCGTCGTGCTGGCCGTCGACGGGGCCGGCCGCCCCTGGCCGGACCGGCGGATCTGGGACTTCCCGAAGGTGACCGAGGCCGTCCCGGTCAGCGACGGCAGCCGCCTGTCGGTGGTGGCCGAGAACTCCCTCCCCGACGGCGCCGTGGTGCCGGTCTACGACCCGGCCGCCGGCGCCAACACCATGGCCGCGCTCTGCCTGCTCTCCGCCGTCGACCCGCAGACCGTCCTGCGCGACTTCCGCACCCTGGTGGACGCCCTGCCGCACGTCCTTCCCGCGGCTACGGACGAGGAGGCCCGCTCATGACCACCGCCCTGCTTCCCCCCGGCACACCGGGCCCCGCCACCGACCGCACGGTCGTCGGCGAGAACCTGTCGCTGCCGCTGTTCCGCACCCTCTCCGGCGTACTGGCCGGCCACCCCTACCTCAAAGTCGTCGTCGACCGCGCCGAGGACACCTGGCACCTGCTCGACACCGCCGCCCACCCCTTCCACGTCAACTACATCGCCACCCGGATCCTCGGCATGGACCTCAAGGCCCTGGACGAAGACCTCGACGCCTTCAACGCCTCGGTCTACATGGACCCCGACCGCCGCTTCCTCCTGGGCGTCCTCTCCCTGCACACCGACGAGGACACCGACGGCCGCGAACGCCCCTTCCTCGTCCTGGAGACGACCGAAGCCGACACCATGCACGGCGCCCTGCTCGACGAGTTCTACACCTTCGTCCGCAGCCGGGTCGACGGCCGCCTGCCCCTGCTGCTGAAGCCGGCCAACCACGGCCAGGAACAGGAACTCACCGCGATCAGCGAGGTCCGCGTCCCCCGGATCCTCAGCCACGAACTCTTCGGCAACCGGACCCGGACACCGCTCAACCCCGGCGAGGCCACCGGCCGACTGCGCTACTTCCGCACCACCGAGGAGTACGAGGCCGCCGCCGACAAGCTCGGCTGGTCCGACATCGTGGCCATGGCCTGCCTCCCGGACGACGTCCCGCGCGTCGCCGGATTCCTCAACACCGCGCCCATCACCCCGCTCTCGCACACCAACGTCCTCGCCTCCGGCTGGGGCATCCCCAACGCGATCGTCCGCGACCTGGACCAGCTCGTCGAGCGGGACGGCCTCAACGGCGCGTGGGTCCGCTACCGCGTCCGCGACGACGAGATCACCCTCGTACCGCTGGCCGCCGCCCCGACTCTCGAAGAGCCCACCTGGCACCGGCAGCGGATCCGGATGGAACCGCCCCTCCTGGAAGACGTACCGGCGCTGGCCCTGCACCGGCTGCGCCGCGCGGACCGCGACCGCTACGGCACCAAGGCGGCCAACCTCGGCGAGCTGCACCACGTCCTGGACAGCCGCACCGCCGACCTCACCGCCTTCTACGGCAGGCCGCGCCCGCCCCGCCCCGACCTCCGCGGCCACCTCGCGGCCCGCCTCGGCAGCACGGACACGACCCCGGCCGGGCTGCGGCGGGCGGCGGCCGAATTCACGGCACGTACCCTCGCCGCACCCGACGGCGTCGCCCTGCCCTTCGCCCTCCAGCACCGCTTCCTGACCTCCTCGCCCGCCCTCCAACAGGGCATCGGCAAGCTGAAGATGGCGCTCGAACTCGACGCCGTCGAGGTGCTGGACTCCCTCTGCCTGCACCTGCAACACGTCATCCGCCACACACCCCTGCCGGACGACGTCACCCGGCAGATCACCCAGGCGTTCCCCGCCCCGCTCGCCGCGGGCAGCCGCCTGGTGGTGCGCTCCTCCTCCAACGCCGAGGACCTCCCCGGGTTCTCCGCCGCCGGGGTCTACGACTCGGTCACCACCGTCCGCGGCGCCGGCGAACTCCTCGACGCCGTACGCCAGGTGTGGGCCTCCCTGCTGTCGCCGCGCAGCGTGCGCCTGCGTCACCAGGTCGGCATCTCCCTGGACGACACCTACATGGGCGTGATCATCCAGGAGTACGTCCCCGCCGAGCTCGGAGGCGTCCTGGTGACCTGCAACCCGACCAGGCGCGAGGACTTCCGCAACGTCTACGTCAACTGCTCCCCGGGCTCACCCGAGACGGTCGTCGACGGGACGACGCTGCCGCAGCAGTACCTCTACAACACTGTCGAGGGCGGCGGCCGTACCGTGGCCCTCGGCTCGCTGGGCGAGGACCTGCCCGCGGCGACCAGGCGCCGGCTGGCGGACCTGGCCCTGACCGGCCGCCTGTTGCAGTCCCACTTCAGCGAGGACGACGCGGACCACCCGCTCGACATCGAGTGGCTGATGACCGGCGCGGGCGACTTCCGGCTGGTCCAGATCCGCCCCTACGCGCTGTGATGCGGCGACGCCACGGGATTGCCTCCCTTCGCCCCGCCTCCCGGCCCCGCCCGCCCGGCTCGCCGCCGACCCCCGGGGCCCGCCGGATCATCCACCTCAACAACGGCTTCCAACTCCTGTTCAACCTGCTGTGGTGGATGCCGGTCTTCTACGCCTACCAGCGGACGGCGGGACTCTCGGACGGCCAGATCTTCGGCATCCAGAGCGTCTACTACGTCGCGTTCTGCCTCTTCGAGATCCCGACCGGGATGGTCGCCGACCGCATCGGCGCACGCAACTGCCTGCGCGCCGGAGCCGTCGTGATGACCGCCGCCAACCTGGCGCCGGTCCTCACCCCCTCCTACACCGGCTTCCTCGTCCACTTCCTGGCCATCGCCGCCGGCCGCTCCCTGACCTCGGGCGCCGCCAGCGCCTACCTCTACGACGGCCTGCGCGCCGAGGGCTGCGGCGAGCACTACCTGAAGGCCGAAGGCACCGCCCGCGCCCTGGGCCTGGCCGCCAAGGTGCTGTGCTGGCCACTGGTCGGCCCGCTGATGGCCGTCGCCCACACCGCGCCGTACGTGCTCAGCGCCGCGAGCGCGGCGGGCTCCCTGGCGTGCGCCGTCGCCCTGCCCCGGTACGCCGCGCCGCACCGCGACGCCCTGCCCGCCAAGGCGCCCGGCCCGGGCAACTCACGCCGCCGGGGCGCCTTCCTGCACGACGCGGGCACCGCCCTGCGCTGCGTGGCGTCCACACCCTGGCTCGCCCTGCTCATGGTCCAGGGCGTCGCCGTCTTCACCCTCTCCCGCATCTGCCAGGTCAACCTCTTCCAGCCCATCCTCCTGGCCAACGGCATCGGCGAGACCTCGCACGGCGGCGTGCTGGCGGCCATGACCGTGGCCGAGGCCGTCGCCTCGGCCCGCCCCCAATGGCTCGGCGGCCGCCTGCCCCCGGTGGCATGGGTGTCCCTCCTCAGCCTCGCCCTGGCGGCCACCCTGGCCGGCCTCACCCTGGGCGGCCCCTGGACGGTGATCGCCCTGCTGTGCGTCTTCGCCGCGGTCACCGGCTTCGCCTACCCCCTCCAACGCAAGCTCATCAACGATGCCATCCCCGCCCACGCCCCCCGCGCCACCCTCCTGTCCGTCGAAAGCATCGTGGACCGGGGCGTATGCGCCCTGGCGGCCGTAGCCGCCGGCGCCTACCTGTCGGCCGGCCGACTGGACGCGCTGCTGTGGCACAGCGCGATCGTGACGGCGGTGGTGATGACCGGACTTCAGGTGCTGCTGCGGCGCGGCGCCGGTGGGACACGGCCCGGGGAGCGGGAAGGGGGCGAGCGCCGGGGGATGGTAGGGGCGCGAGGGGCAGGAGCCGGGGAGGTGAAGTGAGGTGAGCTGAGGGGCCCGTTCGGCGTTGCCGGGGCATTGTCAGTGGTCCATGTGACGATCCATCGCGTACGGCTGGTGGAAGCGAGTCGACGTCTACGCGTAGGCGTCCACGCGACGGCGGCGCGTACGGACCCGTGCCTCTCGACCGCTCGCGAAGGGATCCGCCCCGTGGCCGACACCTCCTCCTCCGCGCTCTGCCTCGCGCTGAGCCTCGCCGATCCGGATACCGCCGACGCGCTTGCCGAGCGGCTGCGGGACGAGCTGCCGGCCGTGCTCTCCGACCGGTTCGGGCTCCCCGAGGACATGGTGGAGGAGCTGCTGGACGCGGACGCCGCGCAGATGCGGGCCGCGCTGACCGTGGACCGCGAGGAATGGCTCATAGCCGCGGCGGAGATCGGCGATCCGGTGGTCGGCCTGGCACTGTGGCGTGCGGTGTACCGCGACGACGCGGGGTGCGAGAGACGTGCGGTGGTGGAGATCCCGGGCCTGTTGGCGACCCTGCTGGGCGCCGCGGACCTCGCGGATCCGCGCTGGTACGACGACGGCCTGTTCCCGGCCCTTTACGAGGAGGCCACCGGCCGCCTTCTCTTCCCCGTCCTGATCAGCGGGTTCCCCGGACTGGACCTCGGTGCCCTCGCCCTGTTCGGTACGCACCTGCCGCCACCGGTCGTCGTGGACGCCTGCCTCGGTCTCCTGGAGCTCTGGGGCGGCACCGAACCGTTCACGCGGTTCCTTCACCTGATCCAGCAGGCACCGATCCTGGACCCTGGGCATCCATGGCTCCCGGATCTGTTGCGACAGGCCCTCGACGCCCCCGACCCGGAGTCCTTCCTCAGGGAGCACCGGCCCTCCGGGGAGTGGGACGACCCGGAGCACCTCCATGCCCTGCTGCATCTCCGTTACGGTAACGGCCCCTTGGCCAAGCCCGACGGCCTCGACTGGGAGCTGATCCGCCGCGAGCACCGGCGCCTGCCCTTCGGCACGGAGACGCCCCACACGTCGGGATACTGGTTCGCCAACCCGCTGCACCGGCTCGTCGAGTGGGAGGGCTGCCCCGCCGACCTCGTGATGGAGAGCTTCCATGACGATCCCGCCGGGACCGCGTACCACGCTGCCGAGCTGCCCTTCGAGGCGATCGCGGGGCCCGAGGCGAAGACGCGCCGGATATATCTCCGGCCCACCCTCGAACGCGGCATCGAGGAGGGCCGGTACTCCGTGGACCGGGTCCTGAGCGAGGTGTGGCCGGCGGTGGAGGTGCCGGACTCGCTGCCCCACGACCACGAACCGACCCGCGAGGCGTTCGCCGGCCTGCTCGCCTGGCTGGGCACCGACCCCGTCAACTGGCTGACGTGCTACGCCCGGATGGCGCGCGCCCGCGGCAGCCTCGCCGACCTGATCGCGGACGTCACCTCACCGGATTCCCCCAAGAAGCGCCGCACCAACTGGCCGTGGCCCCAGGAGGCGACCTTCCCGGTCAGCCGCCCCGGGAACTCCCGGGCGGCGTTCCTCGCCATGTTCCGGTGCGCTTCGGAAGAGGCCCAAAAGGCCGTCATTCCGCACCTCGACGCACGGGCCGTGCAACATTTCCTGGTGTACGGCGACCCGTCCCCCGAGGTCCGCGACGCGGTGGTGGCCGCCCATGGCCTCCCGGCCCAGGTCGCGATGGCCGCCTCGTACCACCTCTCGGAGGAGCAGCAGGACTACCTCCTGGATCTCGACGAACCGGCGGTGGATGCCCAGTTGTTCCACCACGCCCACCTCGCGCGGTCCGAACGGGAGCGGCTGCTCGCCGGACGGCTGCGGGGCGGCGGCATCCGCCCGGTCCCCGAGGAACTCCTGGCGGTCCTGAAGGACATCACCGTCAACGACTACCGCGACTGGTTCATCGCCGGCCTGGCATCCGGCGACCTCGGCGTGGCCCGTACGGTCATCGGCCGACTGCGGCTCTACGTCCCGGCCTCCCGGACCCGGCTGCTGCGCGCCGTATGGGAGCGCGGCGGCCCGGATGCCGTGCGGGAGATCCTGGCCATGGACCGCCTGCCCGCCCGGCTGCGGCGATGGACCGAGCGGGCCCTCGAAGCCCCGGACGGCCTGGAGCGGTTGCGCGCCCGGCTCGCCGAGGAGGAGTCCCCGGCCACGCTCACCGAGTTCCTCACCGCGACCACCGATCCCGGCACGCGGCTGCGCCGGCTCCTGGCCGAGGGCTACCGGCCGCCCTGGCCCGCGCTCGCGGCGGCCCACCACGCCGACGGCCTCCCCGCCCGGCTGCTGGACGACCTGGTGGAACACCCGGACTGCCCCCGCGAGTTGTTGCTGGCGGCCCTGGAGACCACTCCCGAGTCCGGGGCGAACTGGATCCGCGAGGCCCTCCGCGACGGCCGACTCGTTCCCGAAGACCTCCTGAGCCACGCCGCCCCGGCCCGTGCCGCTCTCGCCTGTCTGCGCCGGTACGCCGACGACCGGCCCGACGCCGCCGCATGGCAGTCGGTGCGCGACCGGGCCGTGGCCCTGACCCGGGACCGTCTGGGCACGGACGTCGAGGGCTGGTCCGTCTGTCTCCAACTGCTGCCGAGCTTCGCCGGGACGCTTCCCGAACTGCTCGCGAGAGCGACGGAGGAGGCGGCGACGGCGGGACGGTGACAGCGGGAGGGTGATGGGCCTTGTATGGGCGTGCCGGGCCGTCGGTGGGTGCGTCGGTCAGCGCTTCACCAGGAACGACCGCCCCTTGTGCGAGTCGGCCGAGCAGCCGACCTTCTCCGCCGCGGTCATCTTGCGCGTCTTGACGATCACGGCGTTGCTCTGTCCGTCCGTGCCGTTGGGGGCCGGGCCGGTGACGGTGTCCGGGACGAACCAGTAGTAGTGACCCCACTTCGGGCTGTCGTAGTGGGTCTGCCACGTCCCGGAGACGGTCTGCATGACCTGCGCGCGGGAGATCCAGCCCACCTCGCCCGGCTTGACCGTCATGTTCAGGGAGCTGTTCTCGGTGTGGGAACTCGACCATGTGTGGCTGTAGGTCGCGGTCACGCTGAGGTCGATGAGGCCGGCGATCTTGCCGCCCGCCGTGACCGAGACGCCCGCGGAATCCGTGGAACCCACGGTGTCCGACCATCCCATCGACTGGGTGGCATCCGAACTGCTGCAGTTGTAGAGCGAGTTGGAGACCCGACGGAAATCGCCGAGGTACGCCTTGCCCAGGGTCGGCTCGTTGAAGGTGCACTTCCCCTCGCCGGAAGCGCAGTCGCCTATGAGCTGCTGCCGGGTGGGCCGGTCGTCGGCCGCGGCGGGCAGCGCCATCGCTCCCACCATGCCCAGCGCCACCGTCGAAAGTGCCAGCAGTCGCCCGGCGGACCGGATCGCTTTGTTTTTCGCCATACTCTCTTGCCTCTCGCCCAGCCTTAAGTGGGCGGCGTCCCAAGGTCGTTGAGAGCGCCGCCCGTTCCGCTTGTTGCTTGTTGCTGAGACTGGTGTGAATTTTGATGCAAATACACCAAGAGTCGGCAAAGTTGTAGTTGATGGCGAAACATCGCGCTTGGGGGGGATTGGGAGGGGAGGCGGCCTCCCCCAGCCGGAGGGCTCAGCCGCCAGGCGTGGGCCGGTGAAAAGTGGGCCTGCCGAAAAAGTCACCGACTTTTCGTTATCGGTGTCCGGTGGCCGGGTCTCCTGAGTGTTGGGCCGCAAACGGTAGACCCCCACACCGGAAAGTGAACGCGCATGCACCGTGAGACCGAGAACCCCGCGTACGACGACCAGCACCCGCACCACCGGCGGACCACGGGCCGGCACGGCCGGCGCGGTGGGGCGCACCGAGGGCGGCGGCCCCGTTGGGCACTCGTGGCGGGAGGCGTCGCGGCGCTGACGGCGGTGACGGGCGCCGGATACGGAGTCGCCCAGGCACTCGCCGACGGCTCGTCCGCCGACACCCGTACGACCGCCGACGCGGCCCGGCGCGCCGAAGCGGCTGACCGGGCCGAGGCGGCGCGCTCCATACCCACCGCGCCGTCCGGCGCGCCTTCCCTGTCGGCGACCGCGCCCAAGACCCCGGCCGCCACCAAGGCGCGCGGTGCCTCCCCGAAGCCCACCGCCACCGGCAAGCCGTCGAGCGGCCGCACGGACGCCAAGCCGCGGAACACGCCCCCGGCCCGCGCCGGAGCGGACGCCGGCACCCGCAGCGGCTCCCACGCGGCCGCCCCGGACGGCTCCGGCGGCGGAGACACCGGCCGCCTGGCGCGGCAGGTGGTCGAGATGGTCAACGCGGAACGCGCCAAGAAGGGCTGCTCCCCGGTCACCGTCAACGCCAAGCTCCAGGCCGCGGCACAGGCCCACTCCGACGACATGGCCGCCCGCGACTACTACGACCACACCACCCCGGAGGGCCGCGGTCCCGGCGACCGGATCACGTCCGCCGGCTACCGGTGGAGCACGTACGGCGAAAACATCTTCAAAAGCCCCCAAGACGCCCAAACCGCCATGGCAGGCTGGATGAAGAGCCCAGGACATCGTGACAACATCCTGAACTGTGCCTTCAAGGAAATAGGCGTCGGTATCAACCTCCGTGCGAATGGTCCGTGGTGGACCCAGAACTTCGGCGCCCAATCCTGAAGCGCGGGAGTGCGGGAGTGGCGAACGAGAACGAGAAAGTACAGGCGTGAACGTGGAGCGGGAGTGCGGAGCCGCGGTGGTCGCGGCGGCCCGAGCTGGCGACGGGCAGGCACGGGAGCGGCTGGTCGCGGCGTATCTGCCGCTGGTCTACAACATCGTGGGCCGGGCCCTGGACGGACACGCGGACGTCGACGACGTGGTGCAGGAAACCATGCTCAGGATGCTGGACGGGCTCGACGGCCTGCGCGACCCGGCCGCCTTCCGCTCCTGGCTGGTCGCCATCGCGATGAACCAGGTCCGCCGGCAGTGGGCGGCCAACGGCAGGTCCCCGGCCGTCGCGCTGGACCAGGCACGCGAGGTAGCCGACCCGGGCGCCGACTTCGTCTCCCTGACGATCTTGCGGCTTCGGCTGTCCGGACAGCGCCGGGAGGTGGCCGAAGCCACCCGCTGGCTCGACGGCGCGGACCGGGAACTGCTGTCCCTGTGGTGGCTGGAGGCGGCGGGCGAGATCACCCGGGCCGAACTGGTCACCGCGCTGGACATCCCTTCCGCCCACGCGGCGGTCCGCGTTCAGCGGGTGAAGGAACAGTTGGAGACCGGACGGCTGGTGGTGCGCGCGCTGGCCGCCACCCCGCGCTGCCCCGGCCTCGCGGCCCTCATCGGGCCGTGGGACGGGGCGCCGTCCGCGCTGTGGCGCAAGCGCGTGGCCCGCCACCTCCGCGCGTGCGAATCGTGTACGGGGCAGTCGCGCGACCTGGTCCCCGCCGAGGGACTGCTCGCCGGCCTCGGCCTGGTCCCGGTCGTGCAGGCGCCTCCGGGCCCGCATCCCCTGGAGGCGGATCCCGTAGGGGAAACGGCGAGCGCCACCGACGGCCCGCACGCCGCCGATGCCCCGCACGACGCCGACGCCCCGCACGACGCCGACAACCTGCACGCCGCCGATACCCCGCACGCCGCCGTGGCCGACGGAGGGGCGCCCCGCTCCGGCCGCTCCCGTACCCCGTCCGTCCTCGCCGCGACGTTGCCCCTGCTCGCGGCAGGGCTGGCCCTCGTGCTGCTGCTCCCCAGGTTGATACCGGACGACACCCCTACGGGTCCGCGCGGAGGAACGTCGGCGGCGCCCGCCACAAAAGCGCCACCGGCAGACCCTTCTCCCGCACCGACCAAGCCCACCGCGCCCACCCCACGCCCCACAGCGACCCCGTCGCCCACCCGCACGGCCGACCGCCCCCAGCCGCCCGGCCCCGAGGAACAGGTCACCGCACTCGTCAACGCCCAGCGGGCACGCGAGGGCTGCCGCCCGGTACGCGTCGACGCCGCGCTGCACACCGCCGCCCAGCGGCACGCGGACGACATGGCGGCCCGCGACTACTACCAGCACGTCAGCCCGGACGGCACCGGCCCGGATGCCCGGATCTCCGCCGCCGGATACGCCTGGAGCCAGTGGGGCGAGAACATCCACCGAGGCCCCACGACCGCCGCCCGCGCGATGGCCGACTGGATGGGCGATCCCGCCCACCGCGACAACATCCTCAACTGCGGTTTCACCCACATCGGTGTCGGCGTCCATCGCTCCTCCGACGGCCCGCTGTGGACCCAGGACTTCGCCGCCCACTGACGTCGTCCGAGCCCCTCCCTCCCGTGTCACCGGATCACCACCCCGGGTGCCCCAGCCCGCCCCCGGTCCGCCGCCCCCTCCAGCTTCCTCAACTCCCTTCTGCATGGCACTGTTTGACGGACGTCACGGCAGGGGGACCACCAGTGGGGCCACGGGCACCACGGGGAAGGTGACACAACATGACCGGCACAGGAATCAGGCCGCTCGGCGGCGACGACCCGCGGCGGCTCGGTGCCTTCCGGCTGTTGGGGCGACTGGGCTCGGGCGCCATGGGGCGGATCTATCTGGCGCGGTCCACGGAGGACGGATCGCTCGTCGCGGTGAAGACACTGCTCGCCGAGGGAGTCGTCAGCGACACCGACCGGCGGCGGTTCGCCCGCGAGGTCACACTGGCCCGGCGCGTCGACAGCGCCTACACGGCCCGCGTACGTGCCGCCGACCCGGAGGCCGAACGGCCCTGGATGGCCATCGAGTACATTCCGGCGCCTCCGCTCTCCGAACTCGTCCGCAGCGCGGGACGGCTTCCCGGAACGGCGGTGCGCTGGATCGCGGCGGGTACCGCGCAGGCGCTGCTGACCCTGCACGACGAGGGCATCATCCACCGGGACGTCAAACCCCAGAACATCCTGCTGCCGCTGGCCGGACCCTGCCTCATCGACTTCGGCATCTCGCACGCCAACGACCTCACCCGTACGTCGCTGACCCTGGGCACCATCGCGTTCACCTCGCCGGAGCAGGCGCGCGCCGAGCCGTCCACCACCGCCTCCGACGTGTACTCGCTGGGCGCGACCCTCTTCCACCTCGCCGTCGGCCGCCCGCCCTACCGTCCCACCGACGACACGATCCAGTTGCTGACCCTCGTACAGCGCGGCGAACTCGACCTGAGCGGACTGCCCAGGGAACTGACCCCGCTGATCCGCCGGTGCCTGGCGGCCGACCCGGCAGAACGACCCCAACCGGGGGACGTGTTACGGGAGTTCCTGGCCGAGCTCGACCGGGTGCCCACCTCCCAACGCGGCGAGCGGTGGCTGCCGCCACGCTGGACCGCACTGATCGAGGAGTACGAGGCGCAAGGGCGCGCACTGCGTACGGACGGGGGCGCGGAGGCGCTCACGATCGACCAGCGGACGCGGCCGGTGCCGCCGCCGCATCCCACCCGCGTCTTCACCGAGGTGCGGGCCGCGCGCCAGGAGCAGGCCGAGCGGGCTCGCGCCGAGGAGGAGAAGCGGAGGCGGGCGGCGGAGGCCAGAGCGCTGGCTGCCGCGCTGAAGCAGGAGAAGCAGCGGCGCGAACGGGAGGAGCGGGAGCGGCGCAAGCGGACCGAGCAGGCCCGTCGGCAGGCGCGGAAGCCCGCCCCGGCGAAGCCCACCTCGGCCAGGCCCGCCCCGGCGAAGCCCACCCCGGCCCCTTCTTCTTCCTCTTCTTCCTCCTCGTCCGGCGGCGGCTTCTGGGCGGTCCTGCTCTGCCTCGCGTTCGTGGCGCTCATCTGGCGCCCCTGGGACGGCGAGGGCGCCGCCGGTTCGACGAGCGGCACGTCAAGCAGTTCATCGAGCGGTTCATCGGCTGGTTCATCGACCGGGGCCTCCGCGCTCGGCGGGACCGGCGCCCTCCCCACAAGTCGTACGTACACGAGCGGTGGCACCGGCTCCTCGCCGACGACGACGTCCTCTTCGCCCACGACTCCCGCGGCGCCCACCCCTTCCGCCTCCCGCACCCCCGGCCCGGTCGACGCGGCCTTCGCCTCCGTACGAGCCGGCGACTGCCTCGACGCGTACCAGAACGGCTACGGCAACTGGAGCCGGACGGCGCCGCGGCCGGTCGGCTGCGGTGCGGCGAACGCGTATCTGCGGGTGCTGAGGGTGACCGGATCCGGGATGTGCCCGTCCGGCGGGGGACGCGGCAGTTGGACGCACATCGGTGCGGGCTTCTCGACCACCAGGTTGTGCGTGGAGCGGCAGTTCCGCCGGGGCCAGTGCTTCCTGGCCAAGGCCGACGGCCGCCAACCCGGCGGTGCCAACCTCCTCACCATGTGGAACTGCGGCGCCAACAGGGTGCCGCGCGCGTTCAACTTCATCATGCAGGTCACCGCCCTCTTGCCGGCATCGGCCGGTACCGGCGCCTGCCCGAGCGAGCCCGGCCGTTACCGCTACTCGTGGAACGTCTACGACGGCGGAACCATGGTCTGCGCCAAGGTCGCCTGACGCCTCCCAGGTCGGGCCGCGGCGCCGAATCCCGTACGCGGGACCGCTTATCGGAGGTCGCGAGGCGACAGGTAACCTGCGTCGGTCAACAACCCGTTGATCTTCGTTCACGCAGCCACCCGCAGTCACCCGCAGTCAGCCACAGTCACCCATGGGGGATTTCAGTCATGTCCGCACCGCCGCCGCCGTATCAGAACCAGCCGCAGCAGCCGTACGGGTACCCGCAGCAGCATCAGCAGGCGTATGGCCATCCGCAGCCCCCGTACGGGCAGCCCCAGCCGCCGCGCGGGCCCCAGCGGCCGCCGCAGCGCAGCCCGTTGCGCGGCCTGGTCGCCGCCGTCATCGTGCTGGCGATCTTCGGCGGCGGCGCCTGGTATGTGTGGGATTACAACACCAACCCCAACGGCGGCAAGGCCAAGGCGGAGGCTGCGCATGCCGCGCAGGCCGAGGAGAACAAGAAGCACGATCCGCAGATCGGGGACTGCGTCAAGGTCCAGGACCCGCAGGGCGAGCCGCTGCCGGTGATCGTCGACTGCGGCTCCGCCCAGGCCGAGTACAAGACGGGTGCCACGCTCTACGGCGCCGACAAGAAGTGCTCGTCGCGGTTCGACTACGGCATCCGATACACGAGCAGGCGGGGCGCCGACTACACCTTGTGCTTCACCAAGGTCTGAACCCGACCCGGGCTTCCCTCTCCGACCGCCGCCTTTGCGGCCCCCCACGCCCCAACGCCACCGGTACGGCCCTGGATCACCCGGACGCCGCGTGACCGTCGTGTGGCCGGGCGGTTGAGTACGACGTACCCGCGCGGTGGGCCGGCGTTGCGGCCGGGACGGCGGAGAGGGCGGAGGTCGGAGGCCGGTGGATCTGACGACGGTGCGGGAAGTGGTCGACGCCCGGCGCGCCGGGAGGTGGCGGCCGGGGGACGCGTGGCTGGCGGGCGGAACGTACCTGTTCTCCGAGCCGCAACCCCAACTGGCCCGGCTCCGGGATCTGATTCCCCTGGGCTGGGAGCCGTTGGCCGTCACCGGCGAGGGGCTCGAAATCGCCGCGACCTGCACCATCTCCGAACTCCTCGCGTTCGCCTCGCGGACCTGCGAACCCTGGCCGCAGGCGCGTGAATTCCTCGCCTGGTGCTGCCGGGCCTTCTCCTCCTCCTTCAAGGTGTGGAACACCGCCACCGTCGGCGGAAACGTGTGCCTCGCCCTGCCGGCGGCACCGATGGTGTCGATGGCGGTCGCGTTGCGCGGCGTGTGCGTGCTGCGCGCGGTGGACGGTCAGGAGCGCCGGATGCCCGTGTGCGACTTCGTCACCGGCGCCGGCCGGACGGAGCTGCGGCCGGGCGAGATGCTGCGTGCGCTCGTTCTGCCCGCGGGGGCGCTGGAGGGGCGCCACGCATGGCGCCGGATCGGCCTGCGTCCCCGGGGCCGATCGTCCGCGCTGGTGACCGGCACGCTCGACCCGGTGTCGGAGCGCTGCACACTGACCGTCACCGCCGCCACGCTCCACCCCGTACAGGTGTCCTTCTCCCGACTTCCCTCCGCCGCCCGGTCGCACCAGGCCGTGCGACGCGCCGTACCGCCGGAGCTCCTCGTCGACGACGTACACGGTCGGCCCGCCTGGCGTCACCACATGACGCTGCGCCTGGCGGCGGAAGTCCGGGAAGAACTGGCCGCGGGGCGTGGGGCGTGACCTACTCGACGCGGGTCAACGGCCGCCTCGCCCAGGAACCTCCCGCGCCGGGCCAGTGCCTGCGCACCTACCTGCGCGAGCGCGGCTGGACGGGGGTGAAGAAGGGCTGCGACGCGGGGGACTGCGGCGCCTGCACCGTGCACGTGGACGGCACGGCCGTGCACAGTTGCCTGTATCCGGCCGTGCGCGCCAACGGCCGGACCGTGACCACCGTCGAAGGTCTCGCCGACGGCGGAACGCCGCACCCCGTCCAGCGGGCCTTCCTCGACCACCAGGCCTTCCAGTGCGGGTTCTGCACTCCCGCGTTCGTAATGACGGCGGCGCAACTGTCCGCCGAGCAGTACGCCGACCTGCCCGAGGCGCTCAAGGGCAACCTGTGCCGCTGCACCGGTTACCGATCCATCGAAGACGCCCTGCGCGCCGCACCCGGGCCCGGCAGCCGCGGCGGGTCGGCGCCCCACGCCCGGGACATCGTCACCGGCACCGCGCGCTTCACCCTCGACACACCGCCGCCACCCGGGCTGCTGCACCTGAAACTGGTGCGCTCGCCGCACCGCCACGCCCGGGTGGTGGCCATCGACACCGCCCGGGCCCTGGCCCTTCCCGGCGTGCGGGCCGTCCTGACCCACCACGACGCCCCCACCACCCGTTTCTCCACCGCCCTGCACGAGCGCACGGACGACAGTCCCGCCGACACCCGCGTCCTGGACGACGTCGTCCGCCATGTCGGGCAGCGCGTCGCCGCCGTCGTCGCCGACAGCGAGGCCGCCGCCGAAGCGGGCCGACGCCTCGTCCGCGTCACCTATCAGGTACTGCCGGCGGTCACCGACCCCGAACAGGCCCGGCGGCCCGACGCCCCGCGCGTGCATCCCGGCGGCAACCTCGTCGACGAGGTCCACACCGAAACCGGCGACACCCAGGCCGGCTTCGCCGACGCCGCCCACGTCTACGAGGCGACCTTCCGCACCCAGCGCGTCGCGCACACGGCCCTGGAAACCCACGCCGCTCGCGCCTGGACCGATCCCGACGGGCGGCTGCGGGTCCACACCGCCACCCAGGCACCGCATCTGACCCGCAGGCTCCTGTGCGCGGTGTTCGGGCTGCGCCCGCAGGACGTACGCGTCACCGCCGGACGGATCGGAGGGGCCTTCGGAGCGAAGCAGGAGATGCTGACCGAGGACGTCGTGGTGCTCGCCGCACTGCGCACCGGCCGCCCCGTCCAACTGGAGTTGACCCGCACCGAAACGCTCACCGCCACCACCGTCCGCCACCCGTTCACGGTCGGTGTCAAGGCCGGGGCGCGCGCCGACGGGACGCTGACCGCCCTGGAACTGCACGTCGTCGCCGACACCGGCGCCTACGGCAACCACGGCCGCACGGTGCTGCGCAACGCCTGCGCCCAGGCCCTGTCCGCCTACCGCTGCCCGCACACCAGGATTGACGGATACGCGGTCCACACCCACTCCCTGCCCTCGGGCGCCTTCCGCGGGTACGGCGTCGGCCAGGTCGCCTTCGCCGTCGAGTCCGCCCTCGACGAACTCGCCCGCGCCCTCGGCATCGACCCGCTGACCCTGCGCGAACGCGCCTGCCGACGACCCGGCGAGACCACCGGCACTCCCTCGGCGGACGGCGCTCCCTCCGTGGACGGCGGTCTCGCGTACTGTCTGGACGTCGTGCGCAGCGCGCGCGCCCGACGCACCCGCGCCCCTGCCGCCGTGCCGCCGCACCACCTCATCGGCGAGGGCCTGGCCGTCACCGCCATGAGCACCGTGCCCCAGGAGGGCCACCTCGCCCAGGCCACGGTCAGCCTGCGCCCCGACGGCCACTACGACCTGCACACCGGCGCACCGGAGTTCGGCAGCGGAACCACCACCATCCACCAGCGGATCGCCGCCGCCACCCTGGCCACCGCGCCGGAGCGGATCCACGTCCACCAGGCCGACACCGACCTGCTCGACCACGACAGCGGCGGCTTCGCCTCGACCGGCGCGAGCGTGGCCGCCCGCGCCGTCCAGCGCGCCTGCCATCGCCTGCACGCGCTGCTCGTAGACTTCACCGCCGCGCACACCGGCACCGACCGGGCCGCCTGCCATCTGCGGGCCGACGCCGTGCAAGCCGCCGGCCGGCCCACCACGCTGTCCGCCCTCCACGCAGCGGCCGTCGCCACCGGCCGCCAACTGACCGCCACCGCACAGGCCGACACCACCGACCGCGCACCGACCCTGGCCGTGAACGCGCAGTGGTTCCGCCTCGCCCTCGATCCCGGCACCGGCCTCGTCACCCTCCTCGACAGCGTCCACGCCGCCGACGCCGGAACCGTCCTCGACCCCCGCCAACTGCGCGGACAGATCGAAGGCGCGCTCGCCCAGGCCGTCGGAGCCACCCTCCTCGAAGACTGGCGCACCGACCCCGAGGGCCACGTCACCACGCACGACCTGCGCAGCTACCCCGTCCCGGGCTTCGGCGACGTCCCCCGCACCGAGATCCACTTCGCCCCCACCCACGATGCCGGCGGAGTGAGGGGCGCCAAACCCATGAGCGAAGGCCCGTTCCTGCCCGTCGCCCCCGCACTGGCCAACGCCCTGCGCGACGCCACCGGCATCCGCTTCACCGAACTGCCGCTGCGGGCCGACACGTTGTGGGCGGCGCTGCACGAGGCCGGGCGGGGCTAGCCGAGGACCGCGTGGCCTCGGCGCGGCCCGTCCTCCTGCCCGTGGGGGGAATTTCGCCGATCCGCCAACGCCTCCCCGCGCCGTCGCTACGGTGACTGGCATGGATGCCAAGGACACCCACCCCGCCGACGAGTGGCCGCTGCCTCCACCCTGGATGTGGAGCTGCCCGGAGTGCACCGAGCTGTACAAGGCGATGAAGCACGCTCCCGAAGAGGTGGAGGCCGCACGGAAGGCGGGCAAGCCGGGAGTGGACTACGACTTCATGGACAGGGTGGTGTCCACCCAGATCCGGCTCGCCCGGCACATCGCCACCAGCCACGCGGCGAACGTGCCGGACATGGACCCGGCATGCGAGCGGTGCGTGTCCTGCACGACGGATCGCCACATCCCCGAGGTGCTGGTCCTGGAGCACCGCGCCCGTCACTTGTTCGCCCCGGAGCGCATCGTCGGAATGATGTGAAGCCGTTGGAGACCGCGGGATCGCGCCCGTCCCGGCGCACCGCACTGGCCCTCGGTGCCGGAACGGCCCTCGCCGCCTTCCGCCGCGCGGTATTCCACCGTCCGGCCCGCGGCGGTGTCGCGGGCGAACACGCCGAGGCGGGCGTCACCTGGCCCCCGGGCCGGCCGCCGATCGTGCTGGCCGTCCTGACGACCGCACCCGCCCCGGACGCCCCGGCCGACAACCCGCTGGTCGCCGAGACCGCCGCGGTGCTGGCGTCAGCACTCGCCTGACGCCCCCGCGCGGTCGGGGAAGCCGCCGGATCAGGGGTAGGAGACCACGGTGGACGGCACGGTCGAGGTGCCCGACGTGGGGGCGCCGGTGGTGTTGATGACGTGCTCGTACTGGCCGTGGCCGCTGAGCGAGACCACGAGCAGGTCGTGGAACGTCACGCCGGGCGTGTTCGGCGCGGCGAAGCCGTGGTCCTGGCGGATCGTGGGGTCGGCGGTGTAGTAGCAGTAGCTGCCGAGTCCCCAGCCCTCGTGGGTGGTGACGGTGTCGGCGACCTTGTAGGCGGCGTACCCCTTGACGTCCCCGTCCTGGACGGCGGCCTGGTCGGGGGCGTCGTAAGCCTTCTCGTTCTGGAAGAAGACGGTGCGCCCGCGCTGGCCGAACCACTGGACGTCGTACTTGTTGAAGTGCTCGACGAACAGGCCGGTGGCCAGGACGTCGTCCCCGTTGACGCGCATTCCGTAGTCGGCGCGGTTGGTCTCCCAGCCCACGCCGCTGCCGTGGTCGGCGCGCCAGATCCAGGTGTGGTCGACGATCGTGTGCCGGCTGTTGACGACCAT
Source organism: Streptomyces sp. NPDC031210 (assembly GCF_055570395.1). Taxonomy (NCBI): domain Bacteria; kingdom Bacillati; phylum Actinomycetota; class Actinomycetes; order Kitasatosporales; family Streptomycetaceae; genus Streptomyces; species Streptomyces sp. NPDC031210. The sequence goes on from NZ_JBVIHH010000014.1 coordinate 79,355, forward strand.
GCCGGTGGTGGCCCGGCCGGGCCCGGCGCCGCCGATGCGCAGGAAGACGTCCTGCACGGTGACCGGATCGGCGGAGTGGTCCGCGGCCGCGCCCTGCGGGCCGACCTCCAGCAGGACGGGGGAGTTGACCGGTCCCGCGTCGATGAGGAAGCCGGCGAGCCGTACGCCGTCCACGTCGGCCACCTTCAGGACCGTGACACCGTTGTCGGGGATCAGCGTGGCGTAGCCAAGGCCGAGCACGACGGTGTTCGCGCGGCCGACCTCAACGGGCCGGTCCACGTGGTAGATCCCGGGCGTGAGGAGGAGGTGGAGGCCCTGGGCGAGCGCGGCGTTGAGGATGGTCGCGCTGACGCCGGGCCGGGCGACGTAGAACGCGTCGAGCGGGAGCGAGGTGCCCCGCGGCGTGCCGTTGCCCCAGGTGGTGCCGCGTGCGTTGACGCGCTTCTCGGGCAGGAAGACCTTGAAGTCATCGCCGTCCAGGTAGAGGAAGGGCTTTTCTCGGGAGACGGGGGTGGTGTCGAGCGTGGTGTACGGCGGGTTGGGGAAGGTCTGCGCGGGGGCGCCCTCGACGCCTGAGAACACCATGTTCCACACGGCGTTGGTCCAGCCGCCCACCGTGCTGTCGCGGGTGTACCACTGCTGCTGTGAGTAGGGGCCGACCGTGCCGTCGATGCGGCTGTCGGCGATGTAGCCGCCGCTGGCCCAGCCGTAGCCGTTGGGCGCGAGGTTGAGCCCGCCCTTGATGTGCATACGTCTGAACGGGGCGGCCTGGGCGACCGCCCACCGGTTGGTTCCGTTGGCCGGACGGAGCGCGAGGTTCTCCGCCGAACGCCAGAAGTTCTGCGTGGCGTTGCCGTTGAACCAGCCCGCGTCGACGGTCACGTCGCCGTTGATCGTGGTGTCGTCGGGGGACAGCCCCAGGCCCGCGATCGAGGTGTAGAAGCCGAGTTGGGCGTTGAGCCCGTGGTACGTACCGGGCTTGAACAGCAGCGCGTGGCGGCCGGTGCCGAACTGTGCCGCCTCCTGCTGCTGGAAGATCTGATCCAAGGTGCCCTGGATGTCGGGCGTCGAGGGGTCGAAGATCCGCACGTTCGGACCGAGGTCGCCGCCGCCGGGCAGCGGTTCGGCGGCGGTGGACGCGGTGGACGCGGCGGACGCCGGCGAGGCAGCGGCGGCCACGGTCCCCGCGGCCATCGCCGCCGCCATGGCGCCGAGGACCGTCCGGCGGGTGGGGCGTGTGGGGGGTGTGGGCATGGGGCGACTCTCCTGGTTCAGGAAGTGAACGAAGTGGAGATGATGGGAGCGCTCTCTTGCCCTGGAATGCTTCATCCGGCTGACGAAGTCGTCAAGGGTTGAAACCGGAGTCGGTCAAAAATTGAGCGTGCGCGAGTCGGACAACTCACCTTCTGCGGACCTGAGTTGACTCCCCGGCCCCCGTCACGGCGACATCCATGCGGATGCCGGATGCCGGATGCCGGATGCCGGATGCCGGATGCCGGATGGCTCCCGCTCCCCGCCGGCCGCGCGGCTCAGCGCGCCGAGAGGGTGTGGACGGTGGTGGGTGCCGTCCGGCCAGGGTGCCGTCGAGGAAGTTCCCGGAGTGGAACTGCACACTCGGCTCGGTGGTGGCGATCCTCCTCGTGCGTCCCGAGGCCGGGTCGCGAGGCGTCGCGAATTGTCGCGAATTGTTCGGGGCGGGAATGACGCCCTTGTCGAGGACCCAGTTGTGGACGTAGCCCTTGGCCGTCAGCAACTGCCGGTGGGCGGCGCGGACGTCCCGGCCGATCAATCTCGTGCGCCGGAAGTCGAAGGACGTACCCATCGGCGTACTGGCAGAATATATGCATAACGGGACCTCGTGGGAGCGGATTCGATGACCGACGCCAGACTGCTTGACTTCCCGGGATCATCCATCCGCCTAACGAGGGATGTAGAAGACCTGGCCTTCGATCACGCGCAATTGGCCAGGCTGGCATTTGCTGCGAGCTTTAGGATGACACGCAATCTGTGCGTTCCACTCTCGATGGAGGTGACGACTGCCTACTGGGAAAGAGAATTTGACTTTCCCGTTGAATCACCGACTCTGGCGCGGGAATCCGGGATGCTTAGGAGGTCTCCACTTCCAGGGAGAGTGACGGCTGAACCACGCCTACGGAACGAGCAGGTGACCGAAGCACCCGAAATCAATGAGGCCACGGCCATGAACTTCGTCGAGGGGTATCTCGCCGAATCCCCAAGCGATACGAGCGGGCTTCCCATCGGCTGGCAAGACATTCAGTTCAATGCAACCATGGCCCGTCTGCCCGATGGCTATCCGAGAACAAATCCGGGGATTATTCAGCTTGAGGTCACGAAGGGGTTCGTGAATCACCCGATCGAATCCCGCAATGGTGCAGACTGGGTTTACGGTCCAGTGGGGGCATCCGTCGTTCACGCACCTTTTGAGTACCGAATTGACGGAAATCCAGGTGAGCTCGTATTCGACTTCTCGACCTACTGGTCCACCTGGGCTCCTGGCGGCCTTGGAAGGCCGGCAATCGATAATTCCATCGAAGCCCTCTTGGGAAATGGATGGGAATTGCAGTAAGTAGCTCCGAATCAATCATCTGAGTCGGAGCTGCCGCTTTCTCCTCCCTACTCAAGCAGGGAGTACGCTGCCGTCAGGTCGGGCCGTTGTTTCACCCCATTCATCATCAGACTACGAGAGCGGCGATTCCATGAGTCAGGACATTTCCATCCCGCCGGCCACCCCCGAAGAAGCACTCGCCATCGTCCGCAGCCGCTATGCCCAGCCCAAGCTGGCGGACGGTTCCCCGGCGCCCATGTACGTCCACGAATTTGACATCGGCTACCTGGTGTACGCCACCTTCCCCCGTACCACTGACGCATCGGGCCAGCCCCAGCCCGCCCCGCCCGGCGGCGCGAAGATCATCGTGTCCAAGGACACCGGCGAAACGGTCACCGTCCCCAACCTCCCCACCGAGTCGGCCATTTCCCTGTACCGGAAGCAGCGCCAGACAGACGCGTAACTCGATGCAGCGGCGACCAAGTTCATGGTCAGGCAGTGGTATCCAATCCCGTGGATCAGCCAGCGGGCCGCACGTACAGGGTCCGTTTCGAAGCCCTGGCCGCGCGTGCCGGCCAGGAGGAGGATCCCGCGCGCGGACAACGGCGCGACGGCTCTCGGCTGAAGTCGTCACCCGCGCTGAAGGCCGACTGCCCGTCCTACGGCGACTGTGAGGGAGTTGAGTCAAAGATGACGAGTGGGGAGTCGGTTTCGGGGCCTACCGTCCCGCCTTGCGCTTGTTCCATACGTCGAAGCCGACCGCGGCCAGCAGCACGAGGCCCTTGATGACCTGCTGGTAGTCGGTGCCGATGCCGACCAGCGACATGCCGTTGTTGAGTACGCCGAGCACCAGGCCGCCGATCACGGCGCCCAGTACCGTGCCGACGCCGCCGCTCATCGACGCGCCGCCGATGAACGAGGCGGCGATCGCCTCCAGTTCGAAGTTGAGGCCCGCCTGCGGGGTGCCGGCGTTCAGGCGCGCCGCGTACACACAGCCGGCGAGCGCGGCGAGCACGCCCATGGTGACGAAGACCAGGAACGTGACGCGCTTGTCCTTGACGCCCGAGAGCTTGGCGGCCGCCTTGTTGCCGCCCAGCGCGTAGACATGCCGCCCGGTCACCGCGTTGCGCATGACGTAGCCGAGGCCGATGAGCAGCGTGCACATGAGGAGCATGACGACGGGCACGCCGTGGAAGCTGGCCAGGGTCAGGGTGAACGCGATCAGCGCGGCCGCGATCGCCACGCACTTGGCCACCCACAGGTTTCTCGGCACGACGTCCAGCTCGTAGGCCAGTTGGCGCCTGCGGTCACGCCACTCGCGGAGCAGGAGGACGGCGAGCGCCACGCCGCCCAGGACGAGAGTCGGGTTGTGGTACTGGGTGTAGGGGCCCATCTCGGGGAGGAAGCCCTTGGCGAGGTTCTGGAACCCGTCCGGGAACGGGGCGAGCGACTGGCCCTCCAGGACGATCTGCGTCAGGCCGCGGAAGAGCAGCATGCCGGCCAGCGTCACGATGAACGACGGGATGCCGACGTAGGCGATGAAGAAGCCCTGCCACGCGCCCGCGACCGCGCCGATCAGCAGCGACAGGACGAGCGCCGGGCCCCAGGGCATGTCGTGTTTCACCATCATCACGGCCGACACGGCGCCGACGAAGGCGACCAACGAGCCGACGGACAGGTCGATATGGCCCGCGATGATGACGATCATCATGCCCATGGCCAGGATGAGGATGTAGCCGTTCTGCTGGATCAGGTTGGAGACGTTGTTCGGCAGCAGCAGGGTGCCGTCGGTCCAGATCTGGAACAGCACGACGATCAGGGCGAGCGCGATCAGCATGCCGTACTGGCGCATGTCGGCGCGCAGGGACCGCAGCAGCAGCGCGCCGGCCGTCGCGCGGTCGGACGGCGTGGCGGGCGTGCCCTTGGTGGGAGGGGTCAGGGTGGTCATGGCGGGGCCTCAGCTTCTGTTCATGGTCATGTGGCGCATCAGGACTTCCTGGGTGGCTTCCGCGCGGGTGACCTCACCGGTCAGCCGGCCCTCGGCCATCGTGTAGATCCGGTCGCACATCCCCAGCAGCTCGGGCAGTTCCGAGGAGATGAACAGCACCGCCTTGCCCCGCGCGGCGAGTTGGTCGATGACGGTGTAGATCTCGTACTTCGCGCCGACGTCGATGCCACGGGTCGGCTCGTCGAGGATCAGCACCTCCGGGTCGGCGTGGACCCACTTGCTGAGCACGACCTTCTGTTGGTTGCCGCCGGAGAGGCGTCCGACCTGCTCGAAGACGGTGGGGGCCTTGATGTTCATCGACTCGCGGTAGCGCTCGGCGACCCGGCGTTCGTGGTGTTCGTCGACGACACCGCGACGTCGCATGCCCGGCAGGGAAGGCAGCGAGATGTTGCGGTTGATGTTGTCGAGGAGGTTGAGGCCGTACCGCTTGCGGTCCTCGGTGACGTATGCCAGTCCGGCGGCGACGGCCGCGGGGACGGTCTTCGTCGACACCCGGCGGCCGCCCACGCTGACCGTGCCGGCCTCGTACAGACCGTAGGAGCGGCCGAAGACGGACATCGCGAGTTCGGTGCGGCCGGCGCCCATCAGGCCCGCGACACCGACGATCTCGCCCCGGCGCACGGTCAGCGACACGTCGTCGACGACCTTGCGCAGCGGGTCGACCGGGTGCCGGACCGTCCAGCCGCTGACGACCAGCGCGACCTCGCCGCCGCCCTCGTACGGGGTGCGGTCGGGGAAGCGGTGGTCGAGGTCGCGGCCGACCATGCCGCGGATGATCCGGTCCTCGGCCAACCGCGGGCGGTCGGAGGGCTTTTCGCGGACGGTGAGGGTCTCGATGGTCTCGCCGTCGCGCAGGATCGTCACCGAGTCGGCGATGGCGCGGATCTCGTTGAGTTTGTGGGAGATGAGGACGCCGGCGATGCCCTGCTCGCGCAGTTCGAGGATCAGGGCGAGGAGCTTGGCGCTGTCCTCGTCGTTGAGCGCGGCCGTCGGCTCGTCGAGGATGAGCAGCTTCACCTCCTTCGCCAGGGCTTTGGCGATCTCCACCAGTTGCTGCTTGCCCACGCCGAGGTCGGCGACCGGGGTCTGCGGCTTCTCGCGCAGTCCCACCCGCTTCAGCAGCCGGTCCGCCGTGCGCAGCGTGTCGTTCCAGTCGACGAGACCGCGCGTGGAGGTCTTTTCGTTGCCGAGGAAGATGTTCTCCGCGAGGGACAGGTAGGGGACGAGTGCCAGCTCCTGATGGATGATCACGATGCCGTGCTTCTCACCGGCCCGGATGTCCTTGAAGGCCACCGGCGCGCCCTCGAAGCGGATCTCACCGCCGTAACTGCCGTGCGGATGGACGCCGCTGAGGATTTTCATCAGCGTCGACTTGCCCGCGCCGTTCTCGCCGCAGAGGGCGTGGATCTCGCCGGGGCGCACGGTCAGGTTCACCCCGGAGAGCGCCGTGACGCCGGGGAACGTCTTGGTGATGTCGCGCATCTCCAGGACAGGCGTCGTCTCCATTCCGCGCGGGGAAGCCGTTGCGGGTTCCCTCTCCGGTCCGGGCCATGTCATGAGAGCTGCCCCGCGGTGAAGTAGCCCTCGCGGACCAGGAGGTGGGCGTTCGACTTGTCGATGCTGACCGGCTTCAGCAGATACGCCGGCACGGTCTTCTTCCCGTTGTCGTAGTCCGTGGTGTTGTTGACCTCGGGCTTCTCGCCGTGCAGGACCGCGTCACCCATCCGCACCGCCTGCGCGGCCAGCTTCCGGGTGTCCTTGAAGACGGTCTGGGTCTGCTCGCCGCGGAGGATCGACTTCACCGACGCCAGCTCCGCGTCCTGCCCGGTGACCACCGGCAGCGGCCGGCTCTTCGTGCCGTAACCCGCGCTCTTGAGCGCCGAGATGACGCCGAGCGAGATCCCGTCGTACGGCGACAGGACCGCGTCGACCTTCGCCTCGCCGTAGTTCTTGCTGATCAGGTCGTCCATCCGCTTCTGCGCGGTGCCGCCGTCCCAGCGCAGCGTGGTGGCCTGGCTCATTCTCGTCTGCCGGCTGCGCACGACCAGCCGGCCGCTGTCCAGGTAGGGCTTGAGAACCTTGAGCGCGCCGGTCCAGAAGAAGGTGGTGTTGTTGTCGTCCGGGGAGCCGGCGAACAGCTCGATGTCGGACGTCTCGTCCGTCTTCTCGCCGGGTTCTCCGAGCCTCAGCTTGTCGACGAGGTAGCGGGCCTGGAGCATGCCGACCCGCTCGTTGTCGAACGACGCGTAGTAGTCGACGTTGTCGGTGCCCATGATGAGCCGGTCGTACGCGATCACGGGGATGCCGGCGTCGTGCGCGCGTTGGAGCACGTCGGTGAGTGCGGAGCCGTCGATGGCGGCGACCACCAGGAGCCGGCGCCCCTTGGTGATCATGTTCTCGATCTGGGCGATCTGGTTCTCGACCTTGTCGTCGCCGTATTGCAGATCGGTGCGGTAGCCGGCCTTGCGGAACTGCTCGGCCATGTTCCGGCCGTCGGCTATCCACCGCTCGGACGCCTTGGTGGGCATGGCGAGTCCGATCGTGCCGCCCTTGCCCTGGTCGGCCCGGTAGCGGCTGCCGCCGCGGGCCTCCTGGCCGCAGGCGGCCAGCGAGAGGGCGAGCAGAGCCGCGAGCGCGGTCGGGGCGTACGGGGTGCGGGTGCGCATGATCAGACCTCTTCCGGGAGGGGGAAACGGCTGAGCTCGCCCGGCAGCCGGGATCCGAGCGGCGACATCCCGCCGTCCGCTCCGTGCCGGGCGAGGAGATCGAGCACCAGACGGCCGCGGCGGACCCGTTCGAGGGCGGTGGCCAGCGTGTGGTTGCGCAGGTGCGCGCCGTAGGGGTAGACGCCGAGCGCCTTGCTCAGGCCGAATTTCAGGTAGAGCGGGGCGCCGCGCCGGATCAGCTCGGCCGCCTCGTACATCCGGATGTAGCCGCCGAGGTCGTCGGGTGCCTCGACGTATATGTCCATCGGGGCCCGGCTCACCCGTCGGATTTCGGTGAGATGTTCGAGGGTCAGGTCGGAGGGCACATTGAGGGAGTCGGCGCCGAGCCGCTCGTAGACGGCGTACGAGGCCGGGTTCACCGGGCCGGTGAGCGCCGACAGCTTGAAGGTGGTGGCGGCCGGCAGCAGGCGCTGGGCGCGCAGCCGGTGCAGGGTCCACAACACGCCCTCATCGGCGACGAGCAGGCAGCGCACGCCCAACTCCGTTGCCCGCAGGGCGTCTTCGACGCATCCGGCGAGGGCGTCGTGGCCGCGGGCGCGCGGCCCGGCGCCGCCGGAGTCGGAGCGGGTGGAGCCGCCGATGTCCCAGGTGCCGCGCGGCCCGGTGAACAGGCACAGCTCGACGGCCCGCTCGGCGCAGGAGGCCACCATCTCGGTGATCTCGGCGTCGGTGAGCATCCATACGCCGCTGCCCTGGCTGACGCGGTGCACGGGCAGGTCCAGGTGCTCGCTCTCCTTGAGGACGACGGTCAGGGCCTCCGGGCCCTCCACCGAGGGGATCTCGGTGCGCCAGGTGCCGCCGTCGGGGAACGCGTGCGGTGAGGCGTCGCGGGGATCGACGGCGGGGGAGGGATGGCCGAGGCGGGCGAGGGCGTCGCCGGCGGGGCGGCGCGGGGCTGACGGATCGGTCACGGGACTCCCATGTTCGATATTTCGGCAAGCGTTCGGCGCGCTGGGCGTGACGGTGGACATGGCGGTGGACCTGGCGGTGGGCGCATGCGGCGTGCGCCTTACGGGCGCAGCAGCACCTTCCCGGTTTCCGGTTCGCCGCCGCCGACCAGCGCGAGCGCGTCGGCGAACCGCTCCAGCGGGAACTCGTGCGTGATCAGCGCGCCCGGGTCGAACAGTCCCGCACCGAAGGCGTGGACCGCCGCCGACCAGGCGGAGGACGGCGCCCCGAAGACACTGCGGATCTCCAGTTGACTGAGCGACAGATGCACCGGATCGATCCCGGTCGCGCCCGGCGTGAACATCCCGGTCAGCACGACCCGGCCGCCCCGCCGCGCCAGGAGGCAGGAGGCGGCCGCGGTGGTCGGCGCGCCGGCGGTCTCCACGACCAGGTCGAAGCGGCCTTCGGTGGCGGCGGCCTCATCCGGTGACAGACTCCCGCTCGCCCCGCACCGCAGCGCCCGTTCGCCGCGCCCCGGCCGCGGGTCGATCGCGGTCAGCTCGCCGGGCGACGAGGCGGCCAGGAGCTGCACGGTGAGCAGCCCGAGGGTGCCCGCGCCGACGACCGCGATCCGTTCACCCGGGCGCGGCCGCCCGGCCCGTACCGCCGCGGCGATCACCGCAGCCGGCTCCAGCAGGGCGGCGGCCCGCAGGTCGGCGTCGTCCGCCAGCGGGTGCAGCAGCCGGGCGGGGACGAGCAGATGGTCGGCGAAGGCGCCCGGAGCGGTGAACCCCGTCTCGTCGTAGCCGCCGGTGCACAGGCTGGTCTCGCCCTCCCGGCACCGCACGCAGACGCCGCACGTCCGAAAGCCCTCGGCGACGGTCTTCCGGCCGGCCAGCGCCGGGTCCACACCCGGGCCGGTGGCCTCGATGGTGCCGGACCACTCGTGCCCGGGGATCACCGGGTAACGGACGTACGCCGAGTCGCGGCGGCCTTCGTACACCTCGCGGTCGCTCGCGCAGATCCCGGCCGCGGCCACCTTGACGCGCACCTCGCCGGGGCCGGGCTCCGGACGGGCCCGCGAGGCGAGGCGGTGCGCACCGGGCCGGTCGATGACGAGCGCGCGGCTCACCTCGGGTTCCTCTGCTCCCAGCCCTCGGCCCAGAGGTCGAACCGGGCGCGCTGCTGCGGGAATTCGGCCGCCGCGTCGGTGTCGAGCTCGACGCCCAGGCCGGGTGCGTGCGAGAGGGGGAAGCAGCCGGTGTCCGGGTCCACCCGCGGGGCGCCCTTGACGACGGAGGTGATCTCGGCGTCGGCGAAGTCGTTGAAGTGTTCCAGGATCTTGAAGTTGGGCGTGGTGAAACCGATCTGGAGCGAGGCGGCGGTCAGCACCGAGCCGCCGACGTTGTGCGGGGCGACCAGCGTGTAGTGGGTTTCGGCGGTCGCGGCGAGTTTGCGGGTTTCGCCGATGCCCCCGAGGTGCCCGAGGTCGGGCTGGATGATGTCCGCGGCCTGCGACTCGAACAGCTCGCGGAACTCGATCCGGTCGTGGATCCGTTCACCCGTCGCGACGGGCAGATCGACCTTGTCGGCGACCTTCTTCAGCGCCTTGAGGTTCTCCGGCGGCACGGGTTCCTCCAGCCACGCCGGCCGGTAGGGCGCCATCTCCTTCGCCAGGCGGACGGCGGTGGAGGGGCTGAAGCGTCCGTGCATCTCCAGCATCAGCTCGGCGTCCGGGCCGATGGCGTCGCGTACGGCCTCGATGAGGGAGACGGCGTAACGGCTCCGCTCGGCGTCGAGCTCGAACCGACCGGTCCCGAACGGGTCGATCTTCAGCGCCCGGTAGCCGCGCGCCATGACGTCCCGGGCGGCCTTGTGGTAGGCGTCCGGGGTGCGTTCGGTGGTGTACCAACCGTTGGCGTACGCCGTGACCTGGTCGGTGACCTTGCCGCCCAGGAGCTGCCAGACGGGGACGCCGAGGGCCTTGCCCTTGATGTCCCAGCAGGCGGTCTCCACGACGGCGATGCCCGACATGACGATCTCGCCGGCCCGCCCGTAGTCGCCGTACTTCATGCGGCGGACGAGGTCTTCGGTGGCGAACGGGTCGGATCCGGCGATGTGGCGGGCTTCGGCCTCGCGCAGATAGCCGATCAGCGCGTCGGTACGGCCCAGCATCCGCGTCTCGCCGACACCGGTGAGGCCCTCGTCGGTGTGGACGACGACGTAGGTCAGGTCGCGCCAAGGTGTGCCGACGACATGCGTGCTGATTCGCGTGATACGCAAGGCAGTGTCCCTTGGTCGTTCGAAATTTCGTCACACGTTCGAAATAGTGGCGTGACCGTAGGCAGCGGCACCCGAGGGTGTCAATGGGGCGCGCGGCGGCGGATGTTGAGCGGCCATTGCCCGGCGACCGGCGCCGCGCGTAGCCTGACGTTCGTCATTCCGGCCGTCGACCGGAATATCGAACGAAGGTGGTGGAGGCGGCATGGGACGTCTTGTCCCCGCGGTGACCAGGGCACTGGACATCCTCGAACTCTTCCTGGAAGGCGACGGCACCCTCTCCGCGCCCGACATCACCCGCAAGCTCCAACTGCCCCGCACCACCGTGCACGAGCTGCTGGCCACCCTCACCGCCCGCTCCTATCTGGTGCCCGCGCCCGAACAGCCGGGCCGCTACCGCCTCGGAGTGCGTACCCACCAGCTCGGCAGCCGCTACGCCGAACAGCTCGATCTCGCCGCCGAGGGGCAGCGGGTGGCCCGCGAGGTCGCGGAGACCTGCGACGAGACCGTCCACCTCGCGGTCCTGGAGGGTGCCGACGTCATCTACATCGCCAAGGTCGACTCCACCCACGCCGTCCGGATGGTCTCGGCCGCCGGCCGCAAGCTCCCGGCGCACTGCACCGCGGTCGGCAAAATGCTGCTCGCCGCCCTGCCGGCCGGCGAACTCGACGCGCGCCTCGCCGGCCGCGAACTTGTCGCGATGACCCCCCGCAGCATCACCGACCCCGACGCGCTGCGCGACACCCTCGCCGCCATCCGCGAGCGCGGCATCGCCGTCGAACACCGCGAATCCAACCCGGACGTGAGCTGCGTCGCCGCACCCGTACGGGACAGCGCGGGCCGCGTCGTCGCCGCCCTGTCCATCTCCGTGCCCGTGATCCGCTGGACCGACGAGCGCGAGCGCGAGCTGGCCGCACTGGCCGCCGAGGGCGCCGCCGACCTCTCCCTGCGACTGGGGCACCGGGGCACCCGGTGAGGGCCGAGGTCGCCGCACGCGAGCACGCCGAGCTGGGGGAGGGACCCACCTGGGACGCGGCGGCCGAGCGCCTGATCTGGGTCGACATCCTCGGCTCCCGCATCCACACCTGGGACCCGGCGACCGGCCGGCGCACGGTCACCGCCACCGAGCAGCACGTCGGCGCCGCCAAGCCCCGAGCGGGCGGCGGCCTGGTGGTCAACCTGCGCGACGGCGTCGGACTGTACGACGCGGACGGCGCGTTCTCCTGGCTGGTCCGCGCCCCCGTCGCCGGCCGACGCGGCAACGACGCGGCCGTCGCACCCGACGGGGCGCTGTGGACGGGCACCATGCGCGACGACGAAACCGCCGGCGGCGGAAACCTCTCCCGCATCGCGCCCGACGGCACCACGCACGAGGTGTTCGGCGGCGTTTCCGTCAGCAACGGCACCGGCTGGAGCCCCGACGGCACACTCCTGTACTACATCGACAGCGCCACGCGCCGCATCGACGTCTGCCGCCTGGACGGTCAACTGCCCGTCGACCGGCGCCCGTTCGCGACCGTGGAACCGGGGGCGGGCTACCCCGACGGCCTCACCGTCGATGCCGAGGGCTGTGTCTGGGTCGCCCTCTGGGACGGCGCGCGGCTGCGCCGCTACACCCCGCGCGGCACCCTGGACCGCACCGTCACCCTGCCCGTGCGCCGCCCCACCGCCTGCGCGTTCGGCGGCCCCGGCCTGCGCGACCTGTACGTCACCACCGCCCGCACCGGCCTGCACCGCCCCCCTCCGCTCGCGGGCTCCCTGCTGGTGATCCCGGGCGCGGGGCAGGGCTTGCCGGGCACGCCGTTCGGCGGGTGACGGCCGGAGCCAAATGATCATTTGCGCATCCGTTTGGCCGCACCCCACGGGTGGCACCCGGGGGGTGCGAGCGCGTCTGCCGGCAGCCGCGCGGGGCCGCGCCCCGTCCGGTCGCCCCCTACCCGCGCCGACAGGGACCTTGATCCGACCTTCGCGCGCCGGCTCGTCGCCGGCGGTCCGGGAAGTAAGGAGGCACCTGGTGCGCCAGCGTTCGAGAACCGCCGCCTGCCTGTGCGACTTCGACTCCTCCGTCGCCGCGGTACGGGCGGTGAGCCGGTTTCTGCGGGGCCAGGACTTTCCCGCGCTCGGCGTCGGGCCCGGCTCCGCCTTCCTCGCCGATCTGGGCTCGCGCCTGCCCTCGCGCGCCCGGCGGCGGGCTTTCGTGCTCGCGGGCCATCTGGAGGGCGCACGCGTCTCCCGGGTACGCGGACTCGACAGCGAGGACCTGGCGGCGTGGACCGCCGAGCAGTACGGGCCCGGCCCGTACCCGGCCGTGTTCATCGGCGCGGGCAGCGGCGCGGCCGTCCACCTGGCCGCGGCGCTGCACGCACCCGTCCTGCCGCAGACGTACCTGGTGCCGGTACGGGCGCGCCTCGATCCCGACCAGCCGCGCACCGCGATGCGCGCGGGCCGTGCGCTCGGCCGGGAGATGGTCGAGGCCAACCCCGATCTCGCGCTGTGCCACATGCACGACCCCAGCCAGGACCGCGCCATGATCGTCCGCTTCGCGTACTTCCGGTTCAAGCGGCTGCGGCTCGGCCGGACGCTGGAGACGTTCCTGGCGCAGCGCCTCGCCCCCGGCGCGACGATCTTCCTCCTTGACTCGACCCTGACCTGGCCCACGACGGTGCTGGGCGAACGCCACCGGTTCCAGTTCGGCGCCCTGGGCGGCATGGGCCCGGACGAGTACCTCAACGGCAGCGAACGCATCGCCCAGCACCTCGCCGAGCAGGGCTCGGCCGTACGGCAGTGGGACGCCCCGCCGCCGGACGAGCCGTATCCGGAGGCGGAATGGGGCTACGACGACGCCCTGACCCCCGACATCACCGCCCTCGCCGCCCGGTGCGGCCACCCGGTCCGCCGGATCTCGTTCGGCGAGCCCGAGCACCTGAGCCCGCTGGTCGCCGGCTTCTACCGCTGGTGGTACGGGCGCCGCGACCTGCCCGCCGACCGGCTGCTCGTCGAGACGTACAACCAGTGGGAGCCGTACTGGGCGCTGCGCCTGGGCGCCGTTCCCTTCTGGCTGCAGTTCACGACCCGGCCCTCCTACCGCTGGCTCAACCACTACCTGCTGCACACCGAGCCGCCCTACCGGCGCATCGACGTCAACCTGTTCTCCAACGGGCTCCGCTCGGTCGGCCTCGTCCCGGTCGAGCAATGGCGCGGGATCGCGGCCCGGTTCGCCACCGAAACGGGTGGCACGATCGGCGTGGACGAGGAGGCGTTTCCCGAGGACATCGGCAGCACGCTGCGCTACCGGCCCGTGCTGGCCGCCCTGCCGCACCGCTACCCCATGCCGGCTCCGGCCACCGTCGAGGACCTCGACGCCTACCTCGCCGAGGCGCACGACAGCGACGCATGCCGGACGGTCCGCGTGGAGACGCTGAGCACGGCCACCGGGTGAGCCGGCGCGGAGGCACCGATGAACGACAGGCGGCCCGATCTCGACGCGCGGTGCGTGACCGCCTACCACGACGGCCCGCTCGGCGCGATGCGCAGCCGCGCCATCGGAGAAGCCCACCAAGGCATGCCCGAAGTGGTACTCGTCCAGGGGATGGCCGTGGCCGACTACCTGCTGCCCGGGCTGGCGGCGTTCGGCCGGTGGACCCGGGCCCACCTGGTGGAACTGCCGGGATTCGCGGGCAGCGACAACCCACCGCACGAGCTGGACGTGCCGGAGTTCGGCCGCTGTATCGCCGACTGGCTCTCCGCCCGGCATCTCGGGCGGGTCGTGCTCGCCGGCCACTCCAGCGGCACCCAGATCGCCGCCCGGGCGGCCCTCGGCCGCTCCGACGTGGCCGCCGTGGTCCTGGCCAGCCCCACCGTCGACCCGGCGGCTCGCGGCTGGGCACGACTGCTGGTGCGGTGGCAACTTGACTCCCGGCACGAGCCGCCGGGACTGGCGCGGTCACACCACCCGGAGTGGAAACGGGCAGGCGCCCGCCGGCTCCTGCACACCGCCCGGGTCCACCTGGACGACGCCCTGGAGGACTCGGTGGCCCGGCTCTCGGTGCCGCTGCTGGTCATCAGGGGAAAGGACGACCTGGTCGGTACGGGCCGCTGGGGCCGGCAACTGTGCGAGCTGGTGGCCGACGGGACGTACATCGAGGTAGCCGGAGCCCACAGCTTCCCGTGGCTCGACCCGGACGCCTGGTCCGAACCGGTCCGCCGACTGGCGTCGCGCGTCGCACGCGACGAACCCGGCGAAAGCATCGCGCGCGACGAACACGGCGAAAGCGTCGCGCGCGACGAACACGGCGAAAGGTAGACGAACGACGAACACGGCGAAAGATATCCGTCCACCCACCCGCTTCTACGGGAGGTCCGATGATCAACCACGAACAACTGGTGGCGGAGGTCGCCTCCCGGGCGCGCCTGGCCGGTAACGAGGACGGCGCCCGCGCGACGAGGGTCACGCTCGCCGCCGTGGCGCACCGGCTGGAAATGCCGCTGCGTCGACGCCTGCGGGAGGCGCTGCCCGGGCCGGAGCGGGACGCCGTGTATGCCATCGTGCCGCCCTCCGGGGGCGGGAGCACGGAGCTGACCGAGGAGATCGGCCGCACTCTGGAGACCACACCCGAGCGCGCCCGGTACCTGGCCCGGTGCGTGCTGTCCTGCCTCGCTCAGGCCGACGCCGGGCTCGGGCAGGAGGTGCGGGACGGCCTGCCCGCCGACTGCGCGGACCTGTTCTCGGAGCCGGAGCCGGAGCCGGAGCCGCATCCGGAGCGCGGGCACGTCGCCACGGACGCTCCCGCCCCGCTCACCCACGAGGAGCTGGAGGCGGAGCTACGCCGGCGCCCGCAGTGGAGCGGAGACCCGCACCATCTGGTCCGCACAGTGGCCCTGCCCGGCGACCGGATCGCGCCCCTGCTGAACCAGGTCGACGAGGACTCACGCGAACTCAACCACGACTACGACCACCGACGCAGCGATGCGGGAATCACCTTCCGCCTCCGCACCCGGTCGGTCAACGCCGTCACGGCCCTCGATCTCGCCCTGGCCGACCGTATCGATGACGCGGTCGTCGCCGTCGCATCCGGAGGCCGCCCCGGCTGATCAGGGAGACCCGGACTGATCAGGGATACCCGGACCTCTCCCGACCGACACCGCAATGCGGGCCGCTCCCGCACTCATCGCATAACGTGGGGTGTGCGTGACTGATAACCGACGGTATGGCGGGTCATTTCCGGTCCATTCCGGCGGAGGGACCACCTGTCAGAACCCATCCCGGGCACCGGAAACCGGAGCCCGCTTGACGGAGAAGTGCGCGAAACCATGGACAACGACAAGCGGAAAGACGCCTACCTGCAGCAGACCGGGCGCAAGGAACTGACGCTGAAGCAGCAACGCCGTCTCGCCAAGAAGGCGGGGCGGGGCCAGGACCAACCGCGCCCTGCCAAGTGAGCGGGGTGACAGGCAGCCTCTGATGGCCGGTGCTCGGGTACCCGGCGTTCGCGCTCCGATACCGGCGACTCCCGAAACGTCGGCCCCGGACGTTGGCCCCGTTGCGTCTCAGGGTCCGCTCAGGGAGTCCGGGCCCGGCGTGCGACGGCCACCGCCGCGCCCGCCACCACCGTCGCGGCGCCGAGTCGGCGCATCGCGGTGCGGCGCCGTCCGCCCCACCCGCCGTGGGCGGCCCCGGGACCGGGCGCCGGAACGTGCAGGTTGCCGTGGCCGGCCGGGGCGGGCTCCTCCCGCGACAGATGGGTCTTGTCGACGTGCCGGGCCATCGTCCGCTCCGCCAGCCCGGGCACGAATCTCGACTCCAGCACCATGGAACGACCCATCGTCCCGGCGACGACCTCCCGCCGGGGCACCCGCACGAGGTCCACGATGGTGCGGGCCACCCGCTCGGGGCTGTAGACCGGCGGCATGGGGACCGGCTTGCGACCGCTGTAGTTCGCGGCGTGTTCGAACAGCGGTGTGTCGATGCTGGCGGGCAGCACGGTACACACGTGGATGTGCTCCGCCCGCTCCAGCAGCAGTTCCTGGCGCAGGCTCGCGCTCAGGGCCCGGATGGCGTGCTTCGACATGCCGTAGGCGTGGGTGTACGGCTGACTGACCACACCGACGACGGACGAGACGTTCACCAGCGTGCCGCGCCCCTGCTCGCGCATCACCCGCAGCGCGGCCCGGGCACCGTGCACGTAACCCATGACGTTCACGTCCAGGACCTTGCGGATGTCCTCCAGGGGCACCTCCTGGAAGGCGCCGAACACGGTCACGGCCGCGCCGTTGATCCATACGTCGATGCGGCCGAACCGCTCCACCGCACGCTGCGCGAGGGCCTCGACCGCCTTGGCGTCCGTCACGTCGGTCGGTACGACCAGAGCCCGCGCGCCACGATGGCCCTCGCACTCCTTCCGGACCGCCTCCAACGCCTTCTCCCGCCGTGCGGCCAGGACCACCGCGCATCCCTTACGGGCGAACGCCACGGCGGTGGCCCGCCCGATGCCGCTCGACGCTCCGGTGATCACGACCACCGAACCGTGTACTCGCATGAGGATTCCTTCCTGCTACGAACCTGGTACGAAGCCCGAACCGCCGTTCCGCTCAGCGGAATATCTGGCATCCTGCCCGGTTACCGCCGGGTACGCGCGGCCGGCGAACGGCTTCGCCCGGGCGTTCCGTCCCCGGATCTGACGGGTTCCGCCGACCACCTCCGCTGACCGGTCCCACGTCCTGCCACCCACGTCCAGCGACCCGCCACCGACGTCCCACGTCCCACGTCCCGCGACCCGCGACCCGCGATCCGCGATCCGCGATCCACCGACGATCGGTATCACTGACCGTCCGGGACCGCCCGCCGCACCTCGAATCCGCCATGGCCGTCGAACCGCACCTCCAGAACGGTGTCGAACCCGTCCGCGAGGGAGGGCTTGCGCAGCCGCTTGAGCGTGGCGAAAACCCCGACGTCCGGCACGCGGTCCCGTCCCTCTCGTGCGGCGTTGCGCTGCAGGGAGCCTTCTACGTCCGGAGGGAACCAATAGGCCGTCGCAGTGGCCCGGTGGGCGTGGCTCAGCTCCACCAGGGGGCCCCACTCCTCCGGGGAGGCGTTCGTGTTGTCGACCGCGACCGCTCTTCCGACGGTCAGCGCCTCTTCGACCAGGCGCATCTGCCGTCGCTGCTTGTTGCGTGCGGCGCGCGGAAACAGGTCCTTGCTGATCAGCGCATACCGGCCGGAGAGGCACAGCTCGTAGAAGGTCGACTTCCCGGCCGCCTGCAACCCGACGAGCACGGCCACGTCAAGCCCGCTGTCCGGCGCCATCTGCGACTTCACCTCCTGCTGCCGGTCGCGTCATTTCTCCCTTTTCGCCCCCCTTTGCCCCATGTGATGTTAACGCGGCCTTCACCTGGCGGAGCTGGGGAGATTCGCCCGGAATTCCGGGCCGAAATGGATGATCGTCATCGACTTCACGTGGCCTTTCGGGAAGTGCGCGGGGTAATTCCCGGAGCTATTGCTCACCGGTCGCGCCAGGGGTTTTGGTATGTGCTATTCGGCGTTGCCGAGGAGGAATCTCCGAGGTGACCGAGCCCCTGTGGAGTGTGGTTGCGATGATCACTGACAACGATCGGCTGGAACTGGCGGAGGGTCCTGACCTCTCGGTAGGTCGCGGCGATGCCGTGTCACCGCACGCACTCCCGCGTGCCCCACACGAGCCGGCGGCCCGAGCGGTACAGACCGAAGCGATACTGCCCGTGAGCCTGCCGGCGACCGGATCGAAACGACTGCCGGACTGGTTCCGCTGCCCGCACGATCCCACGGCACTGCTGGCCGGTCGGCAATGGAACGCGGTCAAGCTCCCGCGCGAGGCCGCCGAGCGCGCACTGGCCGTACTCGGCGACGCCGCGGGGGCGGTCATCGCGGACCCTTATGGCGGCGCCATGTACTTCCTCGTATCCGCCGGCAGCCTGCCCGATTGGAACGTGCCCCGCACACGGGTCTGCGGCAGCGGCTCGTACGTGACCTGGCCCCCGGTGCACGCGGTGGCAGGCCCGGGCCTGCACTGGCGAGTTGCCCCCCGGCCCGGACGACTCTTCAGCGACCCGCGGGACCTGCGCGCCGCCGCTGTCGCCGCGCTGCCCGGGTGAGCGGGCGGGCACGAGGGGCGCGCCGTTCTCCCCACGCGGACGGTCGGTCCTCCCCACGCGGACGGTCGGTCACAGACCGTTGACCCGCGCCTGCCGTCCCGTCTCCGGCGCCCTCGCCGCCGTACGGGGACGCGCCGGCGTCCTGGGAGAGGGCCCCGAGTCCTGCAGCCGGATCTGTCCCAGCAGCCGCCGGGCACGCAGCGCCATCTCCAGCTCGAAGCGCGAGCGGGGATCACGCAGCTCCGGGCCGAAGAGCTTGGCTATCGTCCGCATGCGGTAGCGAACGGTCTGCGTGTGTACCTGGAGCATCTTGGCCGCTTCCGGGGCGCCGCCGCCCTCCAGCCACGCGAGCAGCGTCGTCTCGATGCGCTCGCTCTGCCGGGGAGTGAGCCCCTCCAGGGACCGCAGCCGTACGGCGGCCAACGTCCGCGTCAGCGCCTCGTCCTGCAACAGCAGGAGGGTGGCGAGGTGGTCCTCGACGTTGAGGACCCGGCCCGCGTACCGAGAAGTGGGGACCAGCGCGAGGAGGCTGCGGGCCCAGCGCAGGGAGTCGCCGATCTCGGAGCACCGTACGACAGGGCCCATGGCCGCGGTACGGCCGCGCAGCGCGGCGCGCACCAGGGCCCGGGCGTCCGGGCCGGGATCCGGTACGAGCAGCGCCGGCCCCTGCGGGCTGCTGCCGGTGAGGAACGGTCCGCCGTCCCCGTCCCAGTGGCATCCCTCCGGCTGTGCGCTCAGAGCCACTGCCTGGAAGGTGGTGGGCAACGGCCAGTGGCAGCGCCGGGCGAGGTCGGCGAGGGCCTCCTGAGGCATGCCTCCGGTGATCAGAGCGTCGAAGAGCTGCTGACGCCGCTGACGGACGGCCACGGGTGCGGACGCGTCGTCCGTGAGGGCGGGGTCCTCGTCCTGGT
Source organism: Streptomyces sp. NPDC031210 (assembly GCF_055570395.1). Classification (NCBI taxonomy): domain Bacteria; kingdom Bacillati; phylum Actinomycetota; class Actinomycetes; order Kitasatosporales; family Streptomycetaceae; genus Streptomyces; species Streptomyces sp. NPDC031210. The sequence continues at coordinate 98,861 of NZ_JBVIHH010000014.1, forward strand.
CCCGCACCGTTTGCTCCGTTTGCTCCGTTTGTCGCACCTGCGCGCGCACCGGTGCCTTCGCCGGGCCGCCGCGCGTTGTCGTCGACGCCGTCGTCGGCGCTGAACCGCCGGCCGCCACCACGTCGAGCGCCGAGAGCAGTCCCTGAACCATCTCCCGCCGTAGTTCCTGGCCCAGGGGGCCGTTCAAATGACCGGCCAGATCGGGGAATCCTTCCTGCAACGTATGGACCACGTCTGCCATGAGGGGCGGCAACTCGCCGCACCCGAAGCTCCGAGCGTCAAGGGCAGGCTCCGGACGGACGGTGTTCACAAGAGGGGTCATGGCTTACTTCCGCAGAGGGGGACGGAGGAGGCCCCGCCGGGGGCCGGGGCTTGGCTGACGGCACTGGACGGACCGGGAGGATCCGCCTTGGCCGGGAGGGACACGGAGCCGGGGCTGGACGCACCCGGCCGCGCAGCCCTTTGGGCGTCCTATCGCCGGGCGTCGGACGTCGACCTGAAACCCGAGCCGCTGGACGGCCTTGCGGGACTGGACGGCCTTGGCGGACTGGACAGTCTTGGGGGAGAGGGCAGTCTTGGGGGAGAGGGTGAGGAAGGCGGCCGGGCAGCGGTGGGCGTGGGCGTAGGGCGACAACGCTGCTGCCCCACGCGCCCAGGTGGCCTCGTGCGAGCGGCGAGGGTGAGCCTGAGAGCGCTGGGCGGACGGGTTCGGCCGACATCGAAGGATTCGAAGTCGGCCGTGCCGGGTAGGGCAGTTGGAGATTGATCCGGCAGTCCCGACCTGCCGACTCCTCGACACGCCGATGCGCTTCCAGGCGTGTTCGGAGACCCGCACGGTTCCCTCGCCGGACTGGGGAACACAGGGCGCCACCTCCCGAGGGGAACCGGCAAGGCTTCCGAGCCGAATCGGCTTGAGCGGGCCGGTGCGATGCCACACACATCTCGCATTCACTTATGCAACCCACGCCACACCGAAGCCGTCAACGAGCGGGCGCAACATCTCGCCGAACGCGAGTCCCGCTGCGAGAAGTTTCAACTCGGCTTGGGACGGGCATACCCTGACGCTCCCTAAAACCCGCCGGTCAGAGGACTGAGAGGGGGCAGGCGGCCCATGGGTCAGGCAGGCCGACGCATGTGATCTTTGCGTTCAGTTAACACGGTATCGACACCGGGTCTCTTCCACGACTGTCCGTACGGGTGCGGCGCGAGCGTGAAGTGGGCAGCGAACATGGGTCGTTGGGCCGAGAGGCCGACCTCCCGGCCGACGCGGGGCGTGGTCGATCCACGCGTCGGACACATCGGCCCCTTGACGCCAACTGCCGGTCGTTCGCGTCAAAAAGCCCCGCCTGAACGTGCAAATCGGCCTCCGAGGCGGGCGGGACGGTGGCCTGGGGGTGGAGCGGCGGGCCGGTGCCGGGCTGACGAACCGATAGATCCGACAGATCCGAGAGTTGTCCTGGTCGACTCATCCCCGCCTGACGAGCGCCAACGCGCACGTGGGTGGGCGCCTTTGCCTCCTGCCCTGACTCTCCTCCCCGTGGCGTGGCCGGTCTCAAGAAGCGTGGAGCGCGCGGAGAGTGAGAGCCAGGCTGTCGGCCGTGGCGCGGGTGTCCGAGTGGTTCTCGCCCAGCACGCGCCTGCGATGCCGCAGAGTGTCCTCGTCCAGCGCCCGCTCGCGTCGCCGCAGGGTGTCCTTGTTCAGGGACTTGGCCGCCCGAGGCTTCCCCAACTGGTGCGGCGCCGCGCCGAGGTTGCCGGCCACGCTCAGCGTGCGGGGATGGCCCTCGCCCCGCGCTTGGACGCTTGCTGCTCTGGAGTCACTGCGCTGGCTGCGTGATTCTAGAAGGCGAAGTCGCCTCAAATGAGGGGCGGGTGCCGGTGCGGGTGCCGGTGTGGGTTCGGGTGCGGGCTGCGGCTCGTCCGGTGTCGCCGGCCTGCTGCCAACGGCTCAGGTGATCTCGTAGCGAAGCTCCTCGAGGAACTCCCGGAACGAAACCCGGAAGACCCGGAACGACACCCGGCAATCCCCGTGCCCCCACAGAAGATTAGTTGACCCTTTCATTTTTGAATTGGTAATGACTGGCTGGACAAGAGGCGCCCGGCATCGTGTGCACATAATGGAATAAGGGGTGAAAACGGGCCCTGCGTGCGTCGGTCGCGCGCAGGTGAGGAGGCGAACCCATGACGACAGCGGAGCATGTTTCCGAGGCAGAAATAGGTTACTTGTCGCATGTGGAGAGGGCTGCGGAACGCTACGCGAAGCGGACCGCCGCGCGGGAAGCCGCCCGAACTGTACTCGAGCAGCGCGGAGTGCTCTACGCGGACGATCCGGAGCGGGTGAGCAAGCGACTGGCACGACTCGGCGTCGACTGGTCATTGGCCCGAGCGATCGAGCAGATGCCGACGGAACCCTTCACCACGGCAGGCAGCACGCTGCCGATGCCCCCGGAGAGTTTCGGCAGTGAGGTATTGGGGCTCGAACGCCTCATAGGGCGCAACAACCTGACACCGGTGGCGTTCCTGGAGGAAGGCCACCTGGTTTCCCGCTCGGTCGGTCGGGTCACCATCGATGGACCCGGAGGCGGCCACGGCACCGGTTTCATGGTGTCCCCTTCTCTCCTGCTCACCAACAACCACGTGCTGCGCAGCGCGGAGGTGGCGAGCCGGAGCATCGTCGCCTTCAGATTCCAGGCGGGAATCAATGGCTTTCCGCTCGTTCCGGTGGCCTTCCGGCTGGAGCCACAGAGATTTTTCGTGACCCATCGGGATCTGGATTTCAGTCTGGTCGCCGTGGCTGAGCGCAACCCGCAGGGCGAGGCGCTTTCCGAGTTCGGCTGGCTGCCCCTCAGCGGAGCGCAGGGCAAGGTGATTCTGGGGGAATTCGTCAACATCATCCAGCATCCGAAGGGCGAGCCCAAGCAGCTCGCGCTGCGCGAGAACCAGGTCGTGGACGTGCTGGATCGGTTCCTGCACTACGAGTCGGACACCGATCAAGGTTCGTCGGGTTCCCCGGTCTTCAACGATCAGTGGGAGGTCGTCGCGCTGCACCACTCGGGCGTGCCGAAGACCGACGCCGAAGATCGTCCCTTGAGCATCGACGGAACGCCGTGGACTCCGGACATGGGCGAGGATCGGCTGGCCTGGAGAGCCAATGAGGGAGTGCGGATCAGTCGTGTTCTGCAGGCGCTGCGTGAGGTAGCGCTGTCCGGCGAGGCCGCCCGGCTGCGGGATGAGGTGTTCACGGCCCCGGCCGCTGCCCCGCTTCCGGTGGAGGGCTCACCGCAAGCACTGCAAGCACCGCCGTCGGCGTCGCAAGGGCCCGAGCCCTCGCCCGCGCCCTCGCACAACGGCTCGTCCCCGGACGGGGCCGGAGCCTTCGTGTCCGACGGAGCCGTGCGCGTTACGGTCCCGCTGCGGATCACCGTCGCCGTGGACATGCCCGCGTCCCAGGAACCCGCCCCACCGCCGGCGGGCCAGGCCGGCACCCAGACGCCCCCGCCCCACGCGGACGGGATGGTCGTCGCTCCGCACCGGCTCCCCGTGGCAGGGCAGCCAGACGGCAGCTTCGCCGCCGAAAAGGACCTGAACGCGGCTCTGGTCAACCTCCGGCTAGGGCGGGAGAGGCCCTATTACGACCGGACCGCCGACCTCGCCGCCCAACAGAGTTACTACGCGGGGATCACAGGAATCGGTGCCGGTGACGGCGACGGGCTTCGCCGGGCGCTGACCGCCCTGCTGGAAGCGACCCACTCGCCCAGGCCCGCCTACAAGCCGATGCGGATGGTCTACCCGTGGGTCGACCTCCACAAGGACGGTCAACTCCGCAGCATCTACTCCGGTAAGACGTTCAGTGCCGAGGAGCTCATACGCGCCGATGCCGCCGTCGAGGCCGCACGCCTGTCCCGCATGCAGGAACTCCTCCTGCGGGAGGGCACATCGGGGCCGGCCGAGTTCGCAGCGGAATTCGATGCCCTTGAGGCGTCGATGCCCTTCAACTGCGAACACGTCGTCCCACAGTCCTGGTTCACCGCGAAGGAGCCCATGCGAGGTGACCTGCACCATCTGTTCGCATGCGAGGTGGGCTGCAACAGTTTCCGCAGCAACTTTCCCTACTTCGACTTCCCCGGATTCGAGGAAGCGGTCCGCGATGAATGTGGAATGCGCGAGGACGTGGGGTTCGAGCCGGAGGAGGGCAAGGGAACGGTCGCCAGAGCCACGATGTACTTCCTGCTGCGCTACCCGGGACTCGTAGGCGACAGCGAAAAGGAGTTCCCCAAGGAGCGGTTGCCCCTCCTCCTTTCCTGGCACAGAGCGGAGCCGGTGACCGAGTACGAGTTGCACCGCAACGCTGCCATCGCGGAGATACAGGGAAATCGCAACCCCCTGATAGACCACCCGGAATGGGCTCAGGAGATCGACTTCTCCGGCGTGTGGACCTGATCGGGATACGCCAGCCGTACCTCACTTCGCGCCGTACCTCACTTCGCGTCGCGGCCGGCCGCTTCAGTGCAGGTGCCGTTGCCAGTCCGTGGGGACCTTGCCCAGGGGACCGGGAGTCGGTTGCGCGGCCGGGTGCGAGGTGGGCGGCGGCAGTTGAGGCCCCTCGTAGTACGTTCCGGTCTCGACGTTCCAGAACCAGCTCTCTCCAGGTTCGAAGCTGGTCAGGACGGGGTGCCCCGCTTCGCGGGCGTGCTTGGTTCCGTGCTGGGAGGGTGAGGAGTCGCAGCATCCGATGTGCCCGCAGGCGGCGCAACGCCGCAGGTGGAACCACCATCCTGGCCCGTCACCCGCCAAGCACTCCACACATCCGCTCCCGCTGGGCCGTGCGGTGGGATCGATGCCGGGGATGTGGTCGGAGTCGGACCTGCCATCGGGCATGGGCTCGTTCATCTCTGCTTCATCTATGCGGCCTGTTCATCTCTGTGGTCTCTGTGGGAGAACGGACGACTGCTGCCCCGGGCCCTGTCAGGGGCGGGGCAGCAGATTGGCGCCGAGAGGAAGGTAATTACATTCCGCTCGGCGAGGGGACGCGGAGCCGGTTCCAAGACGTCGGCCCCGGCATGCCGTCGGCGTCCGCTCCGTGGTAGCCCAGTTTGCGCTGCCACATGGCGTAGGATTGCCGGTGTTCGTCATTCCACGAAGGGTCGATACCCTCGGTGTTGCCGCTGTAGCTGGAACATCCTTCTTCGATCAGGCGATACCCCATTTCGCCGATGATGGGGCTGGTCGGCCAGCTCTCGAACCAAGCCTTACCAGGGAACGGCACGCAACCTGGGGGCGGCTGAGAAGGCCCCGGAGGTTCCGGCTGGTCCGTCTGCGAGACGAGAATCCGCTGTCCGACCTTGATTACGTTCGCGTCCGCGATGTGGTTCCAGACCTGAAGCTGTTTCACGCTGGTGTGGTAGTGCGCCGCGATGGCGGACAGTGTGTCGCCCGGCTTCACTGTGTAGTACGTTTCCTGCGTCGCCTTGTGTTGTGTACTCATACGTTTACACTAGAACGCTCACCCGGCGCCCGCATCTTCTCCGAAGCCGAGAAGCTGTAAGGGAGTTGCTGAATCTGCTGGGCGTATTTTACTGCCATTCAAGCAACTGTGCGGGCCGGGGGAAGCGCGACGTGAGTGAACGCGACGTGAGTGAACCGGAGGGGGCGCCCGGGCGATCGGGCGACCGTCAGGCGTACTGATGGCGGGCGCCGGCGCCCGGCCTACCGACCGTTGCCCCCAGCATTCCCCGCGTATCTTTACCTGCCCCGGAGTGCTCGCCCTTTTCGATCAAAGACCCACTGCCGAGGGAGTGGCGCGATGGCGCGGGGAATTGCCGGTTTCTGCGACTTCGCTTCACGTGGCGAGCCGGCCGTCGAGGTCAGATGGTAAAGGGGCGTTGGCGGGTGAAGGAGGTGTCGGAGGTGCCGGCCTGGAACAGGTTCGGGGTCTGGTCCGGGGGCATCTTCTTGAGGATCTCGCGGTGGAACTTGCGGTAGCTGCCTTTGAAGGAGCCGAGGTTCCAGATGTCGAGGAAGGTGCCGGTGAACAGCCCGTTGACGAGGCCGTCGGCGGAGGTCTGATTGTCCTGGCAGCCGGAGATGAGCAGGACACTGGCATCGATCTGGGCCAGGTCCTTGGCTGTGTGCGTCTTCTGGATCTCGTCGTAGACGGTGCGGTCCCGCTTGTAGGCCTTGCTCTGGACGGGCAACGGCATAACCCGGATCTTCTTCTCGACCTCCTCCGGATTATCGGTGTTGAACCGCTTGCCGAGCTCATTCGGGCTGAGGATCTGGGGGAGATCCTTGGCCACGCTGCCGCTGTGACAGCTATCGGACAGCATCCAGATGCGGACGCCCTTGGCGAACTTGCCGAAGAGCGCGTACAACTCGTCGTCGACCAATTGCCGGTCGTAGAGCACCCATGTCTCATCGAGGCGGTCGCCGGTCTCGTCGTGGTTGAGGTCGGGCACCTGGCCGCCGTGGCCGGAATAGGTGAGGAAGAGGATGTCGCCGCTGACCAGTTGCTCGGCGGCGGCGTTCATCGCGGAGGTGACCGCGTCGGCCGTGGCGGCTGTGGTGAGCAGCGGATCGATCACGGTGAATTGGGCCTGCTCGGCGAGCTGGGCCATGTCGTTGGCGTCCTGTTCGCAGGCGTTGAGGTCGCCGCTCCAGCCGTCGTATTTGGACGGGTCGACCTGATTGAGTCCGATGTGGATCGAGAGGCCGGTTGCCATGGTGTCTCCTAGGTGCGTGTGGGGGGTCGGTATGCGGCATGGTGACGCTGGAAACGAGCCCAGGCCGCATTCGTATCCCTTCATTCCGTCGGTGAGGCGTGCCGGGCGATGACGCGACCCCAGCCTCGGGGTGATGATGACGGGACTCCGCCGTCTCCTGACTGTTCGGCAGGCCGAAACGCTCGTATGGAGCAAGAGCTCGTGATGCATGGGGGGCAGAGCCGGAGGTGGAGGTGGCACGGGGCCGTGGAGACGGTGGGAAGAACCTGAGCACGCAGGAGGCACCCGTGACCTCGAAGCGAAACGTTCCGTTTCTCGCTTCTCACGATCTGCTCAAGTGGAATTGGGCTATTTATTCTCAAAATCTCAACGAGATGGAAGGTGACGGAGTAGAGGGAGACCGGAATAAGGAAAGGGACAGGGGTACGGACAGGGGCGGGTGTGAGGCGTGAGCGTTGTGTGGGGGGCGGGCGGCTGATGGCCGGTTTCCTTCGCCGGGCATCGGGAACCCGATCGGTGAACGGCCGTGCAGCGGCAAGTCATGCCTGGCGTGCGTGCGCGTCGGGAGCCAGGACGGAGGTTCGCTCATGTTGAAGGCGATCGCAGATGTTCTCCGGGCTATCGGCGGAGCCATTGCCACCGTCGTCACTCTTCCGTTCCGGGCGGTCGCCCGGCTCTTCGGTGGTGCCTCGGACACCGCCCACGGACGCCACTGAGACGATTGAAATCGTTGAGACCACTGAGACCACAGAGATCACTGAGAGGGGCATAGGCGCATTCCGGCCGACGAGGGGCGGGCGACGACGTCACGAATGTCGCCAGGTCGCCCGCCCTCGCGCCCACAGCCGCGGTTGTCAGGCCACGGCGGGTGCGGGCTCGGGTGCCGGTCGTGTCAGGCGGCCTGCCCGGTGCAGGCCGTAGAGGGCGCCGGAGCAGGCGAGGCCGAGTGCGAGCAGGGCGAGCCAGGGCACCGCGGACATGCCGGCCTTGCGGGCCGCGTCGAGGGCCGCGCCGGTGAGCAGGTTGCCCAGCGTGATGCCGATGCCGCAGATGGTGTTGTAGAGGCCATAGTGCGTGGCGACGAGACGGTCACCGGAGAGCTGGACGATGGTTTCCATCTCGAAGGGGTACGCGATCATCGTGCCGAGGGCCAGCAACAGCGCGGCCAGCGTCGGCGGCACGGCGGCGAGCAGCCACCGGCCGACGCCGTCCTCGGGCACCGGCAGCGCCGAGGCGGCGAGCAGCGGCGCGAACGCGGCACCCATGACCAGCAACCCCAGGACGAGCGCCCGCCCGGGCGCGAGCCGTTCCTTGCACCAGGCGGTCACCTTGGTCTGGCCGACGATCGTGGTGAGTCCGGAGGCCGCGAACAGCAGGGCCACGGCGACGGTGCCGAACTCGCCCTCGCCGCCCAGTCGCCGCACCTCCAGCGGCAGCGCCAGATAGACCTGGAACGTCAGGACGTAGGAGCCGATCATGGCCGTGGCGAAGAGCAGGAACGCCCGGTTGGTCACGACGGTCCGCCACTGGGACAGGAAGCCCTCCCGCTCCCCGGCGCCGCCTCCGGTGGCGTCGTTCGCCCTGCGCGCCGGAAGCGCCCGGATCTGCACGATGCTCAGCACGACGAAGATCCCCGCCGACACCAGGCAGGTGACCCGGAAGTCGAGGCCGGTCAGCAGCATTCCCGCCAGCGGGCCGAGAAGTATGCCCGCCTGGTAGAAGACGTTGAAGAGCGCGAATGCCTCGACGCGGCGCTCCCCGGCGTCGGCCGCCAGGTAGGCGCGTACGGCGGGGTTGAAGAGCGCGCCCGCGAAGCCGGTCGCCGCGGAGGCGGCGATCAGTGCCGGGACGGAGTCGACCAGCCCGAGCGTGGCGAAGCCGACGGTTCGCAGCACGCAGCCGGCGACGATCAGCGGCTTGTAGCCGAACCGGTCGGCGAGGGTGCCGCCGATGAGGAACATGCCCTGCTGGCTGAAGTTCCGTACGCCCAGGACGAGTCCGACCAGCCAGCCGGCCAGGCCGAGCGTTCCGGACAGGTGTTGGGCCAGGTACGGCATCAGCATGTAGAAGCCGAGGTTGATGGTGAACTGGTTCACCAGAAGGAGCTGGACGCTGCGGTCGTAGGAGCGGACCTGCGCGAGAGTCGTCTTCATCGTGCCGCCTCACCTTCGGGGCCGGTCGTCTCCGCTATCAGGGAGAGCGGGTCGGTGGTGTCTGTGCAGCGGCTCCAGCGGGTGACTTCCTTCTCGTCGGGGCGGCCCACCAGCTCCGGCTCGGGAGCTGGTTCGACGCCCAGCAGTCCGTGTTCGGCGCAGTACACGTCGTCGTAGACGGTCTCCAGATAGCGCTGGGGTCCGTCGGGGAAGACCGCGACCATGCGGGTGTCGCGCGGGAGCGTACGTGCGAGCCAGCCCGCCACCAGCGCGACGGCGCCGACGCTCCAGCCGCCGGTCGCGTAGTGCGAGGCGGCCAACTGCCGGCAGGCCCAGACGGATTCGCCAGGGGCGACCCAGTGCACCTCGCTGAAGTTCTGGTACGCGACATTGCGGGGGTAGATGCTGGAGCCGAGGCCGCGCATGAGCCGCGGGCGCGCGGGTTGGCCGAAGATGGTCGATCCGACGGTGTCCACGCCGACCAGCCGCAGGTCGGGGTAGAGCTGGCGCAGCACACGGGAGATGCCCGCCGAGTGGCCGCCGGTGCCGACGCTGCAGACGAGCACGTCGATATGGCCCATCTGGGCGGCGAGTTCGAGGGCCAGGGGTGTGTAGGCGGCCACGTTGTCGGGGTTGCTGTACTGGTCGGGGCACCAGGCCCCGGGGAGTGCGGCCAGCAGTTCGGCGACGCGGTCGCGGCGCGCCTGCTGCCAGCCACCGGTCGGATGGGGCTCGGTGACGATGTCGACGGTCGCGCCGTACGCGGCGAGGAGTCGCGTCATGGACCCTTCCAGCCCCGGGTCGGTGACGAGGGTGACGGGGTGGCCGTGGACCATGCCGGCAAGGGCGAGGCCCAGGCCGAGCGTGCCGCTGGTCGATTCGACGATCGGGCATCCCGGCAGCAACTCGCCGCGCGCGCGGGCCCGTTCGACCATGTGCAGGCCGGGGCGGTCCTTGATGCCGCCGGGGTTGAAGCCCTCCAACTTGGCCCAGAAGCCACGGTCGGGTGGGGTGAAGGGCCGGGAGACCCGCAGCAGCGGGGTGTTGCCGACGAGCCCGGAAAGGGAAGAGCCGGCGGGGGTGAAGTCACTCGTGGTCGGAGAGTGCATGGTTTTCGCTCTCGTTCGGTGACGGGCAGGGGGCGGGCGCTCGTTCCGCGGGCGTGCCCTGAGCGGGCCCGGCGCGCGGTGCGTCGGCGGCGGCCGACGCGTGCGCCGCCTATATGCGCCACCTGCACAAGGCGGTGCGGACGGCTCGACCACCGCTCGGCCCCCGGCTTCGGACGACGGTGAGGCGTTGGGGGCCGCCCGTGCCGTCCTGGTGCGTCGCCACCGCACCTGTGGTGGCGGGTGGTTGGACCCGGGCGGGCTGGGTCGTGGCGGTGACCGTGGCGGGAGGGATCCCGTGGCAGCCTTCCCGTCCTTCGTATGACTCGGCGGTCCGCTGCGCATCGTGGTCCGACCGCTCGGCGAACGCACGCGACACCGCGGCCACGGAGCCGGACGCCGATTCCGCCGCGTGCAGCGGCGCGTGGCCGGCGGAACATCCCAACATCGCGATCAGGAGGGCGCTCAGCACGGCCCGGACGAGGTGGCGATTCCCGGGACGGCCGGCCCCTGGGGGACGAGTGAGAGGAGGAGTCAAAGGGCAGGGCAGCACACAACCTCCGTGCGGCTGCTGCGCTCGCCGGAATACTCACGGCGCGGGCAGAGAGGGGTGGGGGCCGGAAGCCGTCGACCGCCCCCGCGCCGTGCTTGCGACGGCGAGCGTGGGAGGTCAGACGTCGCGAACCGGTCGAGTGCGGGACGGACGACCTCGGCCGGGGGCCGGGCCGGCGGTCCGTAGGAGAACATCCACCGGTCGGGAAGGCGCCGACCTAAATGCGTAGAACGGTGGGTTGGGCCGCGTGCGGCATGAGAACGGCGAAGTCCCGTTCCAGGGCGGGGCGGACGCCCGTCCGGACGGGCGGGACGCCGTCGTCCCGCACCGAGCCCGGCAGGGGCATGCCGGGCATTCCCGCCCCAGGACTCTGCGGAAGCTGGCCCAGCGCGCATTCGTCCTGATCGTGCCGCTGCCCGTGATCACCGTGCGGGCCACCCGGCACCTCGGCCCCGAAGACTCCGTGCGTGCCGTACGCACCGTGCTTACCGTGCGGAGCACCGACAACCGCATCGGGCTGGCCGGGGGGCTCCAGGTGCATCGCGGACGCCGATACGCCACCGCCGGAGGGGAGATGGCTCAGCGTGGCATCGGGACTTACGGCGTGCGAATACAGCAGGCCGAAGAGGAACAGGCCCAGCACCAGCACGCGGAGCGGCTTCGCCGAGGAGCGAAGCCGGTGTGCGCCGGAGGGTAACCAGGCCGTGATCACGCCGTGAGCGTAGCCCGGTTCCGCCCCGGTGACACCTCGCGTGGGCGAGACCTGGTGGGAACAAGACACGGAGACCGTACGGGCCGGGCCTTGAGGAGTTCGCCGGAGCGCGCGAGCAGGTCGCCGGTTCCGCTTACCATGTCCCGGTCAACTCATCATGGCGGGGGAAACGGGGGAGAGCGGCTTTCTTCACCCCCGCAGCCGGCGCGCCGCCGCATCCGGTCGGCGCGCCCGGCTCGAAGCCACATCTGCAAAGGAACGTCATGCGTTTCCACCGAACACTCGCCATCGCCGGCACGGTTCTCGCCTTGGCATCGGTTTCCGCGTGCGGCGGCCTGCCCTCCGCGGGTTCGCCCTCCGAAGCCGGGGACTTCCTCAAGTCGACGCTCAACTGCGAGAGCATCGACATCGCCTCGCCCGGTGAGGTGCAGCGGGTGCGGGCCATGGGGATGACGGGCGTCAACGGCGGCGGCGAGTGCGAGGACCCGGCGGGCGGCGGCGGTGACGTCGACTTCCTCACCATCGAGGACATGGAGGCGTTCCAGACCGCCGTCCGGGGGGACGAGGACGAGCAGGACGACCTCATGGTCGGCGACGACTTCGCCGTCGACCCGAGCAGCGACGAGCAGCGGCGGACGCTCCTCAACGCCGGGCTGCTGTTCCTCAATTGCACCCCGAACTTCACGGCGCCGTCGGGCAGCGTGGCCGAAGAGGGCGCGATCGACGGATGCACCACGACCGACTACGCGGAGGATGTCGACTGACGTCCGTCGGTGGATCCGTGCGGACCTCGATCGTCGTGGGCGGACCCGGCGGCTTCGGGCTTCCGCGCCGCCCGCCCAAGAGCCAGCGCTGAGCCCGCGTGCAGCGTGATGCGCACCGGCCTGAGGCCGGTGGCGTCGGCCGACGTCTCGCCGGTGCCGGGACTGCGGGCGAAGCGCGGGTGGGCGCCTCCGCTGATCTGGAGGCGCACACGGTGGCCGGCGGCGAAGCGGTGGGCCGTGGAGCTCATCGGGACGGTGACCTCCGAGGGGGCCTGCCCGGCGGTCCGCAGCCGGACGAGCCCATCGCAGACGTTGGTGGAACGGCCCTGTGCGTCCACGTCGCACAGGCGGGCGAAGACGTCGGCGTGACCGGTGTCCGTGGAGATCCGCAGTCGTGCGGAGACCGGGCCGACGGCGTCGACGGGCTCGGTCAGCGGCGGGCCGGTGAACGTCACGACGTCCTCCCGTGCTTCCAGGGGGCCGTTGTCGCGGGCGCCGGCGCCGCGGGAGAGCAGGCGCCCGCCCAGGGACGGGGTGGGGTCGGCCGGGTCGTAGGCGAAGGACGTAAGAGGTGTGGATGCCACGGGCGCCTGCTGGTTGAGCGTCCCGTCGGCGGCAGGGAACCAGACGTCCCCGGCGGCGGTCGGCGGCCACTCGTCCAGGTCCCGCCATCCGCCTGCGCCGCCGACGTGCACCCGCACCGGGGTGGGGCGCAGGCCGGTGGAGTCGTCGCACAGGTGCGCGCGCAGCCACGCCAGGCTCTCGGCGAACACCTCGGGCCAGCCCTGCTGGAGCGCCGAGGTGTGCGTCCATGGGCCGACGAGCAGGGCGGCCTCGCAGCCGGCCGCACGCAGCCGGCCGTACTGCTCGAAGGTCTGGTCGGCCAGTGCGTCGTGCCACCCGGTGATGAGGCCGGTGGGTACGCTCAGCCGCTCCGCCGCCTCCCCCAGGGCCGCGCCGTCCCAGTACGGGTCGTCGGCGTCCGGATGGGTCATCACGTCGTCCAGCCAGGGGACTTCTCCCAGCGCGGAGACGTAGGCCCCGCGTAGCGGCCGCGCGGTGGTGATCTCGCGCAACCGGCGCCGCAGGCGCAACGTCGCCCTCAGCAAGGCCGGTATCCCCTGGTGCTGGTAGGTCATGCCGGCGCCCACGGCGAGGGCGTTCTCCAACTGGAGCGCGCCGCCCGCGTGGAAGAGGGCGTGCGGATCGTGCAGGCCGACCTGTATCGCCATCGCCTTGAGTTCCGGTGGCGGATCCAGGGCGAGTGCCCACTGCACATAGCCCAGGTAGCTGGGGCCGACGGTGCCCAGCGTTCCGTTGAACCAGGGCTGCTCGCGCAGCCAGGACACCGCGGCCCGGCCGTCGGCCGCCTCGTTGCGCCACAGGTCGAACCGGCCGCCTGAGCCGCCGGTCCCGCGGCAGCTTTGCAGGACCACGTGGAAGCCCTGTTCGGCGAAGAGGACGCCGTACATGGGAGACCACGGCAGGCCCCTGCCGTACGGCGAGCGCACGAGGAGGGTGGGGAAGTCGCCCCGGGTGCGGGGGAAGTAGTGATCCGTGACCAAGGGGCTGCCGTCGGCGGCCGGCGCGACGAGCCCCGGTTCCCAGCCGACGTCGTGCCGCTTGGCCGGAAGGGCGCGCCAGGTCGCCCGCGTCATCCGTGCGGACAACGGCGGTTTGCCGCTGGGTGCGGTCCAGTCGGGCCTCGGCGGGACGTCGTGCGTGTGCGGCATGGTTTCCCCTCAAGTATTCTCGTACGTTGTACGAGAATAGCCCACGAGCGTCGCCCGCGCTGGTGACTGCTCAGGGCCGCTTGTCGGGTGCTTGGATGCCTGAGTGCGTGCTTGGATGTTGCTTCGCAACGCCCGGCGATCCGGAAGAGGACGGACGAGAACGTGACCCGCGGTGACGGGGCCGGCGCCACAGGCGTCGACCCACAACAGCTCTGGCTGAGCCCCGGCCGGCCCGCCAGGGGCCGCAAACCGGCCTACAGCCGCAGCGCGATCACGGCGGCAGCCGTCGCCCTCGCCGACGCCGAAGGGCTGGAGGCGGTCACCATGCGGCGAGTCGCCTCCGAGGTCGGAGCCGGCGTCATGTCCCTCTACAGCTACGCCCCCGACAAGGAGACGCTGTTGGAGCTGATGGTCGACCACGTCAGCGCCGAACTCCCGACGACGGGCCCGCTGACCGGCGACTGGCGTACCGATCTCAAGTCCATCGGTCACCTCCAGCGCTCCCTGATGCTCCGTCACACCTGGCTGCCCGCCGCGCTGTCCGCTCGCCGCACACTCGGCCCGCACACCCTGGCCTTCCTGGAACGCGCTCTCGCCGCGCTGCGGCCCACCCGCCTGGACGGCGCCGCGAAGCTGGAGGTCTTCAGCCTGCTCACGGGCTTCGTCGCCGGGCACGTCGGCTACGAGATCGCCCAGTCCGCGGCCGCGGACCACCCCGACCGGGCCGCGGCCGAAGCCCGCTACCTCGCCACCGTCGCCGCCGACGGCCACCACCCGGAACTCGCCGAGGTCCTCGCCGCCCCCGGACGCCCCCTCGACCCCGAGGCCACCTTCACCCGGTTCCTCGACCGCCTGATCGACGGCCTCGACACCGACTGACCCGCCGCCGGTCAACAGCTAACAGCCGTACCGCATCCGGGAGTTCGACACCCTGCCGGGTCTCGTCTCTCCTCACCGGTGGTATCCGGAAGCTCGGCTGAGGAACGCCCCCACTGCCGCTCAACGTACCTCTACGATGACCCTCGGCGATCAACCCTGGAGGTGTGCGACCGCCCGTGTGGGACATCGAAGACACCGAGCCGCCGCCGGCGCCGCAGGGCACCGCATGGCCCCGTACTTACCCGGTAGTGACCCGGTACTGACCTGGTAGCCCGGTACTGACCCCGGACCGACGAACGGAGATGCCCGATGAGCCGAGCGACCGGCCGAACCGCCGTGGTGGTCGGGGGCGGCCTGGCCGGCTGCCTGGCGACGCTGGCGCTGCGCCACCACGGGATGCGCGTGGTGGTCGTGGAGCGGGACCACCTGCCCGAAGGCGCGGTGTTCCGGGCCGGTGTCCCGCAGTCCCGCCACGCGCATCTGCTCCTGGACGGTGGCCTGCGCGCGATGGAGCGCCTGCTGCCCGGGCTCGGCGCCCAACTCCGTGCCAGGGGCGCACTACGGCTGACCCTGCCGCAGGACATCCACTGGCTCACCCCGGTGGGCTGGATGCCCCGCTACGAGGGCAAGCGCGGCATCCTCGTCTGCACCCGCCCGCTGATCGACTGGGCCGTCCGCGAGCGGGTCCAGCACGACGCCGAGGTCGAGTTCCGCGACCGTACGGAAGTGACCGGGCTGCTCGGTAACTCCAAGACGGTCACGGGAGTCCGGGTGCGGACACGTCCCGGCCGAAGCTCGGGCGAAGCGCCCGCGCACTCCGAGATCGAAGCCGACCTCGTGGTCGACGCCTCCGGGCGAGGCTCCGCGACGCCCGCCTGGCTCGCCGAACTGGGCGGCTCGCCGATCGCCGAGGAACGGGTGGATTCCGGTATCGCCTACGCCTCCCGCCTCTACCATCGCGCGGCCGAATCGCCCTGGGACTTCAAGGCCGTACAGATCCAGGGGCGGCCGCCCTCCGCCCCGAAAGTGGGAGCCCTCGCCCCGATCGAGGGCGACCGCTGGCTGGTCAGCGTCGCCGGTATGCGCGGCAGCGAACCACCCACCGACGAGGCCGGGTTCACCGACTACCTCGGCCAACTGCGCGATCCCATCCTCAGCCGCGTACTCGCCCAGGCCGAACCGCTCGGCCCGGTGCACGGCTTCCGCCCCGGCGCCGACCGGCGCCGCCGCTACGACGACGGTCGGCTTCCGGCCGGGCTGCTCGCGCTCGGGGACGCCACCTGTACGTTCAACCCGGCGTACGCCCAGGGAATGTCCGTCGCGGCTTTCGGGGCTCTGGCGCTGCGCGACGCCGACCTCGCGGACGGCCGGCGCGTACAGCGCGCGGTGGCGAAGACCGCCTCCCAGGCATGGGCCATGACGGCCAGTCAGGACGCGCAATGGCCGACCACCATCGGTGGCCCCTCCGGGATCCTGCTCGACCTCCAGAACCGCTATTTGCTGCGGGTGCTGGCCCGGGCGAACCACGACGAGAAGGTCGCCGAACGCTTCATCGACGTCATGTCGCTGAGCGCCCCGTCCAGCACCCTGCTCAGGCCCGGCGTGCTGTTTCCCTCCCTCTTCGGCCGCACCGGCGGCCGCCGGGCGACCAGGGCGTAGCTCACGCCGAGTCGATGCCCACGACCCGGAGGATCCGGACAGATGATCTCCGCGGCACCACTCGGTGGGGGTAGCCGGCTTCCCTACAGGTACGACTGCAGGGTCCCTCGCCGGCGCACGTCCAGGGTCGCGCAGTGGAACGAACCGCCGAAGCTGTTGAAGTTCCGGAAGTTGCACGGAATCGGCGTGAAGCCGAATTTCTTCATGGCCGAGATCATCGGCTCGTCCTGCCGCTCGACGATGACCCGCTCCTCGTCCAGCATGAGGATGTTCATGTTCAGCCACTTGCTGGTCATGTACAGCGGGTGGGAGTCCGGGATCACCGGGGCCGGCGCGGCCATCACGTCCCAGCCCTTGAACAGCTTCGGCACGTTCGGCACCCGCTCGGGATGGACGAGCAGCTTTCCCGGCGCCATCGGTACGAAGGTCGCGTCGATGTGCATCGGGTGCGAGTCGTTGAACTCGAACACGTGGACGCGGTACTCGTCGCCCAGGTGCCGGCGCAGCCACTCGATACCGAAGTCGTTGGTGACGTGGCTCTTCTGCGCGATGATGTCGCGCCCGCAGCGGGTGAAGTCGGCCGCGTCGAAGGTCGGCTCGAACTCGGTCACCACCAGCCGCTGCGGCCCGTCCTCTCCCGGGTCGCTCCACTCCTGGTCGAACTGGGCGTCGCTCAGCTCCGGTTTCGGGCCGGCGCTCCACTTCGCACCGCCCCGGAAGTACTCCTTCAGCAGCGGCCGGTAGGCGAGGGACTCGTGGTAGCGAGACCGCCAGGCCATCGGGCACTCGATGATGTCGTCGCCGACCACGAGAAGCGCGTCGCGGGGCATCGCCGCGTACATGCCGGTGCTGGTCCACTCCAGCGTGCTGTACTCCGTGCGCTGGGGGATCGGTTCAGGGCGGCGGACCGTGACGCCCTCGCCTTCGAGGATGTGCACGAACTCCTCGAGGTCCCGGCGGGCGGCTTCCACCTGTTCGGCGGGGAACGGGCGCCCCGCCTGCTGACGGAAGACGTCGTGCTGATCGGCGGGCAGCACGGGAGGTAAGGCCAGGTGCCAGGTCGGGAAGCTCGCTCCGTCGACGATCCCGACGATCACTTCCTCCAGCGGATCCCATTCCGTGTAGGAACACACGGGACCGGTCGGCGGGATGGGTCGAGGGAACGTCAGAAGCTCGCCGGCTTCTCGTGCGTCGGTCGTCACGTCGTACTCCTTGGTGGCGCATGTGCCCTTGGCACATGCGATTCAAGAGGACGGTCGACCCAATGATCAAGTTTCGTCGGGGGGTTGGCCGGAAATGCCACCTTGACGGCCACAGCCCCCGCCGATGCGGGGCCTGAGCGATACGAGAAGTGATCAATCGGCCGGTTTCCGCATGGTTCGAGGCGGGCGCTTCCAGGGGGTGTCCGTCCGGCGGTCAGGCCGACATGGCCCGTCGGCCCAGGTCGGCATCCTCCGCGCAGGCGGCGGCCAGGTCGTCCAGCGAGAGGTCCAGTGCGTGGGCCAGGGCCGCCACGGTGAAGAAGGCGGGGGTCGGGGCCCGGCCGGTCTCGATCTTGCGGAGGGTTTCCGCGGACACCCCGGCCGCCGCCGCGACGTCCACCATGCTGCGGTCACCGCGGGCCTGACGGAGCAGGGCCCCGAAGCGCTCTCCGCGTTGCCGCTCTTGCGGAGTCAAAGGAGTTCTCACCATACCCGTGATACTAATACCGGTATAAGTATTGGGTAGCTTGCGGATCGCGGGGAGTCACGGCACATGGTGGAGATCAAGACCGATACGGCACTGGAGGCGATGCGTGAAGCGGGACGCGTCGTGGCGCAGGCGCTCGCGGCCGTGCGCCGAACGGCGGCCGTGGGAGTTCGCCTGCGCGAGCTGGACGAAGCCGCCCGCACCGTCCTGACCGAGGCCGGGGCGCGCTCTCCGTTCCTGGGCTATCAGCCCTCCTTCGCGCCCCGCCCCTTCCCCGCCGTGATCTGCGCCTCCGTCAACGATGCCCTCGTGCACGGCATCCCCGACGGCTACCGCCTGCGCGACGGAGACCTGATCAGCATCGACTGCGGAGCGGAACTCGACGGCTGGACCGGAGACGCCGCCATCAGCTTCACCGTCGGCACCGCCCGTCCCGCCGACCTGGAACTCATCGCCGCCACCCAGCGCGCCCTGGACGCCGGCATCGCCGCGGCCACCGTCGGGCACCGCGTCGGGGACATCTCCCATGCCATCGGCACGGTCGCCCGCGCCGCCGACTGCGGCATGCCGGCCGACTTCGGCGGCCACGGCATCGGCCGCCGGATGCACGAGGACCCCCACGTCCCCAACCACGGACGTCCGGGACGCGGCTTTCCCCTGCGCCACGGCCTCGCCCTCGCCATCGAACCCATGCTCATGGCCGGCGGACGGGGCGACTACCGCACCGATCCGGACGGATGGACCCTGCGGACGACCGACGGCAGCCGAGCCGCCCACATCGAACACACCATCGCCATCACCCGGGACGGCCCCCGCGTCCTCACCCTGCCCTGACCTCTCCTGGCGCGGGCGTACAGGACTCGTAAAGAGCGAGGCCAGGGCCGTATGGGACCCGTCAAGGGCGGCCGAGGGGCGGCGGAGGAGTGGTCTTCTCGATCAGTCCGAGAGACCACCGATGCTCGTCTCTTCCTCTTCCTTTCCTTCAGGAGCTCACGATGGCCGACGTGGCCTTCGTCGTCACCACGCTCGCGGTCTTCGCGCTGCTGGCCGCTGTCGCCAAGGGGGTGGCGAAGCTGTGACTGTCGAGAACATCGTCGGCCTGATCGTGGCCGTCGCCCTGCTGGGCTATCTCGTCCTCGCCCTCGTCAACCCGGAGAGGTTCTGAGTACGTGATCAGCCCCGTCCTCGCCGGTGTGCTCCAACTGCTCGCGCTGATCGCGGCGCTCGCGCTGGCATACCGGCCGCTCGGCGACCACATGGCCAGGGTCTACGGCTCCACGAAGCATCTGCGCGTGGAGAAGTGGATCTACCGGGCCATCGGCGCCAACCCCGACGCCGAGATGCGCTGGCCCGCCTATCTGCGCGGTGTCCTGGCCTTCTCCGCGGTGGGCGTCCTCTTCCTCTACGCCCTTCAGCGGCTCCAGGGCAGCCTGCCCGGCTCGCTCGGCTTCGTCTCCATCGACCCGGACCAGGCGTTCAACACCGCCGCGTCCTTCGTCGCCAACACCAACTGGCAGTCGTACGCCGGCGAGCAAGCCATGGGTCACGTCGTCCAGACCGGCGGCCTGGCCGTGCAGAACTTCGTCTCCGCGGCAGTCGGCACAGCCGTGGCGGTCGCGCTGGTGCGGGGCTTCGCGCGCTCGCGTACGGGTGAACTGGGCAACTTCTGGGCGGACTTGGTACGCGGCGTCGTACGCGTCCTGCTGCCGGTCTCCGTCCTCGGCGCGATCGTGCTGGTCGCCTGCGGTGCGATCCAGAACTTCTCCGGCATCCATGAGGTCGGCCAGTTCACGGGCGGGACGCGGCAGTGGAACGGCGGCGCGGTCGCCTCCCAGGAGGTCATCAAGGAGCTGGGCACGAACGGCGGCGGCCTCTTCAACGCCAACTCCGCCCACCCCTTCGAGAATCCCAACCCGCTCTCGAACCTCTTCGAGATCTTCCTGATCCTGCTGATCCCCTTCGCCCTGACCCGCACCTTCGGGCGGATGGTCGGCAGCATCCGGCAGGGGTACGCGATCCTCGCCACGATGGCGACCATCTGGCTCGGCTTCACCGCCCTGATGATGTGGACCGAGTTCCACCACGGCGGCCCGGCGTTCGAGCTCGCGGGCGGCGCCATGGAGGGCAAGGAGACCCGGTTCGGCGTCGGCGGCTCGTCGATCTTCGCCGTGGCCACCACCTTGACGTCGACCGGCGCGGTCAACTCCTTCCACTCCTCCTTCACCGGCTTCGGCGGCGGCATCACCATGCTGGGCATGCAGCTCGGCGAGATCGCGCCCGGCGGTGTCGGCTCGGGGCTGTACGGCATGCTGATCATGGCGATCATCGCGGTGTTCCTCGCGGGACTGATGGTCGGCCGTACGCCGGAGTACCTGGGCAAGAAGATCGGCACGCGCGAGATCAAGCTGGCGGCGTGCTACATCCTCATCACCCCGGCGCTGGTGCTGTGCTTCACCGCCGCGGCGATGGCCCTGGACACCCCGGCCCATTCGATGACCAACTCGGGCGCCCACGGATTCTCCGAGATCCTGTACGCCTACACCTCGGGCGCCAACAACAACGGCTCCGCCTTCGCCGGTCTGAACGCGGACACCCCATGGTTCAACACCACCCTCGGACTGGCGATGCTGCTCGGCCGGTTCCTGCCGATGGTGTTCGTGCTCGCGCTGGCCGGCGCGCTCGCCGAGCAATCGCCCGTACCTCGGACCGCGGGCACGCTGCGCACCGAGAAGCCGCTGTTCACCGGTCTGCTGGTGGGTTCGATCATGATCATCACCGGTCTGACGTACTTCCCGGCGCTCGCGCTGGGTCCGCTCGCCGAGGGACTGGCGTCATGACCACCACCGACGTAACGAAGCAAGAGGACGCCATGTCCACCTCCACCACTACGACCCACGCTCCGCACCAGGACGTGCCCACCGGCCGCAAGCCCGACAACGGGCGGGTCGGCGGGGGCCTGTTCGACCCGAAGCAGCTCG
The DNA here is from genome assembly GCF_055570395.1 of Streptomyces sp. NPDC031210. Classification (NCBI taxonomy): domain Bacteria; kingdom Bacillati; phylum Actinomycetota; class Actinomycetes; order Kitasatosporales; family Streptomycetaceae; genus Streptomyces; species Streptomyces sp. NPDC031210. The sequence continues at coordinate 119,806 of NZ_JBVIHH010000014.1, forward strand.
TCATGTCGCTGCCGGACGCCTTCCGCAAGCTCGATCCCCGGGTGATGATCAAGTCTCCGGTGATGTTCGTGGTGCTGGTCGGCTCGGTCGTCACCACCGTGCTGGCCCTGAAGGATCCGGGCGACTGGTTCGGTTGGGCCATCGCCGTGTGGCTGTGGCTCACCACTCTTTTCGCCAACCTGGCCGAGGCGGTGGCCGAAGGCCGCGGGAAGGCGCAGGCCGACACCCTGCGCAAGGCCAAAACCGACACCGTCGCCCGCCGTCTGACCCAGGACGGCACGGGCCAGGAGCGGGTGCCCGGTACCGCCCTGCGGATCGGTGACCTGGTGGTCTGCGAGGCCGGCGACATCATTCCCGGCGACGGTGACGTCGTCGAGGGCATCGCGTCCGTCGACGAATCGGCCATCACGGGCGAGTCGGCACCGGTGATCCGCGAGTCCGGGGGCGACCGAAGCGCCGTAACAGGCGGTACGAAGGTGCTGTCCGACCGGATCGTCGTGAAGATCACGACCAGGCCGGGGGAGACGTTCATCGACCGGATGATCAACCTGGTGGAGGGGGCGGCCCGCCAGAAGACGCCCAACGAGATCGCGCTGAACATCCTGCTCGCCTCGCTGACCCTCGTCTTCCTCCTCGCCGTCGTCACGCTCCAGCCGTTCGCGCGCTACGCGGGCGCCGAGCAGTCGATGATCGTGCTGACGGCACTGCTGGTCTGCCTGATCCCGACCACCATCGGCGCGCTGCTCTCCGCCATCGGCATCGCCGGCATGGACCGGCTCGTCCAGCGCAACGTCCTGGCCATGTCGGGCCGGGCGGTCGAAGCCGCCGGCGACGTGTCCACGCTGCTGCTCGACAAGACGGGCACGATCACCCTCGGCAACCGCCGGGCCGCCGAGTTCGTCCCCGTCCAGGGCACCACGGCCGCCGAACTGGCCGACGCCGCCCAGCTCTCCTCACTCGCCGACGAGACGCCCGAGGGCCGCTCGATCGTCGTGCTCGCCAAGGAGACGTACGGCCTGCGCGAGCGCCACCAAGGCGAACTGGCGCATGCCGAGTGGGTCGCGTTCACCGCCCAGACCCGGATGTCGGGCGTCGACCTGTCGGAAGACGGTGAGGCGCGGAAGGTCCGCAAGGGCGCGACGGCCTCCGTCGTCGCGTGGGTGGAGGAACGCGGCGGCCGCGTCCCCGACGACGCGGACACGATCGGCGCCGCCCTCTCCGAAGCGGGCGGCACCCCGCTCCTCGTGGCGGTCGACGACGCCAAGGGGCCCCGCGTGCTGGGCGTCATCCACCTCAAGGACGTGGTCAAGGAAGGCATGCGGGAACGGTTCGCCGAGCTGCGCCGGATGGGCATCAAGACCGTCATGATCACGGGCGACAACCCGCTGACCGCCCGCGCCATCGCCGAGGAGGCCGGCGTCGACGACTTCCTCGCCGAGGCCACTCCCGAGGAGAAGATGGCGCTCATCAAGCGGGAGCAGGCCGGCGGCAAGCTCGTCGCGATGACCGGCGACGGTACGAACGACGCCCCCGCCCTCGCGCAGGCGGATGTCGGCGTGGCGATGAACACCGGCACCGCGGCCGCCAAGGAGGCCGGGAACATGGTGGACCTGGACTCCAACCCGACCAAGCTCATCGAGATCGTCGAGATCGGCAAGCAACTCCTGATCACCCGGGGCGCGTTGACGACCTTCTCGATCGCCAACGACGTGGCGAAGTACTTCGCGATCATCCCCGCGATGTTCGCGGTGGTGTATCCGGGCCTGGACAAGATCAACATCATGGGGCTGGCCTCGCCCCAGTCGGCGATCCTGTCCGCCGTCATCTTCAACGCGCTGGTCATCATCGCCCTCGTACCGCTCGCCCTGAAGGGCGTCCCCTACCGGCCCATGACCGCGGACAAGATGCTCCGGCGCAACCTGGGGATCTACGGCCTCGGCGGCCTCATCGCCCCCTTCATCGGCATCAAGCTCATCGACCTGCTCCTCTCCCTCATCCCTGGCATCGGGTGACGACACCATGAACAACTCCGTCGGAAACACCGCACGGTTGATCGGGGCCGGCCTCCGGGCTCTCCTCGCACTGACCGTCCTCTGCGGCGTCGCCTACCCGCTCGCCGTCACCGGCGTCGCGCAGGCACTCTTCAACAACAAGGCCAACGGCTCGGAGATCAGGAGCGACGGCAAGGTCGTCGGCTCCGAACTGATCGGCCAGCGCTACGACCTGCCGCTGAAGCACGGCGAGGACACGCCGGCGCCGGACCTCAAGTGGTTCCAGCCGCGCCCGTCCAACGGCCTCGGCGCCAACTCCGTCAACACCCGGTACAAGCTGATCGTGTCGGGTGCGACCAACCGGTCAGGCGACAACGCCGATCTGATCCAGTGGGTCGAGGACGCCAAGGCCGCCGTCGTCAAGGACAACTCCACCGCCGACTTCACGGTCAGGCCCTCGGACGTACCGGCCGACGCCGTCACCTCCTCCGGCTCCGGCCTCGACCCGCACATCTCCCCGCGGTACGCCCAGCTCCAGGTACACCGCGTCGCCGAGACCAACCACCTCGACGTCGCACGGGTCCGCCAACTGGTCGACGAGCACACCGACGGACGGCTGGCCGGCTTCATCGGCGAGCCGCGCGTCAACGTCCTCAAGCTCAACATCGCCCTCAAGGAACTGACCAGGAGCTGATGGCTTTCGGCAGCCCTACGCGGGAGCCGGCGGGCCCGGGGACAATCCCGGGCCCGCCGGTCCGGGCCCTGGTTCCAGCTCAGCGAGGTTGCTCCCATGTCGGCGAGGCCGCTCCCGTGGCTGGAGCGGTGACGGTGCTCAGTCGGCGGGACGGGCCTGGTGTTCGGAGGCGAGGGCGGTGATGCGGGCGGCGAGAGCGGTGTCCTTCGCCGTGATCGCCCCGCCGGCGTCATGGGTGTTCAGCGCGAAGGAGATCGTGCCGTAGAGGATGTGGATGTCGGCGTGATGGTTGGCCTCGTCCTCGGCGGCGGCGACGGCCATGTAGAAGCCCGGCAGGTTCGAGCGGTCCGTCTTGAACGCTGCGGTGAGGTTGCCGTCCTTCACCTGCCAACCGGGCAGATCGCCCAGGGCCTTGTCGAGGTCGGCACCGTTCAGCGGGGTTGTGGGCACGTGGTTCTCCTTCGGTATCGGTGTTCGGCGGCGTTCGGTCGCGAGGACGTCATCAAGTCTGTCCCCGAACTCGTCGTTCGCCCATCGAGCCATGCCGGTGCGCAGCCCATGCGGCACCTTGCGGGGGAGCGCCGAGCCGGTCCCCGCTGCGATCTCTGCGCCGGGATGGGGCCGAGAGAGTGACGGCGCGCTCGGGTTCGCCGCGTGCGACGCAGGGACCTCGGCGTCCGACAGCCGGAACGACTACGACCGCCCGCCGCCAAGGAGCGGATCGGCGAGGTCGGCCCAGCCCTCCCTCCCCCGTGCCAGCTCGTCGTCGTCCAGCAGCGCGGCGTCCAGGGCGGAGCGGAGGCGGTCCGGGTCCAGGTCGACACCGGTGAAGACGACCTCGTTGCGCCGCTCCCCGTAGTAGGCGTCCCAGAACCACGATGCCAGCGTCCGGCGCTGCGGAGACGCATCGCGCCAGGCACTCGTGTCGCCGCCATCGAGCCAGCGGCCGGCCTCGCGCATCTCCAGATGGCCGCCCGCCGAGCGCCAGGCCACGACGTTCTCCGGCGGGTGGGCAGCCACAGGTGGCCGCGGCTGCGCACGACGTCGGACATGACCGTGGCGAGGCTGTCCGCCAGTCGCTCGGGGTGCGGTGGCCGACGGGACCGCCACAGCACCGACCGCACGCCGTGGTCGACACCGCGCCGGAGCAGGGGCATCGTGACGGGTTCGAGCCGGTCGCCCGGCCCTGACGAGACCCACCGGGGATCGGGCTCCGCCAGAGCCGCCAGGTCGTCGTCGGTGAGGGCCGCGGCATCGGAACGAATCTCCGCGGAAGGGTTCAGGTGCGCCAGCACAGCACGGGCGCCCTCACGTCTGCCGCCCCCGACCAGGCGGCCGTCCGCGAGGACCACCGTTCCCGCGGCCTCCATACGCCTGGCCGTCACCTCGGCGATCGTGACCGGGTCCGTGTGGGCGCCATGGCGCGGTCCCGGGACGGTTCGGTGAACACAGCGCAGGTCACTCAGGAAACGCTCCGGGTCGACGCCGACGACGATCGGCGCCACGTCGTAGTAGTGCGCCAAGGGTGTCCTGCCGAGCGGGGTCCGCCACAAGTCCACCAGAACCGGCGATGCCTCCACGTTCGCGCGCCCTCGCCGCTGTGCACCGAGACCGACAGCACCACTGCGTCCGGCAGTGTGTCGAGCAGCCTGTCCAGCACAAGGGCACCTGCCTCCGGGGTGTTGCCGCACACCACCCCCAACAAGCCCCGCTCCCGGCGGCTGCCGACCGTCACTCTCCCACCCGCGCGATCGCCGCCACGAAGTCGTGAGCGGTCCTGCGCGCCCAGATCAACACCGCAGGCACGTCTCCACCTCCTCTGAACACCGTCTATGCGGCCGGTGCGTATACCGCCGTCAATTGTTCTGCCGACCTGGACACACCGGCGGCGCTCGGCCGCACCCGTCGCCCGGCGCCCCTCACCCTAACCTAAATGAAAATGGTTTCCATGACTGTCTTGCTGAGAGCTGCCTCGACCTCGGCCGTAGGGGAGTGCGGGACGGGCGCCTGTGCGGGCCGCTCTTCGGGATACGGTCATGCCATGTCCCGATCAATTGAAGTTGGCCCGTACCAGTCCCAGTCCCCGTCCCCGTCTCACGTGACTGCGGACGATCTCGATCGTGCCGTCCGGCTTGCGGTTGTCACCCTCCGAGAGGCGTCCCCGGCGGCCTGGGAAGGTAAGGCCGGCTCCCTGGAGTGGGACTGCTGGGAGACGGTCGAGCATTTGAGTGACGACCTCTTCGCGTACGCGGTCCAACTGGGCCCGAGGACACCGCCGTTGGAGGGCGAGGTGCCCTTCGTGTGGGAAAGCCGGCGACCCGGCGGCCCCGCGAACGCCGTCCATGCGAACCGCGCGGCGGGGCCGGCCGGACTGTTGCAGGTGCTGGAGGCGACCGGCGCGCTGCTGGTCGCCATGGTGCGCACAACGCCGTCGGGGGTCCGCGCCTACCACAGTCACGGAGTGTCGGACCCGGAAGGCTTCGCCGCGATGGGGGTCGTGGAGACCCTGGTGCACACCCACGATCTGGCCGAGGGACTCGGGCTCGCCTGGGCGCCGCCCGCCGACCTCTGCGCGCGGGTGCTCGCCAGGCTGTTTCCGGATGCCCCGCAGACGACGGACCCCTGGCCCACTCTGTTGTGGGCCACCGGACGCGCCGAGCTGCCCGGCCACCCGCGTCTGACCACGTGGCGCTGGTACGGCGCCCCCAGGTCATAGACGCGGTACCGGCCGCGGGCCGGACCGGTAGCGCTCATGCCAGGCGTCGAGCAACCGAAGCATCAGCGTATGCACCGTCATTCGAGTCTCCTCGAAACACCTGTACGTGCGATCTGCCGAGTACTTGAATCGTTCCCGTCACACGGCGAGGCCCCCGGGACCAGGGGGCCTGGGCGACCAGCCCTGCCGTACCGACAGAGGCCATGACCTCATGGGGGAGACGACATATGAAGCACAAGCTCATCCGCACGCTCAGCGCCGCGTCGCTGAGCGCGGTGACCCTGCTCGGACTTGGAACGGCGACCGCTGGAGCCGCGCCTTCCAAGGGTTCCGCGCCGTCGGCGGCTTCCGCTGAAGTCGGCCTCCGGGCGGGCAAGTTCTATGTCTACAAGGACGACAACTTCAAGAACGGGTACTACCCCTTCGCCCGGTCCGACGGGAACCTGGCGAACAACAAGTGGATCGGGGGCGCCCACAACGGTAGGACGATCAACAACGGCACGAGCTCGGTCAAGAACACCACGGACCGCTGGGTCGATCTGTACAACGATGCCGAGGACGGGCACGGCTGCGGTGGCGCCAAATACTCCAGCCGCCCGAACAGCAAGGACTCCGACCTGACGAACAACCACTTCGACAACAAGGCCAGTTGCGTTCGGTTCCGGTAGGAGCGCGTTGGGGTGGGGCGTCGGTTCGCCGGCGCCCCACCCTGACTCATGACCGCCAGAGGTTCGCCATGTCATCTCGTTCCGCGATTGCCGCCCCGGCTCTGATTACTCTCCTTTCCCTCCTTGTTCTGGCCGCCGGGTGTTCGTCGGAGACAGCGGAGCCGTCGTCACGGAAGGAAGTTGACGTTCCCGTCGTTCCCGCCGTCGGCGGGGAGGCGCGACGGCTGGTCCTGCCTTTCGACGCGTACGCGATGTCCACTCCCCAGATCCATACCATCGAGGCCGCCGAAGATCTCCTGATCCGTGACTGCATGCGTGACAAGGGAATGGGGTGGAAGGCTCTGCCCCGACCGAGCGGCGTGGACCAGGACCCGCCGAACCGGCGACGTTACGGCCTCATCGAACCCGGCATCGCCGCCCGCTTCGGCTACCACCTGCCCCCGGCCCCGCAGGAGTTGACCCGCCGCGAAGCGGCATGGGACGAACGGAAGGAGCTGCCGGACCGGGAACAGCGGGCCGCCTTCGGCGAGAAGGGCGAGGGCGGGTGCTGGAAGCAGGCGCACGGAAGCCTGCTGCGAGGGATCCGGCAATCCGACCAGTCCCTGTTCAACCAGCGCATCGGTGAGGAATTCGCCGCCTCCAAACGCCACAGCGCGGTCGTACACGTCTTTCGCGAGTGGAGTGCGTGCATGAAGAAGCACGGCTTCCGCTACTCGGGTCCCCTCAAAGCCACCGGTGACGCCCGGTGGGGGAAGTCGACCCGACCCTCTCGGCGGGAAATCGACGTGGCGCGGGCGGACGTTGGATGCAAGGAGAGAACCGCTCTCGTTTCCGTCTGGGCCGGCGTGGAGACCCGGATGCAGAACGACGCCATTCGTCGCCACTCAAAGGAATTCCGGGTGCTGAAGGCCGAGAAGGACCAGTGGCTCAAGGCCGCCCGCCGGGTTCTCGAACGCGGATGAGACCGCGGCGGTGCTTCGTTCGCGCGCGGCCACGCCGTCCACTGCCGGCGCGACATCACCGCGAGGAATTCGCCGGCACCTCATGCCACCGACGGGTCAACGGGTCGTCGGTAGTAGTCGAATTGCGTCACGCCGTTGTAGCCGTAGCTCTCGGGGTGTAGTTCGTGCAGCGCGACGCCGGACCGGGGGAGGGGGCCGAGAACGTCCGACAGCAGTTCGCCGGCCTTGGCGATGAAGGCGGCCTTTTCCGCGGCGCTGTTCGTGCCCAGGGTGAGGCTGGCTTCAAGGTGTGCGTCGCGGCCCTTGGCCAGCGGCTTGCCGTCGATGTAGTAGCAGGTGGCCGGAACGAGGTTGATGTGGACGATGGTTCTCGCGCTGGACTTGCGCAGGACCGAGACCGCCAGCCGGGTCAGTCCCTCGGCGAGAGCGCGTTGGTCGTCGGCGGGCAGGTCGGGATCGGTGACGGTGACCCGGAAGTACGGCATGGCTCGGCTCTCCTCGGTGGGCTTGGCATGCATCCGCCGGAGTTGGCGGCACGGAGCAAGCGTCACCGACCTGGCACCATAGATCCAACGCATACGTGTCATAGGTATATGAGGCCGACGCATGACCGTGAACCTTCCCCAGCTCAGGGCCTTCCTCGCCGTTGTCGACGCGGGCGGCTTCAGCGCGGCCGCCGCCGAGCTGGGCATAAGTCAATCGGCGGTGTCGCATGCCGTCGCCTCCCTGGAAAGGGAGTTGACCGGTCCGCTGCTGGTCCGTGCCGGTCCGGTGCGGACGACGGTGCTCGGAGAGCGGATCCTGCCGCAGGCCCGAATCGCGGTGTCGGCGGCCCGGTCCGTGGAGCGGATCGCGGCCGACGCCAACGAGACCATGACCGGGACGGTGCGGCTGGCCGCCACACCCACGGTCTGCCAGGGGTTGATACCCGGCCTGCTCCGGCACTGGCGCGAGGAGCAGCCACGGGTCACCGTGCGGGTCTTCGAGGGCGACAGCGCCGAGGTCTCGCTCTGGCTGGAGGACGGGACGGCCGACGCCGCCGTACTGATCGATCCACCCCCGGCCACCGCCGGGAGGCATCCCCGGTCCGGCCCCGGCGTCCAGCTCGCCATGGACCACTACCGGGTCTTGCTGCCCCGGGACCACCCCCTGGCGGGCGAGCCCCTCGTCGACATCCGCGACCTGGAGGACGACCCGTTCCTGATCTCACCCAACGGCTGCGAAGCCCGCATCCGAACGATCCACAGCCGGGCCGGGCTGCGTTTCACGCCCACTCAGCGGGTTCGGGACCTGGCGACGTTGATCAGCATGGTGCAGGCCGGGATCGGCGTGACCATCCTGTCCGAGGTCTCCCGCTCGCTCATCCCGTCCGACCTGGTTCTGCTGCCGCTTGAGCCGCAAACCTCGCGCCGCCTCGTACTGACCGGGCCCCCACGTCGCCCCTGGCACCCGGCAGTCCGCACCTTGGCGGAGTCGGCCGCCGGGCACCTGGCCCGGACCGCTTCCCGGTTGCCCGCGCCAGCGGAAGGACCGGAACGACCGGTGCCACAGCGCACACCATGAACCGCGACGGGGAGGGGCAGCGCTCGGCCCGCCACCGGCCCTCAACTCTTCATGTGGAGCCGTCCCTCGGCGAGCCTCGCGCAGCCGGGTGACGGATTTCCGTCACCCGGCCACGTGCGACGCGTGCGCCCCGGTCACCGCCCCTGGGCCTGTATGCCGGGCTTGTGTCTCGGCTACGCCTGGCGCAGTCGGGCGATGATGCCGTCGAGGTCGCGGGTGAACAACTCGGGGCGGATGAAGTGTCCGCCGGGCTCCTCGTGCCACTCGTGCGGGAGGCCGGCCTTGTCGAGTTCGGCTCGGAACTCTCGCTGGCCGGCGAGCACCTCGGTCTCGTTGAGCAGGTCGAACGGGTCGACCGGATTGGGGCTGGTACCGGCGACGAGGAAGATCCGCTTGTTGCGGTAGCTCTCGATGTGCTCCATCGGGTTGTCGGCGCTGACCCTGGCCTCGTCGAACGGCTCGCCGTAGATCGTGCCGCCGGCCAGGTCCAGGGCCGCGGAGGACACGTTGGCCCAGTGGGCGACCGCGCCGAAGTCGCGGCGCAGGCTGGGCGGGCCGGAGTGGGCGCTCACCGAGGCGAAGTGGCCGTAGTACTTGGCCGCGTACTTCAGCGCGCCGAAGCCGCCCATGGAGAACCCGGCGACGGCGCGGCCGTCGTACTCGGCGTACGTCCGGAAGTTCTCCTCGACCCACGGGAGCAACTGGGCGATGTGGAAGGTCTCCCAGTTCCGGGGACCGGTGTTGGAGTTGACCGGGTTGGAGTACCAGCCCGCGTGTCCGCCGTCGGGCATGACGACGATGATCGGCTTGCCCGCGGTCAGGGCGCGGATGCCCGCGCGGTCCCAGGCCATGAAGTCCTGGTCGGTACCGCCGCCGTGGAACAGGTAGAGGACGGGGTAGGTGCGTCCGCTGCTGTGGTAGTCGTCGGGGAGCAGGACGTTGACGGCGGGTTCCCAGCCGATCGCGTCGGTCGCGAACCGGTAGTACCACATGCGGGGATCGTCTTCCTTGCGGTCCACGATGCGCAGCCCCGAGCCGTTGCCGGCCGCACTGGCCGGTGACGCCGCCGCGAGGATGTTCGCGCCGCCGAGTGCCATCGCGGCGGAGAGTCCGCCGACGGCCTTCAGGACGCTTCTGCGGGTGGAGCTGTGCTCGCTCAAGATGACCTCCTGGTCGGGAAGTGGGTCGAACGGTTGGCTTGGCGCGGAGACCCGGCCGCGAGCCCCGCCCGCCGGCCGGCGCGGCGACCTCCGTCGGAGGAGTGGTGCGACGCCCGGGGCGCCATGGGGCGTCAGACGCACGCCGCGCCCGGTGCCTTCCCTCTCCCGCCGTTCCCCTTGCTTCGCAGCCGTTCTCGGTGCCGTTCTCGACGCCGACTTGCAAACCCTTGCGGCAGGCGCTGAAATGCCGATGAAATCCCGATGACGCCGACGGCGTCGCGGGGCGAGAGTGGAGGCGTCGGGATGGACGGGGGAACTCCTCAGCGGCTTCGGATCGAGCTGCTCGGGCCGGTACGGGCCCGGCGCGACGGGGCGCCGCTGGATCTGGGGCCGGTTCGGCGGCAGGCGGTGCTGGCCGCGCTGGTGCTGCGTCCCGGCACGCTGGTCAGCCACGACCAGTTGCTCGTCGACGTCTGGGACGCGCACCCGCCGGGATCCGGTCGCCGGGTGCTGCCGAGCTACGTCTACCCGTTGCGGAAGGCGCTGGATGCGGAAGGCGCCGGACCGGCGGGGTCGGTGATCCGCGGTGCCCGGGGCGGATACCGCTTCGCCGACGACGGAGTACGGGTCGACGCGGCGGAGTTGGCGGTGCGGGTCGGTGAGGCCCAGTGCGCGAGGGCGGCCGGTGACCCGGCCACCGCCATGGACCGGATCACCGAGGCGCTCGCCCTCTTCCGAGGTGAGCCCCTGGCCGGGCTGCCGGGACCGTTCGCGCAGGGCGCGCGGCGCCGGCTGGCGCAGCGGGAGCGCACGCTCCAGCAGGAGAGGCTCCAGTGCCTGGTCCTTCTCGGCCGGCCGGCCGATGCCCTGGACGACCTCGCCGCTCTCGCCGCGTCCGATCCGTACGACGAGTCGCTGACCGCGCTGCGGATGCGTGCCCTGTACGGGAGCGGACACCAGGTCGCGGCGCTGAGCGCCTATCAGGACATGCGCGCGCGGCTGCGCGACGAGCTGGGCATCGATCCCGGCGAGGAACTGCGCCGGACGCACCAGGCGGTGCTGCGACGGGACGACGAGCGGCTCCTCGTTCCGGCGCCGGCGCCCACCCCCGCTCTTCCCGCTCAGCCGCAGGTGCGCCGCGCGGTCAACGAACTGCCGGGCGACACCGGCCACCTCATCGGGCGGGAGCGCGAACTGGCCCTGCTGACCGCGCCCTCGCCTCCCGAATCCGTATCGATCGTGGCGGTGGACGGTACGGCCGGAGTCGGCAAGACCGCGCTCGTCGTCCACGCCGCCGGTGTGCTCCGCGGCCGCTACCCGGACGGCTGCCTGTTCGTGGACCTGCGCGCGCACAGCACGGGACGGCGGAGGCTCGCACCGCAGCGCGTGCTGCGGAGGCTGCTGCGCTCGGTCGGCGCGGCCGACAGCGAGGTGCCGGACGACCTCGACGAACTCGCCTCGGCCTGGCGGGCCGCGACCAGCTCACTGCGACTGCTCCTCGTGCTGGACGATGTCCTGAGCGCGGAACAGATACGGCCGCTGCTGCCCGCCGGGCCGGGCAGCACACTGATGGTGGCCGGCCGACGGCGGCTGGCCGGACTGGACGCCGATCGGCGGGTCACCCTGGAGCCCCTGGCGGCCGGCGACGGGCTGTCGCTGCTCCGGCACATCGTGGGGGAGGAGCGGGCGGACCGGGAGCCGGAGGCGACGCGTGCGCTGGTCCGGCTGTGCGACGGGCTGCCGCTGGCCTTGCGCATCGCCGGGGCGCGGCTGCAGACCCGTCCGGCCTGGACGCTGGCGTACCTCGTGGACCGGATGGTGGGCGACGAGCGCCGCCTCGGTGAGCTGAGTGCCGGGGATCGCAGCGTGGAGGCCGCCTTCCGTCTGTCGTACGACCAGCTCACGCCGAAGCAGCAGTTGGGCTTCCGCACCCTGGGCCTGTCACCGACGGTCGAGTTCGACCCGCTGACACCAGCGGCCATGCTGGGCTGGTCGTCCCGCGACGCCGAACAGATCCTGGAAAGCCTGGTCGACGCGAGTCTGCTCCAGCAACCCCGCCCGGGCCGCTACCGCTTGCACGACCTGGTGCGGGTGCACGCGCGGCGGCTCGCGGAAGCCGCACCCGCCGAGGCCGGCCGGGTCCGCACCGCCGCACTCCGCCTCTACCTGGACGCGGGCCGCATCACCAGCGACGGGGGCCCGGCCGGTTTCCCCACCGGGCCGCGACCCGCTGCGGCGCCGTTCGCGGACTGGGAGGACGCGGACGGTTGGCTGGAGGCGGCCGGCTCCGAACTCGTCGACGTCGTGGGGCACGCCGCGGCACTGGGCGAAGTCGACCACGCGTGCTGGATCGCCGAGGCCCTGAGCGACTTCTTCGAACGCCGGGGCCGGTACCACGAGTGCCGGGCAGCCCTTGAGATCGCGCTCGCGCACGCCGAGCGGGCCACCGACCGGCGAATGGCCCCCGCTCTGCGGAACCGCATGGGCATGACCGACCTCGTCCAGGCCCGCTACCCCCAAGCGCGCGCCTGGTTCACCGAGGCACTGCACCTCAGCCGCCGCCACGCGGATCGGCACGAGGAGGGCCGGGCCCTGTGCGGGCTGGGCGCGGCCGGGCTCACCGTGGGCCGGGCCGAGCCGGCGCTCTCCCCTGCCACCGCCGCGGTGGAGCTGGCTCAGCGGCTCGATGACAACGGGCTCGCCGCGATGGCGCTCTGCGTGCTCGGCGCCGCCCACCACGCCCAGGAGCGCTGCGAGGAGGCGCTGACCTCCTTCTCCGCCGCCCTCGTCCACGCCGAGAAGAACGGCGGACGTCGCACGCTCGGCAGAGTCCTGACCTGCGCCGGCGACGTCCACCTCGACCTCGGCCATTACGGTGAGGCCAAGACCCTCTACCGTCACGCGGCCGAGCTGGCTCAGCGGGTCGGGGACGCCCTCCTGCACGCGCTCGTCCTGACCCGGCTGGGCGCGGCCGAGCACGGTGAGGGAAACCTGAGTGCCGCCGAGGACCTCCAATACCAGGCTCTCTCCCGGCACCAGGCGATGTCCCCCCTCACCGAACCGAACCGCGACCGGCTGGAGATGCACATCCGCTACCGGCTCGGGCGCACCTACTCCGCGGCGGGTCGGGTCGCCGAGGCCCGCGAGCAGTTCCGTACCGCGCTCGCCCTGCCCGGAGCCGACGAGCACGCCGAGGAACGCGCGTGGGCCATCGAGGGACTCAAGGAGTGCAAGGACCCCTGAGTGCTTGTCACGGGCGGTTTCGGGACGCCGAGTCGGGTGCCCGAGAGGCCGCCCCCGCTCCTGGAGCGACTCGGCCCTGAAGACGTCGTCGCGCGGCGCGGCCGACGCCCCGGCGGCGGATACCCGCCACATCGGGCGGGCGAAAGCGGTGGCGCGGTCCCGATCGCGAGGGCCGTCACCGGCGGAGGTGAGGCGTACTTCAGTCCGCTGTCACTGGCCTGATCGCCTCCCTCAGAACGGGTTCCTCCTGGGCAGACCGGTCCAGGCCGCCAACGCGGCGGCGACGAACGAGGAAGCGGCCAGGGCGGCGAAAAGGTGCGGGTATCCGCCCAGGGGCCCGGCGAGGGACGCTCCGGCCCAGGGAGCGAGGGCCGCGGCGACGGTGGCCGGCGCGGCGAGGAGCCCGGAGAGGCGGCCGTAGTGGGTGGGCCCCCAGCGGTCCGCGACAGCGGTGGCCTGGAGGAGGGTGAGGTTGCCGCGGACGACGCCGGCGAGAAGGGCCATGAGGATCAGCAGCGGGATCGGGCCGGGAAGGAGGGCGAGGGCCGCGGTGGTGGCACCGCCCGCGGCGATGAGGAGGGCGGTGCGGGCCGTCGTCGAGGTGCGGGCGGCCAGGGTGGCGTAGAGCGTACGGCCGAGGGTCTGGCCGGCGCCGCCGAGTCCGAGAGCCCAGGCGGCCGTTGTCGCGTCCGCGCCGCGTTGGATCAGCAGGGGGACCAGGCCGAAGACGACGGCGTGCAGGGCGAAGCCGGAGAGGGTGAAGGCGGCGGCCAGGAGGAGGAAGGGGCGGCTGCGGGCGAGTGGTGCGCGGTCGCTCGTGAGCCCGGCCGCCGGTGGTGCCGGCGGCCACGGGGCGCGGAGGGCGAGGGCGTGTGCCGGGATGGTGATCGCGGCGAGGATCACGGCCAGGACGGCGTAGGCGGCGCGCCAGCCGAGTTGTTCGGCGAGGGTGGCGGTCAGGGGCGCGAAGACGGTACTGGCGAGGCCGCCGGCGAGGGTGACGACGGTGAGGGCGCGGATGCGGTCGGGGCCCCACCAACGGGTGACGGCGGCGAAGGCGGGTTGGTAGAACGTGGCGGCCATGGCCAGGCCGGCGAACATCCAGGCGCCGGTGAAGACCGCGAGGTTGGGCGCGTAGGCGAGGGTGAGCACGCAGAGCACCGCGAGGACGGAACCGGCGGTCATCACGGCGCGGGGGCCGTGCCGGTCGAGGACGCGGCCGACGGGGATGCCCGCGGCGGCCGAGATGAGGAGTGCGGCGGAGAACGCGGCGGTGGCGGCGCCCGCGGACCAGCCGGTGTCGGCGGTCAGGTGCGGGAGCAGCACGGGGAACGCGTAGTAGACGATGCCCCAACTGGTGATCTGGGTGGCGCACAGGGCGGGCAGAACGGCGCGGGGCCGGGGCCGGTCCCCCGTACCGGTCCCGGCCTGACGGGCGTGCGGTTGGGCCATCGCGGTCAGCAGCCGCCGGAGGAGGCGGCCGGGGCGCCGACGCCGATCCGGAGGGTGGCCGGGGCGGCGCAGCAGCCTCCGCCGTCGCTCTGGCCTGCCTCAGGTTCGTCGAAGAGGCCCGCGCCGCCGCACACGCCGGTCTCCGGCAGGGTCAACTCGACGCGTCCGGCGGCCTCGTGGTCACCGGCGAGGGCGGCGGCGAGGGAACGGACCTGCTCGTAGCCGGTCATGGCCAGGAAGGTCGGGGCGCGGCCGTAGCTCTTCATGCCGACGACGTACACGTCCTGCTCGGGGTGGGCGAGCTCCTTCGCGCCGTGGGGGTAGACGGTGCCGCAGGAGTGGACGTTGGGGTCGATCAGCGGCGCGAGCTTCACCGGGGCCTCCAGGCGCTCGTCCAGGCCGAGACGGAGTTCGGCCAGGACGGAGAGGTCGGGGCGGAAGCCGGTGAGCGCGATGACCTCGTCGACCGGGTCCAGGCGGCGGCCGTCCTCGGCGACGAGGACGAGCTGGTCGCCGGCCTTCTCGACGGCGGTCGTGCGGAAGCCGGTGACGGCGTCGGCGTAGCCGTCGTCGACGGCGGCCTTGGCGGCGAGGCCCAGGGCGCCACGGGCGGGGAGCTGGTCGGCCTCGCCGCCGCCGAAGGTGGTGCCGCTGATGCCGCGGCGCAGGATCCAGACGGCGTGCGTGCCGGGGGCGTCCTCGGCGAGGTCGGCGAGGTAGGCCAGGGCGGTGAACGCGGAGGCGCCGGAGCCGATGACGGCGGTGCGCCTGCCGGCGTAACGGGCGCGCACGGCCGGGTCCTTGAGGTCGGGGACGCGGTAGGAGACGCGGTCGGCGGCGGCGTGCTCGCCGAGGGCGGGGAGGCCGTCGCCGCCCAGCGGGCCGGGGGAGGTCCAGGTGCCGGAGGCGTCGATGACGGCGCGGGCCGTGAGGCGCTCCTCGGTGCCGTCGGTGTTCCGTACGTACACGGTGAAGGGCTGGTCCTCGCGGCCGGAGTCCACGACGCGGTCGCGCCCGGCGCGTGAGACACCGGAGACGCGGGCGCCGAAGCGGACCCGGTCGCCGAGGGTGTCGGCCAGCGGCTGCAGATACCGCTCCGCCCAGTCGGCGCCCGAGGGGTAGGCGGCGTCGTCGGGCCGCGTCCAGCCGGTCGGGGCGAGGAGCTTCTCGGCGGCCGGGTCGACGATCTCGGCCCAGGGGGAGAAGAGCCGCACGTGGCCCCACTCCCGTACGGCGCCGCCCGCGTGGGGGCCGGCTTCCAGGACGAGCGGTTCGATGCCGCGCTCGATGAGGTGGGCGGCGGATGCCAGGCCGATCGGACCGGCTCCGATCACCACGGTGGGCAGGGCGGCAGTGGGCGCGTTCATGGCGACTTCCCTCTTGATTCGACGTTTGTCGATGGCTTGTGCCGCCAGGATGGCACTTACTTCGATGGACGTCAACATAGACATACATCGAATTCAAGGAGGAGTGCGAGAGGTCCGTGAGGCGTCTCGATGCCGCCTGCATGCGAGGTCGGTCGGCGCCTGCCGCTCCTTGGTTCGACGTATGTCAACATAGACACATGTCGAACGCGAAGGTGTTGCCGCTACTGGAACCGGATGCCGAGCCGTGCTGCCCGCCGCTGAACGAACGCCCCCTCACGGCGGAGGAGGCGGTTCGCACGGCCGCGATGTTCAAGGCGCTCGGCGACCCGGTGCGGCTGCGGTTGTTCTCGCTGGTCGCCTCCCACGAGGGCGGCGAAGCGTGCGTGTGCGACATCTCCGATGTCGGGGTCTCCCAGCCCACCGTCTCCCACCACCTCAAGAAGCTGAAGGACGCGGGCCTGCTGACCTCCGAGCGGCGTGGCACCTGGGTCTACTACCGGGTCGCGCCCTCGGTGGTGGCCGCCATGGGGAAGATGCTGGAGGAGTGCGCCGCCTGAGCGGACACCGCCGGGTCGCCAGGTGGGAGAGGGCGGGGCGGAAGCCGGTGCACCAGATGACCGCGTCGGCCGCGACGCTGCTCCCGTCGTCCCACACCGGCCGCCGAAGACGTCGCGTCCCGGGACGGCGGGCAGGAACGGTCGCCACCAGGTGCCGGTCGCACTGATCACGAACCGCGCGCGCCAGGTGTCGGCGTCGCTCTCCACCCGCAACCGCTCGCCGTCACGGTGCACGCTGCGCACGGTGGCGGGCCGGATGACGGGCAGTTCGTAGCGGCGCTCGTAGTCGGTCAGGTAGTGCCACCACCACGTCGATCGCTCGCGTCATGAGGCGCGTGCCCCGGCCGCCCGCACGTCAGCCCTCCTGGGCCCGGACGGTCGGCGTCCGGGCACCGAACGTCTTGCGCCACGCCAGCGACACGTAGACGAGGGCGACCAGGACCGGCACCTCGATCAGCGGGCCGACGACGCCGGAGAGGGCCTGGCCGGAGGTGACGCCGAAGGTGGCGATGGCGACGGCGATCGCCAACTCGAAGTTGTTGCCGGCAGCGGTGAACGCCAGGGTGGCGGTGCGTTCGTAGGCGAGGCCGAGGCCCTTGCCGAGGGCGAAGGTGCCGAACCACATGAGGGTGAAGTAGGCCAGCAGCGGCAGCGCGATCCGGGCGACGTCCATCGGCTGGGAGGTGATCGTCTTCCCCTGGAGCGCGAAGAGGATGACGATCGTGAACAGCAGGCCGTAGAGGGCGAACGGGCCGATCTTGGGCAGGAAGCCGGACTCGTACCTCTCGCGGCCGAGCTTGCGCTCGCCGAGGCGGCGGGTGAGGAAACCGGCGAGCAGCGGGATGCCCAGGAAGATCACTACGTTGAGGGCGATCTTCCCCGTGGAGATGTCGAGGTGCCGGCCGTCGCCCAGGCCCAGCCAGCCCGGCAGCAGGTCCAGGTAGAGCCAGCCGAGCAGGCCGAAGGCGATGACCTGGAAGACGGAGTTCAGGGCGACCAGTACGGCCGCCGCCTCCCGGTCGCCGCAAGCCAGATCGTTCCAGATGATGACCATCGCGATACAGCGGGCCAGGCCGACGATGATCAGGCCGGTGCGGTACTCGGGCAGGTCCGGCAGGAAGATCCAGGCCAGTGCGAACATCACCGCGGGCCCCAGGATCCAGTTGATGACCAGTGAGGAGACCATCAGCCTGCGGTCGCCGGTGACCGCGTCGAGCTTGTCGTAGCGGACCTTGGACAGCACCGGGTACATCATGATCAGCAGGCCGACGGCGATGGGCAGAGAGATGCCGCCGATCTCGACCTTGGCCAGGGCGTCGTTCAGGCCGGGGATGACGCGACCCAGTCCTAGGCCCAGCCCCATGGCGAGGAGGATCCACACCGCGAGGAAGCGGTCGAGGGTGGACAGCTTGGCGACGACGGACGCTTCTTCCGTCGTCGCGGGCGCTGTCTGCGCGGCGGCTTCCGTGCGGGTCACGGGCAGGACCTCTTCTGTTCGGCGGCGGTACGGGCGTGCTCGGCCAGCTCGGTGAACTGCCCGGCGAGGGCGGCGATGACGTCGGGCCGCAGCTTGTAGTAGGTGAACCGGCCGCACGGCTCGGTCTCCACCACACCCGCCTCGCGCAGCACTCTGAGGTGGTTGGAAAGGTTGGTCTGCTTGGCGCCGGTCTCCTCGACCAGGTGCGTGGTGCACAGCGTCTCGTGGGCGAGCAGGGTCACGATCCGAAGCCTGAGCGGGTCGGCCAGCACCCGGATCAGGTCAGCGTCGACTGACGTCATCATGGGCTGATACTGTCACATCATCCGACGCTGATACCAGTCAGGGCTGAACCGTAGGGCCCGTAGAAAGGGTTCATGATGTCCCCCACCACTGCCGCGTCCGTGCTGTTCGTCTGCATCCACAACGCCGGGCGCTCGCAGATGGCCGCCGGATTCCTCTCCCACCTCGCGGGCGACCGCATCGAGGTCCGGTCCGCCGGCTCCGTGCCCGCCGAGCGGGTCAACCCGTCCGCGGTCGAGGCGATGAAGGAGGTCGGCATCGACATCGCCGACCAGTCGCCGAAGGTGCTGACCACCGAAGCAGTCCGGGCATCCGACTACGTCATCACCATGGGCTGCGGCGACGCCTGCCCGATCTTCCCCGGCAAGAAGTACCTCGACTGGGCACTCGAAGACCCCGCGGGCAAGGGCGTCGAGTCCGTCCGGCCGATCCGCGACGAGATCAAGACCCGCATCGAGGCGCTGATCGCCGAGATCGACGCCGAGGCGGGGAAGTGAACGATGCGGGGGTGACGGGCGAGGGGACTGGTGAGGGGGACCGGCGAGGGGTGCCCGGCGAGGGTGACTTGCGCGGGGTGACTGAATAGGGGACGCCTCTGTGCCCGTCGCGCGCCGCCGTTGCGCGTCGCCGTCGCCGTCACGACGGCGGTGCGGGTGTCTGGGGACCTCGACAGGACGACGCTCGAACGCCTGCTGCCGCCTCACGCCGCTTTTGCCGAGGGCGACCGCCCGTGCTGCGCCTGCTGGATGCGCGCGACGAACATGCGGGTGACAGAGTTCAGGATCTTGGGGTCGGCCGCGGGTGGAGCATCCGTGTTGATGTTCACGTAGGCGTGGACGGACTCCACGCGGAGGCTGATCGACGTGCTGCAGTAGTTCTTGCCGATGCAGTAGGAAGCCGTGAACGCCGCGTCGACGTCCGGGAGGTGCGCAGCTCCGATGTGAGCGCCCGCCATCTGGGCCTTCTTCGTCGTATATCTGCCAATGGCCTGTGCGCGGGTCCGGAAGGTCTGGATACCGAATCCGACCACGGCTTCCAGATCGGTCGCAGCGTAACCCTGAGTGCCGGAGGCCACCATGCCGTCTTCGGCGTGGGCACCCTCGACACGAGGCGTGCCGGATTCCCGCCAGCCCGGAGGCACATCGCCCAAGTCAGGCAACACCGCCCGTACTTGTCCCTTCCCCAGGACTCTGGCGGTTCGACCGGGAGGCGTGTCGTCCTGGTGCGAGCCGTGCTCCTCAGCACCGGGCGCGGACCCGGCTCCGGGTCCGGCCCCGGTACCGGAGCCGCACCCGAAAAGGGAGATGGCCGTCGCAATCAGGCATAGACCCTGGGCTGTCCTCTTGGCTCGCAACTGTTCCCCTCCGGTGGCAAGCGATCAGCCCAACGATCGTATGGGTGCCTTCCGTTGATACGTGCGCGAGGCGGGCGGGGGGAGTGGGCCTTCCCTGGCCCGCCGGCCGAGTGGCGGTGGTCTCAGCGCCAGTCGTCGATCACGTAGGCGTCGGGGTGGCTGTAGCCGGGTTCGTTGGGCCTGTGCATGGTCACGCCCAGCAACTGGGTGCGGAAACCGCGATCGATCATCTGTCGGTAGGCATCCGGGCGGCCCAGGTTCACTCCGGCGTCCAGTTGCCCCAGCCCGCGCTCAACGGCCAGCCCTTCACACGCGTTGAGCAGTCGTTCAAACCGATCGGCGGCCTCCGGACCAGGGCGTACGGCGCCGAATTTGACGAAGCACACGTCCTCCCCAGCCTCCGACCCTGTTCCACAGTGGCAGACGGCCAAGCCATCGAGCTCGGAGCCGTCGCCCTGGAGCAGGATGGTGTCACCGAGTCCCTGAGCGTGCGCGGCCACGATCTCCCGTTCCAGACTCAGGCCCTCGTACACGGCCTCGGTCAAGGCACGGCAGCGGCTCAGTGCGTCGGACCGCTCGGCGGCCGGCAGCTCGCCGTACAGCAGTCGGCCGGGGACCGCGGCAGCGCCTGCGACCTGCTTCTTCATGACGGCTGTGAGGAATCGGGGCCAGAAACCGTACCGGCGGTAGAGCTCAAGGTGCTTGGGACTGTGCGAGAAGGTGAACAGGCCGAGGTGGCGGTTCTCCCAACTGCCGAAGCAGTCCATGACCGGCTCCATGAGGCGCCTGCCGACGCCCTGGTCCCACAGGTCCGGACGTACCGTCAGCGGGCCGAAGTACCCGACGCTGCCCCAGTTGGCGGCGAAATTCGACCCCACGACCTCGCCCTCGACCGTCGCGGCGAAGGCCGCCTGCGGATCGGCCGCCCAGCGGGTACGGACGTAGTCGGCGGTCCCGAAGAACGTCTCGGGCTCGGCGGTCCCGAAGAACGTCTCGGGCTCGGGGGTCCCGAGGAACGTCCCGAAGGCGACCCGGAAGATCTCATCGGCCCGATCCAGGTCCGCCTCACCGAGCGGGCGGACTGACACCCGGGACGCGCCACTCTTGCGCTCCGCTGCCGAGGGGCTCATCGCTCTCTCCTTCCCGCCCCTCTTCCATCGCACCACGCTTGCGCGCCGCGGGCGAAGCGAAGGCCCGCCGGGAACCGCCGTGGGAAGCCAGCCCGGCGTCACCGGCCATCGCGGTCCCCTGCCCGTCCTTCAGACGACTACGCACACCCTCTAGCCGTCACACAACGTGATGGCAGTGATGCGCCGCGGCCCGCCGGCCCGCCGGCCCGAGCGCGCATCGCGGCTGGGCGGGAACAACGGGCCGGGCTGTTCCTATCGGCACGTTCCCAAGATGGCGCCGCCGACTGTGCGCCCCAACTCAGGGGCGAGTAGCCCCCAGATCAGCAGAGCGTCAGCGGAACGTCAGCGCCACGTCAGGGCAGGGACGGATGCTGTGAGCAGACCAGATGCCCGCACAAGGCATCGACCGTACTGGCCACACCTAATGGGGTCAGTCGGAGATGAAGCCCGCAAAGGATTTTGGTCCTACGCGGCCCGGGGGAACCCGGCTCAGGGAAGGAAACCCGCATGACCACTGGAATCAAAGGCTGCGACAATCAGTCGAATTCGTATGTTTCTTTTCTCAACGAAGAGCATGCCGGGGACAGCGAGTCTGTGAGCCCGAGGTCGCACAGCGACGCATACGCGTGGATCTCGCAGCACAAGGAGAAGCCGCTGAGCGTCCAGACCGGCCGCGGCCGCTGCATCATCTGGGATGACGACTGGAAGGTCAAGGGCGAGTGGGACGACGGCAAGGGGGAGTTCGTCTTCGCCAACGTTCAACACAGCCCGCAGGACTACAAGATGACGGTCAGCGGCACAGGTGACATCAGCCTCTCCGAGGTCTGAGCCGGAGACGGGTCGAAAGAGGGAGAGCATAATGCCCATGCAGGACTGGCGTCCCGCGAACGCCATGGAGAACTTGACGGGAAACTGGGTGTATTACGTTTGCACCGCCGTCAACGCCTTCATGAATATCCACATGAGTCGCCACGTTGAGAATCACAACGAAGACCATATGGCGACAAACGATGGCCTCTATTACTACTACGGCAATACCGGTACGTTCAACGAGGCCGCGAATCACGCTGATCAGAGCGTCAGGCAGTCCCTCTTGGATGCCTGGCAGGACTACTGGAGGGTTTAGCCGACCCGCCTGACGCGGTAGCCGATCCGAGGGTTCTGGCTCTTGCCGCGGCCCCCGGTCGGCCCGCCCGGCTGCCGGCAACGATCCACCGGGCTGCTGCGCCTGGCCCTGGCCGTCGTGGTGAGCGCTGGGCCCAGCCCGCCCATGTGTCGTGCACCCTCAGCGACCCGCCCATGTGTCGTGGACCCTCAGCCGCCGCTACGTCGTCGCCCCCCTCGTCCAGCAGCTACGCCGCCTCGCGGCGCAGGTGCCGGGGGAGGGGGCGGTGGAGGCCACCGTCCCGCAGCGCGAGCCTGGTCGCGGGGCCGGTGCCGGCAGTCCGTCCGGTGCCTGCCCGGGTCTCCTCCAGCAGCTCGCGCGTGGCCGCCTGACGAGGGGATTCGCCTTCCTCGATACCCCCACCCGGGAGTTCCCAGGACTGGCGGAACCGATCGAAGACCATGAGGACGCGGCCGGCGTGCCAGAGGGCAACCAGTGCCGCCGGCAGACCTGCCCGATGTATGCCCTCGCGCGCCCGTACCCGGCCGGCCTCTCAGCCAAGCACGAGTTTCCAGTACGCGTGATCCCGATCCGCGTAATCAGAAGGCGTTACCTCCACCGTGAGGGGCATCCCCCGCTTGCTCCCGGTCACGCGCACAGGCACGCTGACGCTTTCGCCGGCACCGAGCGGCCGCAGGAGTTTCTGGGCTGCTTGCTCGCGGTTCAGCCAGTTGCTCGTGCTTCCGTCGTCGGGCCCGGTGTTGTCGAGGGGCTCACCGGCGCGAATGACAAGGGGCGCACCCTCATACTCCGAGACGCTCTCCTCGGCTGACCTGCCACCGGGTTTCAGGGTCTCATCCGTCCCGTTCTCATACGTCACGGTGAAGCTGTGGACCCGACCGCCCGGCTCCCGGCGCGGCTCGCTGACGGTCACCCTGAGTCCGTCCTCATAATCAGCGGTGACTCCGGGCTCCAATGGGTCGGCCACACTTCCGGAGGAGCCGTTGGGATTCTCCTCCAGTTGACGCGGATATCCGTCCATTCTCTTTTCCAGGTTGTTGAGGCCCCACAGCGCCAGAATTCCGATGCAGGTGAACGCGAGCAGCGACATCAGGCAGCCCTTGTGCCACACCGGATCCGTTCTGTCGCCACTGTCGGTGGCCGCCGCGTCTACTCCCATAGCGATCATGGTAGGCAGCGCGGCCCCGGCATCCCTGAGCTCCGGTACTCAGAGTGAGCTGAGTACCGGGTGGGCCCAGCGCAGACTCGGTGCGCTGCGCCAGGCGGGATTGGTGACGGTTCGCCACGGCTGGCGGAAGGACGTCGCGGAGTCCGCAGAGACCGTCACTCACTCACCCCAGCACCGTCTACGCCCTGGCCCCCGGGGAAACTTCGCACCCAAGACCGCAGACTGAGGCGGCTCGGTGATGGACCCATCGGGCAGTGCCCAGGCCGCCGTCCAACGGCCACCCCAATTGACGTGGACACTTCCTGAGGCGCGATCATGGGGGCATGAGGAACGAAGAGGCGAACCGCCCGGTGGCGTGTCCCGCATGCCCGACGTGGGAGAACGTGCCAGTGGCCGAGGCGCGTACACACGACGGCGAACGGCGCGAGGACCTGACGATCGACCTCGCGTCGGCATCGGAGGGCACCGATAGCGGCTGCATGCACGTCGTCGAGGGCATCGTGCTCGCCGTGGTGGCCGGCCTCGCCGGGAAGTATTTTGCCGACGAACGGCACCTGCCGTGGCTCACGGCCGTTGGCGTCGTCGTCGCGGTGCTCATCCTCGTGGCCACGATCGCCATCGTCCGTGGCGAGACCCGGGACGCACGGCGGGCTCAAGGCGGAGCGGCCCGTGCGGCCGCACTCACCGCCGAGGCCCGCTTCTGCTACACCTGCCAGGGTGTGTTCTACCCGTCCGGGCACCCATCGCCGGGGATCGTGACGCCGGAGCAGTTCCGCCAGCATCTGCGGACGGCAGCCGGCTAGGGTCTGTCCGCCCCTGACCCATCGGACAGGCCCTAAGGGCTGGTCCTTCAGGCGTCCGCCCGGCACAACTGCCGTCGCCCCGCGCCCAACCGGCTCCCCGCCGCACGCAATCGGTCACAAGGCAGTCAGGCATCCCCGGCCTGCCGGTGATCCGAATCAGGCATGTGCCGGAAATCTCCGCACCAGTACAGGCGTGATCCAATATGCTGCGCGCCGGTCATCGCTCAGGGGCTGCACGGCCAATCAGGGGGACAAATATGGGGCACAAGGAACGCAAGGCGCGCATGGGGCCGAGACGCATATGGACCACGGTGTTGGGGCTGGGCGGGGGCGTCTTCCTCCTGGGTGCGAGCGTGCTGCGTGCGGATACCCAACTGACGGGTCTGGCGGGCGTGTTTCGTGCCGAGCGTTGCGAGGTCTCGCATTCCCGGCACGGTGACGACGAGTGGATGTGCAGCGGAACCTTCCAGGCCGACGACCACAGTTTCCGGCTCGCCCACGTCGAGGTGGACACGGTGTTCAGTCAAAGACCCACCGGCCCGCCGCACTCGTCGACGAGCCGACCTCGACCACGGCCGTGCGGGACGACGCCAGCGGATGGCTGCTGCCGGGCGGCACGGGATTGCTGTTCCTCGGCGTGGCCGGATGGAACATCCGCTCCGCCATCAAGCGGTCCCACCAGGCGTGACGCCTGAACTGGGGTGTGCACGGGCGCTGCTGAGGGGGACGGGACCTGCTGACCCCCCGAACTGCGGTACGTAAGGTGACGGCACCCGCGTCGAGTCGTGGCCGCCCTCACCGATGCCCACCCAGACCATTCCGCACTCCCCATTCCCCATTCCCCACACCCCGCGCGGACACGGTCCCCACCGCTCTCACCCAGGCGCACAGAGCAGCACGCGACCCGCTCTCGAACAGCACCCGACCAGGATGGTGGTACTCCATGGCAGATCATGACCTGAGCGGTTTCGACCGCGACACCTTCACCCACGACGGAACCGCCCGCGAAATCCTGCGGCGCGGTACGGGGCCCGCGGTGATCGTGATGGCGGAAATCCCCGGGATAACGCCCAAGGTGCTGGAGTTCGCGGAAAGGGTGGCCGCAATCGGCTGCACCGCCGTGCTCCCGGTGCTCTTCGGCACACCCGGCCGAGGCGCCACCCCCGCGGTCGAAGGCTGGATCAAGTCCGGGCTCTACCTGGCCTCGTCGCTGGGAAAGGTGTGCGTGAGCCGGGAATTCACGATGCTGGCCACCGGGAAATCATCCCCCGTGGTGACCTGGCTGCGGGCCCTGGCCGCACACGAGCACGAGCGTTGCGGAGGCCCTGGCGTCGGAGCTGTCGGCATGTGCCTGACCGGCGGCTTCGCCCTGGCAATGGCCGCCGATGAGCGCCTCGTAGCCCCCGTCCTGTCCCAGCCTTCCCTGCCGCTGGCCCTCACCAGGAACAGGGCCGCCGGCATCGACATCTCCGCCGAAGATCTCGCCACCGTCCGCACCCGCTGCGAACGCGACGGCCTTCAGGTCATGGGACTGCGCTTCCGCGGGGACCGATTGGTACCTGGTGACCGGTTCGCCTTTCTACGCCGCGAACTCGGCGACGCGTTCGTAGCCGTCGAACTCGACGACAGCGCCGCGAACCCCGATACGGGACTCCCGCCGCACTCCGTACTGACCGAGCACCTCATCGACGAACCGGGCCAGCCGACCCGCGCGGCGCTGGACGAGGTGCTCGACCTGTTCCGGAGCCGCTTGCTTGAGCAGCACTCCGGTACGCCTGCGGAAACGCCGACCGCACCTGAAGAGGGCTAATCCAGGAACGCTGAAAGGTCCAGTTAGAAGCCCTACGGCCAGGCGGTGTTCTTGGCCTCCAGGACATGACGGGCGGAGGGCCCGCGCCGTGCGGCCGAGGCTCCGCCAGCCAGCCAGCCAGCCAGCCAGCCAGCCAGCGGTGGCGGGGCGCGGCGCACGGCTGGATGGCCAAGGGGGCGACGTCCTTGCCAACTACGTGCTGATGAGGTCCCGTGGCAGGTGACGGTCTGGGCCCGGGAGCGCCGCGGAGAGCGCCCGCGCCCGATGGCCGGCGGGTTGCCCAGCTTGCGGCGCAGCCGGCCGACGGTGAGGGGCGCCGTGTTGGTGAAGGGTCCGGCGTTCTCGTCCCCGGACCTGTCCCAGGAGGTCCTCGGCGCTCACGAGGCCCGACTGCGCGCAGTAGCGCGTCCAGGACGGTAGCGCCTCCAGGACTGCGCACTCCTTGACGGGCAGCTCCGGCGGACGGCCGTCGCCGAACGGGTCCGACGTACCGGGGCGAGTGCCAGGCCGGTGGCGTGCTGTGTACAGATGGGCCCTTCTGGGTCTTGGTCGGCGCCCGCAGCCCTCTGCCTCCTTGTACTTCCACCTCCACGTCCACGCCCACTTCCACCTTCGCGGAATACCCCAGGGGGGTATATGCTTCTGGTGTGAGTCGAAGGAACGGACCACACTGGACCTGAATGGGGATGACGGTCATGGACCACACGGCGCATCACACCGCACACCACACTGACGCCGCTCACGACCACGCCGCACACCAAGCGGCCGGCGGTCACGGCGGGCACCTGCACGGGGGCGCGTCCTGGGGTGCCGCGGCCAAGGCGACGTTGCACTGCCTGACCGGATGTGCGATCGGCGAGATCCTCGGAATGGTCATCGGCACCGCTTTGATCTGGGGCAACGTGCCCACCATGGTCCTCGCGATCGCCCTGGCGTTCGTGTTCGGCTACTCCTTCACCCTGTTCGCCGTCCGCCGGGCCGGCCTGGACTTCAAGACCGCCGTCAAGGTGGCGCTGGCGGCGGACACGCTCTCGATCGCGGTGATGGAGCTCGTCGACAACGGCATCATCGCCCTGGTTCCGGGCGCGATGGACGCCCACCTGGCCGACGCCCTGTTCTGGACTTCGCTGCTGGGCGGCTTCGTCGTCGCCTTCCTGCTCACCACCCCGGTCAACAAGTGGATGATCGGCCGCGGAAAGGGCCACGCCGTCGTCCACGCCTATCACTGATCTCCCGCACCCACTCGAAGCGCCCGGACTGCCGCTTGTAGAGGTGGCAGTCCGGGCGCTTCGCGCTGAAGGGCTGCTGGGGCTGCTGGGGCTTCTGGTCCTCCTGGGCCTGTGCCTCGCCTGGTCCGCAACAGGGATGAAGAAGGGGAGGAGAGGGGGTGGCCGGGCAAGTCTCGATGGCCGCCAGTCATGACCACAACAGCAATAGTTTATTTAGACTGATAGAGTTCGACCATGCCACGCCGCGCTCTCGACAACCCGATCGTTCTGGCAGTGCTGGGCCTCCTGCTGGAACGGCCCTCGCATCCGCACCAGATGCTCGCCGAAATGCGAGAACGCAGTGACCACCACGCGGCCGCGATCACGCGAGGCACGCTCTACAACACCGTTGCCGCCCTGGCCGAGGCGGGATGGGTGGCCTCGCAGGGCCGGGAGCGCTCGGGAAACCGTCCAGAGAGGACCGTCTACGCCCTTACGCAAGCGGGCCGAGAGGAACTGGTACGGCGCTTGGACTCCCAGGTCCGCAACCCCCAGCGGGAGTTCTCGCAGTTCCTTGGCGCAGT
This sequence comes from Streptomyces sp. NPDC031210, assembly GCF_055570395.1. Taxonomy (NCBI): domain Bacteria; kingdom Bacillati; phylum Actinomycetota; class Actinomycetes; order Kitasatosporales; family Streptomycetaceae; genus Streptomyces; species Streptomyces sp. NPDC031210. The sequence continues at coordinate 147,142 of NZ_JBVIHH010000014.1, forward strand.
CACCTACCTCGGCGCCCTCGGATCGAGCGGCGCGCTGGAGGCCCTGACCGAGCGCGCCCGACGCCTCCAACAGCGCACAGCCGCCGACGAGGAGCGCCTCGCGGACGTCCTGGCCGCCGGCGTACCTCGCCTGCACGTCATCGAGGCCGAATACGCGTTGTGCCTCGCTCGCGCCGAGATGGCATGGATCGCTTCGGTCATCGACGACATCCGCGCCGGTTCACTGACCTGGCCGGCCGTCGCGGCGACAACTCCCACACCCCAGGACCACTGAACTGAGAGGATCGAACGCGGAATGCTCACAGCACATGACGGCATGCTCTTCGGGATCTACCCGGGCGGAGTCGCCGGTGATGACACCGGGGGCCTGGCCGGCGGCCCGCCCGATGACGCGGCCCGCGTGTGTAGCGCACTCGACCACCTCCAGGGCCGACCAGGCCGCCCGTTCCTGGTACGCGCCTACACAGGCTTCGACGACGCCACTCGGCTCGGCGCTCCACACGCCACCGCGGCGCCGACCGCCGCAGCCCAATACGCCGTCCGAGGGCGCCGCCTGGACCTGGTGGCGCAGTATCAGTCGCTCGCCGGAAACATCGACGGCTACTGTGCATTCCTGCGCGAACTCGTCGAGCAGTACGGCGCCGTCACAGGCACCTTGCAGGTAACAGAAGAGCCCAACATCACGTCGAACCCGACGCTGGACGGCTACTACCCGGGGGTGCGCGAGGCGATCGTCCGTGGGGTGTCCGCCGTCAAAGCGCGAGCACGCGAACTCGGGTACCCACACCTACAGGTCGGATTCAACACGACCCCTCTCTTCGGCCCGGCCACCGCCTTCGTCACCGACCTGACCAACCGCGGAGGGGAGGACTTCATCGCCGATCTGGACTACGTGGGCCTGGACTTCTTCCCCGACGTCTTCCAGCCTGTCGCCCCATCCGACCTCGCGCAGGCCGTCGAGGGACTGCTACGCCATCACCGTGACTCGGTGCTGACCCCCGCCGGACTGGGGTCCCTGCCGCTGCACATCACCGAGCACGGCTGGCCCACCGGACCCGACCGGTCCCCGCACCGGCAGGCTGACGTCATCGAGACCGTCGTACGGGTCATCGCCGCCCAATCGAAGCCACTCCACCTGAGCGGCTACACCCACTTCGCGCTGCGCGACGCCGACAGCGCGAAGACGGGACTGTTCCACCAATTCGGGCTCACCACCGATGACTACGCTCCCAAGCCCGCCTTCGACACCATGAAGATGCTCGTCGAACGCTTCAGCGCCTGAAAGAACCCGTCTCAATGGACCGCGTCCACTTCGCATGACTGCGTACGCGAGAAGCCCGCGGCGAGAGTCGTTGATCGACGGCCTTCAAACGGACGCCTTCGATATTTCCGCAAAAAACGACGAACGCGTTCATGGAATCTCTTGGCCGGTTTGTGGCTGGCCAGTCGATTAAGGACCTCCGGATCACGACGCGCGGACGCGCAACCGCGGGGGCCGTGCCGGGGAAGACCGTCAGGATGCGCATGAGCGGCATGGGGGAATCAGGCGGTCAGCGGCCCCCGCAGCGTCGTCGGGCAAGCGGGAACCCCAGCCTGGCGGGCCCGGTGGCCCCCGTGGTCCTGGTGACCCGGGGGTTCCCCGCCGGGCGTCGTCAACTACCGCGTGGGGATCGCCGGCTTTGACGGCATTTCCCGTCACCCTGCGGCCAGTTCGGTGCTGCGGGACTTCCTCCGGAATGCCCGTCAGCGTCACCGTAGGGGGCGGTGAAGGGCGGGCCTTCGGCGTACGGTCAGTCGGTCAGCCACTTGCCGTGTTTGTACGTCTGCCGTCTGCCGTCTGCCGTCTGCCGTCGGCCAGGGCAAGGGGCACGGGTATCCCGATCCCGATCCCGATCCCGACGTCGAGGCCGACCTCCGGCCCCGAGTGAAAGAGCCGAGAGCGGCCTCCAGTGGCCGTCACCGCTGAAGACGACGCGCCAGCCCAGGGCGTCCGTGACCAGCCCGCCGGGCTTCGGTGATGCGATTGTCCGCGCGGGCGGGCGCGGGCGGGCGCGGGCGGGCGCGGGCGGGCGCGCGGGCAGGCGGGCGCGCGCGAGCCGCTTCTGCACGTGGGTGGCCGACGCGATGGTGGCGCAGACGACTCCGCCGTTTGTCAGTGCCGTCCGTAAGTCGCACTAAAGAAATTGCCCACCTATGGAGTGGGTTGTTTCTGGTCGTTTGTGTGCGGTCGGGGTGCCCGCGCGGAGGGCCTTTTCCCGTTGCTCTTTTGGTGGGCGGCCGTCCTGATCGGCCGGTGGTCAGAAGGAAAGGCGAAGGGTGGATGTGCGCGCGGGGCCGGGCATGTCCGTTCAGCGTTCGAAGAGTTCAAGACTGCCGGAGGCACATGCCCGGTTGTGGCGGATGATCGCGAGCGTGATCGTGACGGGGCACGGCTCCCGCACTCCGACCAGGAGGTCACGATGAACGACAACCAGCTCACTCTTAGCCCCGATGCCGCACGGCAGTTGGCCACGACCACCAAGACCCGGCCGCAGATGCGGGCGATCACCCCGCGGTACCTGCTGCGTGCGCTGCCGTGGGTGGACATCGAGTCCGGCGTCTACCGGGTCAACCGCCGCCGGACTTTCGTACTGGGCGACGACCGAATCAGCACCTACAGCGACAACGGCTCCCACCGCGTCATCGCCGAGGATCTGCGGGAGGTGCCCTACCTGCGGGAGGCCGACTCGGCCCTGCTCACCGAGCTGGCCGGCTCGTTCACCGCTGTGACCTTCGAGCCCGGGCAGGTTCTGGCCACGGAGGATGAAGAGTGCGATCACCTCTGGGTGCTCGTGCAGGGCAAGGCGGAGAAGCGGGTCACCGGCCCCTACGGGGAGGACGCCGTCCTGGAGGTCATCGGTGACGGCCAGTTCTTCGACCTCGCCTCCTGGACCCGCGGCGCGCCGATGCCCCACCACGTCAAGGCGCTGACGCGGGGTGTGGCGCTGTGTATCGGCCGCGGTGAGCTGTCGCGCCTCGCCGACCGCGACGGGCAACTGCGGGAGGCGCTGGACGCCTACACCGCTGACGGCGCGCCCGAGCCGGGCTCCGAGGTTCCGGTGGATCTCGCCTCGGGCCACGTGGGTGAGCCGGATCTGCCGGGGACGTACGTCGAGTACGAGGACACGCCGCGCGAATACCACATGAGCCTGGCGCAGACCGTGCTGCGCGTACACAGCCGCGTCGCCGACCTCTATAACGAACCGATGGACCAGACGCGGTCCCAGGCCGATCTGACCATCCAGGCGCTGCGCGAGCGCCAGGAGGCGATGATGCTGAACCACCCGGAGTTCGGCCTGTTCCACAATGTCGCCCCCGGCCAGCGCGTGCAGACGCGCACCGGCGCGCCCACCCCCGATGACCTGGACGAACTGCTGTCCAAGGTGTGGAAGCACCCGGCGTACTTCGTCGCCCATCCCCGTGCGATCGCCGCGTTCGCGCGGGAGTGTACGCGCCGGGGTGTGCCCCCGTTGATGGATAACCGGTTCGGCAGCCCGCTGCTGACCTGGCGCGGTGTGCCGCTGCTGCCCTCGGACAAGGTGCGTTTCAACGGGCGGGCCGGCGCGGGCACCACCGAGATCCTGCTGATGCGGGTGGGGGAGGCCGAGCAGGGCGTGGTGGGACTGCGCCCGTCAAAGGTGACCGACGAGGTGGAGCCGGGCCTGGCCATGCGGAACATGGGCATGGACCAAAAGGGCATCAGCTCCTACCTGATGACGGCCTACTTCAACGCGGCTGTGCTGGTGGAGGACGCCACCGCCGTACTGCAGAACGTCGAGGTGTCCAAGTACCATGACTACTCCTGATCTCGCGGGGCGCAACGCTCCCAGGAGTCCCGGGGCGCAAGCGGTTCCGGTGGCCCCCACCGGGCAGTTGATCCCAACGGGTCTGGCAGACTCGGCCGCTCCGGCCGCTCCGACCCCGTCGGCTGCCCCAGCAGCCCCGGCCGCCTCTGGGGGGCGGATGACCGGCGCCGACCCCATGGCGCGTACGGCCTCGGCCGTCCCCACGCAGCAGGCGATTCCCACGGCCCCCACCCCGCAGACCGACCCGGCCGCCTGGGCGGGTCAGGCTCCCGCGACCCACATGCCTGCGGGGCAACAGACCGCGGCCCGCGGCCGGCACGGCACCTTCGAGCCGGAAATGGCGCGGCAGGACATCCCCGTCCTGCACCGTACGGTCAACGGTCATCCGCTGGTCTGGCTGGACAACGGCGCCACCACACAAAAGCCGCGCCAGGTCATCGAGGCGCTGACCGCCTACTACGCCACCGCCAACTCCAACATCCACCGCGGTGCGCACTCCATGGCGCGGGAAGCCACCGACGTATACGAACAAGGCCGCGCCGCGGTCGCCGACCTGCTGGGGGCGCCCGGACCGGACAGCATCGTCTTCGTCCGCGGTACCACCGAGGCGATCAACCTCGTGGCACAGAGCTGGGGGCGGGACAACCTCGGCCCCGGCGACGAGATCCTGGTCCCGGTCCTGGAGCACCACTCCAACATCGTTCCATGGCAGCAGATCGCCAAGGAGCGACGGGCCAGGGTGGTGCCCATCCCGCTCCTGCCGGACGGGCAGATCGACCAGGCCGCCTTCGCCGACCTGCTCTCCTTCCGGACCCAACTGGTTGCTCTCAGCCATGCCTCGAACGTCCTGGGCACGGTGCCCCCGGTGCGGGAGATGACGGCGCTGGCACACCGGTACGGGGCCAAGGTCCTGGTGGACGGCGCTCAGGCGGTCGCCCACTTCCCGGTCGACGTCCAGGACCTGGACGCCGACTTCTACACGTTCTCCGGGCACAAGGTGTTCGCCCCGACCGGAATCGGGGCGCTGTACGCCAAGCCGGAGATCTTGGAAGGCATGCGGCCGTGGCAGGGCGGCGGCAACATGATCGACTCGGTGGACTTCGGACAGACCAGCTACGCGCCGGTTCCGCACCGTTTCGAAGCCGGTACCGGCCACATCGGCGGAGTCGTCGGTCTGCTGTCCGCCCTGAACTGGTTGACCTCCTTCGACCGGGAGGCCATCGCCCGCTACGAGACGGACCTGGTCGCCTACGCCCAGCAGGCACTGGCCACCCTCCCGGGTATGGAAATCCTGGGCGCGGCGCCCGGCAGGGTCGCCGTCCTGACCTTCACACTCGCCGGTCACGACCCGGCGGAGATCGCCGACTGGCTCGACCAGGACGGGATCGCCATCCGAGCCGGCCACCACTGCGCCCAGCCCGCGCTGCGCCACTACGGCCTGGAGAGCGCGGCACGAGCCTCCTTCGCCCTCTACAACACCTCACAGGAGGTGGACCAACTGACGGAATCCCTACGGCGGTTGCAACAGACGGCTGCCTGAATCGGCTGCCTGAACCGGCCGGGTGTCGGCACCCGGCCGGTTCAGGCGGCAATCCGCACCCCGAGACCCCGAGACCCCGAGCTTCCGGCCACGACCTCGTCGGCGCCGGAAGCTCGGGGTCTCGGCGTGCGCCACTGCGTACTGCTACTGCTTCGCGCGACCGCGCGGGGCCGGCAGCGGGCCGCCTCGCATAGCCGGTGGTCCGGCTGGACAGTATTCGGCTGCCCGGTACGTCACCCGACAGTGTGAGGAGCCCCTTGTGCGTGTGGCCTTATTGATCGGCTCACTGGCTGAGCTCGATAGCTGCCACTCCCTGTACGCCAACGCCCTGGCCGCGGGCGGGCACGAAGTGTGGATCGGCTCGATCAACCACCTGTCCGCGCACGACGCCGACGTCCGTACGACCGCCGGCCGCGTGGAGGGACTGGTCAAGGCGCACGCTCCGTTCCCAGGGCTGCCCGAGGAGCGCTCGCTCACCGACATGGAGGCCGTGTGGGTTCTCAACTATCCACAGCCTTCGGTTCAGACAGAGGCGTGGCAGCTTCTGTGGCGGCTGAATCAGCGCGTCCCGTTCGTCAACGATGTCACCGGAATCATGATGCTGGGCAACAAGACCAACCTCTCGGTGATCGTGCCTCCCGAACATCTTCCCCGCACCTTGATTTCCAACTCCTTCGATGACCTCTGGGCTGCCTACAGCACGGATCCGGAATCCGTATGGCTGGTCAAACCGACGGACGACGACGCCGGCGCGGACATCTACCTACTGGAGCCGGGCTCGACGAACAACCGGGTCCTCCTGCAGTCCATGACCGGCAACACCGCAGTGACAGAGCTGCTCACCAAAGGCGGTCTGGCGGGATTCGGCAACCGCTACTGCGCCCTGCAGGAGTTCGTGCCACATCGTGAGGAGAAACGCGTGATTCTCGCGGCCGGCCGTCCTGTGGCCCAGCAGGCACACCGGCTCGCATCCGACGAACACCGGGGCAACACCGCCCACCGGGCCCGCTGCACCGACACCACGCTCACGCCCGAGGAACACGCCCTGTGTCTGCGCATCGGTGAACGGCTGCTGGAACACGGCATCCGCTTCGCCGGGCTCGACCTCGCTTACCCGTACGTCTTCGAATTCAACGTGGTCAACCCGGGTGGCCTCGACGAACGCCTCGCGCTCGGCCTGCCGGACCGTGCTCCTGACACCGTCGAGGCCCTCCTCACTCATGTGACGAAGCGGGGCTGACGACAAAGCGTGGCTGACGACGAGGCACCGGCCGTCAGGCGCCGTCGTCCGCGATCGCCCAGCTCGGGCGGAGCGGTGGTGCCTGGCGGTGTTGTCTCCGGGCGGTCCCGCCGCCGGCGTCAGCGTCGGGCGGGGCAAGGGGAAGTGGAGGTGAGGTGGCGGAGCCGCCGGCCCGGGAGAAGTGGGACATCTCCTCGGGAGAGAGACCGAGCAGGCGGCAGGCATCGCCCTGGCTTACGCGCAGGTCCTGGGACAGCGTGCGAGCAGCCTCGGCGAGTGCCTGCTGTTCTGCGGTATCGGCTGCGACACGTTGCGTTCGTGCCTTCACCACGCTCTGCAGCAGCGGCGCGACCTCAGGGACCACCAGTTCCAAGGTGATGGCCTCTGGCTGAATGCCAAGTGCGTCGACGATGGCGTCGCGCGCCATGTCCTCAGCCTCGTCGAGGGTGCGGCACTGTGTCTGGATGGCGAATTCCGGAATGTCGACTGCCCACCACCGGCCCATTCTGTGGAGCCGGGCTTCGTAGTGAACGCTCACGGGGACTCGGCCTCCTTGCATCTCGTACTTGATGTCGTCTCGGCGGTGGAATTCGGCTGTCTCACGTTGCTCGGGGTTGCGGGGGAGCCGCCTTCTGCGGCCAGGGGCCTGCTTGATGACGACAGCCCGGTGCCCCCCTAGGCAGACCACCGGCGGGAGCCCGCTTGTCCGCGTACCCGCATACCTGTCACCCGCGTACCTGTCACCCGCGTACCTGCTCACCGCATACGGCGGGCATTTCGCGGACGCGCCGGTGTGCCGGGGCCTGCTCGAGCACCACTCGGCCGGTCGCGCAGTCGCTGAGGGGGGAGGGCGCCCCTGGAGGTCACCCCTCCCCTCAGTGCGAGCGGACGGCGGGATCCGATGGCAATGGGGCCATCAGTCGAGGCACACAACTCCCAGCAGGCACACCTGCGTCGGTGACGTCTGCTCGGCCGTCGGCGTTGTCGGCGCAGGGCGCACAGCCGAAGTGCCTGTGTCGGAGCGTTCGGCGGAGGTGGGCGCGGTCGTCTCCGGGGTTGCGGCGTCGGTGTTGTCGGGGTTCGTGCCCTTGGCCGATTCGGGTGCGGCGTACGGGGTCACGTTCGTGGGCGTGGAGGGGCCGGTCGTGCTGGCGGCCTCGGGGCGCCGGCTCGGCGTCGCGGTGCCGGGCGCGGCCGTGTGAGGCGTGGCAACGGTGGTGCTCTGCTGCCGACTGGCCGGCAGGGGTGGGCGAGTGCCCGGATGCCGCGAAGCCCGCGTGTCCGGCTCCGGCTGCTCCGACGGTGGCGCGCTGGTGGAGGTCGGGAGCGTGGACGCGGGTTCCGGATCGGATACTGAAGCCGCTTGTGTGTGGCCGGCCGAAGTCCGGTTCGGCAGCAGAGCGGCGGTCAGTGCCCCACCGGCGATAGCGAAGGCCGCTGCGGCCGCGGCCCGCCGCCGGTGCTTCTTCCAACGTGCCAGTTGGCGACGCCGAGCCGCCCGGCCCTGCCCGGTGGCGGAACGACCTTGAGAGCCGCCGGTCGAGCCATGGCCCCGTGCGTTCGCCGTCGTGTCTGCGGAGGTGCCACTACCGATCAGCTCTGCGGACGTGCCATTGCCGATCGGCGCTGCGGGCGTGCCACCGCCTATCGGCGCGGCATCGGAGAGCTGGGGGTCGGGAAGGAACCCCGGAGTGGGGAGTGCCTCTCCCGTGCCCCAGGCATCCCACGTCATCGCGACAGCGGTCGCATCGGGGCGGCGGTGGGCAGGCGGGGCTATGTCCGGAGCGTAATCGCCGCACCCGGGACACGTGAATGCCCCATTGAGATGCCTGCGGCACGACGAGCAGTAGTCCATCTGGATCTTTCTGTGCTGACCGCGCCGCCAGGGATTCAGGCGGCCTGTTCACGTTCGTACGGAGGGTCGAACAGCACGCAACGCTAACGGCACCTGCCGAAGGCGGCGCGCACACGTTGTGACGCTTCCGTGCAGATTTCATGGCGGGGGCCCTCGGACTCCGAAATCTCTGCCTGTCCGGGCCGGCTGGAGGGACACCGGGGGCGCTGGCGGTGAGACTCGGCGGGGCGTTCCGGGCGTTCCCGGCGTTCCATGCGTTCCGGGCGTGCCGGGCGGAGAAGATCACGCTGATCCCCTCGCCCGGACGTCCGGAAGGGGCCGGCCGACCGGGCCCGTACCGCGTCATTCGCTCAGGCGGATTCCCTCGACGGCGGTGGTGAAGACCGGCCGGTACTGATTCCATTGCGCGTCAGGGGCGGAGAGGTAGACCAGGTACTGGGTGCCGTCGGAGCCGGCGAAAGCCAGCTCCGACGCCCTGAACTTCCTCGCTTGGCCGTCGAATGTGAATTCCCAGTACCCGGCGGGGCGTCCTCGGAACTTGGTGGCGGCCATTCTGACCCGCTCATAATTCGGGTTGTCCCGACGGGTCTGTTCCTCTTCGGTCTCACGCCAGTGCCGCAGCGGATCGGAACCCGCGAACTGGACGACGTTGACCCTCAGGCCCACCAAGCCGGACGGATCCACGTAGGCGACCTCACCGCCGGGCACCGGCTTGCGGGTCCAGCCGTTCTGTACGGGGACGGAGAAGCCGAGGGTCTGCTCTTCGAGGTGGTATCCGGCGGGGAGCGGAGGCGGCGGAGAGGAGGTGCCGCCCGAAGGGGTGGCGGAGGCGGTGGTCCGGGACTTGTGGGTGCTCGACTGGGTACTCGACGCATCGGCACTGCCCTTGACCCACCAGAGCGCGCCGCCTGCCAGGCAGGCGGCGAGTGCCGCCGCCGCGACGGACCGCACCACAACTCGGCGGTTGCCCTTGCCTCCTGGTACAGGGGCCGGGGAGGCGCCGGCATGGTGTGGCTGCGTGGAGGCATCGCCGGGAGCGGTCTGTCGTAGAGCCTCATGACTCAGGAGACGTTCGACCTCGGGTACGGCCATGCGCTGCTCGGGATCCTTGATGAGCAGGCCCTCGATCACCGCCGTCAGGTCCCCGGCGTTGCGCGGGGGCTCGTGTGGATCGGCCGCGATGGCGTAAGCGATCTCGATCGCGGTGTCCCGGCTGAACGGGTGCCGCCCCTCGACGGCCTGATAGAGCGTTGCCCCGAGGGACCACAGATCGCAGGCGGGACCGGGCTCCATCCCGCTCCTGAGGCGTTCGGGCGCGAGGTACTGGATGGAACCGATCAGCTCGCCGGTCCGGGTCAGTGAGGGCGTTCCCGACTCCACGGCGATTCCGAAGTCGGTGAGGACGATCCGTCCGTCGTTTCCCAGCAGAACGTTGGCGGGTTTGACGTCCCGGTGCAGAACCCCGGCGACATGAGCGGCGCGCAGAGCGGCGGCCATGGCACGGCCGACCCGAGCCGCTTCGGCGGGTGGCAGCGCCCCGCGCTCCTTCAGGACGTCGCCGAGTGTGACGGAGTTTATGTACTCCATGACGATGCACGGCAGGCCCTCGTCGTCGACGACGTCATGCACGACGATCACGTTGGGGTGCGCGATCCGGGCGGCGCTACGGGCCTCGCGGCGGGTGCGTTCGTGGAGTGTCTGGACCTGGTCGTCGTGCAGGTGTGGCGGTATGTGCAGCTTCTTCACGGCGACGTGGCGGCCGAGCAGCTTGTCCTCCGCGCGCCACACAGTGCCCATGCCGCCGCTGCCCAGCCGCTCCACCAGCAGGTACCGGTCGGCGACGAGCCGCCCCAGATCAGACACCGTGAAATCTCTCCCTCTTAGCTGCCCCATCCCTGAGCAGTCGGAAAGGCACGATAACCCAAGGAAATCACAGCCGATGCCTGCCGGTTAATGCCTGACGGATGATCAGGAATGCATGACGCCCGCGACTACGGTCAACGTCGCTCCTGGGTCGGCCGATTAAGCGGATAATGGCTGCGATGCCGGCCCTCGTCGTCCCAATTCCGACTGCACGCCCTTATGCACACGAAACGTCTCCGGCTGGAGCTCTGTGTCCGGGGCGGCTCGCTCGGCATCTGGTCTCCTCGTTTCGGTTGCCCGCTGCGTTTCAACTCAACGGAGAGAACCTCGAGGCGATAGGAAGCTATCGCTGACCAGGAGGAGGGTCGGAAGGCACAGCGAAATAGCCGGCGGAGTGGATGCGTGCGCACCGCGAATTGTGGCGGGCAAATTCAACGCCCCCTTGGTCGACCGGTTCCGGGGGCCCGGCGCTCCTCGTTGTGATGTGACCCGACCGGACCGGGCACAGGATGTCGGGTCCGGCAGGGTGGGGCCTTCCTAACGTGAGTGAGCGAAAGGGAAGGAGGCCGGGGTGCTGGAGCGGCTGAACCAGGCCATGGAGCACATCGAGTGCCACCTTGATCAGCGGATCGAGGTGGCCGACCTGGCGCGGATCGCGGTGACGTCGGAGTACCACTTGCGGCGGCTGTTCTCCGCGCTGGCGGGAATTCCGCTGTCGGAGTACGTCCGGCGCAGACGGCTGACGGTCGCGGGTGCCGAGGTGCTGGCCGGTGAGCGGACGCTGTTGGAGGTCGCGGTGCGGTACGGCTACAGCTCGGGGAGGCGTTCGCGCGGGCGTTCCGCGTGATGCACGGCGTCGGTCCCGGCGAAGCCAGGCGGGCCGGCGCGAGTCTGCAGTCCCAGCCACGGATGTCCTTCCGCCTCACCGTCGAAGGGAGTAGCAGCATGCGATACCGGGTTGTGGAGAAGGAGGAATTCCGTGTGGTCGGCAGGAAGGCGCGGGTGCCCCTCGTGTATGAGGGGGTGAACCCTGCCATCGCCGCCTTTATACGGGGGATCGGCCAGGAGACGCTGCGGCGCATCGAGGGTCTGTCCGATCAGGAGCCGGCGGGGATCGTCTCGGTGAGTGACGATCTGGACGAGAGTCGGGCCGAGGGGACCGAACTCGACTACTACCACGGGGCGGTGACCCGCGCCGCCGTGCCCGAGGGTATGGACGCGCTCACCGTCCCGGCCGGGACGTGGGCCGTCTTCGAGAGCTCCGGACCGTTTCCCCAGACACTTCAGTGCCTGTGGCGGGACGTGTTCACGCAGTGGTTCCCGTCCAATCCCTACCGGAGCCGGCCGGGGCCCGAGATCCTGCGCACGCGGTTGTCGCCGGACGCGGCACAGGCGGACGCGGAACTGTGGATCCCGGTGGAGCGGACAGCGGTCTGAGCGTGGCGGGCGGCGGCCTTGGGTCGCCGCCCCTCAGCAGACCGACGCTCGCGCTGTCCAGCCTGCACGGGGCCTGATTCTGCGCCGAAGTCTCCTGCGGGCTGGTCGCCAACGCGGCGGCTCGTCTAAGTTAGGTTAGGCTAACTTAAGGAGGCCGTGGATGATGAGTGAGACGGATGTCCGGGCAAACGGGCCGACCGGCGCGGAACGGCTCCGTTCCGTGCTCGCCGCCGCACGTTCGCTGACGGTGACCACCGACGACGGATACCGCTGCGACCTGATCGGCGCGCCCGCCCTGGATGACCGGGGCCGGTTGACGCTGCGCCAACCGGCCGACCGCCGCCTGGCCGCCGCGGTCAACCGCGCCCCGGGCGGCGGCCTGGCCGCCCTGCTGGAGTTCACCGATGTCGCCCCCACGGCCGTCCGGGACCGGGTGCGTGGCCGAGTGACGCTCTCGGGCCGGCTGACGCAGGTCGGCTCGCAGACCGAAGAATCCGGTGCCGGGCTGAGGTTGGACCCCGTGCGCGCCACCGTGGACACAGGGGGAGGCGTCGTCGGCGTCGGCCTCGACGAACTCTTCCTGACCGAGACGGATCCGCTGGCAGCACTTGAAGCGAGACTGCTCATCCACCTGGCCGACGACCACTCCGACTCGGTGGCGCAGCTCACGCGATTGGTCGACCCGCGGCATCTGCACGGCGTTCACCGTGTGACGCCACTGAGCCTCGACCGGTACGGGATCACCCTGCGCCTCGAACACGCTCGTACCCACCGCGACGTTCGCCTGCCCTTCACCGCTCCGCTCCGCGAGGCGGCCGACTTCGGAGACCGGATTCAGACACTCCTCGCCGCCGCCCACGCCTGCCCCCACCGGCGTCGACGGCGCATCCGGCCGTGAAGCCAGACCCCGCACCGCCTCCCCGGCCCAGCGCGCGAGATCAGGTCGCTGCGATCATCCGCGCGGCACCGCTGGCCGCCGCCCTCTACACGCCGCCAGCCCATGAACCCGGCGCCCCTGTGCTGCCCTCGGACCTGCGACCCGCCACGCACTCCCGGCGGGTGCCTCCCCAGTCGGATCAACAATCCGGACGCCCAGCAGAACACTGACCCGAGCAACGGGCCGCGGCCGGGCGGGAGCGAGACCGTGACGTTTGCCGGCCACGCTGCCGGCAGCGGCGGCCGCCCTCCGCGCCCCGTTCGCCCCGCGCGAGCAGGGAGGGCACACCTCGTGCGCCCTCCCTGCGTCGCTAGGCCGTGCGGACCCGCCGGACGAGTCCGACCATCACGTCCACGACGAGGAACCCGAGCAGGGTGACCCCCAGGACCGGTAGCGCCCAGCCCACGGCAGCCACGGCCGGGATGCCCAGGAACAGCGCGGGCAGCGGCAGTCGGCGCCATGCGCCGCGGGCCGGGGCCTTGCCGAGCACCGCTTTGCCGCCCTCGCGGGTCGGACGGCGCTGCCACCACATGCGGTAGCCCCAGAGGATCACGACGGACAGACCGAGGGCGAGCACCGCCAGTACGATCTGGTTGACGATCCCGAACAGCGCACCCATGTGCCCCTGCACACCGAGCTTGCTGAGCTTGGCCAGGAGCGGATAGTCCGCCCATCGGCTGTGGGAGGTGACCGCGCCCTTCTTGGTGTCCACGGCGACCTGGTCGTAGTGCACCGGCCAGACGTTGTCGCTCTGCGCCACGACCCACGCGCTGCCGGGGTCAGCGGGAGGTGTGACGGTCACCTTGCCAACCAGCCCGGCCTGCCGCGCGATCGCCAGGGCCGCGTCGAAGTCCGCCGGTTCCGCGGCGGCGGATTTCCCGGAGGCGCCGTGCCCGGCATGCTCCCCGCCCGCTTCCTTGGCGGGCGGCTCCGCGCCGGGAAGCGCGGTGTCCAGTTCCGGTGCACGGCCCTTGACCGCGTCCAACAACTGCCCGAACCGCTCACCCGCGTAGTGGGACCAGGTAAGGCCGGTGGCACTCAGGAACAACAGGCCGAGCGCCAGCCAGACACCTGTGGCCGCGTGCCGGCCGCGGGTGCGGCGCACGCCCCGCGCGGACCGGTCGGGCAGCAGAACGCCGCGCGTGGACTTGGCGCGCTGCCCCTTGGCGCGCCCGAGCCAGAGCACCAGACCGCCGACAACGAGCACCCAGAGCCAGCTCGCGGCGACCTCCGCGTAGAGGCGGCCGGTCTCGCCCAGGTGCAGATTCCGGTGCAGGTCGTCGAGCCAGGTGGTCAGCGGCGTCGATCCCCACGAGGTGGTCAGCGCGCCCCGCACCTTGGCTGTGTAGGGGTCGACGAACACCGTGCGCTGTTTCTCGCCGAGTTCCGGCACAGACAGCACCACGCGTGTTGTGTCGTCCGGGCCGGGCGGTGTGATGACGGACGCCAGGCTGCCTTCCGGGTGGGCGGCCCGTGCGGCGGCTATCTGCTCCGCCAGCGGCCGCGGCGCGTCGCCCACCCGCTCGACGCGCAACTGATCGCCGTAGACGAGTTGGTCGAGCTGCGGTGTGAAGGTGTACGCGAGCCCGGTCAGGGCGGCCACGAGCAGGAACGGGGCGACGAACACGCCGGCGTAGAAGTGCAGACGGACCAGCAGGGCCCGTACGTCCCGCCAGGAGCGGCCCGGTCGCGCGGTGTCCGGCTCAGGGGAGGCGGGGGCCTCGATGGCGACCGCCCTCGCCCCGTCGGCCGACGGGGCGTCGAGCGGCTCGTGGTCGCTTCGTGGTGGTTCTTCGATTCTGGACGGCATGGCAATTTCCTCACGGCGCGGGCACCCGCCGGACGAGCCGAGGGTGCGAGCGAAGTCGGTGATGGGATTCCGCCGGAGTGGCGGTGTGCGGTGATCGCAGCCCGGCCCGACTCCGCCCTACGCCTGTCCCACTCGCGCCGGTGGCGCGGGGGAACGGCACGGGTGGCCCGTCAGACCGGGACCGCCAGGGGAGGGCCGCGCCTCGGCCGCGAACGAGCGAGCAGCGCCCCGAATCGGATACGCGCAACCACCGGGGGCATCGGCCGAAGACGCGGCGTGAAAGGAAGGGGAAGGGGCGAGCGGAAGCAGATGTCCGGCACGGCCAGGGCGGCCAGTCGCCGCAGGATCCGTTCGCCGTGGATGACACACAGCGCGGTCCCGAGCGTCGCGACGGCGTGTGCCAGCGTCATGGCGGTGACCATGGAGTTTCCGGCGCCGTGCCCGCCACCGGCGCCCGCCATTCCCACCGGGGCCATGCCCGTGTGCCCGCCGGACAGGTGCCCGGACATGTACCCGGCCATGTGGTGTGCCGCGTGCCCCGCAGACATGATGCGGCCGCCGGGTGCAGGCGGCGAAAGATGCGGCGAGAGATGGTGGAAGGCAAGGTGGAGTGCGAACTGCGTGCCGCCCAGCACCAGCGTCACCACGTCGAAGCGGCGCCGACCGCCGCCGAAGAGCACAGCGCCCTGCACGGTCAGCGCGGCGAACAGAAGGCCCATCGTGCCCGCGCCCGGCAGTCGGCCACCGGCTGCGACGTGGCTCACGGCTCCCAGGATCAGACAGGCGGAGGCGCTGAGCAGCCCCCGCCCGGTCCGCCTCAGCCAGCCTCTCCGTCCGCGCACCGCCACAACTTATCCAACGTCCACGCGGGGGCCGGCGCGAGCAGGGAAAAAGGCTGCGGAGCCGACGGTTGGGCGACTGACTAGCTGACGCCAAGTCACCAGCCTGCCAACTGCCGGAAATTGTCGCACCGCCGATCCGGGAGCAAGGCCGCCTAGGGCGATGAGCGGAGCCTCTCCCCGTGACGCAGATCACGGTGTTCGCCGGGGTGTCGCAACCGTCGTATCCCGGACGAGTGAAATCAGCGACCTCGGCCGCTCCCTGCCCCTGGCGCTCGCGTTGAGCCGAGCGGATAGCCGGATCATCCGTCTTCGGCGGTCCTCGACCTTCGTCGGTCCTCGACGACCACGACTCCGCGCGCCTATCGCCTCTTAGGAGACCTCCTTGTCAACCGTCAATCTCCCTGGTCCCGATTCGCTGCTGCGCCGCACCCTGGGGGAGTGGCGCATCGCGTTGGTGGCATGGCGGCTGTTGGTGCTGCAGAACGCCGATCCGGCGGTTGCCGCCGGCGCGGCTCAGTTCTCCACCTACCGGGCCCATCCCTGGCGGCGAATCGAGCACACCATGGACAGCGGCAAGCGCCTGTTCTTCTCCGACCGCGAGGGGCTGCGCAGCGAGATCGCACGCCTGGAGCGCACGCACCGCCGTATCAGCGGCACCGACCAGGAGGGCAGGCCCTTCACCGCACTCGACCCCACGGTGCGCGTATGGGTCTTGGTGACCCTGTACGAGTCCATGACGGCCATGCGGGAACTGTCCGGGCATCCTCTGACCGACGAGGAACAACAGCAGATGTACGGCGAATTCCGCGCCGTCTGCGCGGAGTTCGGCCTGGCCGACGAGCTGTTCCCGCCCACAGCCGCAGACGTGCCCAACTACATGAACCGCACCATCCGTGAGCGGCTCGAATACAGCGACGCGGTGCACTACCTGCTGTTCGACATGCTTCGTGAAGCCCCCGCGCCCCGCCGCCTGGGTGTCCTCACGCCTGCCTGGCCGCTCGTGCGCGCGGTGGCCGCCCACGTGCTGCGGTCGCTGACCCTCGCGGACCTGCCGGAAGCCTTCCGCGAGCGCTTCAGCCTCCCACGCACCCGCCGCGCGGCCCTGTTGTCCTTCACGTTGCACCGCGGCATGCGGGTCCTGATGAACCGGCTGCCCGAGCACCGGCGTTACCGCACCCCGCTGGACGGCGTCCCCGCGACGCAGCCACCCGTCGCCAGTGGGGCTCGCGGGTCCGAGCCCGTTGCCGGCCGGGTACGACTTCCCGCACCGCGTCGACGCAAGGCCGGCGACAGCCGTCCCGAACGCCTGCGTACGTTCTTCCGCCAGGTGCTGGACCAGACCGGTGACGGCCGCATCGGCACGGCCGACCTGCAGGCCATGGCACACAACGTGTGTTGGCCCCTGGAGCTCACTGCCGAACGCGAGGCGCAGGTCTACGCGGCCCTGGAGACCTGGTGGCAGCACCTGCGGGCCACCATGGACACCGACAACGACGGGCACGTGACCTGCGAGGAGTTCGTCACCGCCATGCTCGCCGGTATCGACCGCGACCCCGTCTACCTGGAGCAGGGTCTGCACGTCGCTGTCCGTGCGATCTTCCACGCCGCGGACCGCGACGGCAGTGGGCATCTGTGCGCTGACGAGTACCGCACCATCTTCGGCGGTTCACGGGTCCACCCCGCCGAACTCAACCACGGCTTTCGCCAGCTCGACATCGACGGAGACGGCCGCATCACCGAGGACGAGTTCGTCGAGGCTTTCACCGACTACTTCACGGCCCGCACCAACAACGCGGCCGGCAGCCAGCTCCTCGGACGCCCGTAGTGGGCCCTGTTTGGTGATCACCGCCCGCTGGGCGCAGTTGAGCCGTTCATAGACCGGTAGCCCATGCCGATCCCGATCGGGGCGGCGGCGGAGGAGTTGTGGAGGTCCAGTCCGTCGGATCCGTCGGAGCAGACGAGCCGTGCGGCGTACTGGACCTCGCGGCCCAGCCGATGGCGAAGGTCTTGCCAGGTTCTCCCCAGCCACCGCGGCTGAGGGTGACGGTACGGGCGGTCCACAGACACCGCTGCCCGTCAGGCATGGCGGCGATCTGGACGTGGAGGCGGCCGGGTGCGGTGAACACCTCGTAGCGTGCATTCCACCGAGGGCAGGTGCCGCCGTCGCGGGAGAAGCGGAAGCCGGTCGCGGACCGGCGCTTGGACATGTTGCCCGCGCGGTCCACGCGGACGAAGGAGACGGGCACTCCGCCCAGGCGGGGGCCCGGCGGCGAAGCAGTTTGGCCACCCCGCTCCGCGCCGTCTGCCACGTGGTGGAGCCTTCGTCGTGGTCCTCGGAGGAACGCCGGGACAGGTCGTCGCCGCATTCCAGCAGGGCCGGTTGGATGGCCAGACGGAATGCCTGCCGGCCGGGGCGCAGGCGGGGCGAGAGGTGCCGTGTGCGGCCCTGCGGGTCGTAGTGGTGCGGGCGGCCGGGCTGGTGACCGGGCGGCAGTTACGGCCTACCTGGTGGATCTTCGGTTACAGCCTCACGCGGGGACGGGCTCCTCGGCGGGAGTCCTGCCCAGCGCCTCCAGCCGCTTGATCATGCGGCGAACGACCAGCAGCGGGATCACGCCGAACAGGCCGAACGACATGTCGATGACCAACCACCAAAAGGGGATTCCCCTGAGCGGGCCGCAGATGAGCGCAAGCGGGATGATCCCGGCGCAGGCGATCACGCCGAACTCGATGACCCAGATATTGCGTACGGGATCGCGGTACGGCCCGTAGAAGGCGACGGCGATGACGAGGTGGGCGAAGGCCAACCAGTCGGTGCCGTACAGCACGAAGGGGTACTGCGCATGGGTGGCGTCGAGGCCGTCGCGGACCCGCTCAATCCACTCCATAAGTGCCGGAAGGGCGTCGGCAACAGGTGCCGCCCAGGACGTTAGCGCGTCATGGACGAGGTGCACCTCGGTGACGAGAGGAAAGGCCGTGAGCCCGCTCAGCACCAGGCAGACGATGAAGACGACCAGCCACACGCGTATGCGCCGTAGTAGCGCTCTTCGCTCGATCATGTCCGCAGCGTACGCCCGAGTTTACCGGCGTATTACCCGGCCCCGATGAGTCTTCGAGCGACGGCATGCGAGACGATGGTCACGCCTGCGGCCACGGCCGACCCGGTCACGACGTCGCGAGCTGCGCAGGGCCGCAGACTGTCCGTCCGCCGCACTGCTGCTTCCGACTGGATCGGACCGGCGCACGAGTCCGGTCGGGGCTCGGCTGAGCCCGGCCCGACGCCCCGAGTCACGCGGCGTGAGCCGAGCTGTGACGCGATGGCCAGCTCTGAAGCAGGCAGCCGGTGACCCGGCTTTGGTCCTCGACAATCAGATCGAGGGGCAGGCCACGGCCGAGGCCGAGTTGTCGACCGAGTTGTTGGCGATGCCGCAGGCAGCGGTGTGGGAGCGTCGGGGGCTGGGTGCGTGAGGTGACTATCCGGTCACCGCGACGTCCGAGGATCAGACGGACAACGTCTGGCGCAGTTCCAACTCTCCTACCTTTTGGTCCCCGCTCAGCTCTCCCGTCGGCCGGAATCCGAGACCGAGATAGAAGCCCTCGGGGCCGTCCTTGCCTGGGTGCCAAGTCGTGGCCAGTCGGGTGCCGCCGCGGCGGCGGATTTCGGTGGCCACCGACTTGACCGCGAAACGGCCGTAGCCGCGGCCCTGCTCACCTGACGCGATGTTGAGGCGCCAGAGGCCCGAGCGGATGTCGGTGTTCTGGCCGTCGCCGGCGAAGGCGATGTCGAAAAAGGCCATGAGGAATCCGACGGGCCGTTCGGCGTCCAAGATGAGGCGGGGCCAGGCTGTGCCGGGGTGGACGTACGCCTCGGCGAGCGACTTCACGACCGGCGCGACAAGGTGCTCCTGGTCGGGGCGCACCTTCAGGCCGATCGCGGCGTCGAAGTTGTCGGCAGTGATCTTCTCCAGGCGGAGCGTGGACGTCATGCGGGAACCATAAGCCGGTGCATCAAGTGATTTTCGCGGCGCGGAAGCCGGCGTTCGCGCCACGCCGGGTGGGCGCTTATGCGCCCGGTGTCCAGTAGTTGTGGACTGGGGAGGCCTTCGGCGGCTCTCCCGTCGCCGGGAACCCGTTCTCCACGGCGATGGGCATGATCTTTTCCGCGAACCGGGTCATGTGGGCCTCGGACTCCCACAGATCGTAGATCTCCAGTCCTGTGGCCGTCGGTACGCAGATGTGCGACAGGCAGCCCTCGAAGATGCCGGGCCGCTGCTGGAGCTTCGCGTTGAACGCGTCGTACTGGTCCGTGGTGACTCCCGGCAGCACGGCGTGCATGAAGATCGCCATGATTGAGACTCTTTTCGTGTGGTTGGGTTGCGGCGCCCTCCCGCGGGCCCATGGCGGCCTGTGCCCACGGTCGGCCGGCACCGTGCCCGCTCAGGGGCGGCATCCGAGGAAAGCTGGAGGAGTACGCCTGATCGGGCTCGTCGGCTGCGTCGCGGGACCGCTTTCGACGATCCCGCTGGAAGTGGGGACTGCTTCGGTCTACGCGGTCACGACGTTGACGGCCTCGTACACCTTCGGCTCGGCCTCCGGAATCCCGGCCTCACGTGCCAACGGCATGAGTGTTTCCGCGAACCGTTGGTATGCCTGCTCGGATTCCCATGCGTCCACCACGATCCACCCGTTGGGAGTGGGCCCGGCGACGTGGGAGAGCAAGCCGGGTACCGGCCAGTCGGAGCTGGCCCTCACCATGCCGCGCCCACCGGTCAGAGAGTTTGTGACCTGCTCATACTGGGCCTGCGTTGCTCCCGGGAGCTCGTGCACAATAATGACCGCCATGGTGGGCTCTCTCTCGGTTGACTGCCGTTCCCGCCACCCAGTCGACCAGCATCCGCAAGGCGAGGCACGGAGAGCGCCGCCACTGGAGGTACCGGGCACGAACGGCGCCCTGCGAGCGCCTCTCTCGCAGCTCGACGGCGACCTTGGTCAAAGTTCCAGTTTTTTCGGACCAGGCGCCGCATTGCAGCGGCACCGCCGGAAGAATCCCCTCCGGACCTATGTGCCAGCACAATGAGTCAATGCGTATCCGAGCACCCCACATCGAAGAACTGCCCCTGCTTCAGGACATCGAGAGAGCCGCTGGGCGGTGCTTTCGCGAGATAGGCATGCCGGAGATCGCCGAAGACGAGCCACTCGCGCTCAGTGAACTCGCGCTCTACCGGCAGGCCGACATGGCCTGGGTCGCGGTCGACCAGGCCGACACTCCGGTGGCCTACCTCATCGCGGAACAAGTCGACGGCAACCTCCACGTCGAGCAGGTTTCCGTACACCCCGACAGTGCGCGCCGCGGCATCGGCCGGTCGCTCCTGAACCATCTGGCGGATCAGGCAGCGGGGGGCGGGATGCCTGCCCTGACGCTCACCACGTTCACCGATGTTCCGTGGAACGCGCCCTACTACGCACGTTGCGGCTTCCAATTGCTTGACGACAGCGGCATCGGTCCCGGCCTGCGGGAAATCCGTCGACAGGAAGCGGCTCACGGTCTGGACCGATGGCCGCGGGTCTGCATGCGCCGGGACTTGTGATGCTCCTTCCTCCTTCATTCGTTTCGGTGGACAGCCAGAACAGCCCTGCCGCTAGTTGCTGACTGAAATCCGGCGACCTCACCGCAGCACGGAGAGGAGCGTCCCCGTATGCCCGTACCCGCTCGGCTGGCTCTTGGGCGGCAGGCTACCGCCGGACCTCGGAGGCCGACGACTGCTCCACCAGGCCGAGCGCACGGTGGCGTGCCGGTGGACCGAACGTCAACGCCTCGTGTCTGACTCCCGGGTACAGCAGCAGCACGGCGCAGGGCTTCGCGGAGGGGCCTGGGCAGCGTCTCGTCTCGGCGGGCAGTGTTGTGGTTGTTCGCTTCGGCGCGCTGCTCAAGGGGCCAGGCAGTGTTGGACGGTGGATTTGAGGAGTTCGTCGAATCCGATGGCGGGGGTCCAGCCGAGGAGTTGGCGTGCGCGGTGGATGGCCGGCACGCGTCGTGCGATGTCCTGGTAGCCCGGGCCGTAGTAGGTGTGGCCAGGCTGTTCCACGATCCGGGCGGTGGTGGGGACGTCCTGGTATCCGGGGATCTCGCCGACGAGACGGATGAGGGCGAGGGCGACTTCGCGGACGGTGCGTTCGTTGCCGGGGTGGCCGAGGTTGAAGACCTGCCCGTCGGCGGCTCCGTGCGGATTCGCCAGGATGCGCATGAGGCCGTCGATGCCGTCGTCGATGTGGGTGAAGCAGCGGCGCTGCGATCCGCCGTCGACGAGTGTGATCGGTTCGCGGCGGATGAGGTGGCCGATCATCTGAGGTATCAGGCGCGAGGATCCGGGGGTGGCGCACTGCGGGTCGTCCAGGCCGGGGCCGGTCCAGTTGAAGGGGCGGAAGAGGGTGTAGCGCAGCCCTTCCTGTGTGCCCAGGGCGTGGATGACGCGGTCCAGCAGTTGTTTGGAGGCCGCGTAGATCCACCGGGACTTGTCGGTGGGCCCGTACACCAGGGTGCTGGTGTATTCGTCGAACTCGTCGTCCTCGCTCATGCCGTAGACCTCGGAGCTGGAGGGGAAGACGACGCGGGTGCCGGTGGCCGCGCAGCGGCGGACGACGTGGAGATTGTGTTGGAAGTCGAGGTCGAAGGTGGCCAGCGGATCGCTGACGTATGTGGCGGGGGTGGCGATGGCCGCGAGCGGCAGGCAGACATCCGCCCAGCGCAGTTGGCGCTCGATCCAGTCGGTGTGCGTGAAGACGTCCCCCTGGGCCAGGTCCAGGCGGGGATGATCCCGGAGGTCGGTGAGGCGCGCGCAGCGCAGGTCGAGGGCGCGGATGTGCCAGTCGGTGCGTTCGAGGACCGCGCGGGTCAGGTGACTGCCGATGAAGCCCGCGGCGCCGAGGATGAGCAGCTTCACAGGGTCGGCTCCTCGCGAGCGTCGAGGAGCGTTCCGTGACGCAGAAGGTGCGGGAAGCGGCGGGGATCACCGCGCGTTCCCTGGAATTCGACGTCTTCCAGGCGCAGTCGACGACCGTCGCCGCAGACGACGAATACGCCGTCGGGGCCGGTGTGGACCGTCCCCGGTCGGTCTGCGGCTGTCCGGGGCGGAGGTGCCGACGAGCGGGGAGAGGGTAACGGCGCGTGGGAGGCCCGCCAGATGGTGAGTCTGTACGGGCCGGTGTGGCAGAAAGCGCCGGGGTAGGGGTTGGTGACGGCGCGGATGAGGTTGCGGACGTCCTCGGCCGCGTACCGGAAGTCGATCAGGCCGTCGGCGGGCGTCCTGGCGCCGAAGGCGCTTGCCTTGGAGGCGAGTTGGGGCCAGCGGCGGGCGCGTCCGCCGATCACGTCCAGGGCGCTGCGGCGCAGCACGGTCGCGGCGGCGGGGACCAGTTTGCGGTAGACGTCCAGCGGAGTGTCGTCGGGACCGATGGGGAAGGCTTCCTGGTCGATGAGATCGCCCGCGTCCGCGCGGGTGGTCATGTGGTGCAGGGAAACGCCGCCCTCCCGCTCCCCGTTGAGGATTTGCCAGTTGACCGGTGCGCGGCCGCGGTAGCGGGGCAGCAGGCTGCCGTGCAGGTTGACGGCCACGGGGGCGAGAGCGAGCACCTCCGGTGGGAGCAACCGCCGCCAGTAGGCGCTGAACACGGCGCGGGGCGCCAACGCGCGCAGGTATGCCTGTTCACTCGGCGTACGTGGATCGGTGTGACGTACCTCGATGCCCAACGAGGCGGCTACCTTGGCCGTCGAGCGGTACCAGCGCCTCTCCCCGGGGTCGTCCTCATGGGTGTAGACGCAGGCGATCTCCACGCCGAGCTCGGTGAGCACCTCCGCGGTACGGCAGCCGACTTCCTGGTAGGCGAACAAGACGACTGTCATCGCACACCGTCCCCGGCGGGCAGGCGGTGGGCCTCGGCCACGGTACGGACCGCGGCGACGACGCGGTCCTGTTCCTCATCGGAGAGGTCCGGATACAGCGGCAGGGAGAGGATCGTTTCGCCGGCGGCCTCGGTCACGGGCAGATCCCCAGGGTTGTTCCGGCCATCGCGCCGGTAGTGGTGATGCAGGTGGACGGGAGTGAAGTGCAGCCCTGCTCCGATGCCCAGCTCGCCCAGCTCTGCCATGAAACGGTCCCGGTCGATGCCCAGCCGGCTCAGTTCCAGTCGTACGACATACAGGTGCCAGGCGTGGGTGTGGGGGTAGGACGGGGCCTGGGGGAGCGCGATGGTGTCGAGGCCGCGCAGCAGCAGGTTGTAGCGGTCGGCAAGCTGCCCTCTGCGGGCGTTGAAGCGTTCCAGCTTCGTGAGCTGTACGAGACCGAGCGCGGCGTGCAGATCGGACATGGCGTACTTCCACCCCGGCTCCATCACCTCGTACCGCACCGCGCCACTGCCGTGATGACGTGACCAGGCGTCCTTGGTGATGCCGTGGAAACGCAGGAGCCTGATCCGTTCGGCTAGCCGGTCGTCGGCGAGGGTGACCATCCCGCCCTCGCCCGTGGTGATGTTCTTGATCGGGTGGAAGCTGAAGACGGCGGGCTCCGTTCCACCGCCGATCGGCTCGCCCCGGTGGCGCGTACCGGCCGCGTGTGCCGCGTCGTGAACGAGGGTGATGTCCCCGCCGTCCAGCACCGCCCGCAGTTCCGCGAGATCCACTGGCGCTCCGGCGTAGTGGACGGGAATCACGGCCCGGGTACGGCTGGTGATCCGGCGCGCGACGTCGGCGGGGTCGAGCAGCAAGGTGTCTGGCAGCACATCGGCGAACACCGCCCGCGCGCCGAGCAGTTCGACGACATTGGCGGTGGCGGGCCAGGTCATGGACGGGGTGATCACCTCGTCCCCCGGGCCGATTCCCAGGGCGGCGAGCACCAGATGCAGGCCGGCCGTCCCGGACTCCACGGCGATCGCGTGGGGCGCACCGACGTGTCGGCCGAACGCCTCCTCAAACGCGGCGGCCTTCGGGCCAGATGCCAGCCAGCCCGAACGCAACACCTCCACCACCGCGGCGACCTCGTCGTCCTCAATGGTCGGCCTGCACAACGGCACCCGAAGTCGCACGCGCCCTCTCCCTGAGTCTCGTATGGGCAACGATCGTCCGATCGTAGGCTCCGGCGTCACGATCGCCACGACGTGGAACACCTGAATCTGGCTGAAACTGGTGCCTGCGGGGCATGGTGACTCGGTGAACCGGTGAACCGGTGAACCGGTGAACCGGATCGGCTCCACATGCCAATGAGCGCGGGGAGGCGCCCATGTGGGAGGTGGGAGGTGGGGGACCGGAGGCGGAGGCGTGATCGGCCGCGCCGGGCTTGGGGGCCTTGTGGACGTCAGGTGCCGCGCCCACCGGACCGAGGACTGCCCGCGAGTGATCGAGTCATGGCGACTACTCGCTACTGCCGGGAGCCGAAGAAACCCTCTCCTGTCGTCCCGCCGCTTCCACCCATGGAACGTGCTCGCCTGCGGCATCCACCGTGAGGCCGTATTGGTCAACGGTCGGGCGGCCGAGTGTCTGCCAGCGGGTGTAGGCAGCGGTGATCTCGTCCCACAACCGCCGGGGTCCGGCCTGGGCGACCGTGAACCGGTCGCTGTGGCGCCCGTCGTAGTCGACGGTGGCCCAGGACGGGCTCGTGTCGTCGGCCACCTCCAGGCGCACCGAAGCGTGGACGCCGCTGGTGTCCCAGGCGAAGGACGCACCTGGGGCGGCGAGGCCGATGTGGAATTCGGCGTCCAGGTCTCCGCCGGCGACTGCCCACGGTGACAGGGACGTGGTCCCCTTGTGCGGGGCGCCGTCAGCGGCGGTTGGGCCCATAGCGTGAAGGGGTGAGTGGGCGCTGGGCTGGGCGTGGCGCATGGGCATGAAGGCCGCGAATGCATGGAACCGCCCCCGAGCACTCCCATCCTGACGCCTGGTCAGTTTCAGGGTGCCGTAGCGACACCAGGCCGAGGTCCACGGTGTGACGATGCGTCCGCCGGGTGCGAGCTGACTGCACCATGCCGGAGGAAGCCGGTCGACCGAGAACGTCGCCACGACCAGCTCGTAGGGTGCTGCGGCCGGCCACCCGGTCGCAGCGTCCCCGTGGACCACTGCCGGGGCGTAGCCGGCGGCCTTGAGGTTCCGCTCCCCTTGTGCGGCGAGCGCCGGGTCCAGCTCCATGGTGGTGACGGCCTGGTCGCCGAGCAGAGCGCAGAGCAAGGCCGCGTTGAATCCAGTGCCGGTGCCCAACTCCATGACGTTGCGCGGGCCTGGGAGGCTGTCGAGGCCGGCGAGCAGGAGGGTGCGCAGCACCATGGAGGGCATGGATGCCGAGGAGGTGGGCAGGCCGTCGGTGAACTGCGTGACCAGGGGTGTGTCGCAGTAGGCCGTTTCCAGCCAGCGCTCCGGGGCCGTGGTGCGGTCGCAGAGGTCGTAGCCGCCTTGGCCGTCGCGGTGCCAGATACGGTCGGGGAGAAACAGGTGCCGCGGCACCGTGCGCAGCGCCCGTTCGAAGGCGGGCGGCACGGGGCGGTCGAGAAACTGGCTGACCTGGGCCAGCAGACGCTTGGCCTGGGCGGCCGTAGCCGCGGGGGGTGCGCTCACGGTCCGGGCTACTTCTGGTCCGGAGCGGGCGGCGGGGGCGGCGGTGGAGGTACGGGCCGGTTGGGTTGATGGCCGTCGTCGCCGATGGGACTGCGGTGCTTGGCGTGTAATGCGTCGTCCATGGAGCCTCCGGGTGTCTTCGTGCGGATTCCTGTGCCCACGGTAGAGAAGATGGGCAGTGGTTTGTAGAGCACCTGGCGGCGGGGCGGGCGCGGGAAGTCGGTGGACGAACCCACCGCGAGGGCACGGTTACGGGCCTCGGACCGGCGAGGGCCTCGATCCACGCGCGGGGGCGATCCGCACCGCCCATCGGCGACTCCTTGGACGGGCCGTCAGTCACAGTGCGGGGGTTTCTCCGCCCGGACGACGGGCACCAGCACCAGCGTCGATCAGGCGGATGGGCCTGAGTGGTCAACAAAGGGGAGAAAATGCCCAGCAAGACTCCCGCGCGGTTAACGGGAACGCTCGCCGCGCTCGTGCTGCTCGCAGGTGCCGGTGCACCGGCGGCGGGTGCCGCCGCGTTGCCGTCCTCGGCATCGTCGGCCAAACCTGGACCGGTCGCCTCAGGCGGGCAGAGCGAGCAGTTGCAGATTATGTGGAATCAGAATTGTCAAGGTCTGGATGCGTTCGCCTGACTGACTGCGTCAGTGACAACTGACTCCATCGGTAGGTCAGTTCTGGCTGCGTTCAGGGCCTCAGGGCCAAGGGCCTCAGGGCCAAGATCTGAATATTGGAAGCGACTCCACATTGAACGCCCGCGGGGCGGAGTATTCGGACGGTCTGGGCGGCGGCTTGTCTCGCGGACCCGACGGCTTGAGCGGACCGGCTCCATCTGAGAAGCCGTTCTCCTATCGATCAACGTTTTGCTTCTGATCGAACAGGGTTCCTGGTCAGGTGATCTTGCTGTGCTGGAGGCATGAAAGAGGGTGCCGCTACGAGCCGTTCAACCGTTTCGGCAGGCTCGGGTATGGAGCGGGTACGGCTCCTTCGCCGCCTTCCTGAGTTGGCACATGCCCCGTGGGAGGGCCATCACAAGAGCTGCGCGCGACCCCGTTGTCGAGCAGGAGACGGCTGGTGGTGCCTGGCAGGACGGTTTCGCGGTGTGTGACCACCAGCAGTGCGCAGTGCTGTCCGATGTGCTGCAGGGCCGCGAGTACGGATTCCTCGGCGGCGGGGTCCAAGTGGGCGGTTGGTTCATCGAGAAGGACCAGCGCAGGGCGTGCCGCGAGGGCTCGGGCGATGGCGATGCGCTGCCGTTGGCCTCCGGACAGGGCCGTGCCGTGTTCACCGACCATGGTGTCCAGGCCGTCGGGCAGTGTGCGGACATGGGTTGCCAACCCGGTAAGTTCCAGGAGGGCCCACAGTTCCTCGTCGGTGGCCTCGGGTGCGGCGTAGGCGAGGTTGTCGCGGATGGAACCGTGCAGGAGGGGGCTGTGCTGTTCTACGAGGCCGACCACACGTCGGTACCCCGCCACGGGCAATCGCATCACGTCAGTGCCCTGAAAGAGGACGCGCCCGCTGTCTGGTGTGTGGAGACGGGCGGCGAGGTTGAGCACGGTTGTCTTGCCTGAGCCGGAGTCGCCGAACAGTGCGGTGACTCCGCGCGGCGGCAACTGGAAGCTTGCTCCCCGTAGCACCATGCGCTCCCGTTCGTGGCTGTACCAGACGTCTTGAAACTCCAGTACGGGCGTGCCGGGCGAGGGGGCCGGGGTGCTGTGGGTGGCGCCGGCTGGTGCTGGCTGCGCTTCGCGGCTGCTGTCGGCTTCCTGCGGCTGGGCGAGGGTTTCGGCGATGCGGCCGGCAGCGCCGCTGGCCTGTTGCAGCAGGGCGGCGGCGCTGACGAGGGCGGTGAGGGGAACGGAGAGATAGTTGAGATAGAGCAGGAACGCGGCCAGGTCAGCGATCGAGGCAGTGCCCTGAGAGGTGCGGACTGCTCCGACCACGACCGTAGCGGTCAGCGCGGTGTGGAGGGCGAGTTCGCTGGCCGGCATGAGACCCGCGTTCAGCCGCGCCATTCGGATTCCGGCGGCGCGGGCTTGGCGGGCGTGAGCGGTGATGCGGTCGGTCTCGCGCTGAGTGGCGCCGCTCATGCGCACCGTGCGGATCGCGCTGAGCGCGCGCTCCAGATCGGCGCTCATATTGCCCAGCATCCGCTGGTTGGCCTCGGAGGCCGGGCGCATGCGGTGCACGGCGGGCAGCACCGTTAGGGCGATCACGGCGACGACGGTCACGGCGGTCGCCAGCAGCCACGGGTCGAGCCATGCCATCAGTGCGAGGGCGCCCAGCAGGCCGATGACTCCCGTCACGGCGTCGGTACAGCCCGTGGTGAGGGCATCGCGCAGGGCTGTGGTGTCGGTGCTCGCGCGGGAGAGCAGATCACCCAGGCGGTGGCGTTGGTAGTCGCGGGCCGGCAGCCGCAGAAGGTGGCCGATGAGAGTGGTTCGAAGCTGCAGGACGATGTCCTCACCGGTTCGTCCCAGCACGTAGCCGCTGGCGGTCTGGAGAAGTGCCTGGGCTGTGATGAGGGCGGTCAGGGCCCCGACGGCGGGCCACGGAGGTGGACCGTGGCGCCCGGCCGCATCGACGACATGGCTCACCAACAGCGGCTGGGACAAGCCAAGACCCAGAGTGCAGAGCGTCAGCACAATGCACAGGGCCAGAACCTTGCGATGGCCGCGGGTCAACCGGACCAGCATACGAAGCCTGAGCATGCTTTCTGGTACGACGTCGCTCACGTCGTGGTCTGCGGTACGTGGGCCCCGACAGCCATGATGGTCCGGTAGTGGTCTGCCGGATGCGGCTCGTCGACGGGTTGCCCTTCGGCCTCTACCCAGGCGTGGGCGGCGAACGGCTGGGTGCGCACTCCGGTACACCAAGTGGGCCAGCTGCCACGCATCCGGCACAGCAGTGCGGTGGCGAGGGAGCGTTGCAAGCAGCCCTCGCCCGCGCAGAACACGCTGAGCGCGACGACACTGACGCGGGCCCGGCGTGCCTCGGCGAAGGTGGCGGGGCGAGCACCGCGTCGGATCCGGCTGAGCACGGCACGGATGCGGTGTGGCGGCTGCTTCGCCAGCAGCCAGGCGAGGACGATGGCGACCCGGACCGGGGGCCGACGCCAGAGTGCGGGACGGGTCTCGGCGGGCAGGGCGGTGGAGACGCTCATGTCACATCTCCGCGGAGGGTACGGGCGTCAGGGCCGTGGTCGGCTTCCATGTCGGCCTCGGCCAGCCCCTGTTCCGTCAGGCATGTCACGAAAGCCGCGATGTCCGCGCTGACACGCTCGACACCGGTATCCGTTCCCTTGGAGAGGCGCTGGGCGAGCTCCTGGGGATGAGCTCCGTCCAGCAACGCCGTCAGGACTGTCGCTCCGGTGGCGTTGAGTTCGAAGAACCTGCCGGTGGTCTCCTCCAGCACGGCCATGCCGTTGTCGGTGACGGCGGTGGAGACATGCGGCTGCAGTCGTACGGTCACGCGTATTCCTCGGTCTGGTACAGGTCGGTGGACAGTGGTGCCGGGGCGCGGTGCAATAGCCAGTGTTCGCAGGCGAGGGTGTCCTCCAGCGCCGTGGAGGTGTGCGGCGTCGGGACGAGCAGCGCGGTGTGCAGAGCGGCCGTTTCGATCAGGCCGTGCGCAGCCAGTTCGGACCGCTCCACGATGTCGATGAGCGCGCGGCGGTGGGTGCGAAGGCCGTCGTAGAAATCGGTGTCCGTGCTGCCCTTGGTGGTCCTGGCCAGCAGCTCGTCCGGGACGACGTCTCGCATGGCGGTGGTGAGCACCTGTTTGTAGGCGAACGGGGTGCCGCGGTGAATCGGGCGTACCGCCAGGCACGCTTCGACCACCCTGTCGTCCAGGAAGGGCAGGGAGATCCAGGGGGTGTGCAATTCCTGGCGCATCAGCCGGTAGACCTGCGCTGCTGACCGGACGCGGTGCAAGCTGTGATGCTGTCCCCGGTCAGGGGAGAGCGGCTCGACACCGTCGGCCGCTTCCTTCAGCAGACCGGCAACGAGCGCTTCGGCCTCCGGGGTGGCCCAGGGCGCCAACCGCAGCGGCTCTCCCCAGCCGAACGGCGAGCTCACCTGCTCGGGGGCCCTCAGCAGCCTTGCCTCGTCAGCGAGCCATTTCCCGTACGGCCGGCTGTCGGTGAGAGCCCGCATCGTGGGGCCCAGCGGCCAGCGTCTGCGCGAGCGGTATCCGCGCACATCCCGGATGGCCTGCACAGGATGGCGGCGCACGAGCCCGTGCAGATAGCCGGGGGTGGCCTGAAGCACTTCATCGCCGCCATGCCCCGCCAGATGCAAGCTGATGCCGTGCTTGGCGTAGGCCGCTGCGCCGGCATCCAAGACGGCCCTGCCGCGCAGCAGCGGTGAGGGAGCGTCGGTCGGGCGTGGAGCGGAGGCGGCGGAGGCGTACTGGGCTGGCACCTGGTCGCCTGCTAGGGAGAGCGCCGGTCCGCCAAGGCTGGGCAGCAGCTCCCGAGCGCGCGCGGCCCAGATCGGGTCATCGTTGGCGGCGTCGGCGAACTGGACAGTCAAGGTCCCCAGGGCGCTGGACGGGGCAGCGAGAAAGGCGAGGGACGTGGAATCGAGTCCGCCGGACAGGTCACAGCCCACAAGGCGTTCCTGGCTCTTCTCGGCACGCATGCGGTCCTCGACCGCAGCGGAAAGCGCTCCGCCCACCGCGAGTGCTCCCTGCTTCAAAGGAACCTCGGCTGCCGGGCCATGCCACCAGGGCCGAAGGCGCGGGCGGCCTTGGTGGTCGACGGTGACCGCGCTGCCGCTCGGCACCGCCTCGACCCCGCTCCAGCAGGACAACTCGTCCAACGGCGCGGGGAGCCCTCCCACGAGCAGATGAGCGGCCAATGCCCGCGTTTCCACAGAGGCCCCGGTGAGCCGCGCCAGCACATCGGCACGGTCGGCGACGACGGTCACGCCATGATGCGGGGCCTGGTAAAGCCTGCGCAGACCTGACGCGGTCCCCTGCGCCCGGCTCTTGCCGTACGCGGAGAGCGCCAGATGAAAGCTGCCGCGGGCCAAGGCCGCGAGCGTGTCGAGGTCGTTGAGGTCCGGCAGATCACGGACCCGGGCAAGCCCTGTCAGCAGTGGTGTGGAGGCGCCTTGCGGGGCCCCTGTGTCCCCAGCGCGCGTCGCGTTGGGGACACAGGCGTTGACCTCCGCTGTCCTTCCCAAAACCGCCAGCCGCACGGCGCCCGCCGTGAAGACTCGCACCCAAGTCACCGGAAGCCAACCCACGAGCCACGGGTATCCCGAGGCATGGTTGGCGATCAGCACACGGTTGCCCCCCAGCTCCTCCAGGATCAGCTGAGACGGAGGGCTGTCCGGCAGGGTGACGAACCAATACATACTGTCCTCACGACGGGCGGGTGATGCGGGCGGTCAGATCAGTGCGGAGCACCCCTCACAGGAAGCGGCCAACCCCGGCTTCCCTGTACTGGCCGCTGCCGCCGCGGGTCACCTCGGCGAAGGCACCGGCCTCCGTCACCATCGGCGGCTCGTACGACGCGGTCACCGGCTCCACGGCCGGCTCCTCCATGTGGACGTTCTCGAACTCGTGCTGCATCTCTGCCTCCAGAAGGGAAAGGTTGATCGCCACCGAAGATCGCTTTCGGTGATCACATAACTACCACGTGTGGTGCCTTGGATGTACTCCCCGGGCCGTCCTTGAGGTGGGTCCGGTTAGGCCTGTTCATGCGGCCGTCACCCGTGTGGCCTTCCTGCCGGCCGTCGGCCCGGACGCTGCTGCGGCATCGCCGTGGGGTAACGAACCACTGCCGCAGCGGCCTTCCGGACGGTGGCTGACCGGCCGGAAGGCCGCGCAGTCCGGATGTCACTCCTGCGAGGGACGCGGTGAGGGCCGGGGCCCGGCGGCGCCGACAGGAACGCCGGTCCTGTCGGCGCCGGGCAGCCCTCATCGGCAGCGACTGGCTCCTTCGCCGTCGGCCGACCGCGGCAGCACAGCGGCCCCACGGCTACTGGTACGAACTGCACCAGGACGAGCGACAGGCGGAGTTCCACGAACTGACCTGTGCCGTCCCCGACCGCCTGGCCAGCAGGACCGCCCCTCGTCCCGCGCGTTGCGACGGATCGCGGCGTTCAATTCGACCGTCCGAATAGTCTCACTTCTCGCCTATGAGCCACCCTGGCGGACCTCCACGATGGGCAGCATGGTGGAGGTGGCGGGGAGGCCGAGGTCTCGTGGCGTTGGGCCGGCAGGGGTGGGGACGTCTGCGAGCCGTTCGAGGAGAGCGTCGACGGCAGCCTGGCCGTCGTCAACTGCGAGCGTTCGTCATCGGTAAGGGGATTGGAGGCGAGCATGCGCTGCAAATTCTCTTTTGCTTCGAGGAGTTGGGCTTTGCTGGAGCCCTTCGGGGCGTAGAAGTCGCACCGGGCGCAGGCCATCCGGTGCTGACACTGTTCGAAGAAGCTGTAGGTGCATCAGCCGTGTCCGAGATCGAAGTATTGCCACGGCTCGCCGTTGGCCGCCGCACCGGAGGTCACCGCATCGCGGTCGACGAGGACCTCGATGGAGCGGACGTTTCGCGCGAAGTAGCCGGCTTCCGTGTATGCCTTGGTCAACGTGTTCGGGCTGATCTTGGCGTAGTGCTGGGTGGAGCTCGGCGAGCGATGGCCAAGCCACGCCTGCAGCTCGATCAGGGGCATCGGCTCCTTGGCGTTGTAGAGCTGACTGGCGATGGTGCTCCGCGCGCGGTGGCTTGTGATCTTTCCGCGGACGTCACTGGTGGGAACCCCTGCCTTCGTGCACAACGACGGGATGATCGTCCGGTTGATGTAGTGCTTGGAGACGCGCCGGCCCGGTAGGCGAACAGGAAGTCGACCCGCTCGCTGGTTTTCGCGTCGAGCATCGGGGGCTGCTCGGGGCGGATGGCCTGCCAGATCTCGATCGCCTGGCCGAGCAGCGGGTCGACCGGCTTGGTGAAGCTCGTGCCGGTCTTGTGAGTCGGCACGTCCAGCAGGCAGACGGCGTCGCTCGCCAGTACATCGGATGCGTCAGCACTGACGAATGCCCCGCCATGCTGCCAGCGCACGCATCCGGTGCGCAGACGCCAGATCTCATCGCTGCGCTGGCCGCTGAACAGCCAGGTCAGCGCCACGGCGCGGGAGAGTTCGAGCGGATAGCGCGAGCCACCCCTCGGCGTGGGCAAGTCATCAGCGGTCAGATTGATGCCGGCCCACAGCAGCTTGGCCCACACGCCATCGGCGATGACCCGTGGGCTCGGCCCCAGCAACGCACGGATGCTGCGGGGCGTCTCCAGCGCACGCCCGGGATCGAACCGGCGCGGGATCCACTCCCATTCCTGCAGATCGCGGAAGAACGCGCGGGCGCGGTCAGCGCGCCGTGCTTGGTGGAGGCGGACATCGGATCGCCGAACACCCCGCGAGCGGAGGACCGTTCGACGTAGTCACCGATCCGCAGCCGGTCCACAGTCGCCACCCAGGCCGCGCAGGTGGCCCTACTCCAGTGCGCCGGCTCGGTGACGTGAGGAAGCTCGACGGCCAACCATCGGCCGATGCGGGCCAGGTCCTGACGATAGGCCAGCCGGACATTGCGGCTCAGCGTGGAGGTGTCGAACCAACGCCGAACCACCTCGGCCCACGCTGCGGGCACATCCGTCCACTTCTGGGACGTGTGGTCGCTGAGGACGGCGTAATTACGCGGGACGGGTGGCTGGCAGAGCCCCAGCGAAGCCAGCGACCGCTGCAGCGAGTGAACGCCACCGGATGTGGTCCTGGTCGAGGTGGTGGCCTCCCGCAGGCGCGCGAGCAGATGGTCGTCCATGTCCGCGAGCAGAGGGCTTCGGTTGATCAGCATCGCGTGCGCGGTCACAGTCGGCAACGCGCGGTGAGCCGGATCCGTCAGGTGATAGCCCCAGCCGCTCAGCAACCCGCGCACTCTGGCGATCTCACTGTCCACGATCTCGGGGCCAAAAATCCGGCGCGCCAGCGTGAGGCAATCGAAGCCCCGCAGCAGGGCCTCGTCCATGGGAGCGTCCAGAAGATATCCGAAGGCCAGCAGCCGGGGGCGGCATGACGTCGACGTCTGCGGCGGCCACTGCTGGCTCCAGTCCCGCGCCTCGGCGTCGATCAGGCGGGTCCATTCGGCCCGGTCCCAGCCCCAGCACGCCGATCCGAGCTCGGCAGATTGTGTCAGCAACAGGCCGAGGGTCTGGTACTCGACCCACCGATGGTGTCCCGGCGTGTCCGGGAAGCACAGGCAGGACCGCACCTCCTCAAGTGGCCTCAGCAGGCGCCGCAGCTCACCTCGCTCCACACGCGTCAATCGCCAGGGCTGCAACAGCCGAGCACCTGCCTGCCGCAACGTTTCGCGCTCCGCACGGCTCAACCGTGGGTCACGGTCCCAGCGCGAGTTGGGCAGCGGCCAAGACCACCTCGGTGACGGCTCGGGTGCGGTAGCGGCCGGCCCGGTCACCTGGCACCCCCGATGCTGTCGGCAACAGCGGTCAGCAGCGCGATCCGCTGGGCGTGAATGTGCTCCATCCCGCGTGTGAGTTTGTCGGCCAGGTCCCGTCCGGACAGGTGGATGTAGCGCA
The DNA here is from genome assembly GCF_055570395.1 of Streptomyces sp. NPDC031210. Classification (NCBI taxonomy): domain Bacteria; kingdom Bacillati; phylum Actinomycetota; class Actinomycetes; order Kitasatosporales; family Streptomycetaceae; genus Streptomyces; species Streptomyces sp. NPDC031210. Next base: position 181,695 of record NZ_JBVIHH010000014.1, read on the forward strand.
TGGTCGAATCGGTGTGCCGATGACCGGCGAACGTCGCGATGGCGTGCACCTCCCAGCCCATCCGCGCCAGGTCGGTAAGGCACAGATGCCGGGTCGTGTGGGTGGAGAAGCGATCCAGTCCCGCACCAGCCGCCGCGCCGGATCCAGGTCATCGGTTCGCAGCGAGCACAACTCCTCTCGCCGGAGTGCTGCGTCGTAAGCCAGTGCCAGCATGACCCGATTTCGTACCGGCTCCGTCGCGGCTACCACCAACAGCCTGCGCCACTGCTCTTCGCTGGGGATCCACGGCAGCTTCGTCAGTCGCGGTACCAGTCCACGCTGCTGGCCACCAAAGCGCGATCCGGGTGTGTACCGGCCCCGGCCGACCGGGTTGGTCTCGCGTTCCCCCTCCTCGACCAGGAAGTCGTAGAACAACCACAACCGCTACCGACACCAGACGCTGCTGCAGGGTCGCATTGGACAAGCCCACGCCGGAGTCCAACGCCACCACATTGCCACCGCGCCGACTCGGACGCGACCGCAACTCCCGTACGTATAGGGCGATATGGGCCCGAGTGGCGGCTACCGGATCGACGGCATCGCCCTCGCACAACTCCAAGTACTAGGCCAGCCCCCCCCCCGCGTACGCGTCGATCGTCCGAGGCGCTCTCCCCAAGTCCTGCCAGATCTGGAGCCAAGCGACCGCCTGCTCATGGCGCCCGAGTATCGGCCACTTCTCCCTCAACACCACCATGCTGTCCCGCAGATCCCTTCAGCCCAATGCCTCCCATTTGAGGGGAGTCAGCCTCTCAAGTCATTCCACGTAACTTCTAGGTGCTACCACCACAGGACGAAGATCAAGCTGGCCAAGCGCAGTGGTCCGTCGCGGCATTATCACTTCAACGGCTGGCTGGCGAAGGGAAAGCGGGTCTGCATCAACAAGATCAAGAAGGGCGGCCACTTCAGCAATTGCGGTGGCGGCAGGGACTGGGCCCACCTCGCCGGCATCAGGAGTTGGGTAGCCGGGCAGTGCCTGCGCTGGGACGATTGACGCAAGCCCTCGGATGAGCGCGAAGCGGGGTGGGAGCCAACGTATCTCCCACCCCCCTTCACGCGGCTCCGAGGCCGGCCTGCCGCTCCCGCTTGTCCTCGGTGACGACGTGGCGCCGGGTCTCCGGAGCGAGGCGCGACCTCGACTGGCTTCCCGTCCTACCCCACCCGATGGACAGGGCTTCGCCACCTGCACGCGTGTCTGATCCCCAGCGACACGAAGTCGTAGCCGCCGTACACAGGCGAGACGGACACATTGGTCAGGCGTGGGCCGCGCCAACTGACGATGTCCTCGTTGAGGATCGGCAGATAGTGGGCGCCTTCCGCGACTTTGCGGTTGACCTGCCAGTAGAGCAATGCCGCGGCCGTCGGATCGGCTTCGGCGGCTTGGTCGAGGAGCTTGTTGACGGCGCGGAGTCGACCTCGGCGATATTGACGTTCCCCCTCGGTGCGAGGGCGCGGCCGTCGACTAGCGGCTTCCAATAGCTCTGCCCGCTGAGGTAGTCGACGCGCACGGCGATTTTGTCGGGCAGGGCCGCACGGATCGGGTCGGTTTCCTCCGCCCAGTGGATGTTGCGCCGGAGCTCCACCGACTTTCCCGGACGGTAGGACAGGAACTCGTACAGGCCGTTGGACAGCGGTGGATCACCCGGTGCGGACCTGCTGTGGTGAGACCGTTTCGCGGGCGATGCGGCGGGCGTGGCCAGCAGTTGTTCGAAGTCAGGGTGCGCCTTGGGCAAGGTGAACGCGATGGTCCGGTCGTCGGGCGTCTCGATGGACGCAAGGCCGCGCTTCGAGGTGTCTTTGTCCGGGCCACGGTATTCACCATGGGGGTCGAGCAGGCTACGGAGGGAGGCGGGGGCCGCCCGGGCCGACGTCGTGCGCCCAGAGCCGCTCGATGCCGTACTTGACGTCCTGGGACGTCACGGTTGAGCCGTCCTCCCACTTGACGCCCTCGCGCAGCTTGTCGGGCGCTTCGGTCTCGTAGGTAATCAGCGGACGCGAGTTTGGGCCCAACTGGCCCCGGCTGACGCACCCACAGGACGTCGCCCAGGCCCTCGGTGAGCCCCCCGCATCCCCGAGCGCACACGGGGGTCCTGCTCGGTTGGGATGTAATGCCGTGCTATAGCCCCGATTTCGCCATTCTTAGGATGATGTGCGCCTGTGGTGTGCAACAGGAGCATAGGGAGATGCGGAGTTGGGTAGCGCGGCGCCGGACTCCTGAAGGCAGTCATGCCTGAAGGGAAACGGAGGGGATCATGAAACGGAAGATCGCCGCTGTGGCGGGGGCCCTGGCCCTGACAACCGGCACGCTGGTACTGGCGCCCTCAGCGCAGGCGGCGCCCGCCGGAGCAACGGGCGGTTGCTGGCACACCGGGTGTGATGGCAAGGACCCGGCGGCCTACTGTCAGGGGGACGCCCGCACGGTGGACAGTTTCTCGCTGCCGTCGGGCAGCGGCTACCGGTTGGTGGAGATGCGGTATTCGCCGTCGTGTGAGGCCATCTGGTCGCGCATGTCGAAGGGGAGCTACGACGTGAACAACGCGGCGGCCCCGTACACGAAGATCATCCGTAACAGTGACGGCCGGTCGTACAAGTGCACCGTGCCGTACAACGGGGGCTCTTGCTACACGGCGATGGTCGGCGACCACAACGTCACCAGCTATGCGTATGGCTGGTATGACGGCAGCGTCCTGGTCTACAAGGGCCGGACCGGAAACTACTGACCGACGGGCGCAAGGAAGCCCGGATGCCGTGAAGTGGCCGGGCGACCGCGACGACGGCCATGGCAGCGATGACGGCCATGGCGGCCATGGCGGTGATGACGGCCATGGCGGCGAGGGTGCCCGGTCCGGGTAGCTCGCGGGACGGGGCAGCCCCGCTCCGGCATGACGTCGCGGGTTCAGGGGCGCGCGGCAGGGGCTTTCCGCTCCAGGCGAGCGCCCAGCGTGGCGGCGAAGTCCTCGGCGCGGGAGAGCTGGGCGCGGAGCTTCTCGACCTGTTCGGTGGCGGCCCGCTCGTACTCGCGTACGCGCTTCAGCAGGGCCTCGCGGTCGGCGTCGTCGAGCGCGTCGTCGTTGTCGAGGCGATCGGTGGCGTCGAGCAGGTCGCGCATCTGGTCGAGGGTGAAGCCGAGCGGCTTCATGCGGCGGATGACCATGAGGCGGGCGACGTCGGTTTCGGTGTAGAGGCGGAAGCCGCCGTGGGAACGGGCCGAAGGGGTGACCAGTCCCGTCTCCTCGTAGTGGCGGATGGTGCGCAGGGACAGTTCGGTCCGCGCGGCGACTTCGCCGATCTGCATGTGCTTGTCGTCCACGCCGCGTCCCGGCCCTTCTCGTCATGGCGGGCCGCGTCCCATGCGACCCCACCCGTCTCTACCCTAACGTTAGGGTAGAGTTGCTGATGGTGAGGGCGGCCTGCCGCTGCCCCGCCATCGATGTGTCCGGGCCGATGACGCCCCGGCGAGGATCCGATCTTGCGGAAGAGGCGGAAGGCGGAAGGGGCGGGAGAAAGCGCGTGCGCGAGCCCATGACGCCGATCGCCGCCACCTCCCCGCCGTGACGCTTCGCCCCCGGACGTGAGCTGACCCGGCCGCGCCAGCGCGCAGGCCCCGGGTCTTCCGTCCTTCCTCGACTTCCGGCCCGCCCCGCGCGGGTCGTCCGCGGGGTGCCGGCCCGGCCCTTCCGCGTCCTCCCGCACACTCCTGGCCTGCCGGAGCGGAGTGTGCCCGAGCACGACAGGTTCCCGTTTCCTTGTCTTCTCCCGCAGTGACTCCCGCCGCTCGGCTGCGCGGCCTGCGCCCCGACTGGCTGTCCGATCCGAAGGTGTGGCGCACCGAGGTGCTGGCCGGCCTGGTGGTCGCGCTCGCGCTGATCCCCGAGGCGATCTCGTTCTCGATCATCGCCGGTGTGGACCCGGCGATCGGCCTGTTCGCCTCCTTCACCATGGCCGTGACCATTTCCCTCGTCGGCGGACGCCGCGCGATGATCTCGGCGGCGACCGGCGCCGTCGCGCTCGTGATCGCACCCCTGAACCGTGAGCACGGTTTCGGATATCTCGTCGCCGCCGTGATCCTGGCCGGAGTCATTCAGATCCTCCTCGGCGCGCTCGGCGTCGCCAAGCTGATGCGGTTCGTGCCCCGGTCGGTGATGGTCGGCTTCGTCAACTCCCTCGCCATTCTGGTCTTCATGGCGCAGGTGCCGGAGATGCACGACGTGCCGTGGGCGGTCTATCCGCTGATCGCCGCGGGCCTGGCGCTGATGGTGTTCTTCCCGAAGATCACCAAGGTGATCCCGGCGCCGTTGGTCTCCATCGTCATCCTCACCGTCATCACGGTGGCGGCCGGGATAGCGGTGCCGACCGTCGGCGACAAGGGTGACCTGCCGTCCTCCCTGCCGGTGCCGGGCCTGCCCGACGTGCCCTTCACCGTGGACACCCTGACCACCGTCGCTCCGTACGCGCTCGCCATGGCGCTGGTCGGGCTGATGGAGTCGTTGATGACCGCCAAGCTCGTCGATGACATCACCGACACCCACTCCTCCAAGACGCGGGAGTCCATCGGTCAGGGCATCGCGAACATTGTCACCGGCTTCTTCGGCGGCATGGGCGGCTGCGCCGTGATCGGCCAGACGATGATCAATGTGAAGGTGTCCGGCGCCCGCACCCGCCTGTCCACCTTCCTGGCGGGCGCGTTCCTGATGGTGCTGTGCATCGTCTTCGGGTCGGTCGTCTCCGACATCCCCATGGCCGCCCTGGTCGCGGTGATGGTGATGGTGTCGTTCGCGACGTTCGACTGGCATTCCATCGCGCCCAAGACCCTCAGGCGGATGCCCACCGGCGAGATCACCGTCATGGCGATCACCGTCGTGGTCGTGGTCGCCACCGGCAACCTCGCCATCGGCGTGGTCGTCGGCTCCATCACCGCCATGGTCATCTTCGCCAAGCGCGTGGCCCACCTCGCCCACGTCACCGCCGTCACCGACCCGGACCACGCCACCGTGGTGTACTCCGTGACCGGTGAGCTGTTCTTCGCCTCGTCCAACGACCTCGTCGGCCAGTTCGACTACGCGAGCGACCCGGACAAGGTCGTCATCGACCTGAGTGCCGCGCACATCTGGGACGCCTCCTCGGTGGCCGCACTGGATGCCATCGAGACCAAGTACGCCCAACGCGGCAAGACGGTCGAGATCATCGGCCTGAACGACCCGAGCGCCGACCTGCACGGCAAGCTCAGCGGCGAACTCGCCAGCCACTGACGGCCCTGAGGAACACGACAGGACCCCGGCCGCCGGCCGGGGTCCTTCGTCGTTCGGGATCGCCGATCCGCTGTTACGGCCCATCCGCTGTCGCGGCGCATCCGCTGTCGCGCGAAGGGCGACGATCCGGCGGAGGTCGTGAGCCGGTGGCCCCTGCGCCGCAGGCCGCAGGCCGCAGGCAGCGCGGACGCTGGCGAGGGTGTCCGGCGTCCTGCGGCTCCCCGCCGCGCAAGTCACCCGACCGAGGGTGCCTCGACCGGGTGAGTGGCTGTGACCGAGCGGATTTAGCTGGTCACCAGGTTGAAGGCCTCGTACACCCTCGGCTCGACGTCTGGGAACCCGGCCTCCCGCGCGATCGGCATAAGCGTCTCCGCGAACTGCTGGAACGCCTGCGCGGATTCCCAGACGTCCACCACCAGCCAGCCGTTGGGAGTGGGCCCCGCGACATGCGAGATCAGGCCCGGTACCGGCCAGTCGGAGCTGGCCCTCACCAGGCCGCGCCCACCCGTCACGCCGTTCGTGACCTGCTCGTACTGCGCCTGAGTGGCTCCCGGAAGCTCATGCACAATGATGACCGCCATGGTGGATTCTTCTCTCTCGTCGACTGCCGGTTCCTCGCCGTTCAGTCGACCAGCGTCCGCAAGGGGAGGCGCGGAGAGCGCCGCCGTTTGAGTTACCGCGCGCTGCGCACCAGCACAGCCTCGCGGCTGCGTACCGTGATCATCACGGCTTCCTTCCCGGCATCCACCCACTCGCCGACACCCTTTCATCGGCCTCGCTCTACGCGTTGCGGGCGCCGGAAGGGTCGCGCCTGATGCGCCTGAGGGACTGATGTGCCTGAAGGAGCTCCATTGGCTCTGGACGGCGACGGAGCTTCACAGATGCGGACAACGCCCGGCGATGCTTCCCGGGATGGTGAGAACCGTCATCCAGAATGCTGCTGGTCACATTTGTTGCGGTGCGGCGCCAGCCACACTGAGGCCCCCGGTGCTTGAGGACGGCATGGCGACTACAGGGACGAACAGCGCAGGCATTCATCGGTGCGACCGGCGACGGTTCCGTAACGGTCACATGGCGGCGGTGCGAAACCGTCGTTGCGGATGCGTGTCTTCCAACTCCCCTCCAGGGAACGGGAATCGGTGCGTAGAGAGCTTCGCCGCCCTCTGGATCTCCCTCTCCCGCGGTTCACGCAGCGGCGAACCGTCGACCTGATGCGAACCGTCGATCGTGCCTGTGCCTGTGCCCACGCTGCGCGTGCGGCGTACCTCTACCACACGTATCAGGCAGCCCCCGCGAAGGAGTACGCATGAATCCGCTCAGAACCCGCCGCACCGTCCATCCCCTCCGCACCGCGCTGGTGGCGCTGGGCTCGGTCGCCCTCGTGGCCGGCTCCGTCACCCTCCCGTCAGCCACGGCCGCGGCGGGGACGCGGCAGGCTGGCGCGTCCGTGGCACTCGACTGGTACGACGCGACAGCCGAGACCGTAGCGAAGGGAGGTGCTACGACCCAGATCACCGACTCCCGGGCCTGGGCCATCAGTTGGCTCGCGGCAGCGCGTGCCGTGCGGAGCGTGCCGTCGGCCGTCGACCGAAGCGACTTCCAGGACGCGGCCCTCGCATCCGCCGTCCACGACTCCCTCGTGGCTCTCGTCCCGTCTCGCACCGGGGCGCTGGACGCCGCGCTGCGCACGACCCTCGACCGCATCCCGGACGGACCTGCCGAGTCGAGGGGCGTGGCGACCGGCGCCCGCCAGGCCCGGCTGGTGCGCGCGTCCCGTGAGGGCGACGGCCTCGACCCGGCTTCGGTGAACGCGCCGTTCACCCTGGGGCCGACGGCCCCAGGAGTGTGGCGGCCTACTCCGCCCGCCTACGCCCCGGCTACGCAGTACGGAAACCGGCTGGCCAGACCCTTCCTGCTGAGCAGCGCCGACCAGTACCGGCTTCCCAGGCCGCCCGCCCTGGACTCCGCGCGCTACCGCTCTGATCTGGCCGAGGTGCGTGCGTACGGGGCCGTGAACAGCGCGGTGCGCACGGCGCACCAGACCGAGACCGCCAACTTCTGGTTGGGTTCCTCGCTGACGCTGTACACCGCACCGCTGCGGGTCGCCCTGTCGAGGTCGCCGCAGTCCCTCGCCGAACGGGCGAGGCTGGTGGCGCTGTTCCACGTGGCAGAGGTGGACACGCAGATCGCCACCTCCGACAGCAAGTACGCGTATCAGTGCTGGCGCCCGGTCACCGCCATCCGCACCGGCACGGGCACGGTCGACCCGGACCCGTCGTGGGCGCCGCTGCACGCCACGCCGGCCCACCCCGACTACCCCAGCGGCCACAACACCTACTCGGGGGCCGCGGAAGTCGTTCTCTCGGCGCTGGCCGGGCCTCGCACCGCCCCGTTCGAGCTGACGAGTCCCACAGCGCCCGGAGTGACCCGTACGTACACGGCCTGGCGCAGCCTCTCCAGGGAGAACGAGGACGCCCGAGTCTTCTCGGGCATCCACACCCGCTCCGCGGACCAGGCCGGCCTCACCCTCGGCAATCGCGTCGCCGCCCACGCGCTGCGCAACGCGGGGCGGCTGTTCGGCGACCTGTGAGCACATGAGGTCCCCTCGCCCGAACGACCCATCGGGCGAGGGGGCCCAACTCCACACGATTGACGCCAGTGGCAGGTTCCCTGACAGGTCGCGGCGCCGGCTTCGCAAACGTGGTCGGAGACTCCGGTCGTTCCGTATGGGCACATCGGTGACCGGCGGACAGCGGTCGCGGTGCTTGCGCGCGGGAACCGCACGGATCCACTCGTGAAGCTGCCCTGCCTGGCAGCTTGGGGCGACAACTCGACTGTCAGTGGGCGAAGTTAGGCTCCCGCCATGACTGATGATCGAAAGATCGCGCGCTTTCGCGGCCACACCCATGCCCGCCACGACAGCACCCCCGTCATGGAGGTGGAGGGCGCTCCCGCCACTGTCAGCGTCGACGCTGACGCGACGCTGTGGGTGTGCGACCTTCTCAACGGGACGTGCACCCGGCGTCCCCTTGAACTCGACGCCGCCGGCCCCGACGACGAGTGGTACTACGAGGTCGGTGAATGGGACGACGACGCCACCGAGGAGGACGGAGAGGGAGAGCGCCCCCGGTGTCAGGTGGATGCCTGGGAGATCGCTTCCGAGGTTGCGGTTGCGCGTCTGGGCTGCCGGCCCGTGGTCATCACCGGCGGCGGACGTTTCGATCTGTCCGGCCCGGACCTGGGGACCGTGGGCGGGGCGGTGCGGGTCTGGGATCTGCGCACCGGTCGCAAGATCGGGAAGACGCTCACCGGTCATGGCCTCGGCGTCGCCTCGCTCACCACAGTGACGAGCGACTCGGGGGTGCTCGCGGTGAGCTGTTGTGAGGAGGGGAGGCTGCGGGCCTGGAACCTGACGCGCGGTGAACGCGTGACGGCGCTGGACGCCAGCTACAACGGGGGCATGGGAGCGGGTCTCCTCGCCGGCCGTCCCGTCGCCGTCACCGGCGGACACGACGACTTCGTACAGGTCTGGGACCTCATGGACGGTCAGCAGGTAGGACAGACACTGACCGGTATCGAGCCTGCCGTCAGAGCTCTCGCGGTAGCGGAGGGCGACGGCCGGAAACTGGTGGCGGCAGGGGGAGACGGGCATGTCCTCCACCGGTGGGACCTGGACAGCGGAAAGGCGCTGGGAGAGCCTCTGACCGGCCACACCCAGACCATTTCCACGATGGGAACCGCACGGATCGCCGGACGCGCGATCGCGGTCACCGGCAGCGACGACGGCACCAGTCGGATATGGGATCTGGCGCGTGGCGAACAACTCGGTCTCCCGCTTCCCGGCTCTCTCGAAGCCGTCACCGAGATCGCGGGAACCCCGGTCGCCGTGACCTCGTCGGACGATGACGATGTCCGCCTGTGGGATCTCACGCGCGCCGTCCACTGACCTGTCAGTCACCTGTCATCGGACAGACAACCGCCACACCCCGGCTGCCTCTCGCGCCGCCGAGAACATGACGGGCAGCACCCTTATCCGCAACTCCCGCTCCACAGGCGGCCGTTCACAAGAGAAAGCGCACCCCGTGACTGATCTTTTCACCATCTCCGTCGACGCGGTGGAGGGCACAACCCTCCGCGGGCGGGTCCACATCATCAATCCCGACGCCGCCTCCGTCCCCAAGGGCCGTACTTTCCCCGTGTCCTTGATCTTCGAGACCTGGTTCCCGGAGGACGACGAGGCGCCCAGCACCGCCCAACTCGGTGACGAGGACCCCTTCGTCACCGCGCAGCGCCCCGAGATGGAGGCGATGATCTACTGCCGGCGGAAGATACGCGTCAACGAGGACGGCTACGTCCTTTCGGACGACGGTCAGACCCTGCTGGAACCACGCCGGCACGCCGAGACCGTGCCCGGCAACCGCAGCTCCTCCGGGCGAGACGGGATCTCCAAGTACTTTTCCGTGGAAGTCCCGGAGGAGGACCTCGTCCATCACGCTCCCTCGATCGTCACTTCCTACGAGGTCGGCCCGCTGCTGAATGTGCCGCTGGCCAGCGAGGTCGTCCGGTTCAACGACGGGGATCCGCTGACCGACGCGGAACTGGCACAGGAAGAGTTCGAGGAGGGGGAGGTGGACCTGTACGACGAGGGCTGGGAGTTGATCAACAACCGCCCCTTCGAGGAGCGCCCGTACGCAGACATCAGATTCACGGTGACCGACGCCCGCTACCTGAAACACCTCACCCCCGGCCTCCGCTGGCGTACGGCGATCTGGCGGTAGCGCGGGGGCCTGGGGCGTGTCCGTCGGGACGCGGACGGGAGTTGGACCCATCCGCTTCAGCCGGCCACCGGTTTCGCCATCGGAGCAGCCCCGTCGGGGCGCCCCCCAAACGGGCCTGTTCGTCGGCCGTGGCTACGACTTGGAGAAATGCCGTCGTCCGCGGATCCGCTGGGAGATCCGCGACGACGTGCAGGAAAGCCTTCCGCAAGCCGGCCTGCGGCTGCGTGACCTCAGTCAGAGCGCGGCGTAGGTGCCTCGCCCGGGACGTGTCACCAGCTTGTTCTGCTTCGCCACACGGTCGAGGGTGTTGCGCACAGATTCGATCTGTCCCGGCGTGGCCTCCCGGCCCAGGGCGGCGTTGACCTCTTGGGCGCGCATCGGCGTGCCGGCGTTCTTGAGGACGTCAAGCGCGGCATCGATGAGCTTTCCGGTGTCCTTGGCCGTCGGCTGCGCGGCAGCGGCTCGTTTCGAGGCCGCCTTCTTCGCCTTCGGCCTCGCGGGCGCAGCGGTCTTCTTCTCCGCGGTCTTCGTGCCGGCGCGCCTCTTCGCCGTACCGGCCTTGGCGCGTGAAGACGCTGCCGCCCGCGGCTGCGGCACCGCGGCCGCCGCTCGTTCCGGCGCGGCGGTTGCCACGGGAGCGGCGGGGGCTTCCGGCTTGGGGGAGTCCTGGCCTGCGCTGACATCTGCTGCCGCGACTGTTTCAGACCCCGCGGACGACGGTTCCGTCGTCGCTGCGGCGGGAGCCGGGGACGATCCGTGGGCAGCGGCGGCGCCGGTCAGGACGCGCAGGTGCTCCAGGGCGTGGCGGGCGGAAGTAACGCGTTGGACCACCTCTTCCAGTTCTCCGCGCAACCGCCTTTCCTGATCCTCGAGTTCGGGAAGGGCGCTTTCGAGGTTTTCGATGGTCTGGTGGAGAAGGGAGTCAGTCATGGGCTTTCCTAACCTCACAGCGAAGGTGGTGGTTGCCAGTCACCGTACCGTCTTCGTCAGCCGCCAGGCAGGGGACGAGGGGACACAGTCTTTCGGCTGCGCACGTTCACGGCCCTGATGAGTCGGAGTTCGGAAGTGATTCAGGCATATGTGGAAGCTCAAGCGTGCGGTTCAATGTCGCGCTGAAGACATTGCGTCGGAAGCTTGTACGACGGGTGGTCTGTGCGGAACGCATGCGTCAGTGACGTGCCGGGCGGCGTGACTGCGTGGGCACCTGCACCCTGGTTGCTCAATGGGCTGCGGCGCACCTCCGTCCTAGGCGGTGCGCCGCAGCCGTGCACGAGCCGATCAGGCCGCAACAGCGAACCTACGGGCATGGCGCTTCACGCGCGATTCGGCAGGGTCCATACGGGTACCCGGCCATGGGAGATTGACAGGTCGACGATTGACGGGTCGACGGGAGATTGACAGGTCGTAGGGCGGTGTGGGGGCCGTCCCCACACCGTGCACTCTCCGCTACTCGTCGCTGCGCCGAAATCCGGTCCGGCGTGACAACTCCCGCATCGGCCCTCGACCGGAACGTCTCCCGAACGTCGCGGCGCGAAGCCGGGCGTCGAGAGCGTATCCTTGCTCGACTGGCTCTCTCACCTGCACAAACGTGGCGGGAGTGCATCGGTGCGGCCCGGCGGCGGAGCCTCGTCGTCGACGTGTGCGAAGGCCGGCTGCTTCTCGTCGGCGGCGTCTACCTCGATTCGACGATGGGTACACTCGCCCACCATGTGTGAGGCCAGCCGGATCAGAAAACGGCAGAAAATACGCGTTCATCAGTTATGTGTCGACGCTTCGGGTCGGCGCAGAAGGGTCCTGAGCAGCTCCACCCTCGGCGCGGGTTACGCCACCGCCCCGCCCCCCGGCACGGTGTACGCCACCGCCGCCGCGACGACCCCCGCCTCCGGCCCCGCCTCCGCCTCCCCTCCAAGACACAATCCGTCAGCCGTCGCCGATGACACCGCGGTGGTGACGTGAGGCGCCGCGCGAACCGAGGACGGCACGCGCAGTCCCGGGACCCTCGCGGGCACTGGTTGCTGTTGGTCCTCGTGCTCCCCGTGATGTTCGGAGCCCTGCTCTTCGAGGGCTGGACCACCCATGAGGTCGATGCCGCGAAGACGCGGCAGGACTGCACCACCCCGGTGCCCAAGGCGGTGGAAGAGGGCGGCCCGGTGCTGAACATCAACGAGGGCCGGGTGCGCTCCGCCAGGATGCCGGCCCGGACCGTGGCGCTGACCTACGACGGTGGGCCCAACCCGGTATGGACGCCGCGTCTGCTGGACCTGCTGCGCAAGCACCACGCGCACGCCACCTTCTTCCTCCACGGCGCCGAAGCGGCCAGATATCCGGATTTGGTGCGGCGGATCCGGGCCGAGGGCCATGAGATCGGGTCGAACACCTACACGGGAGCCTCCATGGGCTCGTCGTCGGGGGTCCGCACCCGGCTGGAGCTGGCGCTCACTCAGAAGGCGCTGGCGGGCTCCGCGGGAGTCCACACCGGGCTGCTCCGGATGCCGCAGACGACCACGGCGGACACCATGTGCGGCGCCGAGTGGCGGGCCGCGCGGCACGCCGCCGCGCAGGGCTACACGCTGGTTGCCGCCGATCAGTGGTTCCGCAAGCCGTGGTTGGGCGCGATCCGGCAGTACAGCCAGACCGACACCGCCTACAAAGAGACGGAAAAGCTGCTCAACAACCGGCATGTCGACAAGTTCACGACCGTCACTTCCGGCATCGGGGTGCCCTCGACCAACGAGCCGGTCTCGACCTTCGAGCGATGGGAGGGCACGGCCCTGATCTGGGTCAAGGCCCTCGGGCACGCGTTCGTACGCGGTATGACCTGGGTGCTGGGGATCGCCGGCGGGCTGGGTGTGCTGCGGCTGGTGCTGCTGATCTTCTTCGCCCGTGCCCACGTCCGGCGTCTGACGCGGGTCCGCCCCCGCGCGCCGTGGCTGCGGGAGGTCCTCGACCCGGTGACCGTCCTCGTACCCGCGTACAACGAGGAAGCCGGTATCGAGTCCACCGTTCGCTCGCTGCTCGCCTCCACGCACCCGCACCTGCAGGTCATCGTGATCGACGACGGGTCCACGGACCGCACGGCGGACATCGCCACCAGGATCGACGACCCCCGGGTCGTGGTCATCCGGCAGGCCAACGCGGGCAAAGCCGCCGCCCTCAACACCGGTCTGGCGAACGCCAGGCACGACATCGTGGTGATGGTCGACGCCGACACGGTCTTCGAGCCGGACGCCATCTACCGGCTCGTCCAGCCGCTCTCCCACCCGGCCGTGGGCGCGGTCAGCGGCAACACCAAGGTCGGCAACCGGCGCCGCCTCCTGGGCCGGTGGCAGCATCTCGAATACGTCTTCGGTTTCAATCTCGACCGCCGGATGTTCGAGGTGCTGGAGTGCATGCCGACGGTCCCCGGAGCCATCGGCGCCTTCCGCCGGGACGCGTTGATGGGCGTCGGCGGGGTCAGCGAGGACACCCTCGCGGAGGACACCGACCTGACGATGGCCCTGTGGCAGGCGGGCTGGCGGGTGGTCTACGAGGAGACCGCCGTCGCCTGGACCGAGGTGCCGACCTCGCTCAGCCAGCTCTGGCGGCAGCGCTACCGCTGGTGCTACGGCACGCTCCAGGCCATGTGGAAGCACCGCCACGCCGCTGTCGAGGTAGGGCCGGCCGGTCGCTTCGGCCGCCGTGGCCTGAGTTATCTCGCGCTCTTCCAGGTCGCCCTGCCGCTGCTGGCGCCGATCGTCGACGTCTTCGCCCTGTACGGGGCACTCTTCCGCGGGCCGGTGCTGTCGGCCGGCGTGTGGGTCGGCTTCCTCGTCCTCCAACTGGCCGCCGCCGGTTACGCGTTGCGGCTCGACGGGGAGCGGGTGGGGGCGCTGTGGGCCATGCCGTTCCAGCTCTTCGTCTACCGGCAGTTGATGTACCTGGTGGTCATTCAGTCCGTGGTGGCCTTCCTGCTCGGCACCCGGTTGAAGTGGCACCGCATGCACCGCTCCGGCACCGCCGCCCAGGAAATCGGGCAACCGGTCGCGTACGAGAGCCTGTCCTCGCGGTGACGGAAGGCGGAGCGGAAGACCGAGTGGAAGACCGAGTGGAAGACCGAGTGGAAGACCGAGTGGACGAACGAGCGGACGACCGACTGGAAGATGCAGTGGAAGACTCAGTGGAAGACTGAGCCGCTCACCTACGGGGCGCCTGCCGAGCCTGCCGGGCTCGGTGGGCGTCCTCGTCGTTGTGCCGGGCACACCCGAACGGGCGCGCGCCGGGACGGCGTTCGTCGGACGGCCGCCTCGCCCTACGCGAAGGCCCGCCCTCACTCCGTGGCGTACGGGGCGGCCGCGGAAGTGAACTGGATCACCGTAGGTCGCCCCGAACCGCCTTCACCGGGCATTTCTCCTGGTGCAGGACTAGGGACTGTTTGGTGAACAGGGCGTGAGCATGCAGACTGCCGCCCATGACTTTTTGGCTGGAGGGGTCGCCCAACGGGGACCGGCGAGGCGACGAGGAGACGGCGCACGTCAGCACCGGGCAGCGGTGGAGCCAGGCCGCGTACCCGTCTCACCCGGGTCCGCCGCCGCAGTCACCGCACAACTCTCCGCCCGGCTCTGCCCACAACCTTCCGCCGGGCTCTGCCCACAACCTTCCGCCCGGTTCTGCCCAGAGCGCTCCGCTCGGCGTCGATGCGTACGCCCCGGGCTTCCCGGCCCAACTCGACGGTCACATAGGCGAAGACGGTCACGTAGGCCGAGACAAATCCATACGCCCGGTGAGGGGAGCGGGCGGCGGCCCGGGCACAGGTCGCCGCACCCCCAGGCGGCGCTCCGCCCCCGCCCGCCCCAGCCGACGCCGCCGGCTCACGCGGGCAGCGATCCTCGTGGTCGGCGTGCTCCTCGTCGCTTCCGGTGGCACGTATGTCTGGGCTGACACGAAGCTCAACCGCGAGGTCGACCTCACGGACATCGCGGGCCGCCCGGCGCCGGGCGCGGGAACCAACTACCTGATCGTGGGCTCCGACAGCCGTGCGGGCCTCTCCGAAAAGGCCAAGAAGGACCTGCACGCCGGCGGCTCGGCCGACGCCGGCCGCCGCACCGACTCGATGATCCTGCTGCACACCGGCGCCCACGGCACCACGATGACGAGCCTGCCCCGCGACTCCTGGGTGACCATCCCGCCGTACATCCGTCCCGAGACCGGCAAGCATTACGCCGCGTCGAAGAACAAACTCAACGCGGCGTTCTCGCTCGGCGGCCCCGACCTCCTCGTGCGGACCATCGAGCACAACACGGGCCTGCGCCTCGACCACTACACCGAGATCGGGTTCGCCGGTTTCGTGGGCCTCGTCGATGCCGTCGGCGGTGTGCGGATGTGCCTCGACAAGGATGTCAAGGACGAGAAGTCGGGTGCGGACCTGAAGAAGGGTTGCCACACGCTCGACGGCCGCACGGCGCTGGCGTTCGTCCGCCAGCGCCACCAGGAGGCCGAGGGCGACCTGGGCCGCAGCCAGAACCAGCAGAAGTTTCTGGCCGCCCTCGCGGAGAAGGCCGCCACCCCGGGCGTGCTGCTCGACCCGTCCACGGTCTACCCGACGATGAGCGCGGGACTGGACACGCTCATCGTGGACAAGGACATGGGCCTGCGGAACCTGACGTCGCTCTTCGAAGCCATGAAGAACGTCACGTCGGGCAACGGCAAGCGCCTCAACGTCCCGGTGTCCGACACCGCCTTCCAGACCTCCAAGGGCAGCGCCGTGAAGTGGAACCTGCGCCAGGCGAAGAAGCTCTTCAACGAACTGCGCGACGACCAGCCGGTAACGATCCCCGCCAAGCCCTGATCGGAGCCGGAAGAGCCGAGCCTGACTACCTTCCTGTCTGCCTGGTGTGGTCAGCCGGTCCATCGTCCGGCGAGGAAGGTGAGGGCTGGCGGGCGAACCGTCTGAGACGGTCGTGGGAACGTGGCGTCTGCTGGAGCAGACCGCCCAGCGGACTGTCGCACGGCGCGCGCACCGACACGCGGTCGTCATGACCAAACCGGCGGCCTCGGCACAGCCGGGGCCGCCACGAGCAGAGAGATCCAAGCATGGCCACACCCGGCCGAACCCGTTGACGCCGTCGCAGGACACACCGCCGGTCCTGAACGGGGCTTTTCCTTGCGTACTTGGCGGTGCCCTCCCGTTGGTGGCACCTCCCGAAAGCAGGCGACTTCGGCGCCTATGATGGCGTCGAAGCCACCCGCTGCGGTTTGGGGAGAGCAACGCGCGTGACGCTGGTCCCGTACACCCCGTAGGAGCAGCGCGGCTCACCATCCGCACGCGGTTACTTCCGGGCGCCGCGCCGGTGCCACGCCTCGAACAGCACCGCCAACCCGGCCAGTGCGCCGACCGCACGAAGCGGAGGCCCTGCTGCATGAGGCGGCGCGCGAGGGCAGCGAGGACGCGGTCCGCCTGCTGGACGAGTGGGATCCGGACAGGGCCGTGCAACGGCTGACGAAGCAGTGCCTCGCCGCCGCGGAGGCGGGTGACTGGGACACGATGCGCACCCTTCGGTACGCCCTGCAAGAGGCCGGCGGCCAAGAGGCCTGGGGCGCCCTGGAGCGGCGCTCCCTTCTCCTTGCCCGGTGCGGCCAGGAGAAGCGCGCCGAAGAACTGGCGAGGGTTCGCGCCGAGGACGGGCCCACGGGATCGCTGCCCTCAGGCGTTCCCGTCCTTGTCCGGGCGCAGCATGGTGTTCACGGTGAGCGCGGCCGCTACGACGAGGGTGCGCAGGGGCTCCGGAAGCGGGCGCAGGACCCGGAGATGGTAGAAGTCCGAACCGCCGATGATGTCCAGGACGAGATCCAGCACGCCCCGGCCGATCCGGGCCACCTCGGCGCCGGTGTGGTCGGTGATCGTGAAGGTGAAGGCGTACCAGCCCTCCGCCTTGATCTGCCCAAGCGTCTGGCCGCCCGCGATCAGGTCGAAGCTGACGTGGCCGATCACCGAGTCCTGGACGATCTCGCCGACCGGTGTCCCGTCCGGGCGCTCGACGTTCACCCGGGCCTTGATCACCTTCGTGCCCCGGCGTAGTACCAGGAAGGGCACACCGGCGGGATCGCGGATCTCGAAGCGCCGCGAGAGGTATCGGTCCATGGTGCTGACGAACCGCAGGGCCTTGCGTGCTGCGTTCTGGCCGGTCTCGGCGACTGAGCCTACTTCGGTTCCGTTGCGGTCCCGCACTCCATAACTGGTGGTGATGTCGACCCACTTGAAGTCCTGCTCGACCAGCAGCAGGTCGGCAGAGAGCACCGCCTCGGGCCCGCCGCCCATCTGCTGAGGGGGCTGGAACTGGTGCTGCGGCTGATGCTGTTGGGCCGGGAGGTAGGGCTGCTGGGCCGGGGTTTGGGCTTGCGGCGGGTACGGCTGCTGGGCCGGAGTTTGGGCCTGCGGCGGGTACGGCTGCTGGGCCTGCGGGTACGGCTGAGCGGGCTGCTGCTGTTGCGGCGCCTGCGAGTAGCCCTGCTGGGTCGGAGCCTGCGAGTAGCCCTGCTGGGCCGGAGCCTGTGAGTAGCCCTGCTGGGCCGGAGCCTGCGAGTAGCCCTGTTGAGCCGGTGCCTGTGGGTAGCCCTGCTGCTGCGGCGCCTGCGGATACGCCTGGGGCTGCGGCGCCGGCGGGTGGGCCGGGGCGGGAGCGGGGGCCGCCTGGGCGGGAGTCGGCTGTGTGTGCTCGGTCCAGCGATATCCGTCCCACCAGCGCAAAACCGGTGTGCCGTAAGGATCCTGGTACCAGCCTTGGGGAACCATGTTCTGCGTCACTCCGCAACCCTAGCCACCCCTCTCGCGAACATCGAGGCGAGGGTGGGGGTGCGGCTCGACGCGGAGAAGAAGGCGGGGTCATTGCGGGGGAGGGGAGACGCACATCACATTCGCGGCTGTCGCATCGTGCCGAGCTGTTCCGTCAAGGAGGTGTAACCACGCACACGAACAACGGCAAGGAGTGCACGATGGACGCTCGCTTGAATCTCTTCGGTAGCCCGGTCGCGGCCAAGTTCCTGAGGCACCTCGTCTCGGCGGGCAAGGTGGTGTCGGACGCGTCGCTGCCGGCTGCGACGCAGGAGCTGGTGAAGATCCGCGCCAGTCAGATCAATGGCTGTGGATTCTGCACCGACATGCACACCAAGGAAGCCGCGCACGCCGGTGAGACCTCCACCCGCCTCAACTTGGTCGCGGTTTGGCGGGAGGCCACGGTGTTCAGCGATGCCGAGCGTGCTGCGCTGGAGTTGGCGGAGCAGGGCACGCGCATCGCCGACGCGGCCGGCGGTGTCACGGACGAGGCGTGGGCGAATGCCGCCAAGCACTATGACGAGGACCAGCTCGCCGCCTTGGTGTCGCTCATCGCTGTCATCAACGCCTTCAACCGTATGAACGTCATCGTTCAGCAGCCCGCCGGGGACTACCAGATCGGCCAGTTCGGATAACGGGGAGCGAGGAGTGCCTGGCCGGGAAGGCCGGGACCGGCCGAGGGCGTGATCGTCATCGGCCGGCTCGTCGGCCGGGGCCTGTTCGCGGGCCCCGGCCGCCTGCCGAAGGCCGCGCACGGCGGACTGAGAAGTGCGGTGCAGGTGAGTGGGTCGGACCCTTGCCGCCACCGGCCCCCCCCAACCCGCCGCCCTACTCTTTCTGGATCGCGTTCACCAGTCCAGCGACAAGCTTCGCCCGCTCCGCCATGGCTTCGATCACCACGTACTCGTGGTCGGCGTGGGCGCCGCCGCCGACCGCTCCAAGACCATCGAGTGTGGGCACCCCCAGTGCGGCCGTGAAGTTGCCGTCGCTTCCGCCGCCGACCGCCTTGCCTTCGAGGTCGGGAAGCAACTGCCGCGCCACCGCGAAAAGCTCGGTCGACGCGGACTCAGGCATCGGGGGACGGCCGACAGTGCCCTGAACCGTGATCGCCGCCTCATCGAGATGGGGAGCCAATGTCGCGAACGCGGACTCGACGCGTTCCTTCTCGTCGGCCGACTCGACCCGGACGTCGACGATGACGGTCGCCTCTGCGGGAACGACGTTCTCCAGGGTGCCTGCGGACGCGACGGTCGGGGTGACAGTCGTGCCGATCTCGGGTCGGCCGAGCGCTGCGATATCCAGTACCTGATGTGAGGCTTCGATCAGGGCGTTGACGCCGGCTGCGGGCTCAAGGCCGGCGTGTGACGCCCGGCCCGCGATGGAGACCTGGAACGAGCCGCAGCCTTTACGGCCGGTCTTCAGTGCTCCGCCGTCAGCGGCGCCCTCCAGCACGAGCACGGCGCCGCAGGCAAGGGCGCGTTCTTCGAGGAGAGCGCGAGAGGAGCGGGAGCCGACCTCTTCGTCGGCGGTCATCAGGATTTCGACGCCTGACCGGTCCTCGAGCGTCGCCAGGCCGTGAACGGCCTGTACCAGACCGCCCAGCATGTCGAAGACCCCGGGGCCGGTTGCATGCCCGTCTGCGACCATGAACGGGCGCCGCTCAAGGGTGCCGAGCGGAAACACGGTGTCATGGTGACCGAGAATCAGCACTTTGGGATCGCCACCGGCTGACCAGTGGACGTGCGGCCCGCCGTCACTCTCAACGAGGACGGCCTGCCCGCCAAGGCGGTTCTCGATGACGGCGGCGACGGCTTTGGCCGAGGCCCTCAAGGCGTCGAGATCACGCGAGGGAGACTCGATTTCGACGAGTGTCCTCAAGTCCTCAAGCATCGCGTCGACGCTCACATCGACGGTCTTGCGCATGGTCATGTCGCAAGGGTACTTGGTGCCCGGTGGCGGCTATGGAGTTCGAGAGTTTGCCTGCCCCGGGTCCATCGCGTTTTTCCACGCGGTGGAGTGGGCGGTGGAACGAAGCGTGGCGCGTGAATCTTGGCATGCGTGGTCGCCGTCGCCGGGTCGGTGGTCCGGGGTAGGGGAACGAGCGGCGAAGAGCTGGCCGAGGAAAGCCTTGACCTTTTACGGGCCGGAGTTGGCGGACCGTAGTGTGTGCGAACGGCCATTGCAACGACTGCGCTACCAACTGGACTACCACCGGAGAACACCAACAAGGCTTCGTGCAGCCCAAGTTCAGCCTCCAGCTGATCGATCGCGATGCGGTCGATCAGCTCGCCGCCAGAGTGAAGTCCATCGCCGACCCGACGCGACTACAGATATTGCACCTCATACGCCAGGCTCCCGAAGGTGAGGCGTGCGTATGCGACCTCACCGACTGTCTGGCCTTGAGCCAGTCCGCCGTCAGCCGGCATTTGAAGATCTTGACCACTGCGGGGTACGAGAAGCGCTCGTTCCGCAGCCGCGGCCGCATGGAGGCCCTGCGAGATGCTCCTGGGGCGACGGAACCGACGTATAGACCGACGTACAGACCGCCGTAGACGTACAGACCGTCGTATAGGGAACGCTGGACGGTAAGGGCAAAAGAGGTCTACCCACTCCTTGCCACTTTCAACTTATAGCGCACTGGGGGGCTTGCGGCAAGGCCCCGGTCGTGCCGCAGAATCGCTGGCCTACGCCGGAACCTGCGGAAACGGGAGATTCACGAAGTGCGTGTTTTGCTGTCGGTTTATGGGTCGTGCGATGACGTCGAGCCCGTGGTGGGACGCGCACCGCGGGTGCGGGCGCTCGGCACCGAGATGCGGATGTGCGCGCCGGCGGACGTCGCGGCAGCGACCGCGGACCGGAGCTGAGGACATGAACCCCCTGACCACCAGCGCGTTCGACCTTCCCGACCACCTCTCTCCCAAAGCCGACCCGGCGCTGATCGACGGCGACGAGCGGCACTTCGCGGCCATCGCGGAGAGCCTGGAACAGGCGATCGCCGAACTGTCCGACCGTCTGGATGCCGAACGCCGGGCACCCGGCGGCGTCGGCCGGGCGGCGATGGACCGGGATACGGAAATCCACCGCCTGACCGGCCGCCTGCGCGCCTTGCGTCGCTTCGGCCTGGACCTGTGCCTGGGACACATCGTCCGTACGGACGGCTCCGAGCCCGTGTACATCGGGCGCCTTGGCCTCACCGACAGCGCGGGGCGTCGGCTGCTGCTCGACTGGCGTTCCCCCGCGGCCGAGCCGTTCTTCGCGGCGACCCACGCCAACCCCATGGGCCTGGCGAGCCGCCGCAGGTATCGCTGGACCCGCGGCCGGATCAGCGACTACTGGGACGAGGTGTTCACCGCCGACGGGCTTGAGGGGCACGCCGCGCTCGACGACCAGTCCGCGTTCATCGCCAGTCTGGGCGGCAACCGGTCGTCGCGGATGCGCGACGTGCTGGCCACCATCCAGGCCGACCAGGACGCCATCATCCGGGCGGGGTCCCGCGGCGCTCTCGTCGTCGACGGCGGTCCGGGTACGGGCAAGACCGTCGTCGCTCTGCACCGCTCCGCCCACCTCCTCTACTCCGACCCCCGCCTCGGTCACCGTCGGGGCGGCGTGCTGTTCGTCGGTCCGAGCCGTCCCTACCTGTCCTACGTAGCCGATGTCCTGCCCAGCCTCGGTGAGGAGGGCGTGCAAACCTGCACCCTGCGGGACCTCGTGGCCGAGGGAGCCGGAGCGGCGATCGAGACCGATCCGGGGGTGGCCCTTCTGAAGTCGTCCGCGGACCTGGTGAAGGCGATCGAGCCGGCGGTCGGCATCTACGAGGAGCCGCCCACCGAGGGGATGACGGTCTCGACCCACTGGTCCGACATCTGGCTGAGCGCCGACGACTGGGCGACGGCGTTCGAAGCAGTGGAACCAGGCACTCCGCACAACGAGGCGCGTGACCAGATCCGGGAGGAGCTGCTCACGATCCTCGTGGACAAGGACGACAGCGACGCCCCGCCCGAACTGCTCCGGAAGTCGCTGTTGCAGGACAGGGAGCTGATCACGACCCTCAACCGTGCCTGGCCGATGCTCGAAGCGGCTGACCTCGTCGGAGATCTGTGGTCGGTGCCGGCCTACCTGCGCAAGTGCGCTCCCTGGCTCGGCCCCGATGACGTGCGCAAGCTGCAGCGCGCGGACGCCCAGGCGTGGACGGTGTCCGACCTGCCGCTCCTGGACGCGGCGCGGCAGCGGCTCGGCGACCCGGAGGCGTCTCGACGCAAGCGCCGGCACGACGCCTCCGTCGCCGCCGAACGTGCGCGCAGGGCCGACGTCATCGACAACCTGCTGGAGGCCGATGCCGACGGTGAAGGCGCGGTGACGATGCTGCGCGGACAGGATTTGCAGGACACCCTGATCGACGAGGGTGCGCTGCCCGGCACCGAACCCGACCTGCTCGCCGGCCCGTTCGCGCACATCATCGTGGACGAGGCTCAGGAACTGACCGACGCCGAGTGGCAGATGCTGCTGCTCCGCTGCCCGTCCCGGAGCTTCACCATTGTGGGGGACCGTGCCCAGGCCAGGCACGGGTTCACGGAGTCGTGGCAGGAACGGCTGGAACGGGTGGGGCTCGACCGGATCACCGTGACCTCCCTGAGCATCAACTACCGCACGCCGGAAGAGGTGATGACGGAAGCCGAGCTGGTCATCCGTGCGGAGCTCCCGGACGCCAATGTGCCGACCTCCATCCGCAGCAGCGGCATGCCCGTCGTCCACGGGTCCGTTGCGGATCTGGACTCGGTCCTCGACACCTGGCTCGCCGCGCATGCCGACGGGATCGCCTGCGTCATCGGCGCCGGAGACGGTGATGACGGCACGTTCCGGGCGACGTCCCGTGTCCGGTCGCTGACCCCGGAACTGTCGAAGGGGCTGGAGTTCGACCTGGTCGTCCTCATCGACCCGGAGACGTTCGGCAAGGGCGTCGAAGGAGCGGTCGACCGCTATGTCGCGATGACCCGGGCGACCCAGCAACTCGTCATTCTCACAAGCTCCTGAGCGAGCTCCCGAGTAAGCTCCCGAGCTCCTGACGTCGGCCGGAGCAACGTGATTGCCCCGGCCGCCGCCCCTTCCGGCGCGGCCACCGCACAGCAGCGTCGCGGGGACCACGGACAGGGAACGCCTCCCGGTCGGTGATGGCTACATGGCTACAGGCAACCTCGGCCCCCAACCGGTCACCTCACCGCTGAGCCGCACCGTCGCACTACGCCTGGTGGTCCCTACGCCCGCCGCGCCGACGGCCATCCCGCCGACGCGGACGATGTGGGGCGCTTTCGCCTGGCGCTTGGCGCGCCGTGACGGTCAGGCCAGGTTCTTTTCCAGGGCGGCGAGATACCTACCCATGGAGTGGTCCCGCAGGCCGTCACTGGCCGGGGCGAAGGGATCGGCGGTCATGCCCCTGGCCCGGTCTGTCAGGCCGCCCAGAAGCGACATGGAGGTGCGGACCTTGCCTGCCGTGTCGATGTAGCGCAGGGTGTCGACGTGGGTGTAGGCGGGCTCCGGCGGCATCTGCGGAACGACGTCGTTGTTGTTGACGAAGCGGTACAGCCGGTCCTTGAAGCCCTTGTTGCAGGCGGAGGCGAGCAGCCGGTCGCAGGTGCGGGGCTGGCCGAAAGTGTAGATCCCGTCGGCCTGCAGACGTGGCTCCTCCAGGTAGAGGCGGCAGCCGGCCAGCATGGCCAGGGCGCCGCCGAGGCTGTGGCCGGTGAACCAGATGCTCTGACCGTTGTCCCGTAGCTCGGTCAGGCTGTCGCGGACGGCCGGGAAGACGGAGTCGAGCGCCTGGCCGAAGCCGTAGTGGATGTAGCCCGTGCCGGCGGGGCCGGGCCGTGGCGGGGTGGTCGCGTCGGAGAGCCAGTCGCGGATCTGCGCCGGCTCCGTGCCGCGGAACGCGGTGATGATCATTCGCTCGCTGGCGACCGTGTACGCCTGGGTGTCCTCCAGGGGAAAGGGGGGCGTGAAGCGGGTGTGGTGGTGGCGCACGCTGTCGAAGCCCCACTTGCGGGCCTGCTGCTCGATGGTGGATTCGTCCTTGTACGCCAGATCGGCGGCCTGAGCCATCCAATATGCCTGAGCCAGGCTGTATCCGGTGGCGTGGTGGTCGATGGTCGAGGGTACGGACACAGGGGTCTCTCCAATGCGTGAGGCGCGGGGTGAGGGGACGCGCACGACCGGGCCGGCAGAGCACCCCTCGCACGCGCGATGCCACTCGTACCCGCGCAGCCTCACCGACCTGCAACGACGGGCACGTTGGCCACCCGAAAGCGTGACCGCGATACGACGCCCGACGCTGGCTGGCGACCTTGGACGCCGCCCTGGACGCGCTGCCCAACCTGAGCCGCACCAGCAACGGACGCCTGACCGCGACGGCCTCCGGCTACCGCCTGGACGCGCCGACGGGAGGTATACCGCCCCGGTGGCGGTCGTCGCGGCCGGTGCCTGGACCTCCTCGATGCTCACCTGGTACGTGGGAGCGTCCGCCGCCCCCGCTCTGGTGCCTGGATCCGCCCCTACGGCCGGCGCTCTGCGCTTCCTGCTGGATGCCGCCCTCGGGCAACTCCACCACGGTCTGGCCACCACGGCTCTTGACCGGCTCCACCACGGCAACCGGCCGATCGGTCTCGACGGTCACCCGCTGCTCGGTCCCACCGCCCGGCCCGGTCTGTGGGTGGCCACCGGTACCCATCGCTACGGCCTGCACGCCTCCCCGCTGATCGCCCAGGAACTCGCCGGCGCGATCCTCCACGACCGCCCGGCACAGTGGCTCGCACCCTGGCGCCCAGACCGTGCCCCCATCACCGACTGGAGCATCGAAGACGGCGCCCGAGAAGCCGCCGATCACCACCATGCGCTGACAGCCGAGTCCCGGATGCGCCCACCGCTGACGGGCAGTTGGCCGGAGGCGTTGGAGTATGCGTACCGGCACCGCGTGAGCGAGGTCTACGCGGCCATGCCGGAGGGCTATGTCCTGCCCCCCCGACCTTGCCGCACTGGGCTATGAACACCGGGACGCCATCGCCGACGCCATCGCCGCCCTTGCCCGCCGCTATCTGGACCACCTTCCCGCACCGGGCGCCGGGCCGGGCAAAGCCCGGGCGAGGAACAGCCGCTGAGGACCTCAACGCGACGGGCTCGATCGCTCCGCCTCGCTGGGCGGCTCCCCGCGCAGGCGCACCCCGCCCCGCTGCGCGAGCCCGGTCTCACCTGGCCCCCGGCCTGCGTCAGCGGGACCCACGCCGCCTTCCGGCGACGTGGCCGGCAAGGACCGGCCCTCAGCGGCCTCCGCGGCAGAGCGTCCGGGTGATTGTGTGCCGCACGGCGCGCGAGGGTGGGGGCGGGATGGAATCTTCACTGTATGACTCTCATCAGTGGCACATCCATTGCCCGCGTCGCCGTGACGGCCGTCGCGGCAGCCGGCCTCGTGGGCCTGGCCCCCGCCCTTTCCACCGCCGCGCCTGTGACACCGACCGACGTGGTCTGTACGAACGAGTACTCCCCGGTGGTTGGCGCGGACGGGAAGACCTACGGGAACGCCTGTCACGCCGCGGCGGCGGGCGTCGAAGTGATCAGACCGGTGCAGGCTCCCTTCTCCGGAGCCCAGGACCGGCCGAATGCCACCTAGCCTGGCCGGTGAACCGTCCGTCGCCTGACACGACAGCGCGGATCAGGCGACCAACAGCGATCTC
Source organism: Streptomyces sp. NPDC031210 (assembly GCF_055570395.1). Classification (NCBI taxonomy): domain Bacteria; kingdom Bacillati; phylum Actinomycetota; class Actinomycetes; order Kitasatosporales; family Streptomycetaceae; genus Streptomyces; species Streptomyces sp. NPDC031210. Next base: position 207,283 of record NZ_JBVIHH010000014.1, read on the forward strand.
GTCTGTTTGGACCTGGGCACAGGTCGGCGCGTGGAGCGGGGCACCGTATGGGAATCGACGAGACCGTGGAACGGGTCATCCCGTCCGCGTGCGAGCAGGTGGCGGCGTATGCCATGGACTGGCGGCATGACGCCGAGTGGACCCAGGGCATCCGCGAGGCGACGCTGACGCGGGAAGCCGACGGGGGCGGGTTCGGAGTGGGCGCCGAGGTGACGCGGACCGCGTATTTCCTGGGCAAGCGGATCGACTATGTGCTGCGCGTGGCCGCGTACGAGCCGCCGGGGCTGTTGGACATGATCTCGGTCGCGGGGCCCATGCCGATGCACGTCACCTACACGTTCGCCCCGCACCCGGACGGCACGCTCGCCCGCATCCGCGTCCGAGGGGATACCGCCGGCTCCTACCGTCCGGCCGCGCCGCTGATGGGTCGCAAGGTCCGCTCCTCGCTGGTCAAGGACCTGCGGGACCTGGAGCGTCACGTGAGCCCCGCCCAGTGATGAACACGCTCCGTCCGACACCGGAGGCTGTGCGGTCCGGCGACCTCATCGCGTGCTTCAGGGGACGGCGGTGGTCAGGCCACCGCCGTCCCCTGAGGCGGAACGGCCGGCATAAGCGGCTCGAACGTCCGCCCTTACCTCTGATCAGTGATCAGCAGCCCGCGCAGGCATATCCGAACACCTGACGAAGACAGCGAACCGAAGGGAACCACATGGAACGAACCGAAGGGAACCACTGGACGCGATATCCCCTCGTCTTCGCGGTGTTCCTGCGGTCTGTTCCGCCCACTTCGGATTCATTTCCCGGGACGGCTCACAGGTGGCCGAGGGCCTTGACCGCCTCGTAGTACTTCTTGGCGACCTTCAGGCATCCCTTGCGCTGGACTTGGGTGTACGGGCCCCACTGACGCTTGCACACGGTCTGCATGTCGTAGTAGAAGGACTCGTCCGCCCGCTTCTTGTGCGCACGGGTGAATTCATGCATCTTCTTGTAATTGCGGTAGCCGAAGTCATGCCGGGCGCAGGACTCCCAGAAATGGAACCCGCCCGGGTTGTCGGTGACGCCGGAGCAGCCGTCGGTCCCCCAGTCGAACCGGTACTTGTCGTGCCCGTCCTGCCACTTGATGCGGGTGTTCTCCCAGAGCGGCATGCCGTACTTTTCGGTTAGCTGGTTGAGTCGCTTGAGCTTCTCCGCCTTGCTGACCGCCGCCGTCACCTGGTGGCTCGCCGTGGTGACGGATGCTTTGGCCGAGTCATCCGCGTGACCGGGCCCGGCGAGCGCCGGGGTGGCCATGGAGAGGACGACGGCGCTGCTGAGTGCGGCGCCGGCCAATGATATTCCCAACTTCTTCACACGTATTTCCTTTTCCCTGCCGTGACCGGGACCGTGTGGCCCGGTAAAAGGACCAGGCTGAGAGCGGGGAAAGGTGGTCAGGCACAGGCGGCGCCCACGTGAAGCCGAAAGCGCGTCCGTGCGGTCTTCCCCCGAACTGGCCGCCCACGAAGGTTAACACGGCATCTTTCGGCCAGAGTAGCCATGCAGGAATTCATCCTCGGCCCCGTTGTTCCCGCAACAATGCGGAATTAATTGTTCCTCATATCTTGGATGGGTGCGGCGAGTGGCGGCTTGCGGCCGGTCCGCCTTCCTCGGCTGTCGGCGCGGGGCGTGCTCGCCCCGGGTCCGGAGCGGTCGGCGCTACCGCAAGATCACAAGTAGCGATAGTGTGATGAACACGGTGGAATGCACCACCAACACTCCGAACAGATAAGGGGGTTGTTCTGGTATGAAACCGCCCAGACGTAGTGGCTTACCCAGAACCTTCGCCGTCCTCATAGCCACGCTCGTCGTCACCCTGGGACTTGCCGCGCAGACCGGCACGGCCCAAGCTGACGACGGCTCGGGCCTGAGCGGCCTGACTTTCACGTCGGTCAACAGCGGCCGGAATCTGGACGTGCAGAACGGCAACACCGGGGACGGCGTCTTCATCGTCACCAACTCCGCGCCGGGCCACCACCAGAAGTGGAACGCCAACACGCGCACCGACGGATCGTTCACCCTTGGCAACGACGACACCGGCAAGTGCATCGAAGCCGGCCTCCCGCTCAAGCAGCGGTCCTGTTCCGGATCGTCGGGCCAGCGCTGGTACTTCCAACCGGTGAGCGGCGCCGGCGACACGTTCATGATTCGCAACGCCGGCGACAACAAGTGCGTTGATGTCGTCCTGGCCGCGCAGTACAACGACGCGTGGACCCAGACCTACGGCTGCAACGGCAGCAAGGCCCAGCAGTGGAAGATTCCCTCCTCCGGAACCGGCGCCGCGTTCAAGGCCGCTGTGGACTACGCGTCCAAGCGCTGCCAGAAGGACGCGGCCACCTGCTCATGGACGAAGGGCACCCAGGCTCCGGCCGAGCCGCTTGCGAAGCAGTGCGTCTCCCCTGTCTGGTACAACGGCACCGAGACGCCGGTGCCGTGGACGTTCTCCCTGAACACCTCCACCGGCTGGTCCAGCCAGCTCGGCGTGTCCTTCACCTCGACCCTCGGCACGGGAGGCGAGAGCCCCGTCCAAACCAGCGTCAGCCTCACCCTCTCCGGTCAGGTCACGTACAACCTGGGTGAGGAACTCGGCAACAGCCTGATGATCACCGTGCCGTCGCACCACTACGGATGGGTGGCGCTGTCGGAGCTGGCGACGAAGGTGACCGGTGAGTGGACCTTTGATGCCAACGGTTTCCCGTGGAAGGCGAAGGACACCGTCACCGTTCCGCTGAAGAGCGACGACCAAGGCCGGTCCAGCATCTATCTGGCGCAGACCAGCCCGGACTTCACCTCCTGCAACAACTGAGGCCAGAAGGTGGGCCCGCACGCCCGTGCGGGCCCACCCCCGTCGGACCGAAGTCAGGCGGCACACTGAAGCGATGAGTGTGCTGATCGACGTCTCGGACGTACCCCTGGATCGCGTCTCCTTCGCGATTTCTCCGCTTGCCGAACTGGGAGCGGTGCTGCATGTCCTGGCCGAGCCGTCTCACCACCCCGGCCTCCTCGAATGGGCCGCGGAGACCAGGGGCGTCCTCCCTGCGGACCTGGCCGACAGGCTGTACGAGGCGGACATCCTCTGGCGCTCCACACGGTCGGATCTGTTTCTGCCCGGTATCGCGGCGGCTGACCTCAAGGAGGAGCTGGACGCATGGGACCGGCTGGACGACGATGCGTTCATCGTCGCCGCGGTGGAGATCTCCTGCGCCACCTCGTTCGCCTGTCCCAGGCCGTCCCCTCTGCACCGTAGGGAGGACCGGCAGCGGACCCGGGAGCTCGCGGCCGCGCGCGGCCTGCGACAAGCGGCGTTCGTCGATCGGCTGCTGGAAGACCCGCCGAAGGTACGGGCCTGGCTGCGTCGGCTCTTGGAGGAATGCGACCAGGTCTTCTTCGGCGAGGTCTGGCAGCGGGTCCGCGGTCAATTGGCCGCCGACGCCCGCCATAAAAACGAACTCCTCAAGCAACGCGGCCTGGAGCAGGCCGTCGCCGCGGTGTCCCCCGCCGTCACCCTGGACAGCGCGCACAGCCGCATCGTGGTCGACAAGCTGCAGGACGGCTGGGTGAAGGGCTCCGGCACCGGACTCGTCTTCCTGCCCACGGCCTTTGGATGGCCACACCTGGTGGTGCGGGACGCCCACGGCGACCGGCCGGTTCTCCAATACCCCGTCGCGGTCTCCGAGCTGCCGCCGACCCTGTCACTGGCAACGGTCCAGCGGCGCTTGGAAGCCGTGGCGCACCCCCTTCGACTGCGTCTTTGCCGGACTCTCGCCCGCGGGCCCCACTCGACCAAGGAGCTGGCGGACGCCAACGGCCTCACCGCGCCGGAGGTGTCCCGGCATCTCGGTGTCCTGAAAAGGGCCGGTCTCACCCACACCCGACGAGAAGGGCGGTACGTCTTCCACGAACTCGACATCGAGCTGGTCGGCCGCCTCGGCGCCGACCTGCTGGGGAACGCGCTGCGCTAGGCACCGTTCAGCGGGTCGGGTGGGAAGCCGATGGGAAAGCGCGTGTCTGTTTGAGACGTTCACGAAGGAGGCGCCGGTACACCCATGAATGTCGTCGATCCTGGAGAATGAGCGGCCGGCAGGACGCGCAGCACGAACGTACGGAAACGTACAGAACGGAGCGGATGATGGCGGCGGGCGGTATAGAGGAGGCCCTGTGCTGGAGAGGTCCGGCCTCGGTGAACGTCTTCGTCGTCGGTGCCGGCACCACACCGCTGCCGAAAGAGGCTTTCCGTCTCGCTGGGCTCACTCCCGACGCCGTTCTGCCGTTCGAGCTGATGGAGCCGCCGGAGGCCATCGCGCGGCTGGGTCTTATGTCGTACGACCTTGATTTCGAGGACACCTCGCTCGATCTCCGCGCGTTCACGCGGGCAGCCCTCAGCCGGGTCTGCGAGGGCACGCGGGCAGTCGCCTGGGCGGCGTTCGAGGGGTCGTTCCACTACGAGGAACTTCTCACCGATCAGGTGGCCCAGCAGGTCTACGGCTACTGCGTGAGCGGCGCCGAGCCGGTTGTCAAATGGGACCTCACCACCTTGCGAGGCGAGGAGTGGAGGTCGCGCGTCGCAGAGGTCCGCGCGGCCTTGGACGCGCTGCTGTCCGTGGGGAAGAGGCCGTACCCGTAGGTGTCGATGAGGACCTGAAGCGGGTTGTCTCGGTGGACTCGACGATGCGGGAATTCGGTGGTTCCGCGGCCGTCAGCGGTCTAACATGGCCCGCCATGCTCACAAACGCACAGATCATCGGGCAGGCCCTGGACCGGATCGAGGCAGGGTACGTCTTTCCCGAGAAGGTCGCGGACATCGGTGTCGCGATCCGGCGCCGTCTCGCGGCAGGGGAGTACGCGGACCTGGACGGGCCGGTGCTCTGCGAGACGGTGACCGCTCACCTTCAGGAGGTGTGCCCCGACAAGCATCTGCGGCTCCTGTGGGTGGACCAGCCGCAGTCGCTGGATCCGGCGGACGAGGACGAGGGGCGGGCCGCGTTCCTCGCGCTGCTCAAGGCGGAGAACCAGGGGGTCCGCCGCGTCGAGCACTTGGACGGGAACATCGGGCTCATCGACATCCGGCGTATCGCGTACGCCGACGAGGGCGCCCGGGCCATCGGCGCGGCCATGCAACTGGTCGCCGACAGCTCCGCGCTCATCCTGGACCTGCGCGCCTGCCGCGGCGGGGCACCGGAGGGGGCGGCGATGTGGTGCAGTTACTTCTTCCCCGACGACCAGGTGCACCTCAACGACATCTACGAGCGGTCCACCGGCGTCACACGCCAGTTCTGGACGACCGCGCACCTTCCCGCGCCGCGCTATGCGGACCGCCCGGTCTATGTGCTCACCAGCGCGACCACGTTCTCCGGGGGCGAGGACGTGGCGTACACCCTCCAGGCGCACGGGCGGGCCGTCCTCGTCGGCGAGACGACACGGGGCGGCGCGCATCCGACGGACCGCCACACGGTCACCGAACACATCCTCGTGACCGTGCCGGCCGCCCGGACCATCAACAGCGTCACCGGCACCAACTGGGAAGGCGTCGGGGTGGTCCCCGACGTACCCGTCCCGGCGGACCGGGCACTCGACACGGCACTCAAGGCCGCACTGGGGCGCCTCGGCGTATAGGCGCGGCCCGCGCCGGCGGTGCTCGCGGGATTCCTGCCCCGGATTCGTCCGGGGCAGGAGTCAGGTGAGGAACCCGCCGACGATGGTGCCGTAGGCGAGGTGTGCGGTGAGCGTGACGATGGGGGTGCCGCGGCCGTAGTTGAGCATGAGGAAGCCGGGTGGTTCGAGCAACGCGACATGGGGGGCGCTGGTTTCGGGCGTTCCCATGCGCGGGTGGACGAGGGGAAGCAGGATGTTGACCAGCGCGGTGGCGGCGAAGAGGCCATGGACGAGGCCGAAGACGGTGCCCAGCCACCAGCCGCTGTGTCCGATGGCGGCGAAGACGGCGTAGTAGAGCAGGGCGAAGATCAGGCCGTTGATGAAGTGCGCGCCGTAGCCCACGGCCTTCGCGCGGGTCCGGTCGCCGGTGAAGGCGGTGCCGAGCAGGAACGGCAGGTCAATGCGGGTGAGGCCGAAGGCGTTGGCCGCGCGCAGGCCGGTGGTCAGTACCAGGGTGCCGGCGAACCCGCCCGCCAGGGCGGCCCAGATGCTCATCGTGTGGCCTCCCGGATGGCGCACGCGGCGCTGATCAGGGCCAGGTGGGACAGGCCCTGGGGCAGGTTGCCGAGGAAAGCGCCGGTGAGGGGGTCGATCTCTTCGCTGTAGAGGCCGACGTCGTTGGCGAGCGCGACGAGTTGGTCCATGAGGGTCACGGCCTCGTCGGTGCGGCCGCATCGGGCGAGGGCTTCGGCGAGCCAGAAGGAGCAGGCGAGGAAGGCGCCCTCGTTTCCGGGGACGCCGTCGGTGCCGAGGTAGCGGTTGACGTAGGGGCCGTCCTGCAAGGCCCGTTGGACGGCGGCGACGGTGCCGCGCATGCGCGGGTCGTCGGGCGGGCGGTAGCCGTGGAGCAGCCCGAGCAGGAGACCGGCGTCGAGGTCGTCGCCGCCGGCGGAGCGCACGTAGCTGTTGAGCCGTGGGCTGAAGCAGCGGGTGTCGACGAAATCGGCGAGGGCATCTCGTTCGCGTCGCCACCGGTCCGCGTGCCGGTCGGGGATGAGTCGCCGCCTCGCCAGGTCCAGGGCGCGGTCGAGGGTGATCCAGCACATCATCTTGGACTGGGTGAAGTGTTCGGGGGCGCTGCGGACCTCCCAGATGCCCGCGTCGGGCTGCCGCCAGGCGGTGCAGACGAAGTCGGCGGTCTCGGCCAGTCGGCGGGCGATGTCGGCGTCGAGGTCGTGGCCCGCGTGGGTGTAGAGCCAGGCGGTCTGGAGCAGTTCCCCGTAGGTGTCGAGCTGGAGTTGGCCGGCGGCCGCGTTGCCGACGCGTACGGGCGCGGAGCCTCGGTGGCCCGCCAGGGGCAGTGTCCGTTCGGGTGCCCGGGTGCCGCCGTTGAGACGGTAGAGGACGTTCAGGCGGGGGTGGGTGAGCTGGGAGGCGTGCATGAGCCACCAGAAGTAGCTGGTGGCTTCCGGGGCGCAGCCCAGTTTCAGGAAGGCGTCCAGGGTGAAGGCGGAGTCGCGGATCCAACTGAAGCGGTAGTCCCAGTTGCGTTCTCCGCCGAGGGACTCGGGCAGCGAGCAGGTCGCGGCGGCGGCGACCGCGCCGGAGGGGGCGAAGACCAGCAGTTTGAGGGCGAGGGCGCTACGCAGTACCGCCTCGCGCCATGGTCCGGTGTAGGTGCGGTCGTCGCTCCACCGGCGCCAGGTGGCGGTGGTGTGGTTCAGGCGGGCCTCGCACTCCGCGCGGGTGGGCAGGACCAACGGTTCTTGGTGCGCGTAGGCCAGCGCGATCAGGGCACTGGTACCGGCATCGGCCCGGAAGCCGGATGCGACGGCGTCGGGGGAGTGCTGCGGCTCGCCCGCGTTCCAGGCGCGGACCGCGACCGCTTCCGGACCTGAGGTCAGGACCGGGACGCCGGCACGGTGCGTCAGGCGGGTTACGTGGGCGCCGTAGCCGAAGCGGGGCCGGACGCTCCAGCGCAGGGGAACGCTGCCCGAGAGGCCGTCGATCCGCCGGATCAGTTCCCGCCCGGGCGCCAAGGAGGCGGTGGTGGGGAGGGCCAGCGCGTCGGTCAGCCGGACCCTGCCGCCCGCGGTGGTGAACGTCGTCTCCAGCACGTTGGTGCCGGGCAGGTAGCGGCGGTCGGTGGTGTAGGGCACGTCGGGCCGGAGGCGGAACCTGCCGCCGCGGACGGGGTCGAGCACGGCGGCGAACAGCGTCGACGAGTCCAGGTTCGGCCAGGCCAGCCAGTCCACCGAGCCGTCGCGGGCGATCAGCGCGGCGGAGCGTCCGTCCCCGATGACGGCGTAGTCCCGTAGCTCCGCGTACCCGTCCACCCGTGCCAACTGTGCGGGGTCCGCGGCGAGCGGTGTACGGCCGGCCCCGGGAGGTGTGACTGCCACCTTGCGAGTCACCTTCTCCGGTGTCACCCGGCCGAGTCGGGTCGGTCGAGGAGGTCGCTCAGGGGTACGTCGGGGTCGGCGAGCCGGGCGGGGTCGATCCGGCGCCCGGAGGTGACGAGGGCGCGCAGGGCGTCGGTGACGTCCCAGACGTTGACGTTCATGCCCGCGCGTACGCGGCCCTCGGCGAGCCAGAAGGCGATGAACTCGCGGGTGTCGGTCCGGCCGCGGAAGACCACCTGGTCGTAGCCGCCGGGTTCGACGTAGCCGGTGTACTCCATGCCCAGGTCGTACTGGTCGGTGAAGAAGTAGGGAACCCGGTCGTACGTGGCGTCCTGGCCGAGCATCGACTTGGCCGCGGTCCGGGGCTGGTGGAGGGCGTTGGCCCAGTGCTCGACGCGGAGGGGCTTGGCGAGCAGGGGGTGGAAGGCGTTGGCGACGTCGCCGGCGGCGTAGATGTCCGGGTGTGAGGACCGCAGGTGGGCGTCGACGCGGATGCCGTTGTCGACCTCCAGGCCGGCGGCTGCGGCGAGCTCGGTGTTGGGGCTGATGCCGACACCGACGACGACCGCGTCGGCGTCGACGCGGCTGCCGTCGCCCAGCAGCACGCCACTGGCCCGCCCTTCGGTACCGGTGATCTCGGCGACCTGGACACCGCAGCGCAGATCGACCCCGTGATCGGTGTGCAGGTCGGCGAAAACCTGGGCGACCTCGTGGCCCAGCACGCGCAGCAGGGGCAGTTCCGCCGTCTCCAGCACCGTGACCTCGCAACCGGCGGCGCGTGCGGCGGCCGCGGTCTCCAGTCCGATCCAGCCGGCGCCGATCACCGCGATCCGGGACGCGGACGCGAAGGCTTCCTTGATGCGGTCGCTGTCGGCGAGCCGGCGCAGGTAGAGCACCCCGTCGAGGTCCGCTCCGGGCACCGGCAGACGGCGCGGTGAGGAGCCGGTGGTCAGGAGCAGCTTCGCGTAACCGAGCCGGCTGCCGTCGGCGAGCGTGACGTCATGGCCGGCCGGGTCGATCGCGGTGACGGTGGTGCCCAGGCGGACGTCGACGGCGTTCTCGGCGTACCACTGGGGAGGGTGGACGTAGACCGTGTCGCGCTCGTCCTTGCCCAGCAGGTAGCCCTTCGAGAGCGGCGGCCGTTCGTAGGGGTACTCGCTCTCCTCGCCGAGCAGCACGACCGGGCCGTCGAAGCCTTCTTCCCGAAGGGTCTGCGCGGCCTTCGCACCGGCCAGACTCGCTCCGACGATCACGAACGCCGAATTCGCGGCCATGGTGTCTCCTCTGCTGCGCTGTGGGCGGTTGAGGTGTTTCCGGGTGTGTCTGCGATCGTGGTCGCAGGAGCTTGTCTGCCGGGGGGCGGCGCCCGGTCGTCCGGAGACTGGCGGCGTCAGGCGGCGCGCTTGGCATGCAGTTCGGTATCCAGTTGCTCGAACAGCTCGTCGCCGGAGGCGGTGAACTTACCGATGCCCTCGTCTTCGAGTACCCGCACCACGTCCTCATAGGACACTCCGACCGCCGCCAGGTCATCGAGTACCTGCTGGGATGCCGCATACGTGCCGTGGATGGTGTCGCCCCGGATACGGCCGTGGTCCGCGACCGCGCGGAGGGTCTGCTCCGGCATGGTGTTGACCACGCCGGGCGCCACCAGTTCGTCGACGTAACGGGTGTCGTCGTAGGAGGGGTCCTTCACGCCGGTGGAGGCCCACAGCGGACGTTGGGGGCGCATACCGGCGGCGGCCAGGGCCTTCCATCGGTCTGCCGCGCACGACCGCTCGAAGTGCTGGTAGGCCAGGCGCGCGTTGGCGATCGCGGCTCGGCCGCGCAGGGCCCGTGCCTCCGGCGTGCCGATCTTGTCCAGTCGGCTGTCGACCTCGGTGTCCACCCGGCTGACGAAGAAGGAGGCCACCGACGCGATGGACGCCAGATCACGCCCTGCGGCGTGTGCCTTGCTCATGCCGTCGAGCAAGGCCAGGAGCACCTGGTCGTAGCGGTCCAGGGAGAAGATCAGGGTCACGTTGATGCTGATGCCCTCCGCGAGCGCCGTGTCGATCGCCTCCAGACCGTTCCGGGTGGCGGGGATCTTCACGAAGAGGTTCGGCCGGTCCACCAGCCACCACAGGGCACGTGCCTCGGCGATCGTCGCCGCGGTGTCGTGCGCGACGCGCGGGTCCACCTCGATCGACACCCGCCCGTCCACCCCGCCGGTGGCCTCGTACACAGGGCGCAGTACGTCGCAGGCCCAGCGCACGTCGAATGTCGTCAGCAGCCTGACGGCTTCCTCGACCCGCACGCCGCGGCGGGCCAGATCGCCGACCTGCTCGTCGTAGCGGGCGCCCGAGCGGATCGCCTTGGCGAAGATCGTCGGGTTGCTGGTGATGCCCACCACGCGCTGGTCGCGCACCAGGTCGTCCAGACCGCCACCGGCGAGGCGCTCGCGGCTCAGATCATCGAGCCAGACCGCCACCCCTTCGGCGGCCAGCCGGTCCAGGTTCTCGCTCATGATCTTCTCCCTTGTGTCAGTGCACGCGGGCCTTCTACGACGTATCGCCCGTAGCGTCCGCGGGCGGAGCGCAGGTCGGCTTCGCGCACGTGTCGGCGGTCGGCCCGGACGGGCGGGGACCGTCGGACGCGGCGCGCAGCTCCACACAGCACCGCCCCGGGCGGGGGCTGAGGACCGCGTCGATCCCGGCGGCCCGCAGCCCCGCGAGGAAACCGCCGAGGAAGGCGTGGTTGATGCCGCACACCAGCTCGGGCGAGCGGGCGGCCAGCGGGTGGAAGGGGCAGTTGAGCAGTCGCAGCTCGGTCGGGGCCGCACGGTCGGGATCGAAGCCGTGCCGCTCCAGCACGGACTCGGCCAGCGTGAGGGAACGCTCGGGGCCCAACCGGCCGGGACGGCCGCAAGCGCGTGTCGCGGCCCCGAGTTCCTCACCCCGGTGGCGGGCCGTGCGCAACGCGGCGGACCGCGCGTCCTCGCCCGCATCCTGGTCGAGGACCGCGTCGACGAGGATCTCCGCGAGGACGTCGGGACGGCGCTCGGGGATGCTGATGCGGATGTCGGTCTCGGCCGGCTCGTAGACCTTGGGCTTACGGCCGACCCGGCGGATCCCGCCCGGGTTGTCGTAGCGGGAGCTCAGCAGCCCGGCCGCGACGAGTTTGTCCAGGTGGAAGGCGGCCAGTTTGGCCGAGATCCCCGCATCGGCGGCCGCCTCCTCGCGTGTCACCGGCCGGTGGGCGCGCCGTATGAGGTCGTACAGCCCGCGGCGCGACTCGTCCGCGAGGACCGAGACCGCTTCTACGCCCGAGGCGGCGGACGGGGGGAGCGAAGCCGGCGTCAGGTCAGAGGTCATACATCGACAGTAACTCCAATTTTGGTGGGCGTAATCATATAGAGCACCATCATCGCGCGGCGACTTGACCAGTGGCGTTAATAAGTCCAATACTGATTGGCGAAACCCAGGGAGAGGGCCAGTCATGTCCAGCGAACCGCAGCAGCAGGCGAAGCGGCCGGTCAGCGCCGCCCTCGCCGGCCCCTATGGGCACCCCTTCCATCCGATCCTGGTCACCGTGCCGATCGGAGCGTGGGTGGCCGGCCTCGTCTTCGACATCGCCTCCCACGTCGTGGACGACCCGGACTTCCTCGCCCGCGGCGCGATGTGGCTGCTCGCGGTGGGAGTGATCGGCGCCCTGGTGGCCGCGATGGTCGGCTTCCTGGATCTGTTCGCCATCCCCTCCGGCACCAGGGCCTTCCGGGTCGGTCTCCTTCACATGACGCTGAACCTGCTGGTGACCGCCGCGTACGCGGGCAACTTCCTGTGGCGCCACGCGGGGGACGGGCCGTCCGGAAGCGTCGAGGCAGGACAACTCGCGCTCAACGCCGCGGCCCTGGCCGTGCTCGGCGTCTCGGGATTCCTGGGCGGCAAGCTCGCCTACCGCTACGGCGTCAGGGTCGCCGACGAGGCGACGCAGGCCGAGGGGTTCGTCCCCACCCGCCGGTGATCAGGCGACCGCACCGGATGACGCAGGCTCCGCCCCCTCCACACAACCTCTTCGCACAGCGCCTTACGCAACCTCTTCACCCGGCGTCTTCACGCAACGTCTTCGCACAACGCGTCTTCGCACCTACCGCTAGGGAGTTCCCTATGGACATTGCCGCACTGATCACCTGGGTGATCACCGCCCTCGGCGGCTTTTTGATGCTCGGCATCTGGCTCTCACACGGCGGTGCCCGAGGCGGCGGCAGTCACCTGCCGGTCCCCGTCATCTTCGGCCACTTCGCGCTCGCCGCCATCGGTCTCGTCGTATGGATCATCTACGTGATCACCGACAGGGACGCGCTCGCCTGGACCGCTTTCGGCCTCCTCATGCCCGTCGCCCTGCTCGGTTTTGTGATGGTCGCCCGCTGGATCCCCGTCTACCGCGACCGCGCCGCCGCACCCGCCGACGCCGAGCAGCACGTACCGGCCGAACGCCACTTCCCCCTCCCCGTGGTCGCGGCACACGGCCTTGCCGCCGTCGTGACCGTCGTCCTGGTCCTGCTCACCGCGCTCGAGATCGGTGAGTGACATGACGCAGCACTCCCACCCCACTTTGGACATATCCTCCGACCCCTCCCCGGCACCGATACCGGCGCCCACCGCTCTTCGGGTGGTGCACGACGTGCAAGGCGTGGATCTGACAGCCGCCGAACTCGCCGCCGGACAGTTCCTCGAAGCCCTGGGCGTCAACACCGACTCCGAGAGCCTGCGCGGAACCCCTGGTCGGATGACCCGTGCCTACGCCGAACTGTTCAGCCCCCGCCCGTTCGACCTGACCACCTTCCCCAACGACGAGGGCTACGACGAGCTCGTCCTCGCCCGCGGCATCCCGCTGCGATCGGTCTGCGAGCACCATCTCCTGCCGTTCGTCGGGACCGCCCACATCGGCTACCTCCCCGGGCACCGGATCCTGGGCCTCTCCAAGCTCGCCCGCGTACTGGAGCACTTCGCCTGCCGGCCCCAGGTCCAAGAACGGCTCACCAAACAGGTCGCCGACTGGCTCCAGACCCAGTTGGACCCCAAAGGCGTCGGCGTGGTGATACAGGCCGAACACACCTGCATGACCCTGCGAGGCGTCCAGGCCACCGGGGCCACCACCATCACCTCCACCCTCCTGGGCCTGCTGCGCACCGACGCCCGCTCGCGCAGCGAGTTCCTCGCGCTGACCGGCTCGCCACACTGATCCGCTTACGCCGATCGCCACTCCGCCGCCGCGGCGCTACGTCGCTTGTCGGCGCTCAGGTCCCCCACGTACCGGAGTGGCTGTGACCCGCGACTTCGGCGCCGGCTCTAGTTCCGCAGCTCCTCAAGACGCTCAAGGGCGTCGCGGGCCGTCTCCCGTTCCTCGGCTGTGAGGTGGATCGCGGTGGCCTTGGCGAGAGCGGACGTCGCGGTCTCGTCGTCACCGAGGCGCCCGGCGACATCCGCGCGCAGCACGAGGAGGCGGAGCAGTTGAACGGGGGTGGGCTGCTCGCCGCCCGCAAGGCGCAGGACCCGGTCGATGATCTTCGCTGCCCCGGCCGGGTCCTCCTTCGAGTCCGCGAGGAGGGACGCGTGATGCAGGGCCCTGGAGAAGGTTTCCTTGGGCGCGGGCCGGTGGTGCTGGTCCTGGCTGGTCACCTGCCCGATGCGGATGCAGTTGCCGCCCGGATCCGTCATGAGGAACTGCCGCACGCCGTACGAGGTGTCCTTCAGCGGGCCCATACGAGGAATCCCGCGCGAAGGGACTCTTCCGTGCGCCGCCTTGAGCCCGTCCCGGAACGTCTGGTGCAGCCCGTCGACGTCATCGGTCATGACGTAGCAGGTGCTGAACGACTCGGCCGGCTCGTACTTCTTCATCCCGAAGAACTGGAGCTCGATACCGCCTCGTCTGACGACCGCGTACGGATTGGGGCTCCTCTGCCGGAAGGTCACCTCGAACCCCAGGGCGAGGTAGAAGTCGAGGACGGGCTGGATTGTCTGGCACGGAAGGATCGGAACGGTCTTCTCGTTCATGCCGCTGACTCTAGTCAAAGTTGAGTAGGGGGGAGTAGGGATCTCGATGATCCGCCCGCTGGCCCGCGGCGCCGTACGGGGGCACGGGGCGGCGCACGGCAGTAAAGGGTCGCGGTGGCCCGGGGCTGTAAGGTGGGCCCGGCGTACACCAACCCCGCTGCGTTCAAGGGTGAGTTGGGGCATCATGCCGGTATGGCAACGTTCAACCAGGGCAACCAGACGGTGCACGGCAACCAGTACATGGGTGACACCGTCAACGTCACTTACGGAGACCGCAGCCCCATCGATGCCCGGACGGTGGCGCGAGAGTGTGACCGGGCGCTGGCCGCGGTGCAGGATCTGGAGGTTCCCGTCGCCACGCGCGAGCAGGTGACCGCCGAGCTGGTGGCAGCGCGCGGCGAGTTGGAGGCCGGGGAGACCGGCGCTGCGCGGAGCCGCCTGGCCGGGCTCCTGGCCATGGGGGGCGCGGTCGCGGCGATCGTGAACAACTTCGCCGGTGCGGTGGGGGTGTTCCACGGTGGGTAGCCCGTACGACCGTGACCGCGGACACTCCGGACGCGACCAGGGGCGCGGGGCGAACTTCAACCAGCAGGGTCAGCAGGTCAACGGTCCCCAATACAACGCCGACCGGATCGACTTCAGCGAATCCGTCTCCCCGGATGTGATTGCCGAAGGTTTACGGCAATACCATGAGCCCCCGCCAAGACAAGGGTTCAGTTCCGCCCAGATCCAGCGTCAACGGGAAGAGGACGACCTCAAGCTCTACGGTTACCGGCACTACACCCGGGACAGGAGGAGGTGGTTGCAGAGTCTGACGCCCCGGGAGAGGTGGAACGAGGAAAGGCGCGAGAGCGCCCGAGTCATGTCCGGAAAGGCGACGCGTCACCATCGGCGAATCCTGAGTGCCGGAAAGCTCCCCCCTGAGACGAGCCCTGCTGATCCTCGATATGTGCAGGCGAAGAGGGAAGTTGAGCGTAAGGAGGACAAACACGAGCTCTACTACGTCATCGCAAGCATTGTCGTCTTGGTCGCGCTGATTCTGATCGCCATAGTGGACGATGCCCTCTGGCTGGCCGCGATTTTGGGGTTTCTGTTGGTCGCTGGCCTTGTGTCCGGCTACCGCAAGGGCAGGGCTTCGGCGTAATGGGGCGTGATCTGATGGCGCGATGAGACGTGGCGCCGGAGTTGGTGACTGGGCAGGGCGCCACGGCCGGGCCGGTTTTTTTGCCGCGGTACATCATGACGCAGCCACGCTTTCCACGCTCTCCACGGGCATTTTGGCCAGTCGCCATTCCAGCATTCCGTCGGTCAGTCGGATCGCCTTGCGGCCGCGGGCGTTGAGCAGGCGTACGGCGTCGTGGGCGAGGACGCAGTAGGCGCCCCGGCAGTACGCCACGATCTCGGCGTCGTCGGGCAACTCGGCGATCCGCTCGGCGAGTTCGTCGACCGGGATGGAGAGCGCGCCGGGGATGTGGCCGGCGGCGTACTCCTCGGCCGGGCGGACGTCGAGGACGACGATCCCGCCCGCCCGGGCGCGGGACAGGAGCTCCTCGCGGTCGACCTCCTCCGCTTCGTCCGTGCCGAGGTAGGCGGTGCGGGCGGGCTCGACGTCCGCCTGGTGGGTTCGGGCGACCTGGCGCAGCAGGGCGTAGAGGGCCGCGACGTCGTCGCCGGCCAGCCGGTAGTGGATGCGTACGCCGTCGCGGCGGGTGGCCACGAGACCGGCCCGCTTCAGGGTCTGCAGATGAGCCGAGGCGGTGGTCAGATTCAGGCCCGCGGCCCTGGCGAGCGCGTCGACGGTGCGCTCGCCCTGCGCCAGCAGGTCGATCAGTTCGAGGCGTTTTCCGCTGCTCAGTGCTTTGCCGGTACGTGCGAAGGCGTCGTACACCGCCGACTTGCGCGTGGCGTCTCCCATGGCATCCTCCACTAATCCATGGAATAGTGTATACGTGGCCGGGTACTGGGACCACACAGCCCTTACCGTGCTACCTGGAGGACCTGATGGGCTTCGCCGACGATCACCTGATACCGCTGGTCGACGAGGGTCTGGGCAACAGCGCCTACCTCGTGGACCTGGGTGACGGGCGGGCGCTGGCGGTGGACGCGAGCCGCGATCTGCGGGCGCTGCGGACGGCCGCCGACCGGCGCGGCCTGACGGTGGCCTTCGCCTGCGACACCCACCTCCACGCCGACTTCCTGTCCGGCGCCGTGCAACTGGCCGCCGACGACGGCGCGGCCGTACTCGCCTCCGCCGCCGGAAACCGCGCCTTCCCCCACACCCCCCTCGCCGACGGCGACGAGACCGACCTGGGCGGGCTGACCCTGCGCGCCCTGGCCACCCCCGGGCACACCGACGAGCACCTGTCCTTCCTCCTCCTGGACGGCATCCGCGCGCTCGGTGTCTTCACCGGAGGCTCGCTGATCGTCGGCTCGGCCGCGCGTACGGACCTGCTCGGCGCCGACCGCGCGGAGGAGCTGGCCCGCGCCCAGTACCGCTCACTGCGCCGCCTGGCCGAGCTGCCGGACGCGACCGCGGTCTGGCCCACGCACGGCGCGGGCTCCTTCTGCTCCGCCCCGCCCGGAGCCGAGCGAACCACCACCATCGGCGCCCAGAAACGGGCCAACGACCTGCTCGCCGCGCCGGACGAGGACACCTTCGTGCGGCGGCTGCTGGGCACCCTCGGCTCCTACCCCGCGTACTTCGACCGGCTGGGGGAGGCGAACCGTCGCGGTCCCGCGGTCCTGAGGTCGACGCCCTCACTCGCCCCGCTCTCCGTGGCCGAGGTGCGCCGCCTGCTCGGTGCGGGCGCTCAACTCGTCGACGTCCGTACTGTCGCGGACTTCGCCGCCGGTCACATCCCCGGAGCCCTCTCCATCCCGCTCCGGGACCAGTTCGCCACCTGGCTGGGCTGGCTGCTGCCCGACGACGCACCGCTCGTGTTCGTCGCCGGCCCCGGTCAGGACCTCACCGAACTCACCTGGCAGGCGCTGAAGATCGGATACGAGCGACTGGCCGGACACCTCGACGGTGGCATGGCAGCCTGGACCGCCGACGGCGGAGCGCAGGACCGTATCGAGCTGCTCACCGCCGACCGCATCGCCGACCGCCCCGTCCTGGACATCCGGCAGCGGGCCGAACACACCGCCGGGCACATCGCGGGCGCGGTCCACGTCGAACTCGGCAACCTCACCGAACACACCGGCCAGGCACCGGAGCACGCCGTGGTCGCCTGCGGCCACGGTGAGCGTGCCATGACCGCCGCCAGCCTCCTGCGACGCGCCGGCCACCAGGATCTCGCCGTCCTGGACGGCGGACCGCACGACTGGTCCAAGGCCACCGGCCGCCCCCTGGAGAAGACCGCGTGACCACCCGCGCCACCGGCGAAACCACCTCCGGCATACGTCTGGGGCTGCGGGCGAACCTGGCCCAGTTCAGCCTGCTCGTCCTCATCAACGCCCTGGTCGGCGGCATGCTCGGCCAGGAACGGACCGTGCTGCCGCTGTTGGCGGAGGACGTCTTTCACCTGTCCACCGCCACGTTGGGACTGACGTACATCCTGGCGTTCGGCGCGACGAAGGCGGTCACCAACTTCTTCGCCGGGACCTGGTCGGACCGCTTCGGCCGCAAGCCGGTCCTGATCGCCGGCTGGCTGATCGCCCTGCCCGTGCCCGCGATGCTCGCCTGGGGCCCGTCATGGGGCTGGATCATCGCCGCCAACGTCCTGCTCGGCATCAACCAGGGCCTGACCTGGTCCACCACCGTCATCATGAAGATCGACCTGGTGGGCCCCGAACGCCGCGGCCTCGCCATGGGATTCAACGAAGCGGCCGGGTACGTCGCCGTCGCCGCGACCGCGATGGCCACCGGCGCGATAGCCGAGCACGCCGGGCTGCGCCCCGAACCGTTCCTGCTCGGCGCCGCCTATCTCGTCCTGGCCTTGGGCCTGTCCACCCTCGCGCTACACGAGACACGCGACCACGCGCGTTTCGAGGCCGCCCGCCATGTCGCGCCAGCGGGCGGCGAACACGACGCGGAACTGACCACCGGCCAGATCGCCCGCCTCACCAGCCTTCGCGACAAGGCCCTGTCCGCGGCCAGCCAAGCCGGCCTGGTGAACAACCTCAACGACGCCCTCGCCTGGGGCATCTTCCCGTTGCTCTTCGCCACCCACGGCCTGCCCCTCGCCCAGATCGGCATCCTCGCCGCCCTCTATCCCGCCGTCTGGGGCGCGGGCCAGATGCTCACCGGCTGGTGGTCCGACCACATCGGCCGCAAGCACCTCATCACCGCCGGAATGCTGCTCCAGGCCACCGCCATCGCCCTCGTCGCGGCCGGCACCACCTTCGGCGCCTGGGCCGTGGCCCAAGTGCTCCTCGGCGTCGGCACCGCCCTCGTCTACCCCACACTGCTCGCCGTCATCGGCGACGTCGCCCACCCCGCCTGGCGCGCCCGCGCCGTCGGCGTCTACCGCCTGTGGCGCGACGGCGGCTTCGCCGTCGGCGCCCTCCTGGCCGGACTCCTCGCCGACGCCTACGGCCTGACCGCCGCCATCTGGACCGTCGCAGCCCTTACCGCCGCCTCCGGCCTGCTGGTGGCGATACGCATGTACGAGACCCACCCCCGCGCCTGATCCCCGCGCCTGGCCCCCGCGCCTGACCACCGCACCGGTCCCCGGCACCCCGCCGATTGGCTCCGGCCGCCAGACGGTGCCGACGACGCCTCCGGCACGTACCGAGTACCCGCGCCCGCACGTGGGTGTCCTGCCGGACCGCGGACGGACCGAAAGGCGCCGGTCTCTGCCACAAGATGCTGGTCCGCTGCTCCCTTCAGATCACCGAACTGCCCTGCCGGACATGGCCGTTGAGCGCCCCGGATACGGGAGGGCTGATCCCGCGTGTGCCACTGCCCCCTGCGCCGCGGGGCATGCACGTGCCCCATGGCGCCAGCGCGGCCGGGACGCCGGTTCTTACGCCCCGTTCGGTTTCTGTTCCGTCGGGAGCGCGGAGATTTCGGGGAGTGCCTGGCGGAGGCGGTGGATGCCCTCCTCCAACTGGGCGGTGCCGGGCGTGCTGACATAGCTCAGCCGCAGGTGGGGGGCGGGTGCCTCGGCGGTGAAGTAGGGGCCGCCGGCGGTGACCGCGACGCCGTGGCGCAGGGCGCTCGCGGTGACGGCCTGTTCGTCGGTGCCGTCGGGCAGTTGGAGCCACAGGTGGTATCCACCGTGCGGTGGCCGGTGCGGAAGGAGAGAGGGCAGCGCGCTGCCGAGCGCGGTGAGCAGGGTGTTTCGGCGGTCGCGCAGAGCGCCGGCGAGTGCGCGGAGGTGGCTGGCCCAGGCGGGGGAGCCGACCAGTTCGAGGGCGGTCTCCTGGAGCGGGCGGGCCACGAAGAAGCTGTCGACGGCCTGGATCGCGCGCAGCCGCTCCAGTACGGGGCCGCGGGCGGACAGGGCCCCGATCCGCAGGCTGGGGGAGGCGGCCTTGGTCAGCGAGCGGACGTGGACGACGACGCCGTCCGGATCGTCGGCGGCCAGCGGGAGCGGCTGGGGAGGGGAGTCGGCGTGCGCCAGGCGGCGGGCGAAGTCGTCCTCGACGACGAAGGCGCCCGCCGCCCGGGCGATGCCGAGCACGGCGGTGCGCCGCTGCGGGGACAGGACGGTGCCGGTGGGGTTGTGGAACAGCGGCTGGCAGACGAACACCCGGGCCCGGGTGCTTTCGAACGCCTTGGCCAACAGGTCGGTGCGCACACCGTCGGCGTCGACCGGTACGGGGACGGGCCGCAGTCCGGCGGCGCGGGCGGCGGCGAGCATGCCCGGGTAGGTGGGGGATTCGACCAGGATGGGGGAGCCGGGGGCGGCCAGGGCCCGTAGGGCGGTGGTGAGCGCGCTCTGGCCCCCGGCGGTGATCAGGACGTCCGAGGCGTTGAGGGAGCCGCCCGGCCCGCCGATGTCGCGGGCGAACCAGTCCCGCAGTTCGGCCAGGCCCTCCACCGGGGGGCGCGACCAGGTGCCGGGCCTGCGGCCGGCCCGGGCCAGCGCGGCGGCCAGGGCCCGCTCCGGCTGGAGCGTCGCGTGCGGGTAGCCGCCGTTGAGGTCGATGACCTCGGGCGGCGGGGTGGTGAGGGTGGCCAGGACTCCGGCGGCGTCCATGCCGCGGGGGCCCGCGTCGACGGCGGAGTGCGGCGGATCCGCGCTCAGGGCCACCTCCTGCCAGGAGACGTCGCCGAGGGCGCCCGCGACACGGCGGGCGGTGGCCTTGAACACGCCGGCGCCGGGCCGGGAGGTGACGAGTCCTTCGGCGGTGAGGGTGGCGATCGCCCGGGAGACCGTCACCGGACTGACCTGATGGCGCGCCACCAACGCCCTGCTGGAGGGGAGCTTCTCTCCTTCTGGATAGCGGCTCAGCTCGTTTCGCAAGGTCGCGGTCAATTGCGCCACACTGCTACTGTCTTTCATGACAGTACAAGATAGCGCTACTCGAACTTCGGCGATAGCGGTCGGCAGCGGGACTCTCCTGGCCGCGCTGGGCGTGGCGTCCTTCTCCCTCAGCCTCCCGGCCACCGTGTGGGCCCTGGACGGCTTCGGCCCGTGGACGGCGACCGGCGTGCGCGGTCTGCTGGCCGGCCTGCTCGCCGCGGCCTGCTTGTCCGGGGCCCGGGTGCCGCTGCCCGGCCGACAGCACTGGCCGGGACTGCTCGCGGTGGCCGGCGGCTGCGTCATCGGCTTCCCGCTGCTGTCCACGCTCGCCCTGCAGACCTCCACCACCGCGCACTCCGCCGTCGTCATCGGCATGCTGCCGCTGGCCACCGCCACCGTCTCGGCCGCCCTGACCGGCCGGCGTCCGTCGCGCGCGTTCTGGACGGCCGCCGTCCTCGGCGCCCTCACCGTGGCCGCCTTCACCCTCCAGCAGAGCCACGGCCTGCCGACCCTCGGTGACGCGTACCTCTTCGGCGCCCTGCTGGTGTGTGCCGCCGGGTACGCCCAGGGCGGCCGGCTCGCCTCCCACCTGCCCGGCTGGCAGGTCATCGCCTGGGGCGTCGTCGCCGCACTGCCGGTGTCCGCCCTGGTCACGGCTATTGCCCTGCCTTGGGAGCCGGTCCAGGTGACCCCCAAGGCGGTCGTCGGCATGGCCTACATCGCCGCTGTTTCCCAGTTCGGTGGGTTCGTCGCCTGGTATCGCGGTATGGCCGGCATCGGGGTGCTCAAGGCGAGCCAGATCCAGCTCGCCCAGCCCCTGATGACCCTCGTGTGGTCGGTGCTGCTGATGGGGGAAGAGCTCTCTCCCTTCGCCGCCGTCACCGCTCTGATCGTCCTCGGCTGCATCGCGGTTACCCAGCGCGTCCGCGGCTGACCGCCGCACTGACGGCGTCGGCACCCCTCGCCACGGCGAGGGGTGTTCGGGCTTCCAGGGCGGGAGTCAACCTGCCCGGGAGACCGAAGCGCCCCTCCGAGCGGCTCGTGAGGCGGCACGCGCGGAGGAGGAACTCACGGTTTGGGCGTGCGCTTCTCACGGGGAATGCGTGAGATGCGGCGATTGTCCCCTAGGGGTGTCTCTGTCAGGGTCGCAATAGATGGTCGGAACTTCGGACCCGGAATCGCCGGGCCTGTGGTGGCCTGGCCAGGGTTTTCCTGCGGGCGAGCCCGGGCCGGAGGCCGGAGGCGGGAGGCGGAGGTGGACAGACGATACGAGGTGTACTGCCTCCTCGACCCCGACTTCTACGACACGCCCAGGCGTGCGCGCGGGGAGAACGGGTTCGAACAGGGCCGATGCCCGCTCCCGGACTCCTGGGTACGTGCCGAGCAAGACGACTGGGTGGCCTGCAACCCGCAAGGCGTCACTCTTCCCCAGCAGGGCTGGAAGATCCACGTCTCCGCGTGCCTCGACGACGCGGCCGAGATCCTCACCGCGGTCTGGGATTACTGCATTCCGCGCCGGATCTCGTTCAAATTCCTCCCCAGCGTGGACGCCCTGCACATCGCCAACTCGAAGTACGCACACCGGGGGTCGAGCGGCAAATTCGTCACCATCTACCCGGTGGACGAGGCCCAGCTGGAGAGTGTGCTCACCGAGCTGGGTCCGGTTCTGAGCGGTCGGCCGGGACCGTACATCCTCAGCGACCTGCGCTGGGGTACCGGCCCGTTGTACGTCAGGTACGGGGCCTTCTCCGAACGGTACTGCGTCTCCTCCGACGGGGAGGCGGAACTGGCGATCGAGGACGGTTCCGGGCGACTGGTGCCCGATGTGCGCGGCCCGTCCTTCCACGTGCCTGACTGGGTGGACCTGCCCGCATTCCTCGCTCCGCACCTGGCCGAGCGCGACAGCGCGACCCTCGCGGACCTGCCGTACCGCTTCGAGAGCGCGCTGCATTTCTCGAACGGCGGCGGCCTGTATGCCGGTCGGGACGTGCGGACCGGGGAGCGTGTCGTACTGAAAGAGGCGCGGCCGTACGCGGGACTCACGGCGGACGGTGCGGATGCGGTCACCAGGTTGCACCGCGAACGGGAGGTACTGGAGCGGCTGAGCGGTCTCGACTGCGTACCCGAGCTGCATGACCACTTCGTGGTGGGGGACCACCACTTCCTGGTCGAGGAGTTCGTCGAGGGGACGGATCTCGACACTCTCTTCGTCGAGCGCTACCCCCTTACGTCGCCGCGGACGGACGACGCCGTGCTTGCCGACTACACCTCCTGGGCGGTGGAAACGCACCGCCGGGTGGAGCGGGCGATCGCCGCGGTGCACGAACGGGGCCTGGTCGTCGGCGATGTGCATCCGCGCAACATGCTGGTCCGTCCGGACGGCCGGGTGGTGCTGATCGACTTCGAGGGCGCGTCCGATGTCGCCGAGAGGCGGCCCCAGAACCTCGCTGCCGCGGGGTTCATCGCCCCGCGAGACATGACCGGCTTCGCCATCGACAGATACGCCCTGGCGTGCCTGAGGCTCCGCCTGTTCCTGCCGCTGAACGGCTTGCTCTCGCTGGACGAGGCCAAGGCGGGACAACTGGCCAGGGAGGCTGCGCGATTGTTCCCGGTCCCCCGTGGGTTCCTGGACGAGGCGGTGCGGGTCATCACAGGTGGCCGCGGGATGTCGGCGGGCGCCGACGCGGAACCACGGCTGGAGCCGGACCGGCGCGGCTGGGCGGATGCCCGTGACTCCCTGACCGCCGCCATTCTGGCCAGTGCGACACCGCAGCGGGACGACCGGCTCTTCCCGGGCGACATCGAGCAGTTCGCCTCGCCCGGCGGGGGCTTGGGCGTCGCGTACGGTGCTGCCGGGGTGCTGTACGCGCTCGACATGACCGGCGCCGGACGCCACCCGGACCACGAGGAGTGGCTGGTGCACAGGGCCGTGCACCCCGAGCGGGGCACGCGCCTCGGCTTCTACGACGGCCTGCACGGCATCGCGTACGTCCTCGACCACCTCGGTCACCGGGGCGAGGCGATGAAGGTCCTCGACATGTGCGCGGGCGAGCGCTGGGAGCAACTGGGCCTCGACCTGAAGGGCGGCCTGGCGGGCATCGGCCTGAACCTGGCGCACTTCGCGACGGTCACCGGCGATGCCGCCTTCCACGACGCCGCCGTCGACGTGGCGGGAATGGTGGCCGACCGGCTGGGCCCGGCCGACGGTGTCCCGGAGACCAGCGGCGGCGAGCACCCGCACGCGGGGCTTCTGGGAGGCTCGACGGGGCCCGCGCTGATGTTCCTCAGGCTCCACGAGCGCACCGGCGACCCGGAGTTCCTCGATCTGGCCGCGACAGCGCTGCGCCAGGACCTGCGCCGATGCGTGGTCCGCGAGGACGGCGTCATGGAAGTCAATGAGGGCTGGCGGACCATGCCCTACCTCGCGGACGGCAGCGTGGGGATCGGCCTGGTCCTCCAGGACTACCTCGCGCACCGCGAGGACGACGAGTTCGTGGAGGCAGCCGCAGCGATCGACAAGGCGGCCGCGGCGGGCTTCTACATCGAGCCGGGGCTCTTCGACGGCCTCGCCGGAATGATTCTGCACCGCAGCCGTCCGCATCCCCCGGGTACGGCCGCCGAGCGGGACCCCGTGGTCGCGGCCCACATCCGCCGACTGGCGCGGCATGCCCTCACCCACCAGGGTCGGCTCGTCTTCCCGGGCGAGGAGCTGCTGCGGCTCTCCATGGATCTGGCCACCGGCAGCGCCGGCGTACTGCTCGCCCTCGGCGCCGCGCTGAACGACGGCCCGGCATATCTGCCGTTCCTCCGCCCGCAACTGCCGGCTGAACACCCGGCAGGGCCAAGCCTCTTCGTATCGCCCGACCTCATCGGAAGGAGGTGAAATGGCATGGCGCTCCTCGACCTGCAAGCGATGGACATCGGCACTGAGGGCCACCACCGTCCGGGCCACAGTGCGAACAGCAAGCACTGCTTCGGCGGCACCAGCACCTTCAGCCTGCTGTTCTGCTGAAACACCGCAGGGGCGGGGACGCCCAGCGCGCCTTCGCCCCGTGAGGGGGTAACCGATCCGTCAATGGCACGCGGTGACCGCGTGCCACTGCCGGGACCACCGGGAGAAACCCATGGACCGACGCGTGGCGGACCGGTTGCTGTTGGCAGCAGCACGGCGCGGCGGTGGCTGGGTGGTCGTCCTGGCGGTGACGTCCGTTCTGCTCGCCTGCATCTACCTCGTGCTGCCCACCGCCATGGGCCGCACCGTCGACGCCGTGCTCAGCGGCGACGGTTCGACGGCGTGGCTGGCGCTGAGCATTGCGATGATCTTCGTCCTGATGGCCTGCGACGCCGGCGACGACCTCGTGGCCAAGGTGGCCGAGGCCCGGTCCGTCGCCTGGCTCCGCCACACCTTGCTGGCCCACCTGCTCGCGCTGGGGACGCGCGCCACCCGCCGGTTCACCGCGGGAGACCTGGTGAGCCGACTGGTGGGGAACACCGCCCGGACAGGACAGGTCGCGTCGGGACTGGTGTGGGCCGTCATGGACCTCGTCCCCCCGATCGGCGCGATCGTCGCCCTGGCGCTCATCGACCCGTGGCTCTGCCTCACGTTCCTCGTGGGGCTGCCGCTGCTGGTCCTCCTGGTCCGCGCCTTCCTCCGCGACGTCTCCGACATCAACGAGCGGTACTTCGGCACGCAGGGCCAGATCGCCGCGCGGCTCGTCGACGCGTTGGGCGGAATCCGGACGATCGCCGCGGCGGGGACCGTGGAACGCGAGGCGGGACGCGTGCTCGCGCCGTTGCCGGAGCTGCACCGGCACGGGCTGGGCATGTGGCGCGCGCTCGCCCGGGTCTCGGCGCGGGAAGACCTCGTCGTTCCGCTGCTGGAAGTCGCCGTGCTCACGGTGGCCGGTCTCGAACTCGCACACGGGCGGATCACACCGGGCGAGGTGCTCGCGGCCGGCGCCTACGTGGCCATAGCCACCGGGATCAGCTCAGTGGTGTCGTCCGTGAACCGGCTCGGCCTCGCCCGCGCGACGGCGGCGCGGCTCGCGGAAGTGTTCGCCGAACCGCCCATGGAGTACGGCCGCGAACGCCTTCCCGAAGGGCCTGGGCGGCTGGAGTTCCGGCACGTGACCGTACGCGGCGCCGGTGGCGCCGTCCTGCGGGACCTCAACTTTTCCGTGCCGGGCGGAGCCCAGGTCGCCATCGTGGGGCGCTCCGGGTCCGGCAAGTCGCTGCTGGCCGCGCTGGCCGGGCGCCTCGCCGACCCGGACGAGGGCGACGTGCTGCTGGACGGCGTGCCGCTGCGCCGATTGGAGCGCGGCGAGCTGCGGCGGGCGGTGGCGTACGGCTTCGAACGACCGGTGCTGCTCGGCGAGACCTTCGCCGACGCGATCGGGTTCGGGCCGCGACGCGTCGCCGCGGAGGAGATATCCGCGCAGGCCACGGCAGCCAGGGCGGACGCTTTCATCCGGCGGATGCCCGAGGGCTACCGCACGCGGCTCACCGACGCGCCGATCTCCGGCGGGGAGGCGCAACGGGTCGGGTTGGCACGAGCGTTCGCCCAGGCCGGTCGGGTCCTCATCCTGGACGACGTCGCCGCCAGCCTCGACACCGTGACCGAGCACCACATCAGCCAGGTGCTCACCGGCGCACTGGCCGACCGCACACGCCTCATCGTGACGCACCGGGCCTCCACCGCCGCCCGGGCCGAACTCGTCCTGTGGCTCGCCGATGGCGGCGTGCGGGGGCGGGGGACGCACCGTGAACTGTGGGCGGACCCCGAGTACCGGGCAGCGTTTCACGCGGCTCCCCCCTCGGACGAGGAACTCCGTGAGGCTGCCGTGGACTCGGCGGGTACGCGGTGAAGGGCCGGGTGGGCAGCCTGCTGCGCTCCTCCCTGCACCGGCGGCGGCGGGAGTTCATCCGGCTCACGGGCTGGTCCCTGGTGCAGGCGATACCGGTGTTCCTCAGCGGTTTCGCGGTCGCCCGGGCCGTCGACGACGGCTTCCTCGCCGGCCGGACCTCGCTGGGCTTCGCCTGGCTGGCCCTGCTGGCGTGCGCCGTCCTCATCGGAGCCTGGGGCACCCGGCAGGTGACCCTGGGACTGGCGGCGCTCATCGAACCCTTCCGGGACGAGCTGGTCACCCTGGTGACGACCGGCTCGCTGCACCGCTCCGCACGGCTGGGCCGGACCGCCGATACCGCTGGGGTGGCACGCCTCACCGAGCATGTGGAGATCGCCCGGGAGGCGTACGGCGCCGTGATCATGTTCGTACAGGCCTTCACGGTCACCGCCGTGAGCGTCCTGCTGGGGCTGGCCACCTTGGATCCCGCCCTGCTCGTCCTGGTGGTGCCGCCGCTCCTGGCGGGTTTGGGCATGTTCGTCGCGGCACTGCGGGCGATGGCCGCCCGGCAGCGGGCGGTCGTCCTGGCCGACGAGCGGATCGCCGAGACCGCGGGCGCGGTGACCGGCGGGCTGCGGGACGTCGTCGCGAGTGGCGCCGAGGAGCGCGTGCGGGACCAGACGGGTGAACGGATCGACGCCGCCGCGCGGGCGGCCCGGGCCCTGGCGCGGTTCACCGCGGTACGAACCGCCGCGCTGGGGTTCGGCGGTTGGGTGCCCCT
This sequence comes from Streptomyces sp. NPDC031210, assembly GCF_055570395.1. NCBI lineage: Bacteria > Bacillati > Actinomycetota > Actinomycetes > Kitasatosporales > Streptomycetaceae > Streptomyces > Streptomyces sp. NPDC031210. Next base: position 234,379 of record NZ_JBVIHH010000014.1, read on the forward strand.
CGTCCTCATCCTGGTGGGAGCTCCCTGGCTGGTGCGCAACGGCGTGACGGCCGGGGCGATCCTGGGCGCGGTCACCTATGTGTCGCAGGGACTGCAACCGGCCCTGCAGGGCCTGGCCCAGGGCGTCGGCGGCAGTGGCCTCTGGCTGCTGGTCACCATCGGCCGGATCACGGAGGCGGCGGAGGTGCCGCGGACGGAGACCCCCACGGGCGCCGGCCCCGCCCCCGCCCAGGCACGGCGGTCTCCCGGATCCGCCGTCGAGCTCAGCGGCGTCACCTTCGGCTACGCCCGTTCCGCGGAACCGGTGATCCAGGACCTCGACCTCGTACTCGAACCGGGCGAGCACCTGGCGGTGGTCGGCCCGAGCGGCGCGGGGAAGTCCACGCTCGCCGCGCTGATCGCCGGGGTGCTGGCACCGCAGGCCGGGGAGGTACGGCTGGGCGGCGTGCCCGTCCGGACCCTGCACGGCACCGGCGACGGCGGCGCCACCGACGGCCGCGACCCCGGTGAACTGGCCCGGCACCGCGTACTGATCCCCCAGGAGGCGTATGTCTTCAGCGGCACGCTGGGGGAGAACCTGAGCTATCTCGCACCCGCTGCCCCGGAGGCGGACGTGGACGCGGCGGTGCGCGCGATCGGCGCCCGGCCGCTCGTGGAGCGCCTGGGCGGCTACGACGCGCCGCTCGACCCACGCGAGCTGTCGGCCGGCGAACGCCAACTGATCGCCCTCGTCCGCGCACTCCTCCCGGGCGCGCGCCTGGCGCTGCTGGACGAGGCGACCTGCCACCTCGACCCGGCGGCTGAGGCGGTCGCGGAGGATGCCTTCACCCGCCGTCCGGGCACCCTGATCGTCTGCGCCCACCGGATCAGCTCGGCTCTGCGCGCCGACCGGATCCTGGTCTTGGACGGGGCGCGCGCCCGACTGGGCACCCATGCGGAACTGATGGCCGACTCCGCGCTCTACCGCGATCTGGTCGGCCACTGGGGGTCAGAGCCAACCGGCCTCACGCGCGATCCGGATCGCGTCGATCCGGTTGCGCGCTCCGGCCTTGCTCGTGATCGCCGTCAGATGATTCCGGACCGTGCCCACCGAGAGTGAGAGCCGGCCGGCGATATCCCGGGTCGGCATGCCGTCCGCGGCGAGCCGCAGGACCTCCCGCTCCCGCGCGGTCAGCGGGTTCTCCGCCGCATCGATCGCGAGCAGCGCGAGTTCCGGGTCGATGAACCGTTCCCCGCGCACGACTCTGCGGATTCCCTCGATCAGCAATTCGGCGGGCGCGTTCTTCCCGACCAGGCCGGGCGCGTGCAACGCCAGCACCCGCCGCAGGGAGCCGGGCGCCGGCGAGCCGGTCACCAGCAGCGTCCTGCACTCCGGCAGCCGCGCGCACAGCTCCTGCGCCGTGGCCAACTGCTCGCCCCGCCGGGAATCGACGTCGATGACCACCACGTCGGGTCGGTAGGACCGCGCCCGGGCGAGCACCTGACCGTTCCCCCCGGATTCCGCGATGACGTCGATGTCGTCCTCGCGCGAGAGGAGGGCGGCGAGCGCCCCGCGCATCAGGCCGGTGTCCTCGACAAGAAGAACGCGGATCACTGTCGCTCCCACCCGGCCGCTGAACGGCCTGCGCATCTCGCTCTGACCTGTTGTGCTCCGTCGGGCGATTATCTCCAGCCGTACGGCATATCCCGGCATTCCGGCCAACTGTGCGAAACCGCGCTCCACCCGACAGATGGGTCGCGACGACGCCCGGACGGGCCGACGACGGCGCCGACGGGTCGGAGCGCGGGTGGCTAGCGGGCCGAGGCGAGTTCGGCGAGGACCCCGACTGCGCGGTCGATTTCGGCCTCGGTGTTGTAGTAGTGCGGCGAGAGTCGTACCAGCGGGTGGACGCCCCGGTCCTCGGTGTCGAACTGGGTCTGCATCGGGTCGGTGGTGCTGACGTTGATGCCGTGTCCGGCGAGGGCGTCCGCGACAGCGGCCGTGGCCATGTTGTCGACCTTGCAGGTGACGATCGCGCAACGCTGCCGGCCGAGGTCGTAGGTGGTGATGCCGGGCACGGCCTCCAGCCGGTCGCGCAGAGACGCGCCGAGGGCGAGGGCGCGTCGGCCGATCTCGTCCATACCGACGTCCAGGGCTTGCTGGACGGCGGCGCTCAGCCCCAGCACGTTGGCGTAGCTCACCTCCCATGTCTCGAAACGCCGCGCGCCATCGCGCCAGGTGAAGCCGCGCTTGCCGTCCCAGGTGGCAGTGGCTGTCTCGGCCACGTGCGGCTCCAGATATGCGAGAGCCTCGGGGCGCACCCAGAGGAAGCCCGTGCCGCGTGGGCCGCGCAGGAACTTGCGGCCGGTGGAGGTCAGCATGTCGCAGCCGAGTTCGGCGACGTCCACGGGGAACTGGCCGACGGACTGGGTGGCGTCAAGGAGGAAGGGAACGCCGGCGGCGCGGGTGAGGCGTCCGATCTCGGCGGCCGGGTTGACCAGGCCGCCGCTGGTGGGGACGTGGGTGATGCCCACCAGCTTGGTGCGGTCGTCGATCAGGTTCGCCAGGGCGGTGGTGTCGAGCCGGCCGGACTCGTCGTTGGGGACGACGACGACCTCGGCTCCGGTGCGCTGGGCCGTCTGCAGGTAGGCGAGGACGCTGCTGCCGTACTCGGCCCGCCCGGTGAGGATGCGGTCGCCCGGCTTGAACGTCATGGAGTAGAACGCGGCGTTCCAGGCGTGGGTGGAGTTGTCGAACAGCGCGATCTCGTCCGCCCGGCCGCCCACCAGTCGGGCGATGTGCCCGTAGGTCGCGTCGATGCGGTCCCGCTCCTGGCCCGCGGCCTCATACCCGCCGATCGCGGCCTCCAGCTCCAGGTGGGAGGTCACGGCCTTGAGCGTCTGCCGCGACAGCAGGCCCGCGCCCGCGTTGTTGAGGTGAATCCGGTTCGCGGTGCCCGGGGTGTCCTGACGGAGCGCTTCGACATCCATGCCCTTTGCTTCCCATCTGTGCGGTGCTGCCCTGCCTTCACGGTCCCAAAGCACCTCCCTTCAGTAAAGTGAATGTTTCTGGAGGAGACAGGTCAAAGAAAATGATGGATAGAGGGAGGGGCGTGTACAACCTGCGTCGCCTGGAGGTCCTGCGGGAGCTGAAGCACCGCGGCACGCTGGCCGCTGTCGCCTCGGCCATGTCCTACAGCCCCTCGGCCGTCTCCCAGCAACTGACGCTGCTGGAGTCCGAGGTCGGCGCGCCGCTGCTGGAGCGGGAAGGCCGGGGCGTCCGGCTGACTCCGCAGGCGGAGATCCTCGTCGCCCGAACGGAGAAGGCGCTGCGGGAACTGGAGCGCGCCGAGGCGGAGATCGCGGCCTCACTGCGGGAGGTATCCGGGACGATCAGGGTGGCGGCCTTCCAGACCGCGATGCTCGCACTGCTGCCCGCCGCGTTGACCTGGCTGAGGGAGCACCATCCTCGGATGAAGGTGCAGGCCACGCAGGCCGAGCCCGACACCTCGCTGCCCGGTCTGCTCACCCGGGACTTCGACCTCGTGATCGACGAGACGTTCCCCGGGCATGCGCGGCCGGCCCGCGCCTCCGAGTTCGAGCACCACCTGCTGTGCGAGGACGCCATGCGACTGGCAACCGCCGTACCCGTGGGGTCGCTCGCCGATCTGGCCGAGCGCCCCTGGGTGATGGAACCCGCCGGCACGCCCGTCCGGGCATGGGCGACGGCCATCTGCCACGCCGCCGGCTTCGAGCCGGACGTTGCCTACGTTTCCGCGGACATGCTGGTCCACGTACGGCTGGTCGAGCAGGGCCACGCGGTGGCCTTCCTGCCCGACATGCTGTGGTTCGACCGCACCCCCGGCCTCGTCCTCGACGGCTCCGCCGGCCACACCCGCACCGTGCTCGCGACCGTACGCGCCGGAGCCGGGGAGCACCCCCTGATCCAGACCTTCCTCACCGCGATCCGCCACGCGATCGCCGAACTGCCCGCCCGCACCGGGTAACCGCCGCACGACCTCTACCCGACACCGGCTCCGGGGACGTGTTGGCGCCGGCGTCCGGCGGGCCGGCACGCCCCCCCACCCTCGTGTTCACCGTGCTCGCGGCCATGTCCGGCATGGAACGCGAGTGACGGCGACCGGCGTCGTCTTCGGGGCGGTGCGTTTCACCCGCCCACCGTCTTCAGGGTGCCGGTGACGCGGAGCGCGTTCTCGGTGTTGAGGCCGAGGCGGGCTGCCCAGGCGAGGGCGTCGTCGAGGGACGCGTCCGCTTCGGCCAGGCGGGCGGCGGTGAGGGCGGGGGGCACTCTGCCCTCGTTCAGCAGGGTGGTCCACTGGCGTCCGGTGAGGGAGAGGTAGCGGAGCTCCCTCAGGTCGGCCAGGACGGCCGGGTCGGGGACGTCGGCCGCGGAGAGGTCGAGGCCGCGCAGGTGGGGGACGGTGCGCAGCGGGGAGAGGTCGGCCGGGGCGGTGGTGGTCAGGTCGAGGGAGGCGAGGTGGGGGTGGCCTGCGAGCGGGGTCAGATCTCCGTCGTCGAGGGCGACGCGCAGAGATTCGACGGGCAGTTCGCGCACCGGCGTCAGGTCGGCGGTGGTGGAGCGGTTGAGGTGCAGTCGGCGGAGCGTGGGGGCGGCGGTGAGCGGGGTCAGGTCGACGCGGCCGATGGCGTCGTTGATGTGGATCGCCTGGAGGGTGGGCGGGACCTCGTCGGGGATCCCGCCGATGATCTGCCGGGGCGCGGAAGCGCGGGCGGGTTCGCGCAGGGAGAGGTATTCGCCGTCCTTCTCGTATGCGCCTTGGTCCAGCAGCTCGACGTAGTGGCCGAGGAGTGAGGTGATCGAGTCGGCGATGTAGGCAGGTCCGTCGTCGTAGTCGCGGCCGGTGCCGATGATCTGGCCGGGGCGGCCACCCCGGGCCGGGACCGTGTCGACGGAGAGATAGTTGCCGTCCTCGCTGGTGGCGAAGCGCAACCAGCCGGGGTGGCCGCCGCAGCGGCGCACGGTGTCGGAGGGGGTGGTGTCGAAGACGACTCCGTCCCATTCCAGGTCCCAGCCGAACCAGGGCCGTTCGCTCGGGCCCCACACGGAGCGCTCGGTGTTCTCGGCGACGAGGCTTTCCAGCGACAGCCAGGCACTGTGCTGGAACAGGTAGCGGTTCTCGTAGCCGATGCCGTCGCCGTCGGCGAGCGTGTAGAGCGCCCGCAGGTCGGCGGGCAGACGGCGGCCGAGGCGGCGTTCGGCTTCCTCGATTGCGGCGGCCGTGGCGGGCGGAGGCAGCTCGTCGGGGTGTCCCAGGATCGCGGCGCGCCGCTCCAGGTAGGCGCGGAAGCGGGCCACGGCCAGCTCGGCGTCTCCTGCCGGCGCGGCGGTGCCGGGCTCCTGATGCAGGCCGGGCTGGGGCAACCGGTAGTCGCGGTCCAGGACCACTTGGAAGCCGCTGTCCGTGCCGGTCACCCGGGTGACGGCGTCGTTGAAGGCGACGAGCCGGTACTCGCCGGACGGGCGGCACCGGATCTCCAGGCTGACGGGCTCCCAGTCGCGGTCGGTGCGCACTGTCTCGGCCAGTGCCATGAGTTCCACGAAGGGGTTGGGCACACCACTGTTCCAGCGCTCGCTCTCCACGGCATAGCCGCCGGTCACCGAGGTCCCGCCCCGCCCTGCCTGGCTGTGCAGCACCGCCTGCGTCCAGCCGCTCGGGGCTTTCGCGACGATCGCCTCGACTATGGGTCGTACCGCCTGCTCCATCATGCTCTGCTCCCGCGCTGTCGATGTTGCCGAGCATCATGGCAGCGACCACTGACAGGGAGACCGGGCGGCATCCGGGGCCGCCGGTTGGAGCACCAGCACCAGCACCAGCACCGGTCAGACCGGGCGCAACGGCTCCACCGTGTGCGTGGCGGGCGGGAAACTCGACGAGAGCAGCCCGGAGCGCACCTCGCCGGTCAGGACGTCGACCAGGAACTGCGTGCAGGTGACCGGGAAGTGCTCCCAGAGGGGCCCTCGCGCTTCGTTGACCAGGACGGTCCACTCGGCCGGTTCCTGGCCCGGTCGGATGAGCCAGTACAGGCATTCCCCGTTGTCCGTGGTGGCCCAGGGCAGGACGCGCGTCCCCTCCTCGGTGAGCTCGGTCGGCTTCTCCTCGAACTCCCAGAGGTCTTCCAGGGCTTCGGTCTGCTGCTCCGCCCAGTCGAGGAGGTCGTAGTTGTTGTTGGGGCAGCCTGGTTCGAGGACGTAGAGATAGCCGTCCCAGTAGCTGCCGCCGTAGGTGTCGACGAGTTCCTTGTAGTCGGCCGGCAGGCGAGTTCCAAGGGTCTCTTCCGCGGTTGCCCAGCCCTGGGCGGTGGGGGCCCGGGAGGTGTGACCAGGTCAGTCAGGCGGGTGAGGGGCGACGTCATGCGGTGTCCTCGTGGTTGTCTGCGGTGTGCACGGCGGATACGGCGGCCCGGTCGGCCCATGGGCACGACGGTCGGGGATCAAGGGCAGCCGCATGGTCACGAAGTTGCCCCGGTTCTGTTCGATCCGCCAAGCCGCGCGTCGGACCGTAGAGCACACGCCCGCCCCAGGTGACGTCGCTCGGCTCGTTGGCGAGCAGACCGCGGGGGTCGATCCGTCGTGGTACTGGCCGGGAAACCGCAGGGGACAGTCGGCCGTGCCGCCGGCGTGTCACAGACCGGTCCCGCGCAGCGGCGTCAACTTCCCATCGAACGCGACGAGTTCTGTGGGCGTGCCGACCAGGTCCGAGACGATCGCCTCGAAGCGCCGGGCCGTGTCTTCACCTACCAGTTGCGGGACTGCCCGGAGAGGGTCCCGCGGGTGGTGCGGGTCAGGCGCCCCAGGTCGTCGTGCTCGTACCGTACGCGTCCGGCGGAGCGGATCACGGTGCCGGAGTAATGGCGCGCGGTCCGACGCCTCGGTCACGCCCGGGTCATCAGCCTGGGACGGCGTGAGAGCACGGTGGATCACGCCCGCCTCGTGCAGCCCGGCGAGAGCCTCGGCGAGCCCCCTGGCCAACTCCCTTACGTCGTCTGCGGCCAGCGGACCGCTCCGGGCTATCAGCCGTTCCAGCGAGGTTACTTCGAGGTACTCGGTGGCCACCCAGGGTGCCTCGACATCGGGTCCCCCATCGACGCCTACGTCAACGACGGGAGCCAAGCGGCCCCCCCTCTGCCGCCTGATGGGCGGCCACCGCGTCGCGCAGCCCGTCACGAAGCCCGGGTTCCAGGGCCAGGCGGCCGACGACCACCTTGACCGCCACCAACCGCCCTTCGGCCGAACTCGCCAGACAAACCGGGCCCGTTCCGCCGGTCCCCAGCCGCCCGAGCAGCCGATAGGGGCCGACCTGCGCCGGGCCCCCCGCCGCGGGCGGGGCCACGGGCCGGTGCGCGGATCCGCACACCTCCTTCCCAGACCGCGCACCCGAGCTCAGCGGCCGACGGCACGCGCCGCCCGCCGCCCGCCGCCGTCAGGACCGTCCGTGGCGGCTCCTCGGCGGGGAAGACGGAAGACGGGCTCGGCCGGGCGACTCCGCCCGCAACGGTGCTTGTCGGCTGCGGTCTGTGCCTGCCCGAAAAGCGGTAGGACTTTTTTGAGGAATGCGCGGCATGTGCCGATGCTCACGGCGTGAACTCTTTTCTCCCGCGCCGGATGCGCAGACGTTTCCTCATCGCCGGACCACCGCATTCCCGTTGGAGGTCCGCGGGGGCATACCGCTCAGTCTCCACAAAGCGCCGGGCGGTTTGGGGAGCCGCTCTTATGGCCGTGGCGGTGCTGCTGACGGGGTCCGCGGAGCCGATGCCCGCGCAAGCCCAGGCCGTGGCACACTCGGTGGCGCCTTCCCGGTCCGCGACGGTGACGCTCGACGGCGGCCATCTGACGATGGGGCAGATGAGAGCGGTGCTACGCGGCTCGGCCGGGCCGGTGCGGCTGGCACCGTCGGCCGCCGCGAGGATGCGCCAGGCCCGTGAGGGGGCGCTGGCCGCATTGGAACGTGGACAGCATGTCTATGGCTGGAATCAGGCTTTGGGCCCGCTGAAGGACCATGCGCTCACCGAAGCGCAGCAGCGTGACTTCCAGCGCAGGATTCTCCGCTCGCACGCGGCCGGCGTCGGGGAAGAGTTGTCGGCGGGCGTGGCCCGGCTCGCGCTGGTGCTGCGGGCCAACGCCATGGCTCGCGGCCGTATGGGGGTGCGGCCCGAGATGGCCGAGCGGATGCTGGCCTTGGTCAACGCCGGCGTGACGCCGGTGATGCCCGCGGTCGGTTCGCTGGGAACCGGTGACCTGCAGCCGATGGCGGCAGCCGGGCTGGTGCTCACCGGAGACGGCGCGCCCGCCCGGCTGCGGGGAGGCCCCGCCCGCCCGAGCGCGACGGTGTTGCGCCAAGCCGGGCTGCCGGCCACGTTCCGGCTGGAGGCGGGCGAGGCGCTGCCGCTGATCAGCGGCAGCGGTGTGCTGACCGCTCGCTACGCGGCGTCGGTTGATCGGGCGGAGCAGCTTCTGGATCAGTTCGACGGTGCTTTCGGTTTGTTCCTAGAGGCGACCCGGGCCGAGTCCGGATCGCTGGACGCGCGCACCCATGCCGAGCGGCGCGTGCCGGCCGAGGAGGAGGAAGCGGCCGGCTTGCGTGCCCTGACCGAAGGCAGTCGGTGGATGACGGAGCGGGGACGCCGGCAGTTCGGGGAGAAGGGACCTCGGGTGCAGGACGCCGTGTCCGTGCGTGCGGCCCCACACATCGTCGGCACGGTCCGGCAGACTCTGGACGAGGCCGAGACGATCATCAGGCGCGAGGCGAACGCCTCGACCTCCAACCCCTTGCTGTTCGAGAACGAAGAGGGCGCCTTCGAGTTCGTGATGGGCGGCAACTGGGACGGGGCGCAGATCGGGCACGCACTCGACACCCTCAACGCGCAGATCACCGACGTGGCGGTGCTCAGCCATGAACTGTCGGGGCGGCTGATCTCCTCGAAGTGGAGCTACGGCCTGCCGGACAACCTCGCGGCCGAGCCGGTCGGTTTGAACTCCGGGATGGTGCAGGTTCAGACGGTGGGCGCCGCGCTGATCCCTGAGATGCAGAGCCGGGCGATGCCCGCCGGGGTGCTCTCCAGGCCGGAGAAGTTCGGTCAGGAGGACCACAACACGATGGCCATGGCCTCGGTCCGCAACCTCGATGACAATCTCGCCAGGGCGGAGACGGTCCTGGCCGTCCAGTTCCTCCTCGCCGCCCAAGGCATCGACCTCGCCGCTCCCAAGATGGGCGGCCTGCACCTGGCGAAGGGGACCGCCGAACTCCACCGCCGCTTCCGTGACCACGTACCGGCACTCGGTGACGACCGCTGGATGACTCCGGACGTCGAAACCGCCGAGAAGCTGGTCAGCCATGGGGAGCTACAGCCGACGAGGGGCTGAGAAACGGCGTCACAGCGGCGTCGCAACGGCGTCGCAACGGCACCCACAGCCCCGCACGGCACCGGCCCGGGGGCTCACCACCCAACCGCATCCGCACCTTTCCGCGCGGCCCCGCCCCCCGGGGGCGCGCGCTGCTGAGAACTCTCCCGTTGAGACCTTCTTAGGAAGAGTGAGCGGCCAGTTCGTTGCGGAAGAGGAAC